>CAKONC010000007.1 GCA_934096985.1 uncultured Bacilli bacterium | reverse complement strand
TATATTATAACACGTATAATATTGAACATAAAGAATTTAAATTCAAAAATTTGATTTCTTTATGTTTTTTGCTATTATAAATAGCAATCGGTAAAGACGGATTATAACAGGCACTTCGAGTGCGATTTTATGAATGTCTGCCATATGATTATTTATTAATTCGGTTGAAGATAATGGAACGAAAGAGTTCGGATGATAAAGCGTGTAGGAATATAAGTGGTCGAATATGGTTTAACCGAAATATTTAAGAAAGGAGAAATTTTTATGAAACATATTTTAAGTTTTGATATTGCTAAAGGTAAAAGTGTTTACTGTTTTATTGATGAATTAAGGAATACTATTATTGGTGCCACGTTGATTGAACATAAAAAAGATGAGTTTGATTCTTTATATAAAACCATCAAAAAATATGACAATTTAATTGTTATCATGGAATCTACATCTATTTATCATTTACCAGTTGAAAATTATTTCAGATCTAAAGGTGTAAAAACTATAGTTATTAATCCTAAACTTGTTAAACAATTTAAAGATACTTTAAATAAATCTAAAACTGATAAATTAGATTGTTTTAAAATTGCTAGATGTTATTTAGGAACTATTGATATTTTTTATTATAAAAATGATGAATATTTTATTTATAATTCACTCGCTCGTCAATATTGGTCTTTAATTGAAGGACAAACTAGATTAAAGAATAGATACAAACAATTAATTGAAATTGTTTTTCCTGAATTTAACCTTATTTTTAATGACTTATATGATGATTTGGCTTTAAATTTTATACATGATTTTCCTCATCCTGTTTTATTTGCTAATAGAAGAATTGATTATTTAATGAATTATTTAAAAGAAAAAAATGGAACCACTCAAGCTTTTAGATTTAAAAATAAAGTTTTAAAAATGAAAGAACTTGCTTCTAATTCATTATGTTTTGTTTCCTTTGATTCTTTACAAGTTCAAAATTTAGTTCAAGTAATAGAAATGATTCACTATCATAAATCTGAAATTAATAAAATTAAAAATCAATTAATTAATGAAATGAAAGATAAGAAACTATTTAAAATTATTAATTCTATTCCTGGTTTTGGTGAATTTTCTACTGCTTTATTTTTAGCTGAAGTTGGAGATATAACAAGATTTGATAATAAATACCAATTTATATCATTTATTGGTATAGATTCAGTAACATCACAATCTGGTGTTTCTGCATATCATGGGCCAATTTCTAAAACCGGTTGTAAATTTGGCAGAACTATTTTATTTAATGTTGTTACAACATTAATTCAAATAAGTGCTCATTCTGATAAAACTAATCCCATTTATTTGTTTTTTAGAAAAAAACAATCCGAAGGTAAACACCATTACAAGTGTATAATTGCATGCGAAACCAAATTATGCAAAATTATATACAAGTTATGTTCTTCCGATTGCCTATACAAAAACAAATAGACTAATTTACCAAAATTTTTAAAAATTGAGGAAACTCATTTCTTTTTGTCGTGATTATAATATCATAAATTTTGTAATTTGACAAAACTTAGATAATCATAAAAATAAGTAATAAAATTAATTATTACTTATTACCAGTGCACTTTTTTATTTTTAATGACTATGTAGTTTTGAGCATCTTCTTTGATGTTTTCACTTTTCATAATCTCAATACCTTTATTAAAGTATTCTTCAGCTTTTTTTTCGTTTTCAACATCAGGATATACATATTTTAAACCTAGTAAAAAATCTTTGTTTTCATCTTTTAAATAACCATTTTCGACTGATTTATTTGTCATTTTATAATATAATTTTTGTTTTCCTTCAACTATACTACATGTTGCTGTTACGTCAGGATATGTTACATCTACATATTTTTCTGCTTTGAAAAATTCATTTGGACATGTACTTCTTTCATCAAATATTGTTGTTATTTCTAATGAAATAAAGTTGCCTTTTTCATCGTATTTAGCAACGTAATTATTTGATGATTTTGCCATTTTATTATAATAATGATATTCATAAACTGACAAATTATCTTTTTCCTTATTATCTTCTTTGTTCTCACATCCTGTTAAAAGTATTATAACAGCAAATAAAATTACAATTAACTTTTTCATAACTCCTCCTCTATATTAAGAATAACATATTTTTTGTTTATGTCTATTTTTTTTAATAATCTATGTTTTTGTAATTAACATATACTATATTTCTTCATAAAATAAACTAGATTAGAAAGGACTATCTTATGGAAAATATTTTAAAAATCAAAAATCTTAAAAAAATTTATCATACTTTACATGAAGAGATTGAAGCTATTAATAATTTTTCCCTTGATTTAAAAGAAAATGAATTTGTTGCACTTGTTGGTCCTAGTGGTTGTGGAAAATCAACAATACTTAAAATATTAAGTGGCCTTGAAAAAGCATCAGATGGAAATATAGAAATAGATAAAAATATTAAATTAGGCTATATGCTTCAAGAGGATTCTTTATTTGACTGGCTTACTATTAAAGAAAATTGTTTGCTTGGTCTTAAAGTTCAAAATATTTTGACTGATGAAAATGAAAAGAATGTTCTTAGATTACTTGAAACTTATGGTCTTAAGGATTTTGTTAATAGTTACCCATCTAATTTATCTGGTGGTATGAGGCAGAGGGTTGCTTTAATTAGAACACTTGCTATTAATCCTGATATATTACTTTTAGATGAACCTTTTAGTGCTCTTGATTATCAGTCTAGACTTGCTGTTTCTGATGATGTTTATAATATAATTAAGAATGAAAAAAAATCTGCTATTATCGTAACGCACGATATTGCGGAAGCTATTAGTATTGCCGATCGCGTTGTTGTTTTAACAAATAGGCCTTGCAAAATTAAAAGTATTTATAATATAGAATTAACTAATAAATCTAATCCTATTGAAAATAGAAAAGCTAAGGAGTTTTCTTTCTACTATGATAAAATATGGAAGGATATTGATTACCATGTATAGTAAAGAGCATAGAGATTATTTAAAAAAAATTAAAAAAAAGAAAACTATTATTATTTTTTTTCAAGTTTTAATTGTTTTACTTTTTTTAGGGGTATGGCAAATTCTTGCTGATTATAACTTAATTAATACTTTTTTATCATCATCACCAAAGGGAATTGTTGATACATTAATTAATTTATATAAAACCAATAATTTATTTAATCATATATATATTACTGTTTATGAAACTTTGATTAGTTTAGTAATTGGTACAATTATTGGTTTAATTGTTTCTAGTATATTATGGTGGAATGATTATATTGCCAAAATATTTGATCCTTATTTAACTATATTTAATAGTTTACCTAAAGTAGCGCTTGGACCAATAATAATTATTATTGCTGGTGCGAATCAGAAATCAATTATTGTTATGGCACTTCTTATATCTGTAATAATTACTATTATAAATATGTATCAGAGTTTTATTTTAACTGATGATAATAAGATTAAATTATTAAAATCATTTAAGGCTTCTAAATTTCAAATATACAAGTATTTAATTTTACCTAATTCTTTATCTAATATTATTAGTACAATTAAAATAAATATCAGTATGTCTTTGGTTGGGGCAATGGTGTAATGGAGAGAAAATATTTTAAAAATTTAAGATATCTTATAAAATATCTCTATATCATTATCAGTTACCACAACTTTATTAACAATGTGCATAATTAGAGACTGCTGAAAAAGTATTTAAAATTAAAACTGATATTTAGAAATATCTTCTAATTATCTTTTTTTTTAGCTAATTTAATGAAAAAGAAAGAAATACAGACTATCATTATCCTATATTTTTATTCATTTAATTTAATTATTCTTTTCATATTGGTTAAAAAGAGCGTAGTTGCCCCTTGTATTGTAATACCTAGTTTCCCACAGGCATTAGCTTTTCCGTAATTATAATTGTTTTTTAATTCTGCGTTTTTTGCTTCGATTTTGTATCTTTCTTTATATAAAGTTTTAAATTCTTCTGTTTTCATATAATCCATTTGAGCAATATGGGTATCATCTTTTAATCTTTCACGTCTAAAAACAGTTAATAAACTTGGATTCATTAACTTTGTTTCTTCTGGATCATAACCCAAAAAATATTTAAATAGTAAATCTTTTTTTGTTCTTTCTACCAGACATCTATCTGATAATTTAAAATAAGATTTTAATAAAAGGTATTTAAATATTCTTATTATATCTTCACATGTTCTTAACATTGTAGATGAATATTTATCCTTTTATTCTTCATATACAAATGAAAAATCAACTATATCATTTAATTGTTTCCAAAAATTATCTGGTTTTATGATTATATCATATAGTCCAAGATATTTACTAAAATTTAAATCTAGTTGATTATTTTTCTTTAGCATTGTTATCAGCACTTTCCTTATATATCTATTATATCAAAATAAAAAGACTACTGATATAATTTACAGTAATCTTTGTATACTTTTTCAGCAGTCTCTTTCTAGTCCCATAAAAAATAAGCAGGGGGGTACTGCTTATTAAACTTATTTAACTTTATTAGCAAGTTTTATAACTGCTTTAGTATATTTCATAAGTTCTTTTTT
>CAKONC010000006.1 GCA_934096985.1 uncultured Bacilli bacterium | reverse complement strand
TCTAGTAAATAAAGTAATAACAATAGTTATGATAATATAATAAATACTATAAATACTAGAAAATATAGTTCATGTGGCAGCGGAAAGAAATATAAGCAGTGTTGTGGTCGATGAGTTCACAAAGCCCCGTAAATAAAGGGATTGTGGGCTTTTTGCATGATACAAAAAAATTGTGTTTTTAGACCAAAATACCACTTTAGATACCTTTTAGATACCCTTTTTATTGTACTTTTTTAGTAAGAATATCTAAAAAAATAATAATTATGGTATAATAATTATGAAAGGAGATGATATTATGAATGAAAGTATTTCTTTAGAACAAGCAATTGAAAATATTCAAAATTATGCAATAAAATCAGTTTACCCAACCGCAGGTGCGTTTAGTGGTTCAGTGGATATTACAAAACACCCAGAAGCTTATCCTTTATCACCTAGAATTCTTAGCCAAGTTCCAGATGAAATTTTAAAAATATATGGTGCTGAAAGAGGTGCAAGAAAATGGAAACAACTTGCAACAAGTATTTTTAGACTAACATTAGTAGCTGATGTTCGTGTTGAAGTAGCTAAATTAATGCGAGACATTTTAGAAATGTGGGATGAGGAACGCAAATTTATGTATAAAGGAAAAGACGGAAAAGATTATACATCCTTTGAAGCTGTTAGATCAGCTAATGAATTTTATACACAGCATGAAAATCCTACAATTGAAAATGGAAGAAGTAGATAAAACCGTAATTTAGAATAGGTAATTTTTTCAAAATGTGGATACCTTTCTAGATACCTTCACAAAAAGTATTGTTGCAAATCTTACAAAAAATTTGCATTTCTTACAATAAAATTGCAAAATATGCTGAAAAGTTGTAAGAACTTACACCTTGTGGAAGCGGGAAAAAGTACAAAAACTGTTGTGGTAAATAACCTCACAAACCCGCATAAAATAAGGGATTGCGGGTTTTTCTATGATTCCACATTTTGAGTAATTTTTGTAGTGTCCATTTTCTTAGATACGTTTTAGATACGTTATAAAAACCTTGCAAATCCTTATAAAATAAGGGTAAAACGTGCACTTAAATTTTAAATTCAAATTGAATACAAAACGTATCTAAAATTAGAATTTTATAATTTTATTGAGTAAATTTAAAATAAATATTTTATATTTAATGGTATAATATAAGTAGGAGAAGATAGTTATGGATGTAAATAATTTACAAGTTAATACAAATATAGTTGGTGGATATTTTAGTGCGGAACAAATTGACCTATTATCTATAATACAATGTAAAGATAGTGGTGAACTAATTGACTTTATTATTCACTGTGACCAAATAAAACATAATTATAGCAAAGAAGATTTAGAAAACTTGATTACTTTACCTTTGGATGATTTTAAGCAAAGAGTTTTTAAGAGTTATCAAGATACTATGGTATTTCATGATGCAGATAGAGAAACTAAGATAGAAAATAAACTTAGACATTGTGGCATTCAAAAAAATGATATAGATATAATCAAAAATGCAGTATCAAGTAATTCACCTGAAATTATGTCTTGGTTAAGAGAGTTTATTAAAAATAAATATCCTACCAATTATGAAGAAATATTTGATATGAGTCATCATTTTGTTTCTACAGAAAGAGATCAACTTAAAACAGATGATTTATATGAAGAAATGGTTTTGTTAAATAGTAACTTAGATAGTTTTAATAGTATGTTAATAGGATCTGGAAGAATATATAATGTAGTAAATGATTTATATGATGAGAATAATCCTGATAAAAGATTTGATTTTTATTTTGCAAAAAGAGATTTAGGTTTTGCATATCGAAATGGCAAACAAGTTAGATATCATTCATTGTTAGTAAAAGATGGTATGGAAAGTCTATTTGTTGGAAAATCTAAAGAAGAAATATTAGAAATTATAAAAGATTATGTTAAAGAAAGTATTAATTTTATTAATGATTATAATTTGAATCATAGACTTAATGTTAATGGACAAGATGTACCAGTAATAAATGCAGTGGATTTATTTAATGAAATAGTAAGTTTTGAAAAGAATGCTAATGGAGAATATTTTAATATTTGGGAAAGTAAATATGGTATAACTATGGATGAACTTCTACCAGCTTTTGATTATGCTTTACAACATAAACCTGATGGCGTAAGTTTCTTATATAACGAACCATTCTTAGAAGATGATGAAAGAAGAAAAAAAGTGCTAGAGGTGTTAGGGGAAATTGATTCTAAAAGACCTGGATTAATTGATACATTAGGTTCACAAATGCATATAACAATTGGTGAAGATGAAGATAAAATTAGAAGATGCTTTGAAGATTTTAGAACCTTGCAAGAAAGAACAGGAAAACATATACAAATTACTGAATTTGATATGTCACTAGGAAGAACTCAAATACCTAGAGTATTTGGAAATAATCCCGAAGTAACCCTAGAACAAGTTTATGAATATAAGCATCAAAAAATTGGAGAAATATCAAGCATTATTAGTGAATCGGGAGTACATCTAGATGGTATATCATATTGGTCATTAACTGATGGTATTGATTGTAATTTAGAAAGAGTAAGATCAAATTATTTAGCAGATGGAAGTATCACTGATATTCATCAAATTCCAAGTGCTTGTGGAGGTTTATTTCCAACACATAAAAAACTAATTGAAAAGCAAGAATTTAGTCAAGCGGAAGAACAAAAGTTTGAAAGTGCTGAGCCTTCTCATAAGCATAGATAAAGAATTACTTAAAAATTGTAAAAATTTCAACAATGGCAAATTTTAGATACGTTTTTAGATACGTTCTGCTAGGTTTGCCGAGTGCTACGGAGTGCTCCCAAGTGCAACCAAGTGCCGAATTAACGCGCCAAGTGCTCCCAAAAGCTGCCAAAATTCCCAATACAAAAGGCCTTGCGGCAGCGGAAAGAAATACAAACAATGTTGTGGTAAATATCTTGTTTTATATACATCTGTGCCAGAGATATAATCTGCTAACATTTATTAAAGAAAGTATTAAATAAATATGGAGGATTATAAAATTATGGAATTAAAAGAAAAAATAAATCGTCTTTTATGCTTAGAAAAATTCAAAGATTTAAATGCTAGACAAAAGCAAGTAGTAGGAGAATGTATTTTTGCTAATTGTTTAATATTATCACCTGAAAATGTTGAAAAATATTTAGATATTATAAAAAACCATTTAGTGACTATAATTGATCTTGGTGAGGAAAATTATGTGAAAGATAATAATGTTTATAATGGAATTGTGGAAAGTAGTGTAAGTACCTCGATTGACGCTGCCGGGATGATATTTCCATTAAATTATAAATTAAGATACAAAGAATTTCTTACACCATTTGGGAGGCTAACTAAATCATCATTACACGAATTTGGGCATTTGGTTGTTAAAAAACAAAATATCAATTTAACGGAAGGTAGAAATACAGTTGATGGTGAAGTTGAACTGGATTTAGGTGGATTAGTTATTAGCAAATCAATAAAATCTGATTATGGTCATATGATTAGTGAAATTCTTAATGAATTAACTACATTTTTAGCATTTAAATCTTATTTATCTTATCAAAAGCCCAATCAAACATCAGAGGATAAAATGAGATTATTTGCTGAACAATATGGATTTCAAATCGATAAAAAGCAATTACAACATTTGCAAATTCTTACAGAAGATTTTTTTGAATCATATACTGAGGATGCTTTAGCACATGACGTTTTACCTGATGGTACTAAAAATATGTTTAATCCTTTGTATGTAAAATATACCCCACTTGTGCGAGTAATTATAAGAGCATTTCAAAATCCATGTTGTTCATTTAATGATTTTAAAAAATCTTTTGAGGAAGGTAAAGGATTAGATGTATTGAAAGATGGAAAACCAATAAACGATTTATTATATGGTTATTATAATTCAACTTTTTATGTAAAAGATTTATTTGATAGAACTTTAGGTATAGAAAATGCATGGGAATCTTTTTGCATGACATTTGACTCCCATATGATGGAAAGTATAATTGATATTGATTTTGTTAATAATACATTAACAACTTTTTATAAATTTTATTCAAATAGATTATTACAGGCAGTTCGTGATGGTAAAATTAGTCAAGAACAAATGCAATTTAATTTAGATGATTTTTCTAAAATTTCAGGTAAATGTCAAGAATATTATATTAATCAAAGAAAATCACTTAATATTTAAAATATTTCATTATGTTTTTAATTATTAATATAGAGTAGTATTAATATAGAGTAGTAAAGCTGTAGCAGGAGTAAAATAAAAATGATTATATTTGTAAAATTATATAAATAAAACAATTATTATCAATTATGCAAATGAAAAAATTCATAAAAATATAATTTATGTTATAATAGTTATGTTTTAATCTTTGTATAAAAGTTATAGAAACAATTATTTATCAACAATATAATTTATATTTAAATGTAAATTCTAAGGATCTGAACAAAAGCATTTTAAAAGAAAAAAATTAATATATATATTTTAAAATATAGTGGGTGAGGTTATGTATAAAAATGAAGACTATCTAAAAAAAGAAATAATGAATCAAAGTAGACATTTATTTATGTTTGGATATAATAGTCAAGATAGAAGCAATTTTTTAAAAAGTCTTGAAACGGATTATCCCTATACAGCTGATTTTTCTAAACCAATTGCACTATATTTTGATTCGTTTGGATTGCCAAAAACAGAACTAGATATAAGAAATAGGGATATTTATATGCTTCAATCAATGTGTCGTGAATATTTAGCATTCTTAGTTGCTAGTAAAATTTTATCTAAAACAATTAGATTTAATGATACTAATTTGGATGATAAATTATCATGGTTAATAAGTTTAACTAATATAAATAGAAATCCAAATTATGCTGAAATAGTTTCTCCTTTAGATTTATTGAGGGAATTTAATGTTACTAGAGATTTTTATTATGAAAATTATATTAAATATGTTAATGGGCTAATTGAAAGCATTCCTATAGATGATGTTTCTATTCCATTTTTGGATTTGGAAATGTTTGTTAATCAATATAAAAGGTGTATGAATATGCAAACATATTTTGGAGTATTATTTGATAAAAAACGTGAGTTATCTGTTTTTTCAATACAAGCAATTAATAATTTAATTGGAGCAAGAATAAATAGTGATATATCTGTGAAAGTTGCAGTTGAACCAGATAATTGGGAAACATATTGTGGTGTTAATGGACAATATATAGAACCAATTCATGATTATGGTATAGTTGAACTTGATGATTCATATGGCACATATACTAGAAAATTAATGAAAAAATATTAATAAAAATATAACTTTTGCATTGAATTGAAAAATCATTTATTGTATACTTGATATGAAAGTAGAGTAGTTTAATGAATAATAAAAATGTACTTATAATGATACTAGTTTTAATAATAATTTGTTTGATTGGATATATTTGCTATGATAAATTAATAATAAAAAATGATACCATAGAAAATATCAATAATGTTGTAGAAAATAGTGAAAATGATAGTCAAAAAGATATTGTACTTCCAAAAGATAAAATAGCATTTTCTATTGAAAAATATAATGATAAAATTCTATCAATTTTATATGTTGTTGGTGATGATGGAAATTTATACTATTATTTAAATAAAGATACTTCAAAAGATCTAAAAAAAGATTATTTATACTCATATAATAATACCGATTTTGATGGCTCTAAATTTATGGAAGAAAATCTTATTAAATATAAAGATTTAAATAATATTAAAAGAATTGAGGGAACAAACACTATTTCAACTGGAACAGCGTTTAACCTTTTAGTTATAACCAATGATGGTAAAGTTTATAATGTATGGTACGATTATAATCAAAATTTATTTGCGCAAAATGTAATAAGTGATTTTTCAAAATACAACGTTGATGAAATAATTTATTATAAACCCGCAATTGGATGCATAAAAGGAAATAATTGTATTAGTAAATTTAAAATAAAAACCAATGACGGGAAAATTATAGAAGATACTATTAGTAACGATTAACTGATTTTACTAAAAAATAGTAAAATCTTTTTTTGCCATAAAAGATTTTTAAATATTTAATCATATGATATAATTGTTTCGAAAATCTGATTTATAGAAAAATTTAATATCATATAGTTGATGAAATTATAAAAATAAGAAAAGGAGTAACTTATGAAAAAGTTTTTAAAATATCAAGAAGAAATAGCAAATCTTCAATATACAATAAATTTATTATTATGGGAATTAAGAGTTGTAGCTCCAAAAGACTCTGAAACTGATTTGATAAATTTAATTTCTTATCATGAAAAAAGATTGTTTGAACTACAAACTAGCATAGAATATTACAATTTATTAAATGGTGCAATTAATTCTCAAGAGTATAAAAATTTACCTAATGAAGAACAAAGATATATTCAAAATTTGTTAAAACGATATCAAAAAAATAAAAATGTCCCAATAGATTTTTATGAAGAATATTCAAAAGTTAAAGCGGTTGCTAATGTAATGTGGAGAAAAGCCAAAAATGCAAATGATTATAAAATATATGAACCTTATTTAGATAAAATAATTAAATTAACAAAAACATATTATGAATATATGTATCCTGGTGCAAGCAATATTTATGATACTATGTTAAGTGACTATGAGTATGGAGTTGATAGCAAGCTTTTAGACAAATTATTTTCTAAGTTAAAGGAAGGCATTATTAAGCTAATTCCAAATAATGAAATTAAGGTAGAAGAACCATACTTTGAATATACTAATCAGCAATTAAATGAGTGTGCAAATTATTTACTAAATTATATTGGTTTTGATTTAAATAAAGGAACTTTAGGCATTTACCCACATGGTTACACAGAAAAAATGAGTAAAAATGATATAAGAATTGCTTTTAGTTACACAAATAATCCAATAGATTTTGTTACAACAATTATTCATGAAGGTGGTCACGCAATATATGAACAAAATATTTCTCCAAATTTAGCAAAGTATGAAAATGTTACAGTGGAAAATTTATGTGCACTTCATGAAAGTCAATCTAGATTTTATGAAAATTTCTTAGGTAGGAATAAGAATTTTTGGATTCCTATTTATGATGATATAAAAAATATTTTAAATTTAAATTATACTTTGGATGAGTTTGTTTCATTACTTAATACGCCAAAATGTAATCCTATAAGAACGTCTGCAGATGAATTAACATATTGTATGCATATTATTCTAAGATATGAAATTGAAAGAGATATTTTTAATGGTAAAATAAAAGTATCTGAATTACCAGAAATATGGAATCAAAAAACAAAAGAATATTTAAATATTGAAGTTCAAAATGATAGTGAAGGCTTAATGCAAGATGTTCACTGGTCAGAAGGAGATTTTGGATATTTTCCATCTTATTTACTCGGATCAATTTATGACGGAATGTTTTTTGAGGCAATTCAGCAACAACTTGGTAGTGTTGACGAACTATTAAAAAATGACAAGATAAAAGAAATAACAGATTTTTTAATAAAAAAAATTTATATTAATGGTGGAGCATATACATCTTTAGAAATTATAAATAAGTTATGTGGAAAAGAAATTTCTGTTAAACCATTAATTAACTATTTTAATAACAAATACAGCAAAAATTAATAATCAGTTTTTTGTGTTATAATATTCCTAAGGAGTTAATAAAATGTTAAGTAAAGAAACCTTTGTTAGTTATGTTAATGAAAATTTTATTGGTAAGACAAAAGAAATATTACTAAGCCAAATAAATTTATTTTATGATGATGTGCAAGAAATAGAAAAGAATAAGTATAACATAAATGATGCTGTTAAATTAAAACAGGGGACATTTTTGCATGGTATTCCTGGAGAATTAGAAAATTTTGACTTTACCATTGAACATGGATTTATATCAACGGATTTTACGGTAAATAAAAATATAAATAAAATAAAAAATAGTGTAGGCTTTTGGAATATTCAAAGCAATACATTATTAGCGGATTACATAAATAAATATAGTGGTTTTACTATTTCATATTTAATTGGGCGTGGACCTGAAGCAAAGACTATAAGTAAATTAGTACCATTTCATAAATTTGATGAAATTACTGAACAATTAAATAACGATGAGAATGTGTGGTCTTATAGCGGTGAACAAACAAAAGAAGTTCGATTTATTCCAAGTTTAGTTTCAAATAAAAGGCAGATAGCATTTATTTTAAATATGGAATCTGCTTATGCAAAAAAACTTGCTTATAATGATGTATGGAATTTAGACTTTGATGAAGAAATATTAACTCAATTTTTAGATTATAGATATAAAGAAAAATTTATTAATAATGATAGAAAAAATAGAAATGCAATTACCACTGATAGGGAATCTGCAATAATGTTTGGTTTACCAATAAGTTTGGTAGAGGGTGTTCTTATTGGCAGAAAGTTAGAAGCAAACCAAAAAGTTTTAGAACATATAAAATCTAAGTTACCAAATTGTTATATATGTAATTTGGATGGTAAAGTAATAGTGGGCAATAATTAAAATTAGTAAATAATGATGAATATTTAACAAAGTTTAAATAATTTTCATAAAATCTAATAAGGTGTTTTATGAAAATTATAGATAGTTTAACTGTAGTTATTTATACAAGTGATGAGTTAAAAACTATTTTAGAGGGTAATAATAGTTATATTTATATATACTTTGGAAATGATATTACTTTAACAAGTGGTATAAACATTTTTTCAACAAAGACTAATATAACAATAGATGGAACGTATGAAAATTCTAGATATACTTTTACCGATATGAAAAATTTAAGTGGTTCTAGTGCGATAAGTGTAGTTAATTCACGTTCATTTAAATATAGTAGTTAAAAATATGGATATTACAGGGTATAACTATTATGGAATTATATATGTGCCTGACTCAGCAAATTATCAAAATGTAATTGTTGA
Organism: uncultured Bacilli bacterium; assembly: GCA_934096985.1. Lineage (GTDB taxonomy): Bacteria > Bacillota_I > Bacilli_A > RF39 > UBA660 > UBA6448. The sequence continues at coordinate 20,962 of CAKONC010000006.1, read as the reverse complement.
ATATAATAATATAACTTACGTAGGGCCACAAATAAGTTTTCATCCGTTCGGTTTAACTAAATTTATTAATTCTAATATTACAATACAGGATAATTATGCAGCGGGAAATGAAGTTGCAGAATGTAATAAGATTGAAATTAATGGAAATACAACAATATTACATAAATCCACTGGTAATTCATCTTTTTGGTTTAGAAATTCTTCACCTTATTTTAAAATTTTAGAGGATGCTGTTATATCATTTACAAGTAATTCAAGAGAACTTTTATATGGAGTTACAAATTCTCGAAGAAAATGAAACTTTAACAATAATATACATGTTTTTCCTTTAGTATGATACAATATAAATGGTGGTTTTATGAAGAAAAATAAATTTATTATTATCTCTTTTTTGATAGTTATTTTTGGAGTATTTTTATTAATACCTGCCAAATTTTTACTAGTTAAATTAAGTGTTTTGGATATTAATTATGATAATTTTTCTGAATACCAAGCCAAAGAGAAAAATAATTTCATAAATAAACTCAATAATTATATTGGAAAAATTGAAAATCAAGTAGAAAATCATGTAACCAATTATTTTCCTTTTTATAATAGTCTAAATGAATCTTATCAAAAAATAGATTTTTATAGTAATAGTTTTTTTTATTACAATGTTCCAATCAAAAAAAATAGTGATGGAGAATATATTTTTTATAATAAGCGTAATGATTTTTATTATTTACTTAATAAATATCCTAAGTCCGCATTAGACGATAAAGCAAAAAAACAAGTTAGATTTTTTAACGAGTTATCAGAAAAAGATATTGACATGTATATTTATTTACCTGTAAGTTACGAGTATACAAATCTTGCTTCAGATAATTTGAGTAGTTATGTAACATATTTTAAAAATAATTTAAATGATAATATACATATTAAAGTTATGAGTATTAATAGTCTTGAAGAATATAAAAACTTTTATTATAAAACAGATCATCATTGGACAATTAATGGTGCTTTAAGTGGATATTATGATATAACTAATATGTTAAAAGTCTCTAGTCTTGAAAATCTAACTATTGAAGAAAAAACAGATAAAAAATTTTATGGTTCAATGGCTAAAACCGCTTTGAATGATGTGACATATGATTATATAAAAGACGTAACAATTAATTTAAATTATGACGTTTTAGTAAATGGAAAATCAGCACCAGAGATATTTAAACCACGTAAAATAAGACTAGATAGAAATTACAAATATTATGACTATTATGTTCAATATTTTAATGGTCAATATGGAAATGTAATATATGATTATCATGATAACACTAAGGAAAATCTTCTTATTATTGGAGACTCTTATGTATGGCAAATAGATTATTTAATTGCTTCATCATTTAACAAAACACATGTTATTAATTTAAGATATGATGAATATAAAAATAATAATTTTAATTTAACTAATTATGTTAAAGAAAATAATATTCATAAAGTGCTATTTTTATATGATAGTGGTTCAACTTTATTTGATGAACTTAATTATAATCTTGAAGGGAGGATTAAATAATGGTTTTTTCTAGTTTAATATTTTTGTTTTTATTTCTTCCCTTATTCTTAATTTTTTATTTTTTATGTAAAAAAAGGAAATCTAGGAATATTGTTTTATTAATTTTTTCATTACTATTTTATAGTTATGGAGAACCAGTTTATGTATTACTTATGATATTATCTATAATAGTTAATTATTATATAGCTATCATTATGTCAGATAGTAAGAAACGTAAAACCTTGCTTATAATAGATGTTATATTTAACCTGGGTTTGCTATTTATTTTTAAATATTCAAACTTCTTTTTGAGTAACATAAATAATTTGTTTCATTTAAATAAAACTTTTTTAAATATTAGTCTTCCTATTGGAATAAGTTTTTATACATTTCAAATATTAACCTATGTAATTGATGTTTATAAAAAAGAAGTAGATGTTCAAAAAAGTATGATTAATTTAGGTTGTTATATAAGTGCTTTTCCTCAATTAATTGCTGGCCCGATAGTTAGATATTCAACTGTTAATGAAGAGTTAAATGATAGAAAAGAAAATTTTAATGATTTTGCAGGTGGAATAAGAAGATTTATTTTGGGGCTATTTAAAAAGGTTGTTATAGCTAATGAAATGGCTTATGTATGTGACACGCTTTTTGCTTCGGATATTTCTGCACTTGGAGTTTTAGGCGTAATAATTGGAAGTATTTGTTTTACATTTCAAATTTATTTTGACTTTTCAGGCTATAGTGATATGGCTATAGGGCTTGGAGAAATGTTAGGTTTTCACTATTTAGAAAACTTTAATTATCCGTATATTGCTAGAACAATTACTGACTTTTGGCATAGATGGCATATATCTTTATCAACATTTTTCAAAGATTATGTTTATATCCCTTTAGGCGGAAATAGATGTAATAAATTAAGACATATTTTTAATTTACTAGTTGTGTGGCTATTAACAGGCCTTTGGCATGGTGCAAGCTGGAATTTTATTTTATGGGGATTATATTATTTTATATTTTTAGTTTTAGAAAAATATATATTTAAGAAAATAGATAAGATGCCAAAAGTGCTTGGACATATTTATACGTTTACTATAGTTACTTTTGGTTTTATTATTTTTTATTTTACTAATACTAAAACACTTTTAAACGTTATTTCAACATTATTTGGTGCACATGGACTAGGTAATATAAGTGTTTTATTTCATTATCAAGTTTTAAAAATTAGAACTATAGTTATATTTATTTTAGCAGTTTTAGCAAGTACACCTTTATTTAAAAAATTTTTTACCAAAAAGACATTATTTAGTGATATTATCATTTTCATACTATTTTTAATAAGCATAATAAGTATTTTAGCCTCAAGTTATAATCCATTTATTTATTTTAGATTTTAATTATGATAAACTATTTATAGTAGGTGGCTATGAAAAGTAAAGTTAAAGATTCATTTATAATGGGATTTGCAATATTTTCTATAATTTTTGGAGCAGGAAATATTCTTTTTTCTACATATATAGGTGCCTTAAGCGGCAGTAAATGGATTATTTCTTTACTTTTCTTTTTACTTTCAGATTTAGGACTTGTAACACTAAGTGTAGTAGCATTAGCTAAAACTAATAATGATGAAGATTTAATATATGGAAAAATTGGGAAAATGCCATCGAAAATACTTGACGTGATAATGCTTGCTTGTATGGGACCATTAATAGCAATACCAAGATCTGCTGCAACTTCATTTTCAATGTTTTCTTTTAAAAGCATGCTAGTTTTTTCATTAGTATATTTTACTTTGGTATTCATTTTCTCTTATAAGTCTACAAAAGTTGTTGATTTAGTAGGAAAATATTTAACACCAATTTTATTAATAAGTATTTTATTATTTATTTTTATCGGTGTATTTAAAAGTAATAACTTATTAGTCAACAAATTATCAACAATAGATTCAGTAAATTTGGGTCTACAAATGGGATATCAAACTTTAGATATTCTATGTGTAAGCTCACTTTCATACATGATTTTAAAATATATGAAAACTAAGAAATATAATAAAAAAGAACAAAAAGTATTAAATATATATTCATTTTCAATAGCAATAATTTTATTGATTATAATTTATACTGGCTTATCTTTTATTGGAGCAAAATATGGAGATTTTGATTTTAATGAAAATAATTTATTATTAACGATATCTAAAAAAATATTAAATAATGGAAGTATATTTTTAAGTATTATTACTTTTCTTGCGTGTTTTACAACTGCTGTCGGGTTAACTTCGTCTGTAGCAAATAAATATTCACGCCTTACATTTGTAAAATATGAATACTGGGTTATTATAATATGTGCTGTTAGTATGATTTTATCTAACATTGGTCTTAAAAACATTATTAATTTTGCAAGTCCAATTCTTAATGTAATTTATCCCTTAATAATTATTTTAACTTTGCTTTCATTTTTTAATATAAAAAATACTAATGTTCACAAATTTTCATGTGTAAGTTGTTTAATAGTAAAAATTATTTGTTTAGTATATAAGTTTTTTGGCATTCCAGTTTTTGTAAGTAAACTTCCACTATATAATTTAAATTTGGAATGGGTTATCTTTGCTATAGCGTTTGCTATCATTGGTAGTTTGTTTAAACCTAAAAAAGGAGTATGTAATGAATTATAAAATTAAGAATATTATTGGCATATGCTTATTATTTGGCACATTTGTAATTATTTGTTTATTTCCCGAAGACATGGGAAATTATTATAATTGGTATACACGTAGAAATTTGTTTGTAATAAGTCTTACGTTATTAATATTACCATTAATAATAAAATTAGTAAGCAAAAAAAGAATATATAATATAAAAGGAAAAATTATATGTTTTATTAATAGTTTAATAATTTGCATGTTGCTAACAATTTACAAACCATATATAAATATTAAAAATAATTACTCTAATTTGAATATTGCTTATACAGATATAAATCATGATTATTATAATAAACAAATTTTAATTATTAATAGTATTGTAGGAATAAACTATTACTTTATTAACATGTGCTTTTTTGTAGAAAATAAACCTAAGGTTCAAAAAAATAAAATTAATAATAAAAGGAGTACCTAATGAATTATAAAATAAAAAATATTATTGGCGCATGCTTATTATTGATAAACCTAGTAATAATTAAAATATTTTTTGGAGGTTTACATTTTGATAATCTTTCAAAAGAAATATTTGAGGAGCTAACTATACTACTTATAGTGAGTTTGGTATCAATGATAATACCATTAATCATTAGATTAATAAACAAAAAAAGAATTAGTAACAAAAAAGGAAAATTAATATGTTTTATTAATAGTTTAATAATATTTATTATATGTTCAATTCCAAACTTAATAACAATAATAGAAAATAAGCCAACTAATGATTATTTATCTTTTGATAAACTATTTTTTGCTAAATTATTAATTTTTATATTTGCTATTTTAGCAATAATGTATTATTTTATTAATATATGCTTTTTTGTCAGTAATAAGAAAGAAACTAATGAAAGAAATTAAATATATTAATATAGGAGAATAATTATATGAAAGAAAAACTAATTGAATTTCAAAATAGATTAATTGAAATCGGGAGGTCACTTTGACATTGATGGCATTAACGAGGAAATCAATTTATTAAAAGAAAAAACTAATGAACAAAATTTTTATGATGATGTATCACTTTCTACTGAAATATTAACCAAGCTTAGCAAGCTTCAGAAAGAAGTAAAAGAATATAATCTTTTGAAGGAAGAAATATCAGATGATTTAGAACTTGTTGAGTTAGTGACTAATGATGAAATTGATAAAATTAATGAAAAATTAGAGCAACTAGAACTAAATACATATTTTAATGGCAAATTTGATAGTTTAAATTGTTATATTGAACTTCATCCCGGTGCTGGTGGTACTGAAAGCTGTGACTTTGCTGATATGCTTTTAAACATGTATTTACGTTTTGCTGAAAAAAATAATTTTAAGTATGAAATTATATACATGCAAAAAGGTGAAGAAGCTGGAATTAAAGCTGTTAATATAAAAGTCATAGGTGATAATGCTTATGGTTTATTAAAAAATGAGAGTGGTATTCATAGACTTGTTAGAATTTCTCCATTTGATTCAAATTCAAGACGCCATACATCTTTTGCATCTGTAAATGTTACACCAGAAATCAAAAAAAATATAGATATTGAAATTAATGAGAGTGATTTAAAAGTAGATGTGTATCATTCATCTGGAGCTGGAGGACAAAGTGTAAATACAAGTAACTCTGCTGTAAGGATTACACATTTACCATCTAAAATAGTTGTTGCAGTTCAAAATGAAAGAAGTCAATTGCGTAACAAAGAAATTGCTATGGAAATATTAAAAAATAAGCTTTATTTACTGGAACTAAGCAAAAAAGAAGCGCTTGCAAGTTCACTTAAAAATAATGATAGTATTAATTTTGGAAGTCAAATAAGAAGTTATATTCTAGAACCATATAAATTAGTTAAAGATTATAGAACTGATTATGAAAATTCCGATCCAGAAAAAATATTAAATGGAGAAATTCTAGATATGCTTTTATATAATTTAAAGAGAATTAAATGACTTACGATTTTATAGTTAACAAAGAAAAACCTTTAACAAAAGATTTTATACCAGATAATTTAATAAAAGTTACTGGCCCTGAAACTCCTAAAATTGATTCAGGTTATAAAACATTCTTAGAAAAAGAAACCTATGAAAACTTTCTTTTATTTTCACATGCTGCTGAAGAAAATGGAATAATTATGGTTGTTGATTCTGGGTATAGGCCTTATGAATATCAAGAAAAAATTTTAGAGTATAATCTAGCTATTAAAGGCCTTGATGCCTATAAAACTGTGGCTTTGCCTGGCCACTCTGAACATCAAACTGGTTTAGCACTTGACTATGCTTTAATCATTGATGGAAATTTATGTGATGATTTTGATGAGAGTTTCTGGCAAGTAAAGTGGATTTTAGATAATGCTTACAGATTTGGTTTTATTTTAAGATACCCGAAAGGTAAAGAGAATATAACGGGTTATAATTATGAATGCTGGCATTTAAGATATGTTGGATCAAACGTGGCAACTATTATGCATGGAATGAATATTGAAACGTTAGAAGAATACCATTTTCGAAAAAAAGAATTTTTTTCAAGAAAACGAAGCAAAACTATTGAATAACTGAAATATTTTGATATTATATTAATCGTATGAATGATGTTATTAAATTTTTAAATTCAAAAATTAGTGCTGATGATACTATTATTGTAGCTTGTTCGGGTGGACCGGATTCAATGTGCTTGTTAAGTTTAACAAAAAATATATGTAAAAACGTTATATGTGCACATGTAAATCATAATGTTCGTAAGGAAAGTACTTTAGAATATGAATATGTGAAAAATTATTGCTCTTTAAATGATATTGTTTTCGAAGGCTTAAATATAACTTTTGATAATGAAAGAAATTTTGAAAGTAATGCTAGAAAAAAAAGATATGATTTTTTTAATGAATTAATGGAAAAATATAATGCTAAATATATTCTTACTGCTCATCATGGTGATGATTTAATTGAAACAATATTAATGAGAATAACTAGAGGTAGTAAGCTTGCTGGATATATTGGAATTAAAAAAGAAAACAATCATTTTCTAAGACCTTTGCTTTATTTAACTAAAGTGGATATTATTGCGTATTTGGAGGAAAATAATGTTGAATACTTTATTGACAACACCAATACATGTGATGCGCATGTTAGAAATAGATATAGAAAAAACATATTGCCTTTTTTAAAAAAAGAAGATATAAATGTACATAAAAAATATTTGAAATTTAGTGAAGAACTTGAAAAATACGATGATTTTGTAAATAGTTATATAAGAAAACTTAGTGTTATAAATAATAATAAAATTAATATAGATAAACTTAAAGGTGAAAGTAGTTTTATAAAAAGAAAAACAATAGAACTATTGATAAAAAATATTCAATCTACATTTGAACTTGATGTAAATGATAATACTTTGGAAGAAATTTTAAAATTAGTTAATAGTCATAAAAGTAATTTAAAAATCAATTTAAATAATGGCTTTGTTGCTTTAAAAAAATATAATATATTAATTATAAAAAAAGAATTAATAGCAGATAACTATTGTATTACTTTTGATGACTATTTTGAAACTGAAGAATATATAATAAAGAAAGTTCCTGAAACTGATAAAAGTAGTAATTATGTGATAAGACTTAATTCCAAAGACATAAAATTACCTCTTATAATAAGGACTAAAAAAACTGGTGATAAAATGGAAGTTAAGAATTTAGGCACTAAAAAGATTAAAGATATTCTTATTAATGAAAAAATTGATATTGAAAAGCGCAGTAGTCAACCAATATTAACTGATAGTAAAAACAATATATTATGGATACCAGGTATTAAAAAAAGCAAATTTGATGTGGGCAAAAATGAAATTTGTGATATAATACTCTTATGCGAAAGGAAAGATGACAAATGAAAAATGCAAAAAAAGGTTCTTTTTTTAAGAATTTAGGGCCATATTTCGTTCTTGGAATGATTTTGGCATTAATAATGGTAGTTTTACAATTTCAAGGAAGTGTTGTTAACAATTTATCAACAGGAAAACTAATGAATGCACTAAAGAACAATGAAGTAAAAGAAATTGTAATTACTCCGAAAAGTAGTGAATCAATATATTACGTTGAAGGAAAATTAAATTCATATAAAGATGGTGAATCATTTAAAACTAAAGTTATAGAAGATGAAGTTCCACAGATAATTGAATATATTCAAAAAAACGAAATTAGTAAATACGATACTAATAAAGATCCAGGTTCTTCTACATTCTTATATATTGTAGTAAATGTTTTACCACTTATAATTGTGGTTTTTGTTGCTTATACATTATTTAATAAATTAGCTAGTTCAAATAAAAATTCAATGGATTTTGGACGTAGTAAAGCTAGACTTAGTGATGACAAGGATAAAAAATCATTCAAAGACGTTGCTGGTCTTAAAGAGGAAAAAGAAGAAGTTGAAGAACTTATTGACTTTTTGAAAAATCCTAAAAAGTTTCAATCTATGGGTGCTAGAATCCCTAAAGGTGTATTATTAGTAGGTCCTCCGGGAACTGGTAAAACATTACTTGCTAAAGCTATTGCTGGTGAAGCAAATGTTCCATTTTTCTATATAAGTGGTTCAGATTTTGTTGAACTATTTGTAGGAGTTGGTGCATCAAGAGTAAGAGATATGTTTAAAGAAGCAAAAAGAAACGCACCTTGTTTAATCTTTATAGATGAAATAGATGCCGTTGGTCGTCAAAGGGGAACAGGCCTTGGTGGCGGACATGATGAAAGAGAACAAACATTAAATCAACTTTTAACTGAAATGGATGGTTTTGGTGCTAATGAAGGAATTATTATTATTGCTGCTACAAATAGACCAGATGTTCTTGATCCTGCACTTTTAAGACCGGGAAGATTTGATAGACAAGTTACTGTTTCTTTGCCAGATGCAAACGAAAGAGAAGCCATTTTAAAAGTACATGCACGTAATAAAATTTTAGCTAGTGATGTTAAATTAAATGCTTTAGCAGCAAGAACCCCAGGATTTAGTGGAGCAGATTTAGAAAATTTATTAAATGAAGCAGCACTACTTGCTGTAAGAAGAAATAAAAATAAAATTACTATGGAAGAAGTAGATGAAGCAACAGATAGAGTGCTACTTGGACCTGCTAAAACAACAAGAAAAATTACTGATAAAGAGAAAAAACTTGTATCTTTACATGAAGCTGGTCATGCAGTTATTGGTTTAAAATTAGAAGATGCTGAAGTAGTTCATAAAATTACAATTATTCCTAGAGGTATGGCTGGTGGCTATACAATGATGCTTCCTAGAGAAGAAAAACTATCAATAATGACTAAAAATGAATTATTAGGTAGAATTACAGGGTTATTAGGAGGCCGTGCTAGTGAGGAACATTTCTTACATGAAATGTCTACTGGGGCATCTGATGACTTTAAAAAAGCTACTGCAATTGCAAGAAGCATGGTTACTGAATATGGTATGAGTGAGCTTGGACCTATGCAATATGAAGAAAGAGAAAAAAATGTATTCTTAGGTAGAGATTATGCTAAGAGTAAAGACTTTTCTGATCAAGTTGCTTTAGAAATTGATAGAGCTACAAGAAAAATTATTGATTCATGTATGGAAAAAGCTAAAAAAATTATATCTGACAATGAAAATTTAATTAGTTTATTGAGTGAAGCATTAATGAAATATGAAACTTTAAATAAAGAACAAATTGATTATATCGTTGAAAATGGTGTGATTCCTACAGCTGAAGTAATTGAAGCAACTGATGAAGAAAATAAAATTCAAACAATTGATGAGTTAAAGGAAATAGCTAAAGAAAAGAAAATTAAAAATTATTCTAAAATGACTAAAGCTGAACTTGAACAGGCGATTGATGAAAGTGAGGAAAAATAATGGAAACAATTTTATTAATTGTATCAATACTATTAATTGTTATAGTACTTTTACAAAGTAATAAGGCTTCAGATGCTGGCAGTATAATTACTGGCGGAAACGATGCATTATTTCAAAACATGAAAGAAAGAGGAGCAGAGTTATTTATAAGCCGAATGACTTTAGTATTAGGAATAATATTCTTTGTTATTTCATTAATATTATTTTTAAAGTAAAGCCAATTGGCTTTTTTTTATGGAAATAATTGAATTATGATTAAAGGTAATATATAATAAAGATATGAAAAAAAATAGAAATGGATTCACATTAGTTGAAATATTAGTTGTACTATGTATAATTGCTGTATTAGGTATATCAATAGGATTAAGTACAAATAAATTAAGTGAAAATACTAGAAATTCTAATAATGAACAAATTTTAAAAGCAGTTTTAAGTGGAGCAAAAGTTTATTGCCAACTACTAAGTCATAAAAGTGAATGTATTAATAATCCTTCTATAAAAATTAGTCAATTAATAGAAGCGGGTGTTTTGGATAAAAATGTTCTTAATAAAGTTAATCCTACAATGGCGGATGAAACAAAAATGTTTACAAATGATGATGAGATAAAAATGAATATTGATAGTAATAAAGAAAAAGATTTTATATATACTTGCTACGATGCATCCAATACGCCAATAAATTATAAACTATCTACAATTGATGGATGCTCAAAAGAAGATTGCAAATGGGGAGTGTGTAAATGATGAAAGAAGAAATAATAAAAAAACTAAATGAAGCTAATAAAGGCTTAACTTTAATAGAAATAAATGATTTATTAGGATTAAATTCTGTAGAAGAATATAAAAACCTTCAAAAGGAAATTACTAATTTAGTTGCAGAAGGCATTGTCCATAAGAGTAAAAAAGATAAATTTATTTTAATGGAAAAATGTTCTTCTTTATTAACAGGAATTATTCATATTAATAAAAATGGTAATGGCTTTGTTGATACAAAGTTTGATGATGATACTTTTGTTCGAAGAGAAAACTTAAATGGTGCTGTTGATGGTGATTTTGTTGAAATAGATGTTCAAAATGATGAAGGCATTGTTGTAAATATTTTGAAAAGAGACATTAATTTTATTGTTGGTGAAATGGTAAAAGGTAGAGATGGTAAACTTCATTTTGAATTAGATGATAAGAAAAAGAAAATTAAGGTATTATTAACAAAAGAAACTTCATCTCATTTAGTAGAGGGCCATAAAGTTTTAGTAAAAATTTGCAAAGAACTTGATAACAATTTATATTTGGCTGACGTTATAAAAGTACTTGGACATAAAAATGATCCCGGTGTTGATATTATGACCATTGCTTGTAAACACGAGATATTTTTAGATGTTTCTGATGAAGTAAAAAGCCAAGTTAAAAATATGGCAACATATGTTGCTAATAACGAACTAAAAGGTAGACGTGATTTACGTAATGAAATGATATTTACAATTGATGGAGATGATACCAAAGATATTGATGATGCTATAAGTGTAGATTTTGAAAATGGAAATTACATTTTAGGTGTCCATATAGCGGATGTATCTAATTATGTAAAAGAAGGGTCACCTTTATATAATAGTGCTTATGATAAAGGGACTTCTGCATATTTAGCCGATACTGTTTTACCAATGCTTCCTCATGAACTTTCTAATGGAATATGTTCTCTTAATGAAGGTGTTGATAGATTAACAATAAGTTGTTTAATGACAATTAGTAGTAATGGTAAAATACTAGATCACGATATATTTTTATCTGTAATTAATAGTAAAAAGAAAATGACATACAAAAATGTTAATAAAATTATTATGGAAGGTGTTGTTCCCGAAGGATATGAACCATTTGCTGAAAAACTTAAATTAATGCAAAAGTTAGCACATATTTTGAGAAAAGAAATGGTAAATCGTGGCTATATTGATTTTGACTTAGATGAGGCTAAAATAATTCAAGATGAAAAAGGTGTTGCAATAGATGTTGTTAAGAGAGTTCAACTTGAAGGTGAAAAAATGATTGAGGATTTCATGATAGCCGCAAATGAAACTGTAGCTACACATGTATTTAATATGGATTTACCATTTGTCTATAGAATTCATGGCAAACCAAATGCAGAAAAAATCGAAGATTTTATGAATTTCTTAAAACTTTTAGGCTACAAACTTGACATATCTTTAAATGATTTGACACCTAAAAAAATGCAAGACATTCTTGAAATATTACATGATAAAAAAGAATTTGAAATTTTGAGTGATATGCTTTTAAGAAGTATGAAAAAAGCTGTTTATAGTTCAAATAATATTGGTCATTTTGGATTAGCAAGTAAAATATATACACATTTTACCTCTCCAATACGTAGATTTCCAGATTTGATGGTACATACTCTACTACATAAATATTTATTTGAAAATAAAATAGACATGGATACGGTAAGGTATTATGAAAGTTATTTACCAGATGCATGTGAGCATGCAAGTAAAAAGGAAGTTGATGCACAAAGTGCTGAAAGAGAAGTTCTTGATATGAAAATGGCAGAATACATGGAAAGTCATATTGGTGAAGAATATACTGGAATTATATCTGGTGTAACTAATTTTGGATTTTTTGTAAAATTACCAAATTTAGTTGAAGGCTTAGTACATATTTCAACTTTAAAAGGTTTTTATAATTATGTACCTGAACTATTATCATTGGTAAGTGAAAATAAGATTAAATATTCTTTGGGACAAAATGTTAAAGTAAAAGTAGTTGCTGCCTCAAAAGAAAATGCTACTATTGACTTTGAAATTTGTGAGGATGAGGATAAAAATGGAGATAAATAATAAGAAAGCATACTTTAATTACTTTGTTGAAAAAGAAATTGAGTGTGGAATATCCTTATCTGGTACAGAAATTAAGTCAATTCGTAAAGGTTCATGTAATATAAAGGATAGTTATGTAAGAATTAAAAATAATGAGATTTATATCATTAACATGTTTATTGCAAAATATGATGAAGGGAGTATTTTCAATCATGATGAATACAGAGAAAGAAAATTACTTTTACATAAAAAAGAAATATATAAATTAAATAATGATATTAATCAGGATGGATACACATTAATTCCTTTAAAAGTATATATAAAAGGCTCTCATGCAAAAGTTTTAGTTGGTGTTTGCCGAGGAAAAAAACTTTACGATAAAAGAGAAAGCATAAAAAAACGTGATTTAGAAAGGGAGAGTAGAAGATAGCATGAAACTAAAATTATCTAAAAAAACTATTATAATAGGATCAATTGTATTGGCAATTTTAATAATTGGAATAGTAAGTTTTGTAATTATCAAAAATGGTAAAAAACCTAATAAAGATAATACAAATAAAAATGAAACAATAAAGGTTGAGCCTGAAAGCAAAAAAGTAAAAATTGTTAACGAAGATTCAACATCAAGACCATATGCAGTAATGATTAATAATATTAGTGTTGCAAGACGTCTTCAAAGTGGTCTTCAAGATGCATATATTATATATGAAATTATTGTTGAGGGTGGCATAAGTCGTTACATGGCACTATTTATGGATCAAAGTACTACAAGAATTGGTTCAATAAGAAGCTCTAGACATTATTTTTTGGATTACGCATTAGAAAATGATGCTATATATGTTCATCATGGTCAAAGTCCTCAGGCTCAAAGGGATTTTAGTGCACTTAGTATTGATAGAGTTGTTGTAGATAATAGTAAAACTGGTTGGAGAGACACTTCACTTAATGTGTCTAGTGAACATACTTTATTTACAAGTATTGAAAAATTAAATAATGGTCTAGGAAATTTACGTACTACTAGAAATAAAAATTTGTTATTAAATTATAGTGCAGATGAAATTGATACTTCTAATATTGAGGATGTCTTAGATGCAAATAAAATTAATTTAGTTTATTCAAATGGAACAAAAGTATATTATGAATATAATAGTGATAATAAATATTATCTTAGAAGTACTGAAATTGGACCTCATGTAGATTATGTTACAAAAGAACAATATCATTTTAAAAATATTATTGCATATCAAGTAGGCAATACAACATTAAATGACGGAGAAAATAAAGGTAGACAAGAAATTGATAATATAGGTTCTGGTAAAGGATACTATTTTACTGATGGAAAAGTTATTCCAATTAAATGGAAAAAAGAGTCTAGAAAAAGTCAAACCGAGTACACTTTAATGGATGGCACAGCATTAAAAGTAAATGATGGAAATACATTTATTCAAATTGTTCCTACATCTGGAAGTATAAGTTGGGAGTAATATGGAAAGTTTATTAAAAACTGCTAGTGATTACTATATTATATTTATTATTATTTCTGCATTACTTATTTTAGCGTTAATAGGTTATATAGCTGATAAAAATGTTAATAAAGATATAACTATTAAAAAGAAAAAAGAAGATAAAAAGATAAACATTATAAATCCAGAAGTAGCAGATAATACAGTGACAGCAGAAAATTCTAATAATCAACCTAAAAATCAAACATAGGTTGATTTTTTTATACGATAATTTGTTCCACTTTCTATTTTAAATTTTTTTTGATATAATTATTTTTAGTTAAAAGGAGATATTAAAATGAATTTATCAAATATATGGTCAATTATAACAAAAGTAATAGATATTTGTTTTGTTTGGATTGCTTTTTATTTTATATTAAAAAATGTTAGAAATAATACGAAAATGGCTCTAATAGTAAAAGGAGTAATTATTATATTACTTGTAAAGTTTATAAGTGATTTACTTAATTTATACACTGTTGGAGTAATACTTGAATATGCAATTGAATGGGGACCACTTGCATTAATTGTAATTTTTCAACCAGAAATACGTAGTGTCTTAGAATCTATTGGTAGAACTCAATTACTAGGAAGACATAAAGTTTTGTCTATGACTGAACGTGAAAAAATAGTAAATGAATTAATGAAAGCTATGGATTATTTTAGAAAAAATAAAATAGGGGCTTTAATAGTTATTGAAAGGGAAGTTTCTTTGCAAGAATATATAGAAAATTCCACAAAAATATATGCAGATATCACAGACGCATTATTAGAGTCACTATTTTATCCAAATTCTGCACTTCATGATGGTGGAGTAATAATACAAGGAGACAAGATTACTTGTGCTGGCTCTGTATTTAAAACAAGTATGAATCAAAATTTATCAAAAAAATTAGGTACTAGACATAGAGCTGCATTGGGCGTTGCAGAAGAAAGTGATGCACTTGCTTTAGTAGCTTCTGAAGAAACTGGCAGAATTTCTATTGCAAAAGATAGTGAACTTCATTATAATTTAACAAATGAAGAATTTCGTTCTATGTTATTAGATGAATTAAGCAATCGTCCTGAGATATTCTTTGATGCTCATGATAATGACGAAGATGTGGAGGATTTAAATGCGTAAGTTTTTTAAAAAGCTATATAAACTTATTGATGCTTTAGTTATAGTTCCAATAAGTAGACTAATATATAATATTCAAAAGTCGATTAAAAAAAATGGTGGATTATTAGATAAACTATTAAATAAACCAAATTTTCTAATATTTCTTTCATTAGCACTTGCAATTGTATTATTTTTACTTGTAGATTCAAAGGCTATATCATTTGTAGAAGATGAGGCAGAAGTTATTAGTAATGTACCGGTAATTTTAAAATATAATCAAGAAGCATATGTTGTTGAAGGTGCTCCGAGTTCAGTAAACATCATGATATCTGGTAGAAAAAGTGATATCTATTTAGCTAAGCAATTGGGTGAATATGAAGTTACTTTAGATTTAACTGAATATACCGCCTCAGAAAATGCTTATAAAGTATATTTTACATATGCTAAATCAATTAATAATTTAAAGTATAATTTAGATCCATCATACGTGTCTGTTATGATTAAAAATAAAGTTAGTAGTGTTTCTTCTGTTACATACGAACTTATTAATCAAGATAAACTTGATTCTAAATTAAGCGTAAAAAGCGTAGGACTTTCAAAATCTGAAGTTGTTGTTAAGGGAAGTGAAAGTGCACTTAAAAAGATTGCTTGGATTAAAGCACTTGTAGATTTGAGTAATCCTGATTTTACAGAAGCCGGTTCATATGATATCGATAATATTTTACTTGTAGCTTATGATAATTCTGGAAAAATTTTGGATAATATTGAAATAGTTCCTAGTACGTTAAGTGCTACAGTTGTGCTAGACAGTTACTCTGCAAATATACCAATTGAGGTTAAAACTACAGGAAATTTAGTATCAGGAAAAAGTATTGCTAAAATTTTAATAAATAATAGTAACGATTATTCAATTACTGTATATGGTAATGAGGAAGAAATTTCTAAAATTAAAAAGATTCCAGTTACAATAAATGTGGATGGATTTGGTAACGATAGTGCAAAAACATATAATGTAACATTAACTAAACCAAATGGAGTTAGGTATATGTCTGCATCAACGATCAACATTTCATTAACATTTGGTACGGAAGAACAAAAAAATATTGATATAACCAATATTTCAAAGAAAAATTTAGGAGCAAACTTAAATGCTAATATAATTTCTGATTCAGCAATTACAGTTACATGTAAAGGTGTTAGTTCAGTATTAGAAAAATTACAGGCGGACAATATTTCTGCATATGTTGATTTATCTGGCTTAGGTGTTGGTGACCATGATGTTGAGGTTAAAATAGATAATAATAATCCATTAGTAACTTATGTTGTTTCATCAACTATTAAAGTTAGAATTTCTCAATAAATAAAAAAACATGTATTTCGAAGTACATGTTTTTTGTTATTTATCATCACTTAATCTAGTGAAAAATAATCCGATATTTATTAATCCACATATTCCTACTAAGGCATAGATTATACTCGGTACACTAGATGAAGCGGAAAATAACGTTTCTACTAAATTAAAATTGAAAAATCCAATAAGGCCCCAATTTATAGCGCCAATTATTGTAAAAATAAGTGTTATTTTTTGAAATGTTTCCATAATATCCTTTCTATATATATTTTTCCCATATTTTTAAAACTTATTCATGAATATTTTAATTAATAAAAAATATATTTTAATAGAAAAGGAGAGTAAAAAGTTGAAGAAAGTCTTTGTGCTATTTGCTAGCATATTGTTATTAATGGGGTGTGGTAGAAAAAGTAATATTGATGTTGCAAAAGAGTTTACAAATAAACTAGACAAAGTTAAGTCATATAAAATTGCTGGAAATCTTGAAATACAAAATGATGAAGAAATATTTAAATATTCAATAAATGTTAACTATTTAGAAAAGAATTATTATATGGTTGAAATGACAAATACATCAAATGAACATAAACAAATTATTTTGCGTAACGATGAAGGTTTATATGTTATAACTCCATCATTAAATAAGAGTTTTAAGTTCGAAAGCAGTTGGCCAGATAATTCATCTCAAAGTTATATATTGTCGTCGATAGTTAATGATCTTAATAAAGATTCTGAAAAAGAAATTCAAAAAATTGATGAAGGATATATTATTAAAACAAAAGTAAATTATCCAAATAATGAAGAACTAAAATATCAAAAATTATATTTAACAAAATCATTTGACTTAAGTAGAGTCGAAGTATATAATGATAACGATATTGTAAAAATAAAAGTGGAATTAAATGATATAGATTTAAAAGCTGGGTTAGATAAAAAAATATTTAATTTAGATAATTATATTAAAGATGAATGTACTGACTGTGATAAAAATAGTGAAAATGATAAAAAAACAATGAGCAATGTTAATAGCGCTATTTATCCACTTTATATGCCATCAAACACATATTTAAAAGATTCTGAAGTTATTAGTACAGAAGATAATTCCAGAGTAATATTAACATATTCTGGTGAAAAAAACTTTGTTTTGGTAGAGGAAGGTGCAGTTATAAATTCTAGTCATGAAATAATTCCTGTATATGGTGAACCAATAATGCTAAATGATACAATTGCAGCATTATCTACAAATTCAATGTACTGGACATCGAATGATGTTGATTATTATATGGTAAGTGATGACCTATCTATATCAGAAATGGTTTTTATAGCAACTTCGTTAAATAATTCAAAAAAGGTTAGTTCCATGAAATAGGCTGTTTAAGCCTTTTTTTGTTGCAAATTAATTTGTTTTTGTTATATAATGAGTTTAGGTGGTTAAGATGTCAAAAAAACAAAATAAAAAAACAATGAAGAATGTAAATGTTTCTTCTGATACGGATACTGATATTTTTCGTTTTTTAATTATACTTGTTATAATATGCGCTTTAGTGATAGGTTTGTATTTTTTTAGTAAAGCATTGGTTAATAAAAGAAATAATAATGAAACAGACAATAATACAAATGTTACCATAGATTATGACTTAGCAACTGTAGGTACTATTTTTAATAGACCTTATAGTGAATATTATGTAATGGTTTATGATGGTACAGATGATGATGCAATGTATTATTCTGCATTAATTACTAAATATAAGAAAAAAGAGAACGCATTAAAAATTTATTATTGTGATTTAAATAATGAACTAAATAAAGAATATAAATCTCAAAGTGAATTAGGAAATAAAAATGCTGTTGGAGTTAGTGACTTAGCATTTGGCAAAGTAACTTTAATTAAAATTACAAATGGTAGTATAACAAATTATATTGAAGATATAGAAAAAATTAAAAATATTTTAAATTAGAAAGGTTAATCCTTTCTTTTTTTTTTAAAATTTGATATCATTAAAATAGGAGATAGTATGAAAAAAGGTTATGGATTAATAGAAATAGTTATAATTATTGTTGCAACATCAATCATATCTGCTCTGGCAACAGGTGTTTTAATAACTAAGAATTATTCAACTGATGAAGGATATTCTTATGCACAACTTGCAAACGATGAAAATGTACAGGATTTTTTAAATGTATATTCTAAAATTGTATCTCAGTATTATGAGGATGTTGATAAAAAAGCGGTTATAGATAGTGCTATTAGTGGAATGACTAATTATTTAGATGATACTTATACTAGTTATTTAGATGAAGATAAAGCCAACAGTTTAAAAACTGAACTAAATAAAACGTATGTTGGCATTGGGGTTGTTTTAAAAGATAATAAAGTTGTAAATATTATTGAAAACTCACCAGCTCATAAAGCTGGAATAATGGCTGGTGATATAGTTACAAAGGTTAATGGCAATGACGTAACAGACATTTCTAAAGAACAACTTGCTAAAATGATAAATGAAAATTCTGAAGGCGCAGACATTGCAGTTGCAAGAAATGGTGAAATATTAGAATTTGATAATATTAAACCAGAAACCCTTAATTCTCCAAGTATTACATATAATATGGTCGAAAATGGCATAGCCTATATGAAAATATCAGTTTTTTCAAATACATTAAGTCAGCAAATTAAGTTTGCAATAACTGAATTAAGCAAACAAAATATGAATAAATTATTAATTGATTTGAGAGATAATACGGGTGGATATTTAGAGCAAGCTTATGAAAGTGCTGAATTATTTTTGGAAAAAGGCAAAGTTGTATACTCATTAGTTGACAAAAGTAATAAAATAAAAAAGGTCAAAGATGAAACTGAGGAAAAACAAAACATACCAGTAATCATACTAGTTAATGGCAATACAGCCTCAGCGGCAGAAATATTTGCAGCATCATTGAAAGATAGTTATGGTGCAAATATTGTTGGCAAAACTACTTTTGGTAAAGGCAAAGTTCAACATACATATTCTCTTGACAGTGGTGGATTAGTAAAATATACATCTTCGAAATGGCTTAGACCAAATGGACAATGTATTGACAATATTGGCATTACTCCGGATTATGATATAGATAATAGTGTTACTCAAAATGAAGAAGGTGTAAGCACATTAATTGATAATCAATACAATAAAGCAATGGAATTATTAAAAATTCAGTAAACAATTATTTGATTGCTGATTTTTTTTATATTATAATAAGTTTGAGGTGAGAAATGAAAAGAGGAGATAAATTAACTATACATTGCTATAAGCATAATGGAAAAATCGATAGAATTAGCGGTGAGGCAGTAATATTAGATGAAACTGATGAATATCTCGTTTGTGCAAATAATAAAGTTAAGTTAACTGAAAACGATGGACGCAGCCATCGAACTAAAGAAATTGCTATACTATTTTTTTATAAAAGAAATTGGTATAATATATTAGCACAATTAAAAAAATATGGATTATTTTACTATTGTAATATTGCATCACCATACATAATAGATGGAAATATTATTAAATATATAGATTATGATTTAGATTTAAGA
This sequence comes from uncultured Bacilli bacterium, assembly GCA_934096985.1. GTDB lineage: Bacteria > Bacillota_I > Bacilli_A > RF39 > UBA660 > UBA6448. The sequence goes on along the minus strand of CAKONC010000006.1, from coordinate 544 downwards.
ATTTTTCCAGATGGAACGTTTAAAGTTTTAGATAAAAATGAATATAGATATCATAAAATTACGATGAGATACACAGACGATATTGATTTAATAGTTCAGGATAGCTTAAATACCTTGATAAAGATGAAAGAAAATAACGAACCACCTTTTAGAAAAGAAGTAATAGAAGAATATTATAATATTTATAAAGATATTATAAAAAAAGATAACAAAGAAAATGAATAATATTATAAAATAAAGCATATTATATTAAAGAAAATAGCATAAAATGGTTAAAAAATGACAAAAAACGCAAAAAAATTAAAAAAATTAAAAAAAATTGATTTTTTTTGTTGACATTGCTCATTTTGTTTGATATATTACTATTGCACTTGAGAAAAAGAGGTGCAAAATGGTCTTTGAAAACTAAGTAAAAAAAGTCAATTTGAGTAGTCTTGATTAAACTAAAATATCATAGATTTTAATATAAAATCTTTTTTATTGAGAGTTTGATCCTGGCTCAGGATGAACGCTGGCGGCATGCCTAAGACATGCAAGTCGAACG
>CAKONC010000005.1 GCA_934096985.1 uncultured Bacilli bacterium | reverse complement strand
GCCCAGACTCCTACGGGAGACAGCAGTTAGGAATATTCGTCAATGGGGGAAACCCTGAACGAGCAATGCCGCGTGAACGATGAAGGCCCTATGGGTTGTAAAGTTCTGTTGTTTGGAAAGAAATGTAAAGTTAGGAAATGAACTTTATTTGACGGTACCATTCAAGAAAGCCACGGCTAACTACGTGCCAGCAGCCGCGGTAATACGTAGGTGGCGAGCGTTATCCGGATTTATTGGGCGTAAAGGGTGCGTAGGCGGTATGTTAAGTATAAAATAAAAGCCCGAAGCTTAACTTCGGTTCGTTTTATAAACTGGCAAACTAGAGTACAGTAGAGGCAAATGGAATTCCTAGTGTAGTGGTAAAATGCGTAGATATTAGGAGGAACACCAGTGGCGAAGGCGATTTGCTGGGCTGTAACTGACGCTGAGGCACGAAAGCGTGGGGAGCAAATAGGATTAGATACCCTAGTAGTCCACGCCGTAAACGATGAGTACTAAGTGTCGGGAAACCGGTGCTGAAGTTAACACATTAAGTACTCCGCCTGAGTAGTACGGTCGCAAGGCTGAAACTCAAAGGAATTGACGGGCACCCGCACAAGCGGTGGAGCATGCTGTTTAATTCGAAAATACGCGAAGAACCTTACCTAGATTTGACATCCTCGGCGAAGCTATAGAAATATAGTGGAGGCTATCCGAGTGACAGGTGGTGCATGGTTGTCGTCAGCTCGTGTCGTGAGATGTTTGGTTAAGTCCAATAACGAGCGCAACCCTCTTCCTAAGTTGCTAACATTAAGTTGAGAACTCTTAGGATACTGCCAGTGCAAACTGGAGGAAGGTGGGGATGAGGTCAAATCATCATGCCCCTTACATCTAGGGCTACAGGCGTGCTACAATGGCCGATACAATGAGCCGCAACACAGTGATGTGAAGCTAATCTCGAAAGTCGGTCCCAGTCCGGATTGGAGTCTGCAACTCGACTCCATGAAGTTGGAATCGCTAGTAATCCCGAATCAGAATGTCGGGGTGAATACGTTCCCGGGTGTTGTACACACCGCCCGTCACGCCATGGGAGTCTGTAATACTTGAAGTCGGTAACCAAACCCGTAAGGGATGGGGCCGCCGAGGGTAGGACAGGTGACTGGGGTGAAGTCGTAACAAGGTATCCCTACGAGAACGTGGGGATGGATCACCTCCTTTCTATGGAGAATTTATAATCGTAGAAAAGAACAACCGTATGAAATCTTCGGGGATTGCATATATTATATGAAAAGATTTCACATAGAAGGCTTCAGATTGACGTTTTACTTGGTTTTGAGAGATCATTCTCTCAGATTTTGTTCTTTGAAAACTAGATAATATAATGAGTAGCAATATATTCCTAATATATTGCATTAAGATCTCAAAACTCATCAAAATAGGAAAATAGTGGTTAAATTAATAAGGGCGTATGGTGGATGCCTTGGTATTAGAAGACGATGAAGGACGTGACAAACGACGATATTGCCTCGGGGAGTTGTAAGTAAACTTTGATCCGGGGATCTCCAAATGAGGAAACTTACCAGTTTTGGTATCCTAAAATGAATACATAGTTTTAGTGAGGTTAACCCTGTGAACTGAAACATCTTAGTAGCAGGAGGAAAAGAAAGAAAAATCGATTGCCTTAGTAGTGGCGAGCGAAACGGCAAGAGCCCAAACCAATCTTCGGATTGGGGTTGTAGGACACTTTATACGGAGTTACAAATGTTTTTGATAGCTGAATGCTTTGGAAAATGCAGCGAGACAAGGTGAAAGCCCTGTAAGCGAAATCTCAAACACTCTTAAGTGTATCCTGAGTACGGCGGGACACGAGAAATCCTGTCGGAATCTACGGGGACCATCCCGTAAGGCTAAATACTCTCTAATGACCGATAGTGAACAAGTACCGTGAGGGAAAGGTGAAAAGAACCCCGGAAGGGGAGTGAAATAGATAATCTGAAACCATATGCTTACAAAAAGTTCGAGCCCGTTAATGGGTGAGAGCGTGCCTTTTGCAGAATGAGCCGGCGAGTTATGGTATTGTGCAAGGTTAAGTGGAAAACACGGAGCCGAAGCGAAAGCGAGTCTTAATAGGGCAATTTAGTACAATGCTGTAGACCCGAAACTGAGTGATCTAGCCATGAGCAGGTTGAAGTGGGGGTAACACCTCATGGAGGACCGAACCAGGGTACTATGTAACGTGCTTGGATGACTTGTGGTTAGCGGTGAAATTCCAATCGAACTCAGAGATAGCTGGTTCTCCCCGAAATAGGTTTAGGCCTAGCCTTGAAGAATTTCCTCTGGAGGTAGAGCACTGAATGTGGAATGGCCGCGTCTAGCGGTACTGACTGCAATCAACCTCCGAATGCCAGAGTAGTTAGCTTCAGGAGTCAGTTTATGGGTGATAACGTCCATATGCGAGAGAAAAACAATTCAGACCACCAGTTAAGGTCCCAAAATATATGTTAAGTGGGAAAGGATGTGGAGTTGCACGAACAGCTAGGAGGTTGGCTCAGAAGCAGCCATCCTTTAAAGAGTGCGTAATAGCTCACTAGTCGAGTGGCTCTGCGCCGAAAATGTACCGGGGCTAAACATATTACCGAAACTGTGGATTTATGCGATAGCATAAGTGGTAGGGGAGCGTTCTAAGGGCGACGAAGATAGATCGAGAGGACTATTGGAGCGCTTAGAAGTGAGAATGCCGGTGTGAGTAACGTAAGGTAGGTGAGAATCCTACCCACTGATTGACCAAGGATTCCAGGGTCAAGTTCGTCTACCCTGGGTAAGTCAGGACCTAAGGCGAGGCTGAGAAGCGTAGTCGATGGACAACAGGTTTATATTCCTGTACTATTTATAGGACTGAAGGAGTGACAAAGGAAGCTAGTAAGTGCCATTTAATGGATTATGGTCTAAGCACAAAGACTGATACATAGGAAAATCCGTGATATCGAACGGTTGAAGTGTGATGGCGAAGCAGTCTACGGACAGCGAAGACTTATGACGCTAAACTTTTTAAAAAAGCTTCTAAAGATATGCTATAAATACCTGTACTAAGAACCAACGCAGGTGGTCAAGGAGAGAATCCTAAGGTGAGCGAGAGAACTATGGTTAAGGAACTCGGCACAATGATCCCGTAACTTCGGAATAAGGGAAGGTCTTGAAAAAGACCCGCAGTGAATAGGCCCAAGCGACTGTTTACCAAAAACACAGGTTTCTGCAAAAGCGTAAGCTGAAGTATAGGAGCTGACGCCTGCCCAGTGCTGGAAGGTTAAGATGATTTGTAAGATGGACGAAAGTCGATAACATCGAAGCAATGATTTGAAGCCCCAGTGAACGGCGGCGATAACTATAATCGTCCAAAGGTAGCGAAATTCCTTGTCAGGTAAGTTCTGACCCGCACGAAAGGCGTAACGTTTTGGGCACTGTCTCAACCATAGACTCGGTGAAATCTTAATACCTGTGAAAATGCAGGTTACCAGCGACAGGACGGAAAGACCCCATGGAGCTTTACTGTAGCTTGATATTGAAATCAGGTAGTTAATGTAGAGGATAGGTGGTAGACTATGAAGTTAAGACGCTAGTCTTAATGGAGTCGACCTTGGAATACCACCCTTTGACTATTTGATTTCTAACTTGCACCCGTAATCCGGGTGAAGGACAGTGTCTGGTGGGCAGTTTGACTGGGGCGGTCGCCTCCTAAAGAATAACGGAGGCGCTCAAAGGTTCCCTCAGATTGGTCGGAAATCAATCAAAGAGTGTATTGGTATAAGGGAGCTTGACTGCGAGACCAACAAGTCGAGCAGGTGCGAAAGCAGGACAAAGTGATCAGGCGGTAGAATATGGAATTGCCGTCGCTTAACGGATAAAAGTTACCCTGGGGATAACAGGCTGATACCACCCAATAGTTCACATAGACGGTGGTGATTGGCACCTCGATGTCGGCTCGTCACATCCTGGAGGTGGATTCGCTTCCAAGGGTTGGGCTGTTCGCCCATTAAAGTGGCACGCGAGCTGGGTTCAGAACGTCGTGAGACAGTTCGGTCCCTATCCGTCGTGGGCGTAGGAAAATTGAGGAGAGCTGTTCCTAGTACGAGAGGACCGGAATGGACATACCTCTGGTGTATCTGTTGTAACGCCAGTTGCAGCGCAGAGTAGCTATGTATGGACGGGATAACCGCTGAAAGCATCTAAGCGGGAAGCCTCCTCCAAGATGAATTTTCCCATTCTTCGTGAAGTAAGATTCCTTGTAGACTACGAGGTTGATAGGCTGGAGATGGAAGCGTAGTGATACGTTGAGTTGACCAGTACTAATAAATCGAGGATTTAACTTAATTTTATTTTGTTGAAGAGATTTTAATTATATTATCGAGTTTTTAAAGGACAAAATCCTTTTATTGGTGACGATAGCTCAGGTGGTACACCTCTTCCCATCTCGAACAGAGAAGTTAAGCCCTGATACGCTGAAAATAGTGAATGCTAAGATAAGAAGTTGCCAATAATTTTTTTTTGCTTTAAAATAGTGTATATATAATATTAAAATACTTGTTTATAAGTATTATTTTTTTTATAATTGTATTGGAAGGTGATTTTATGAATTTTAAATATACATCAAGAAATGAGATTAATACTATAGAACTTGCACAAAATATTGAGTCTGAAAAATTTCCAAATATGGTTATTTGCCTAGATGGTGAACTCGGTAGTGGAAAAACTGTTTTTGTTAAGGGTTTTGCTAAAGCATTAGGAATTGAAGAAAATATTACTAGTCCAACTTTCAATTTAATTAAAGAATATAATTCTGGTGAACTTCCTTTATATCATATGGATGTTTATCGTTTAGAAGGTAAATGTGAAGATATTGGTTTTAATGATTATTATAATAAAGGTGGAGTATGCATTATAGAGTGGTCAGATATAATTTGTGATTGTTTACCTAAAGAGCGTTTACAAATTAATTTTAAAGTAGTTAACGAAAATACAAGAATTTTAGAAATAATTCCTTATGGTGAAAAATATGAGGAATTGTGTAATTCTGTTTTATAGGTAAAAATGAATACTTTATTTATAGATACTCATTTATATGATGTAAATGTAGTTTTGTTTAAAGATGGAATGGTGGTTAAAAATTCTATTGCAAAAAAAGATTTACACAATAGCTCTACATTATTACCCTTAATAATTAATGTTACTAATAATACATTATATGATGAAATTATTGTTGTAAACGGTCCAGGTTCATTTACTGGAATTAGAACTGGTATAACTGTTGCAAAAACATTGGCGTATACGAAAAATTTACCTATAAAAACCGTCAATTATTTAGAAATGATGGCTTATAGTTTAGATGATGGTGAAAACTATATTGGAATTTTTGATAATAGTGGAGTTTACGTTGGTCATTTTAAAAATTATAATTTGGTTGAAGATTATTTTTATTTAAAAAATTCTGAATACGAAAAAAGTGTTTTAAAAGAAAAAATAAAAACAACTGTTGCTATTGACTTTGAAAAAGTTTATAAAATGTTATTAAATAGAAATAATATTGATCCAAAATTAGTTAACCCTATTTATATAAAAAAGATTAGTGCTGAGTTATGATAAGGTCTATAGTAATAAATGATATTGAATATTTAAATTTTTGGTTAAAAGGTTTTGATGAAAATTTTTCTAACCACTATGACCTTAAATATTATTTGAATAACAATAATATTTATATTTCCATAGTATATGAGATAAATCAAAAAATTGTTGGCTACATGCTTGCTATGAAATTATTTGATGAATCTGAAATTTTAGTTTTATATGTTGACAAATTGTTTAGAAGACAAGGTATAGCAAAAAAACTAATAGATTATTTAGTAAATCCTATTAATTCCAAAAGTATTTTACTAGAGGTTTCTAATAAAAATTTGCCAGCTTTAACTTTATATGAGAATCTTGATTTTAAAATAATTAATGTTAGAAAAAACTATTATAAAGATAGTGATGCTTATGTGATGAGAAAGGTGATATAATGAAAGACACATACATTTTAGCTGTTGAATCAAGTTGTGATGATACTAGTATAGCCATTGTTAAAAATGGTAATGAGTGTATCTCTTTAAGTATCTCTTCCCAAATTGATGTGCATACCAAATTTGGTGGAGTTGTACCTGAAATTGCTTCGAGGATGCATTGTGAAAATATACTATTTGTTTTAGAAGACTGCTTAAATAAAACAAATTTAAAAATAGAAGATATGGATGCTATAGCAGTTACATATAAACCTGGACTAATGGGATCATTACTTGTAGGTATAGAGTTTGCAAAAACTTTAGCATTTGTTTATAACAAACCTTTAATTGGTGTCAATCATTTAATTGGCCACATATATGCAAATAATTTAGAGGATAAGTTGGAATATCCCTTATTAGCATTAGTAGTTAGTGGTGGTCATACAGAATTATCAATAATGAAAGGTGATTATGAGTTTGAATTATTAGGCTCAACATTAGACGATGCAATAGGTGAATGCTATGATAAAGTTGCTAGAGTACTTGGATTCCCGTATCCAGGAGGACCAAGTATAGAAAAAGCTGCTTTGGAAGGAAAAAATATATATGCTTTATCAAAACCAGTAAATGATGATACTTATAATTTTAGCTATAGTGGTTTAAAAAGCCAAGTAATAAATTTGGTAAATAGTGAAAAAATGAAAGGCAATACAATTAACAAAAACGACATTGCTAGGTCATTTCAAGATGTTGCTGTTGATGAAATTGTTAGAAAAGTAGACATTGCTATGAAAAATACTGGTATAACCAATTTAGTTGTTGCTGGGGGAGTATCAGCGAATAAATATTTGAAATCCGAGTTAAAAACATTATGTGATTCACATAATGCTAAATTGTACATTCCTAGATTAATTTACTGTACTGATAATGCCGCTATGATTGGTGCAGCAGCATACCCATTATTTATAAATAAAGAATTTAAAGATTTTTCTTTAGATGCTATAAGTCATGCTGATTTAATATCTTAATTTAAAATACTTACTCCAACATTTAGATAAAGCGCAAATAAAAGCCAAAATAAATATGGTAGTTGTAAATAAGCAGTTAGCTTATTTTTTTTATATAAACTTTTTATTAAATAGATTGTACTTATAATAAGTGCTAATAAATGAAAAATAGCAATTTTGTAAAGTTTTAATTTAAAAAAAACAATTGACCATGTATAATTTAAAAACAGGTTTATAATAAAATTAATTATAATTGATTTTTCCTTATTATGTTTATTAGATACATAAAGTGATATTCCCAAAAGCAAATATAGAATACTCCATGCAATAGGAAATACTAATCCTGGCGGACTTATAGGCGGTTTATTGAGCACTTTATAGTTTTTATAGTTTGTTAATAGTGAAAACAAGAACCCGCCTATAAGTGGTATAAAAATGACAAATATTGCCTTAATTATTTTCTTTACTTTCATATTATTATTGTATAGTAAAATATAAATTTTATTCATAAAATGGTTTATTTACTATATAAATAAAGTATGGTATAATATTGGTACATGGGGTAGCATGGTTTCGACATATATTAATAGATATGACTGCAGGTAGTTGGCAAACTATAAATGCACAAAAAAATAAATGACGAAACTTCTTATAGTTTCACTCCTGCTTTTGCCTAATATAAGGTAAGGGAGTACTCTAATATTTTTATGCTTATGAAAAATATCTAGGGTTAATAATTATAAGCTATATAATTTATATTTTTTGAGTATATTTTATGAATTTTATCAAAATTACTATTTATGAGGTTCGTTTTAGCCATTTAAATAGGAAATTATAAATAGAACTAAACCTGTAGATGTTGTATTATATGATATATTGGACAGGAGTTCGATTCTCCTCTACTCCACCAATTTATTAATAAACTCGAACTTTTCGAGATATATAGGAAACTACTTTTAATTTCATTTAAAAGTAGTTTTTATTTTTTAAATTCTATATTATATTTATATTTATTGATAGAAAAAAGAATGTTATAATTATTCTAGGAGTATGAGTATGAAGAAGTTATATATTATATGTGCTGTATGCCTAATGTTTTTTATGAGTCCAAATATAGTTTTGGCTCATCCTGGTAGAACTGATAGTAATGGCTGTCATACTTGTAAAACAAATTGTTCGTCGTGGGGTTTAAACTATAATGAATATCATTGCCATAATGGAAATACTTATACTAATTCAAAAGGACAAATTTTTAATAGTAATGGAGTACTAATAAGTGATTCATCATCAAATAATAATGATATCATATATCAAAAAAGCAATAATGCAAATATAAAGTCTTTATTAATTGATGGAAATAGTGTTAATATCACCAATGAAATGAACTTTTCTACATCAAATTTAGAACCTGATATTATTGTAATACCAGAACATAGCAAGGCTATTGTAAAAATTGATAGGCCATCTATACTTTCTAATGAACTGATAAATGAAATTACTATAAGTGTTACAGCGGAAGATTTAACCATTAAAATATATAAATTGTATATAAAAGTTGTAAGCAATGACGCTACAATAAAAAGCTTAATAATTGATGAAAAAAATATTGATATAAATGATGAAATGTATTTTAGTACGACAAGTGATAAAATAAAATTAGATATTCTTACAAATAATGAAAATGCTAAGGTCATTAGTAACTTAGAATATGATTTAAATAATACAGATAATAAAATAATTATTAAAGTTATAGCTGAGGATGAATTAACAGAAAAAGAGTACACATTAAATGTAAAGAAAGATAAGAAGTTAAGTGATAATGTTGAAATAAATGTTACAATTAATGGTGAAGAGGTTATTTTTAAAAATTATAAAAGTGAAATAATTTATATATCATCAGGTGATACTATTAGTATTGAATATGAATTAGAAGATAATGCTGCAAGTACTGATTTACCTAAATCACATAAGATAAAAACAGGTGATAATGAAATCAGATTTAATGTAATTGCAGAAAATGGTCGAAGCCAAGAATTTATTTTGAATGTTCATAAGTATAGTAATATTGAAAATATAGTTTATCCAATAATTGGACTTGCATTTATTAGTGGTATAGGATTATTTATTTATAAATTAATTAAGAAAGATTAATATAAAGGAGAATTTATGACAAGAGAAAAATTTTTATCATCTATATATTTAATAATTAAAAATAAAAAAGGTGAAATACTTTTACAAAGAAGGCAAGGAACAACTTTGTGGCCTGGATTTTTAGCTTTGCCTGCAGGCCACATTGATGAAGGGGAAGATCCTTATGAAGCGGCAATAAGAGAAGCAAAAGAGGAACTTGATATTAAAATTACAAAAAATGATATAAGTGATGCATTTGTCGTTATGAGAAAAAATAAATCATTAATGTCGTATTATGATGTTTATTTTCAAATAAGTAATTATATAGGAAATATTAAAATTGCCGAACCGTTGAAATGTTCAGAATTAGTGTGGAAAGATATTAACAATTTACCAAATGATATGATTGATTTTGAGATAAGTGCAATAAATAATTATTTAAATGGTATTAAATTCAGTTGTATTTATGCAGATAATGAAAAAAATGTATAACTTAACAAATTTTTAACATACTATTTTTAGGAGGAGAAATTGTATGAAAGAAAATGTGCCAAATATACTTACAGGTAAAGATTTAGACTATTTACAAGATATTTTTAATTGGAATTATTATGCATTTAAAAATTGTTCTTTATCATTAACAAAAGTAAAAAATAATGAAATAAAAAAACAACTTCGTAAATGTAATAATTTTTTTAAAACAAATTTAAACAAAACATTAACAATAATAAAGGATGGTAAGGCTTGTGAATAGTATAAAATTTGAAGATAAAGATTATTTAAATAACATTTTATCAACATTAAAAGAAATGTCAAAAAATTATGCTATTGCACTTACTGAAGCAAGTAACGAAATATTATATAAAGAATTAAAAAAATCATTTGATTCTGTAATAAAATTACAAAGAGAAACTTTTGAGTTAATGTATAGAAATGGTTTTTATAAACTGGAAAAAGTAGAAAAAGAAAAACTTAATAACAAATATTCAACACTATATGATGAATATAAAAAATTAGAAATTGATTAAAGGTAAATTTTGTAAAATTTATCTTTTTTTATAATATAAAAACTAGACAAAGGTTATTAATTTTGTTATACTACTTGCGAGTAAAGAAATTACTCCTTGCTTTTTACTTGATAAAAAGCCGAGAAGACCATAAGGAGGTGTGAAGATGGATAAATACGAGATTATGTTCATTGTTAAAAATACAATTGAAGATGAAAAGGTAAAAAATGTTGCTGATTCATTAAAAAATTTAATAACAAATGACAAAGGTAATATCATCGAATTCAAAGAAATGGGTAAAAGAAAACTTGCTTATCCAATTAAAAAAGAATTAACTGGAACATATTATGTTATGACAGTTGAAGCAAAACATGATACTATCAAAGAATTTGAACGTAAAGTTCTTATTAACGAAAATGTTTTAAGACATTTAATTATCAAAAAAGAAGGAGAATAAGAATGAATAAGGTAATACTATGCGGTAGATTTACAAGAGATCCTGAGTCTAGAATGAGTGCAAATTCACTTGAAGTGTCAAGGTTTTCTCTTGCATGTGCAAGTGATTTTGTTAATAAAGATGGTCAAAGAGAAACAGAATTTATAAATTGTGTAGCTTTTGGTAGAACTGCACAAACAATTAATAAATTTTGTAAGAAAGGCCAAATGATTCTAGCTCAAGGACGTATTAGAAATAATAGTTATGATGCTCAAGATGGAACTAAAAGATATACAACTGATATATCTATTGATAGTTTTGAGTTTATTGGTTCAAGAACTGGTGGAGATAATGCAAGCACATCTTATCAAAGTGCTTCAACAAATAGTGAAAACTATAATAATTCTAATATGCAAACTACTGATATTTCTGAAGATCCTTACAAAGAATTTAGTGAAGAAACTAATATAAGTAGTGATGAATTTCCATTTTAAAAAGGAGGAATAATTGTATGGCAGAATTTTATCATAAGAAAAAAAGAATATGCCAAATGTGTGCTGGTAAATCAGTTGATTATAAAGATGTAATGATTATTAATAAATACATTAATGAAAAAGGTAAAATATTACCTCGTAGAATGACTGGTGCTTGTGCAAAACATCAAAGACATATTGCTGAACAAGTAAAATATGCTCGTTTAATGGCATTAATTCCATTTGTTAAATAACAAATGGTTTTTTTTTATATGGTATGATATAATATAAGATATTTACGGAGGAAAAAATGAAAGTTATTCTTTTAAAAGATGTTAAAAGTCAAGGAAAGAAAAATGATATAATAGAAGTTTCTGCGGGATATGCAAATAACTATTTAATTAAGAATAAATTAGCAGTTGCATATACAGAAACTAGTAAAAAAATTCTTGATAAAGAAATTAAAGAAAGACAAGATATTGAAGATGAATTAGTAAATAGTTTAAACGCTATAAAAAAATCTTTAAATAATAAAGTTGTTGAATTTAAAGTAAAAACTGGTAAAGAAGACAAAGTGTTTGGTACTATATCTTCGAAACAAATAAGTGATAAACTTAGTGAAATGGGTTATAAAATAGATAAAAAAAATATTATAATAGATAGTCAAATAAGTAACTTAGGAACACATAAAGTTCTTATAAAATTACATAAAAAAGTTGAATTTAATATAGATGTAAAATTAGTTAAATAAGGAGAAACATGGCAAAGGCATTACCTTTTAATAATGAAGCAGAAATGTCCGTATTGGGCGTAGCATTTATTTCAAAAGATGAAGTTGATAAGATTTGTGAAAGTGTAAATGAAGATATGTTTTTTGATGAAAAAAACAAATGCCTTTTTAATGCAATAAAAAGTTTGCATGACCAAAAAATTCCCATTGATTTAACCACAATAAAAAATGAATTAGAGAAAACTAAAAAAATCAACATTGTTAGTATAAATCATATAACAGAAGTTATTGATTCAGTTGTTACAAGTGCAAATATTGATTACTATATTTCAATGCTTAATGATTATTACACTAGAAGGGAACTAATAAATTCTGCTACCGGGATAGTTGAGAATGCTTATAATGAAGAAGATGTTACAAGACTTCAGGATTATGCTGAAAAGTCTATTTTACTTGCAGTAAGAAATCGTAGTGTTTCTGAATTAATTCCTATTTCTACGGTATTAAAAAATGCTCATGATAAACTTGAGGACCTTGCAAAAAATAAAAAATTAATTACAGGATTAGAAACAGGGTTTTATGATTTTGATAAATTAACAACAGGCTTTCAAGGTGGTGAAATGATTATTTTGGCGGCTCGTCCAGGTATGGGAAAAACTGCTTTAGCATTAAATATGGCAACCTATGCTGGAAAAACAACAAATAAAGCAGTAGCAATATTTAACTTAGAAATGCCCGCGGAAATGCTTGTTAATAGAATGATATCTTCAGTTGGAAGAATTGATTCTTATAAATTACAAACCGGAAATATGCACGAGAAGGATTGGCAAAGATATAATGAAGCAATGAGTCAGCTTGCAGAAACAAATATTTATATTGAAGCAGATGCTGGAACGACAATATCCGAAATAAGAGCAAAATGTCGTAGACTTGCAAGTAGTGATAAAGGATTAGGCTTGGTAATAATCGACTATTTACAACTTATTAATAGTGGTTCTAAAAAAGTTGAATCAAGGCAAGTTGAAGTATCAGATATATCAAGGTCATTAAAAACAATGGCTCTTGAATTAAATGTTCCTGTAATTGCATTATCACAGTTATCAAGAACTGCTGAAAAAAGGGAAAGCAATGTACCGATGCTTGCAGACTTACGTGAATCTGGTTCTCTTGAACAAGATGCAGACATGGTACTTTTTATAAATAGAAAAGATTATTATGATAAAGAGAAAAATCAAAATGAAACTATAGTACCGGCAGAACTTATTATTGCTAAACATCGTAAAGGTAGTTTGGGAACTATAGATTTAAAATTCGAGTTAAATATAGGCTTATTTAAAAGTGTATTAAAAGAACAAGGAGAATAATGAAAACTAAAGATTTAATAAAATCAATTACTATTACAGTTTTTATTGGGGTTTTATGTATTTTATCTTTCGTTAAAAAAGATAATAATATTGAAGCAAAAAATGTATATGAAGTATTTATTGATGGTAAATCCGTAGGATACATCGAAAATGATGATAAATTATATGAACTTATAAATAATAAGCAATTAGAAATCAAAGAAAAATATAATGTTGATAAGGTGTATCCACCCGAAAATTTTAAAATTGTAGAAACATCGTCATATGATATTGTAATATCTACACCAGAACAGATTTACAATAAACTAGCAGATATGGGCTCATTTACGATAGAAGGATATTCAATTAATATTAAAGATGATAAAAAAAATATAACTATTAATGTGTTAGATAAAGATATATTTGATAAGGCTGTACATAACTTTGTTTTGGCATTTATTTCAGAAGAGCAATATCAAAGTTATATAAATAGTACTCAAAAAGAAATTGAAACTACCGGTAAAATAATTGAAAATATGAATTTTGACGAAACTATTAACATTAAGAAAAGTTTTATTAGCGTTAATGACAAAATTTTTGTAGACACAACTAGCTTAACTCAATATTTGCTTTTTGGTCAGAATAATAAAATTGAAAATTACACAGTTAATTCTGGAGATACAATTGAATCTATTTCTGAAAAAAATAAACTTAATTATAAGGAATTTTTAATTGCAAATCCAAAATATACCTCAAAAGATAGTTTGCTAACAATCGGAGAAAATGTAAACATTACATTAATTAATCCGGTTTTAACATTTTCATATAAAGTTAATGAAGTTATGGATAGTGAAATTCCTTATGAAAAAATTGTAACCTATGATTCTTCGAAAAGCTCTAATTATGAAGAAATTACAACTGCAGGTGTAAAAGGAGTAACACGTGTTACTATGAATTATGTAGTAAAAAATGGTGAAACTCAAGGTGGTGTTGAAAAAACAAAAGAGGTATCCATTGTTGAAAAAGTTGACCAAGTTACCACTAAAGGTGGATATAGAGGCGGTGGATTTACAACTGGAAGTTATGTAGATACCGGTTCAACATGGCAATGGCCTACAAATTATCCATATGTTATAACAAGTTATTTTGAATGGAGATGGGGAACGTTTCATGAAGGAGTAGATATTTCAGGTACTGGCTTTAATTCACCAATATATGCTGCTTTAGATGGAACTGTTGTATCAGCACAATGGGAAGGATTATGTGGAATAGGTGGAGGTCAATGTATTGTTCTTCAACATGATAACGGTTACTATACAATTTATGCCCATTTAGCAGATAATTCATTTAAAGTGAAAGTTGGAGATAAAGTTTCCAGAGGTCAAATTATTGCTGGTATGGGTAGTACAGGGTATTCTACTGGTACCCATTTACATTTTGGTTTATGGCTTGGTGTTCCATATAGGGGAACTTTAATAAATCCATTAAGTTTGTGGCACTCATGAAAATATGTACATTAGCAAGTTCTTCGAGTGGAAACTCTACTTATATTGAAACGAAAAACTATAAAATCTTAATAGATATTGGAAGAACTAAAAAATATATTGTTGAAAAATTAAAAGAAATAAATGTTGATTATCATGATATTGATTATGTATTTTTAACTCATACACATGATGACCATACTAAAAGTTTGCATACATTTTTCAAAGGTATAAAAGCAACTCTTGTGATTACTCAAAAAATGCTCTTAGAGTTAAATGATATCTCTGATATTGAAAATATAATTGTTTATGAAGATGATCCACAAATAATAGGTTTAGATATAAAAACTTTTGTAATGAGTCATGATGTTGCAGATGTAAGAGCATTTTTAATAAATGATGGTGACTCATCACTAATTTATATAACTGATACAGGATACATTAATTCCAAATATTTTAAAGAAATGAAAGGCAAATCAGCTTATTATATTGAAAGCAATCATGATATTGAAATGTTAAGACATGGTCCATATCCAAGATGGCTTCAAGAAAGGGTTTTATCTGATGAGGGGCACTTATCTAATAAATTTACGGGTATTTATTTATCAAAGCTAATTAATGAAAATACTAAAGATATAATTTTACTTCATTTAAGTGACAAAAATAATAATGAAGATGTTGCATTAAATACAATAAGTGAATATATTGATTTTAATAAAGTTCATATTGAATGTGCTAATAAAAATGATATAGGAAGTGTTATTGAAATATGATTAAATTAATTTGTTTAGGTAAATTAAAAGAAAATTATTTAAAAGATGGTGTAATTGATTATTTTAATCGAATTAATAAATATCATAAGTTTCAAATTGTTGAATTAAAAGATAGTGAAGATATTTTTGTTGAAGAAAAAGAAATATTAAATGAGCTTTATAAGCATAATTCATTCAAAATTTTATTAGATATTAGTGCTAATGAGTTAAGTAGCACAGAATTTTCTAAATTAATTGACAACAAATTAATGACTCATGGAAATATTATATTTATTATCGGAGGCAGCAATGGAGTTAGTGATTATATTAAAAGTATTGTAGATTATAAAGTAAGTTTTGGAAAAATAACTTTACCACATGGCCTATTTAGATTAGTTTTTTCTGAACAGCTTTATAGAGCATTTAAGATATTAAATAATGAAAAATATCATAAGTAAAATGGTTAATTTTATATATTAACCTTTTTTTATGACTTAAAATATTATAAAATAATTAATAGGTGAGAATATGATAGGTAATGATTGGGATGAAAAATTAAAAGTAATTTGGGATAGCCCAGGTTTTAATAATTTTTATAATAGTGTATTAAAATTATATGATACAAAAGTAATTTTTCCTCCGAAAGAGTGCATATTTAATGCATTAAAGTATACGAGCTTTGAAAATGTAAAAGTAGTTATTGTAGGTCAAGATCCATATCATGGAGTAGGAGAAGCTCATGGCCTTTCATTTTCTGTCCAAGATAATGTAAAAGTGCCGCCATCACTTCAAAATATATATAAAGAACTTTATGATGATCTTGGAGTACCTATTAAAAAAACGGGTAATTTAACCGGTTGGGCAAAACAAGGAGTTTTACTTTTAAATAGTGTACTAACTGTTGAAAAGGATAAAGCGTCTTCACATAAAGGCTTAGGTTGGGAATTATTTACTGATTATGTTATTAAAGTATTAAATCTAAAAGAAACACCTGTAGTTTTTATATTATGGGGTAATTTTGCAAGAAGTAAAAAAGTATTAATAACTAATCCTAATCATTATATTATTGAGTCTCCACATCCAAGCCCTTTTTCTGCATATAATGGTTTTTTTGGCTCAAAACCATTTTCTAAAACAAATAATTTTTTATTAAAAAATAAATTAACACCAATCGATTGGTCAAAATAAAAAAAATAACCAAGTTGGTTATTTAAGTTCATATGAAGTCTGAATTTTAATATTATTAATTTTAGCAATAATTTTTAAATATCCTTTTAAAGTTTTACTTAATAAATTATTGTTTTGATTATAATATTTTTTATTTGCCATTAAAATTTCATCAATAGCTTCGATTTTATTTAGTATTTCAGTTATCTCATCATTATTAAGTTCCTTATTATCTTCTTTTAACTCAATCATAGTCTTTAAAAAGTTATTTAATTCTATATCAAGTTCATAGTTATTTAACTTTTTATTCTTTAAATTATTAAATTCTTTTAAATAATCTTTCTTTTTAAGTTTTTTCTTAATTATTGTATATAAATCATTCATTAAATTTTGTTTATCTTTTAAAGATTTGTTTATTACATCGTTAGCCGTTTCCATTTTAATTCTTATTATTGAAAGTGTATTATAACCTATAAAATAAACAATGCTTAATGCAAATGTTATACTAATTACTATTAATAATATTATTAAAATACTCATTTTTACCTCTTTATTATTCTTTTTAAATTGTTATATAACTTAATTATATAATATTCTTTTGATATTGGCATTTCATATTCACCAATTAATTTTTCAACATAACCATTAAAACCCCTTTTAAATTCATATACTCCATAATCTTTATTATTTTTATCATTATATGTTATAATACCATAAAAATTATATTTTTTAAATCCATTTTTTATAGCATATTTTATCATTTCCCATTGTAATAAAAATTGTGAATTATAGTTCATATATTCTTCATCGTTTCCACTTGATAAATATACAATTTCTGGTTTCATTAATACAAACATTGATGCAGACATAATAATTTTATCTTTTTGTGACTTTTCTATAATTGAATTTGTGTATTCGATTTTTCTTTTTATTGACTCAATTTCGTTTTGAATATTTTTTCTTTTACCATCATTATATTTTGCGTCACTTAGACTATTTAATTCAGTTTCTTTATTTTCAAAATTATTCTTTAGTGAATTTAAGTTTTCTTTTAAATCCAATTCAGTTATCAAAAATTTTACGTAGCCTTTATCATATAGCTTATTATACATTTGTTTATAATAATCCAAACTTCTTACTTCAAAATCTTTTCTTTTACCAGTTTTTAATAATATATCATAAAATAAATTTAATTCATTATATTTTAATTCTTTTATTTTAATATTGTTTTTTTCAACCTTTTTTATAGTTGCTCTAGTATTAGGTTTCATTTCGTTTAAAATTTCTTCTTCGGTTTTATTTTCTAGGTTTAAAGAAAACATTGTATCATTTTGTTCACCATGAGAATTCTTTTTAAATCCAATAGTTTTTAAAACTTTTACAAAATTAGAATTATCCTCTTCATTTTCGATGGGATTTCCATCTATATCTCTGGTAACATCAATTATATTTGGATCTATTCTTAGTATATATCCATTGTGCTTTTTTATATATATTTTTAAATTTTTAAAAAATATTTTACTTGTATTTTCATCTTTATAATCTATAAGTGGACCACGCATAGCATAGTATTCATATTTATTAAAATGTCTTTTTCTATACAAAAGCATTGCACAAGCAACTACTTTATTATTTTCTTTTAAACCAACGTATTTAATATTCCATCCTTTATCTTTTCTTAAACTTCCAAGTTCAACGGATGATAAAAAACATCTGTTTTTATAACTACTCCAAAATTTTTCGTATTCTTTTTCACTTATTTCTAAAAAATTCATTTTATCTCCTGTTTTTTTCTTTTAATAAATTTATGATTATTTCTTTGTTTAATAGGTAATATATAACAAGTGATACTATTCCTATGATTGCCAAATAAATTGTATTTCCTATAAAACCAGTCATAACTGGCATTAATTTTTTGTAGGCAATCCATAAAATTGTGATAATACCTATTGAGAATACACATTTTGGTAAAATCTTAATTGTCTCACTATATCTAAAACCTTCTTTTTTATATAAAACATACATAGGAATTCCTAAAGCAATTATATAGCCAATAATAGTTGCCGCTATAGCACCATAATAAGGATAAATACCAATTTTATTAAATAAATTCATCATAGGTATATCTAAAATTGCATTAAGAAGTAAACCACATAAAGATGAAATATAAATTAATTTTGTTTTATACAAACCTTGAAGAGTTGAGCAAGATATTACGTAAGCACTATCTAAAACGGCAACCAAAATAAGAAATTTAAATATTATTGGTCCATAGTAACTTTTTCCATAAAAGAGGAACCATATTTCTTTTGAAAAAATACTCATAAATATTGTAATTGGTAATATTATAAAAAGTAAAACTTTTAAGGATGTATTAAAATAATAATTTGCTCTTTTCATATCTTTTGAAACGTACGCATTAACAAGTGAAGGAATTAAACTAATTGTTAGTCCAGTTGCAAAAGATTTTACTACAGTAACAAGTTTATTTCCCCAAGTTGTAAATATTGAAGATATTGTTTCAACATCATTTGCATTATAACCAAGTTTAGTAAGGCCTCTTATAATAAGAATCATATCTGTAGTATTATAAATAGAATTTGCTATGTTAATTATAATAAATGGAATACAATAACCAATTATTTTTTTTACAATATCTTTTTTTTCTTCTCTAGAAAACTCCTTTTTTATATTTTTTTTAATAACATTACTTTTTCTTGTCTTTAAAATTAGATAAATATATGCAAATATTGCGCCAATTGCTGCAGAAAATACAGATATGCCAATTGCGTAAGTAATTCTTATATGTAATACTTTTACACAAATATAGCTTCCTAAAAGTATAAACACTATTCTAACAAGTTGTTCGATAACCTGAGATATCGAAGCAACTGTTATGTATTTATGACCTTGTAAATATCCACGATATATTGCAAGAACTGGGACTATTAATAGCGCAAATGATATGCATCTTATAACAAAACATACATCATCAATTGTATTTCCACCGGATAAAGAGCCAAGAATTAATTTTGCTAAAGGCTTTGCAAAAATAAAACATAATAAGAATGACAAAATTGAAAAACCATAAATAAATTTTTTACTTATTTTATACATTTCATTTTTTTTATCATATTCTTTTAATGTTTCATATTCACTAGTTAATTTACTTATTGCAAGTGGTATTCCTGCAGAGGAAATTATTAAAAATATATTATAAATATTGTAAGCATAACCATAAAGCGCGCCACCTTGTTCTCCAATTATTTTATAAAATGGAATAACATATAATACGCCCATAACTTTTGTTAAAATTATAGCTATGGTTGCAACTATTGCACCTTCCATAAAACTATTTTTTTTCATTTGGAATCAACTCCTATTATTATTATAGTTAAAATTTCAATATAAAACAAGAAAATTTAGATTTCACTGGATTTTATGCTATAATTATTCAAAAGTAGGTGAATATATGGAAGTTAAATGTTTAGTTGTAGGAAATTTAGATACAAATTGTTACTTAATAATAAAAAACAAGGAATGCCTCATAATAGACCCCGGAGATAATGCAAAAGAAATAATTGACAAATGTAAAAACTATAGTGTATTAGAAATAATTGTTACCCATCACCATTTTGATCATATTGGTGCGTTAAAGAAAATTGAAAAATACTTTAATTTAGAACATAACACGTTTAAATATAAGAAATTATTTAATTATGACATAATAAAAACGCCAGGTCATACTGACGATTCTATATCAATTTATTTTAAAACTGAAAGTTTGTTATTTTCTGGAGATTTAATTTTTAAAAATGGAGTAGGTAGATATGATTTTTCTAATTCTAATTATCATGATTTAAAAAAATCTTTAGAGTTAATAAGTAGTTTGCCAGAAAATACAATAATTTATCCAGGACATGGCCCAATTACTACTTTAAAAGATGAAAAAACAAATTTTATTTATTATTAATACGTTTTTTCAGAATAAGCATGTAGGTAGTTTATTGGTTCCATAAATTCAACATAATCTAAATATAGTATTCTAATTAAATACCATTTTCCAGTAGTAACATCTTTTATAATCAAGTGATCCTTACCAGCCTCTTCGATTAATCCACTGAATACTTTATTTTTCCATTCTGTGCTATCAGGAAATGATACATAAGCATTGACTTTTCTTCCTTTATTAAGTCTTAAAATATTTTCAATAAAGCTTTGTTCATTATAATCATTTTCTGTATTCATGTTTCCTGGCGGAACTTGATAATTATTTGCTTGATTTTGATTCGTTGGGAATGTTGGATTTTGATAATAATTTCCGTTCATTATTTTCACCTCAATTAAATTTATTCACATAAAAAATATTTATGCGCATTTATAGACAAAAATAAAAAATTTTAGTAAAATGTTTATAGTAAGAAGGGTAATGAATGAAAAAGGAAGAAGTAAAAATATTAATTACTGGTGTTACTTTTGTTTTGGGGTTATTTTTACTTGCAATGTGTTACCATTTGTTTTTACTGCCAAATAATTTTATAACTGGTGGAACGAATGGCCTTGCCATAATATTTGATAAATTATTTGGAATTGATCCTACATTTTTTCTATATGTTTCAAGAATTTTACTTCTTATAATAAGTTTTATATTTTTAGGCTATAAAAAAACACTACCAACAGTTTTAGGCTCTTTATTATACCCTATTATGGTAACTATTACAGAACCAATAGCAGCTGCCGTTATTAATCATATATATGTAAATGAAATTTTAATATCTGTTTGCTTGGCAGGATTTTTGTATGGAGCATCTTCAGCCTTAATTTATAGAACTGGTTTTACCACTGGTGGTGGGGATGTTATCATGGAACTTATAAAAAAGTATGCTAAGGTATCTACTGCGTTTGCAAACTTTACATATAGTTTTATAATTCTATTATTTGGAGCATTTGTATTTGGATTTGAAAATTTTGTTTATGCAATTATAATTCTTTTAATAAGTAATTATTTTATTGATAAGATAACTTTAGGAGTTTCTATGAGTAAAGTATTTTTCATTTATACTAAAAAGTTAAAAGAATTAAAAGAAATAATTAATAAAGAATATGATAGTGGTATTACTATTTTAGAAACTAAACAAGAATTTTTACACAAAAAAGGTGAAATATTAATGGTAGCCGTTTCAAATTTGGATTGCTATAAACTTAGAACAAGAATATTAGAATTAGATCCTGACGCTTTCTTTGTAATAAATGATTGTTATGAAGTAAATGGTGGAAAGAAAAAAGATAGAGTATTTTAGAAAGGTATGATATGAAAAAAAGAAAAGTATTTATTTTATTATGTTTAATTGTTTTAACTATATGTAGTTGCAAGAGAAATGATAATGAACTTATCATGGTAACCGAAGCAGGATTTGCACCATATGAATTTTATGAAAATGGTGAAATTGTTGGCGTTGATGTAGAGATTGCCCAAAAAATTGCTGAAAGATTAGGAAAAAAGTTAGTTGTAAAAGATATTTATTTTGATTCAATTATAAGTGAGCTAAAATCTGGTAAAGCTGACATTGCTTTAGCAGGAATGAGTATTAGTGAAGAAAGAAAAAAGGAAGTAGACTTTTCAAAAGAATATATATCTTCGAATCAAGTTATTATTGTCAAAAATGAAAGTAACATTAAAAACATTAATGAAATTCAAAATAAAAAAATTGCCGTACAATTAGGTAGTGTTGCTGATACTTATGTGACTAGTAATAAGGTAACAAGTGATGTCGTTAGACAAAAAAAATATCTTTCAATGATTGAAGATTTAAAAAATGATAAAGTTGATTTAATAATTATGGATGAATTGCCTGCAAAGGAAATAGTTAAAACAAATGATAATTTAATAATTTTAGATGGAACTGTTTTTAGTGATAGCTATGGAATTGCTATAAAAAAAGGTAATAAGGAATTATTAGATGTAGTTAATAATGTTTTAGATGAATTAATTAGTTCTGGTGAAATAAATAGCTACGTTTTAAAGTACACAAAGTAGGATTATATGGAAATATTTAGTAAAATAAAGGATAATTTATATTATACATTGATATATGAGGATCGTTATAAATATTTTCTGGAAGGACTAGGAAATACTCTTATAATGGCCTTTTTTGCATGCATAATAGGAATAATTTTAGGCCTTTTATTAAGTTTAGTAATTGATTATAATGAGAAAACTGGCAAACTTGCTTTTTTATCTAAAATTGCTAGCCTATATATAGGCATAATAAGAGGAACTCCCTCACTTTTGCAATTAATGATTATTTATTATGTCATTTTTAAAAGTATTGACATAAGCATTATTTTTGTTGGTATTATTTCCTTTGGATTAAACTCTGCTGCATATGTTTCACAAATAATTAAAAGTGGTATTATTTCGGTTCCAAGTGGTCAGGAAGAAGCTTCTAAAATGCTCGGACTAAATTATGGACAAACCATGAGATATATAGTAATGCCACAAGCATTTAGAAATGTTATGCCTGCTTTAGGAAATGAATTTATAACGTTGTTAAAGGAAACTTCGGTGGCAGGATATATTGGTATAATTGAACTAACAAAGGCTTCAGATATAGTTGCTTCAAGAACTTATGACTATTTCTTTCCATTATTTATTGTGGCAATAATTTATTTGATATTAACATTAAGTTTAACAAAATTATTGAATAATATTGAAAGGAAACTTGCAAATGATTGAGATAAAAAATTTATCTAAAAGTTATGATAAAAAAGAAATTTTAAATAATATTAATTTGAAAATTAATGATAATGAAATTGTTTCAATAATAGGGAAAAGTGGATGTGGGAAATCAACATTGCTTAGATGTATATCACGTCTTGAAAATATTAACAAAGGTGAAATTCTTATAGATGGTGAAAATATTAAAGATATAAAAAACTATTATAAGAAAGTTGGCATGGTATTTCAGAGTTTTAACTTATTTGAAAATTTAACAGTTTTAGATAATTTAATACTTGCTCCAGTTAAATTAAAATTATTAAGTAAAAACGCTGCAATAAAAAAAGCTAAAGCATATTTAAAAGATATAGGCTTAAGTAGTAAGGCAAATACTTATCCAAAAAATTTAAGCGGTGGAGAAAAACAAAGAGTGGCAATTATAAGAGCTTTAATGGAAAATCCTAAAATATTATTATTTGATGAACCTACGAGTTCATTAGATCCTCAAATGACAAAAGAAGTTTTGGAACTTATAAAAGGGTTAAGCAGTTTAGATATGACAATTATTGTTGTTAGCCATGAAATAAACTTTATAAAGGAATTTTCTGAAAGAATTATTTTCTTAGACAATAGAGGTGTTTTAAGTGATGATAATGTTGAAAATACTTTTGCTTCGAAAAATCCAGTTATTCAAAATTTTTTGCAAGATATAAAGTAATGTATAATAACAAATGATGTTGTGGACTTTTAAAAATTTAAATGATATTATTATTATAATAAGGAGATGATAAGATGGTTCACGTTACAAGTGAAATAAAAAAATTAAAAAAGGTTTTAGTTCATAGACCAGGCAAAGAGTTACTAAATTTAACACCAGATACTCTTGGCAGATTACTTTTTGACGATATTCCATATCTTAAAGATGCAATTCAAGAACATGATGAATTTTGCCAAATTTTAAGAGATAATGATGTTGAAGTAGTATATCTTGAAGATTTAATGGCAGAGACTTTGGATTATAATCCACAAATTAAGCCTTCATTTATTAGACAATTTATATATGAGGCAGGAGTTAAAACTCCTAAATACAAAGATTTATTATTTGAATATTTAATGGGTTATACAAATAATAAAGCATTAGTTTTAAAAACTATGGAAGGTATCAAAGTATCAGAGGTTCATAGAAATAAAAGAGATATTGAAAATTCTTTAGTTGACCAAATTAGTGAAGAAACAAAATTTTTAGCAGAGCCAATGCCAAATTTATATTTTACAAGGGATCCGTTTGCATCAGTTGGTGATGGAATTATACTTAATAAAATGTATTCTGTAACAAGAAGTAGAGAAACTATTTATGCATATTATATTTTCAATTATCATCCAGATTATATGGATAAAGTTGAAAAATTCTATGATAGAGAAAATCCATTTAGTATCGAGGGTGGAGACGTACTTAATTTAAATGAGCATACTTTAGCAATTGGTATTTCTCAAAGAACAAGCGCTGAAGCAATTGATTTAGTAAGTAAAAATATGTTTAATAATCCTAATTGTAAAATTGATACAATTTTAGCATTTAAAATACCTGAATGCCGTGCATTTATGCATTTAGATACAGTATTTACACAAATTGATGTTGATAAATTTACTTATCATCCAGGAATTATGGATACATTAGAAGTTTTTGAAATAACAAAAAATGAAGATAATCCTGATGAAGTTAAAGTAATTAAAAAACAAGGTTCACTTGAGGCAATTTTAGAAGAATATTTGGGAATTGATATTACACTTATTCCATGTGCTGGTGGAGATAAAATTGCATCAGAAAGAGAACAATGGAATGATGGAACAAATACTCTTGCAATTGCTCCGGGCGTAGTAGTAGTTTATAATAGAAATAATATTACAAATGAAGTATTAAGGGAAAAAGGCATTAAAGTAATAGAAATGAATAGTGCCGAATTATCTCGTGGACGTGGTGGTCCTAGATGTATGAGTATGCCGCTTGAAAGAGAGGATTAAATGAATCTAAAAGACAGAGATTTTTTAAAACTATTAGATTATTCTAGTGATGAAATAAGATATTTACTAGAACTATCTAAAGAGTTTAAAGAAAAAAAACATAATAAAATTCCACATAAATACTTAGAAGGGAAAAATATTGCAATAATTTTTGAAAAAGATTCAACAAGGACTAGATGTTCATTTGAAGTAGCAGCATATGATTTAGGAATGCATGTTACTTATCTTGGACCAACAGGGTCACAAATGGGTAAAAAAGAAAGTATTGAAGATACCGCAAGAGTTTTATGTAGAATCTATGATGGAATAGAATATCGTGGATTTGATCAAAATATTGTTGAAACTTTAGCAAAATATTCTAGCGTTCCAGTATGGAATGGTTTAACGAATGAATTCCATCCAACACAAATGTTAGCTGATTTTATGACAATTGAAGAAGAGTTTGGTTCTTTGCAAGGAAAAAAATTAGTATTTTGTGGAGATGCCAGAAACAATGTAGCAAATTCATTAATGGTTGCTAGTGCTAAACTTGGTGTTAATTTTGTATGCTGCGCTCCAAAAGATTTATGGCCAGATGAAGAATTAACTCAAAAATGTATGGAAATAGCTAAAGAAAATGGTTCTACAATTGAAAGAACTGAAGATATAATGGAAGGAACTAAAAACGCAGATGCATTATATACTGATGTTTGGGTTTCAATGGGTGAGCCAATGGAAAAATGGGCTGAAAGAATCAATTATTTAAAAGCTTATCAAGTTAATCAAAAAGTTATGGATAATGCAAACCCTAATGCAATATTCTTGCATTGTTTACCATCATTTCATGATTTAAATACCTCTATAGGAAAAGAAATTTATGAAAAATTTGGTATTCCAGAAATGGAAGTAACTGATGAAGTATTTAATGGTAGTCATTCAAGAGTTTTTGAGGAAGCAGAAAATAGAATGCATACTATTAAATCAGTAATTTACGCTACTTTAAAGGATAAAAATGAGTAAAATAGTAATTGCTTTAGGTGGCAATGCTTTAGGCAAAACCCCGGAAGAGCAACAATCATTAGTAAAAAAAGCCGCTGATATAATAGTTTCTATTGCTAAAGATAATGAAGTAATAGTTACTCATGGTAATGGTCCACAAGTAGGAATGATTAATAATGCATTTGAATATGCAAGTAAATTTGATGTAGCACCGCTTATGCCTTTTGCGGAGTGTGGTGCTATGAGCCAAGGATATATTGGTTATCATTTACAGAATGCTATAAATGAAAAATTAAAGGAAAACAATATATCAAAAAAATGTGCAACAGTCATTACTCAGGTTGAAGTTGATGAAAATGATAAGGCTTTCACAAATCCAACTAAACCTGTAGGAATGTTTTATACCAAAGATGAGGCAGAAAAACTTGCTTCATCTAATGGATATAAATATGTTGAAGACTCTGGTAGAGGATATAGAAGAGTTGTGCCTTCTCCTAAACCTATTAGAATCTTAGAGCAAGATATTGTAAGTACTCTTGCTGACAATGGTAATATAGTTATTACTGTTGGAGGTGGCGGTGTGCCAGTAGTGAAAGATGGTCTTGGTTATAAAGGTGTTGCAGCTGTAATTGACAAAGACTTTGCAAGTAGCAAACTTGCAGGAAATATCAAAGCAGATATATTACTTATATTAACTGCTGTTGATAAGGTTTATATTAATTTTAATAAAGATAATCAAACTGCTTTAGATGAAATTGATATTAAAACTTTAAATACATATATTGAAAATAATGAATTTGCTAGTGGTAGTATGCTTCCTAAAATTAACGCCTGTATTAATTTCTTAGAAGAAAATAATAATGGCATAGCTATAATTGCTTCTTTAAGTGAAGGTTTGGAAGCAATTAATGGTACTAAAGGCACAAAAATAGTTTATAGGAGGAAATAAAAGTGGCTAAAAAGAATAAAAAGAAATTTTCAATGACTGCCTTCACAATTATATTTTTGATTATAATTGCAATAGCTATCGTTTCACATATTTTACCATCTGCCCAATTTGATGGAGAAAATATTGTTAATGGTACAGGCGTTGTTGGAGCAAAATTTTCAGATTTTTTATTATCACCAATTTTAGGTTTTGAGGATGCTGCAGATGTTAGTATATTTATTCTAGTACTTGGTGGATTTTTGGCAATTATTGCTAAAAGTGGAGCTCTTGAAACGGGAATAAAAGTATTAGTTAATAAATTAAAAGGTAAAGAACTAGTTTTAATACCAATTTTAATGTTCATCTTCTCAATTGGTGGTACAACTTATGGAATGCTTGAAGAAACAGTTGCATTCTATGGGCTTCTATCATTTACAATGGTAGCAGCCGGCATGGATACAATCGTAGCATCAGCAACAATCTTACTAGGTGCTGGTGTAGGTGTTCTTGGTTCAACAATTAACCCATTTGCTGTAGGTGCTGCAGTTAGTGCATTACCTGAGGGTATAACAGTTAATCAAGGAACAATAATTTTATTAGGTTGTATTATATGGTTAGTTTCTTATATTATTGCAGTAGCTATTGTTTTAAATTATGCTGCAAAAGTGAAAGCCGATAAAGGATCTACATTCCTTTCATTACAAGAACAAAAGCAAATGGAAAAACATTATGCTAAGGAAGACTTTGTAAATAAAGATGCAAAATTAACTACAAGACAAAAAATTATATTAATATTATTTGCCTTAACATTTGTAGTAATGATTATTGGATTTATACCTTGGGTTGACTTTGGTGTAATTTCAGCTGATGTTGCGGATGCAGGAACTCATTGGTCAGCATTCTTAACAGGTAACTGTTTTGGTTATTGGTATTTCGAAGATGCTGCGGTTTGGTTCTTCATAATGGCAATAATAATTGGTATTGTTGGTAAATTTAAAGAAAAAGATTTTGTTAATACTTTCTTAGATGGTGCTGCAGATATCTTAAGTGTAGTTTTAATTATTGCTGTTGCAAGAGGTGCTTCAGTACTTATGAAAACTACATACTTAGATAACTATATAATTTATAATGCTGCCGACGCACTTAAAAATATGCCAGCAATTTTATATGCACCATTGAACTTTATATTACACATTTTCTTATCAATATTAGTTCCATCATCATCTGGTATTGCAACACTTTCTACACCTATTATGGGACCATTGACTCAACAATTAGGTTTCTCTGTAGAAACAAATGTTATGATACTTGTTGCTGCAAATGGATTAGTAAATTTGATATCACCAACTTGTGGTGCAATAATGGGTGGCCTTGCTTTAGCTAGAGTTGAATATTCAACATGGTTTAAATGGGCATTCAAAATAGTTGCTTTAATAGGCTTAGCGGCAATGGTTGTACTTACTATTGCAATGTGCGTATTATAAATAGTATAAATTAATTAACAAAAAACTTCTCATGATTAAATGTGAGAAGTTTTTGTATGTTTATATTATATTACGCAAAAATTACAATAACATAAAATGTAATGACTATTAAAGTAACAAATAAATTTATAAGATTAATTATGTGTAAAGTAAGTCTTTTTTTATCAACGTATCCTTCGAAGACACTATAATCTTTTATTGCATCAATACTCCTTTTTATAGCAAGTAACTGAATTGGGCCTAAAGTAAATAAAATTATTTTAATATCAAGATATTCTGAAAAATAATTTCCATTTGAAAGTTTATAACCAGTACTTGTTAAATACGTAGTAGTGATAATAATTATATGAAATATTGTAGAATATATACTTGTCCAAAGAGCATCATAATATCCATCTCTAACAGTGCGTATTTTGATATCTTTATTATTCATAACTTTATTATATTAGAATTAGTAAAAAATGTAAATCAGCAATGGTCAATTTACTTATGACAAAATTCGTGATATAATTTATCATATAATGGAGGAATGTATGAAGTTCATTGATTTTAAGGATGTTACAAAAACATATAACAATGGTATAACCGCTTGTGCAGACATGACTGTCCAAATTGACAAAGGAGAATTTGTATTTGTTATTGGACTTACCGCAAGTGGAAAATCAACTTTTGTTAAAATGTTATATAGAGAAGAAAAACCGACAAAGGGAACAGTAATGGTTGGTGGTGTTAATGTTGGAAAACTTAGAAATAGAAAAGTATACAAATTCAGAAGAAAAGTTGGAATAGTATTTCAGGATTTCAAATTATTACCAACACTTACTGCTTATGAAAATGTTGCTTTTGCTTTAGAATGTGTTGGTGCAAAAGGTAGTGAAATTAGGCCTAAAGTTTTAAAAGCCCTAGAAAGAGTTGGATTAAAAGATAAAGTTAGAAGCTTTCCTAAAGAGCTTTCCGGTGGTGAGCAGCAAAGAGTATGCCTTGCTAGAGCAATTGTAAATGAGCCCAAACTATTAATTTGTGATGAACCTACAGGAAATCTAGATCCACAAACAAGTAAAGAAATAATGGATGTAATTGATAATATTAATAAGGATTTGGGAACAACCGTTATTATGGCAACTCATGATAAAGATATTGTTGATAGAATGAAAAGAAGAGTTCTTGTTATCAATAATGGAATGTTAGTTGGTGATTATAAGAAAGGAAGTTATAAGGCAAGTGAAGGCAATTAGAATTTTAGGTCGAAGTATAAGAGATGCTTTAAAAAGCATAACCCGTAATTTCTCTTTATCAATGGCAAGTATACTATGTGATATGATAACTCTAATAATTGTAGCAGTAGCAATTATTATAGCAGTAAATGTTAATAATGCTACTCGCTCAATCGAAAAAGAAATGAATATTGTTGTTTATATAAATAAAAATGCTAGTAGTGAGGATAGCAATAATGCATACCTAGAAATTAAAAATTTGGCTGGTGTTAGTAATGTTGTCTATAAAAGTAAAGATGAATGGAAAACGCAAATGAGTGAATATTCGGATACATTTGGCACTATACTTAATTATTTATCAGAAAATCCATTAATGGATAGTTGTACAGTTTATGTAAGTGATATAAAAAATATTTCAAATGTTGCTAAGCAAATAAAAGAAATACCTAATGTTGAAACTGTTAAATTTGGTGAGTCAATGGTTGAAGAAGTAGTTTCTGCATTTGACATAATTCAAAAAATTACTATAGGTATTGTAATAGCATTAATTTTAGTTACGGCGTTCTTAATATCAAATACAATTAAGTTAACTATTTATTCAAGAAAAAATGAAATTGAAATAATGAGACTTGTAGGTGCAAGCAATACTGCAATAAAATTACCATTTTTATTTGAAGGTTTATTTTTAGGTATAATAGGCTCAATAATTCCAATTTGTATTACAATATATGGTTACGTAATATTATTTAATACAATGCATGGTTACATGTTTACAGAAACTTTAAATTTAGTAAAACCATATAATTTTGTATTTTATGTTTCAGGTGTTATAGTTTTAATTGGTGCTTTAGTAGGTATGTTTGGAAGTGCTAATTCAGTAAGGAAGTATTTGAAAATATGAGAAAATTAGTTTTATGTTTAATGTGTTTAATGTTAGTGGTATTTTTTCCTATGAAAGTAAATGCTGCCGCAAATACATTAGGTGATTTAAAAAAAGAATTACAACAATTAATCAATGAAAAAAATGCAAACGATGCTGCAAAAAATAGAACACAAAATGAGATAAATGCAGAAAATAGTCGTATATCTAATGCTCATAGTCAAGTTGAACAAGCTGAAAATGATATTGAGCAAGCTAAAATTCAGATTGAAACATCTACAAAAGAAATTGAAGAAACAAAAAAGAAGTCTGAGGAATTATTAGCTTTTTATCAGATTATTAGTAGTGATAATACATTTTTGGATTATGTAGGTGGTGCTAGTACTGCAACAGATGTTATTATGAGGGCCGATGCTATTAGCCAAATAATTAATTATAATCAAAATGAACTTAAGAAAATGCAATCTTTGATCGAAGAGAATAAAGAGTTACAAGTTTCTTTAGTTAAAAAACAAAATGATTTACAGGGAAAGATTAAAGAATATGAAAATAGTTTGGCTTCACTAAAAAATGATTTGTCATCTTTGGTAGAAGTTACACTTGATATATCACAACAAATTTCTGCTCAACAAAAATTAATAAAATATTATGAAGATATTGGTTGTAAAGATGATGAACTTTTATCTAAATGTACCGATGTTGCTAATAGTTCAAAATTTTTAAGACCTACAGTAAAGGGTTATGTTTCATCAGGATTTGGTTGGAGATCATTTTATCTAAACGGTAAACCATATTCAGATTTTCATCCAGCAAATGATATTGCAGGTAACCCTGGTGGTACGCCAGTTTATGCTACTGCAGCTGGAACTGTTGCGGCAGTAATTAGCAAATCAAAATGTGGAGGAAATCAAGTTTACATTCATGTGCGTGTTCAAGGAATTGCTTATACGTTAACTTATGCTCATTTAATGGATGTTTATGTTAAGGTTGGTGATGTTGTAACACAACAAACGGTAATAGGCACTGTTGGCGGTGGAGGAAAAACTCTAGCCAAAAATGGTGGATGGGATACTTGCTCTACAGGTTATCATTTACATTATGCTGTTACAAAAGGATTTTATTTAGGCGGTGGCGCTGAAGGATTCTCAAGTTATAATACGTATGTAAAAAATAGTTTCCAACCACCAGCATTACCTGCTTATGGAGTATGGTTCTATTCAAGATATTAATATGAAAATAATTGTAATGTTATTAATTTTATTATCATTAAGTGGTTGCAAATATAAAGAAAAAAACGATTTTAACAAAATTATATCAAATGAGGTAAATGAAAATAAAGAAACTATAGATGAGTATCAAGATAATAATCCAGTAATAATTTCAATGTATGCTGATAATACGCAGGGTCAAACTCAAAAGGTTAATGAAGTTTTAACTATTCCTTGGATAGTGAAAAAGGATATTACTATATTAAGTACCTTTTATACAGATGATGAGTACATTTCTGGAAGTTACTATCAAACCATTTGGAATAAGTATGCATCAAGATATGATGAATATGAAAAATATAAAACTGGGTGGGAAATATCTTTTGATATAGAAAATGAAACTATTCATAGAAAAGTCTTAAAGCCCAGTGATGTAGCGGATTTTTATGATTATTTAGAAATTTATTTATATGATAGTGTTCATCAAGAACTTGGTGCATGGTATTCACATTTGTTGGAAAGTGAGATAAACGATAAAACTATTTTAACTACTATGAAACTTACATGTGGAAGTAAATGTGAAAAAATCACATCTGATATTAATGTAAAAGCATATACCTATGATGATGAAACTGACTTTGATAAAAATGGTTTTTATCGTGGAAATAGTTTTGATAATATTGTAATAAAAAGAAAATAAAGGTAAAAAATACTTTTATTTTTTTGTAAAATATTCTTTGAGTAATTGTTATATATATTTTAACGTGATATAATTATTTTAAGAATAAGGAGTTAAATGTGGATAATAATGTTAATGATAAACCATTAGAAACTGATGATTTTGAAAGTCAAAAACAGATTATTGAAGATGAACGTCTACAAGTAAGCAAATATAAAAAAAATATTGTTTTGTCTTGTATTTTTTTGCTTGTTATAATTTTAATAATTGTTATGGCTTATGTAACATTATATGCGTATAGATTATATGGTGGCGGCCAGATTAATCCTGGAAAAATGTGTAAGTATGTTAACCAGAAAATAAATGGTAGTAAAGTACCTAATTTAAATGTTTCTAAGGATGATAAATGTATTCCATTTTATAATGTTGATTATTATCAAAATCAAAAACCCACTTTTAACATTGACATATTTGGTAATAAAACCAGACTATTTAATCAAATTAATCAGCTTGATGAAAATGGCATGTGTAAACTTAACTGTGATTCTAATAATGATGGTTGGCCAGATTATAATATAGATTTAACTGGTGACGGTGTAGCAGATCTAAATATAATATTTGATTATAATAAAAAGAAGACATGTGATTTAAACTGTGATATAAATAAAGATGGCGTAGCGGATACAAATATCGATGTAGATAATGATAATAAACCAGATATTAATATAACTGATGATGATTATACTAAGCCTAAATATAATATTGACTATAAAGGAAATAGGAAACCTACATTTAATGTAAAGGATAAGGATGGAAATATTACAAATCCAATCAATCAACTCGATAATGATGGAAAATGCACAAAGAATTGTGATTTAGATAATGATGGTTGGCCAGATTATAACATAGATATCATTGGTGATGGAACCATTTTAAATGAGTTAATTGATAGTGATGATTCTAGTGAAATTGACTATAAAAATAGCAAATATAATGATTGGAAATGTTATATAAAAAATGATTGTAATTATGATAAAAAAACTCCCAAAAACACTTATATTAATATTGATGTTGATGGTGATGGAAAAGCCGATATAAATGTATCAAATGATGGTGGTAAAACAATTACAAATCCAATTAATAATGAAGTTGTAATTGATGGAAAAACAATAATTTTAAATGAAGATATAGATGGTGATGGGTTCCCAGATTTAAATATTGATATAAATGGAGATGGAAAGCCTGATTTAAATATTGGTAAAGATGGAAAATGCACAAAAAATTGTGATACTAATAATGATGGAAAAGCCGATTATTTAATTGACATAAATGATAAAAATATAAATGTAAATATTGATACTGATTATGATGGATATTGTGATGTAAATTGTGATATCGATCATGATTTATATCCAGATTTAAATATTGATGTAAATGATGATAATGTGCCAGATTTAAATATCGACTTTGATAAAGATGGAAAACCAGATTTTAACATCGATATTGATGGAGATGGAAAGCCCGATTTGAATGTTGATATTTATGGTTTAGGAAAATGTAATTTTAATTGTGTTAATGATAATGGACAAATAGACAATCCAATTGGATCTGGAGATAATTGTACAAAAAATTGTGATACAACTGGTGATGGACTACCTAATCTAAATGTTGATATTGATGGTGATGGCATTTGTGATTTCAATTGTAATAATGGTACTACAAATATAGATAGTGATAATAATTATTATGAAGACGATAAATATAAAAATGAAAAGAATATATTAGAAATAGCAAAAGGGAAAGACAGTAACTTATATGTGTATAATCCACTTGAAATATTATCTATCGACATTGAGCCTGGGTGGAATGACACATATGTATTAAAAATTCAAAATAATACCAATTATGCAGTTGCTTATAAATTGATATGGAAAAATGTTTATAACGATTTTACAGATATTAATAATTTAGATTACTTTATAACAAGGAGTAATATTTCTTATTTAAACAATCTAAAAGCACCAAGGCAAAATATAAACTTGTCTAACGAAGTTTTAATTAAAGAAAATACAACGGTTAAGTACGTTTTAAACATTTCTTGGAAAGAGACAGGAATTAATCAAAATATTGACAGTGGTAAAACTTTTAAAGGACAACTTTATATAGAAACAATTCATTAAGAGTAGAAAGGAGAATATTTATGGTAACAAAAAAAATGAAAATAAAATCTATAGTTAATTATATTTTTTCAGTTATTTCATGGACTTTATTTTCATTACTAATACTTTGTGCAACTTTTTTAATATATTATTTTGTTGCACTTAAATTATATGAAGCCAAAGGGCCTAAATATAAACCTTTATTTTCTATTTATACAATTGTTACTGATAGTATGGTTCCTACAATTAATGTTTATGACATTATAATTAATAAGAATGTAAAGAACCCAACTGATGTGAAAAAGGGTGATATTATTACTTTTATTTCCAAAGGAATAGTATCCTACGGAATGACAATTACTCATCGTGTTAATGATGTTTACGTTGATGAAAAAACTAATGAATATGAATATGTTACAAAAGGTGATCATAATCCAATAAAAGATGATACACCTGCTCCATATAGTAATTTAATAGGAAAAGTTATTTTACGTTTTCCTGGACTTGGTCAAGTACAAAAATTTGTCGGAACTAAGTTCGGATGGTTAGTTGTTGTAATAATTCCTGCATTAGTTATTATCATTCAAGATATTATGAAATTAATAAAAATATCTGGTGTTAAGAAAAAAGCTAATAAAGAAAATGAAAAAGTTGTTGAAGAAGTTGAAAATAACATGCAAAAAATTAGTCAGTAGTTTTAATTACTGACTTTTTTGTTCTAAAAGTTTATTTGTGAAAAGAGCCGCGGTGGTATTGCCAAGTGAGTTAAGCATTGTTGCTGGAGCATCGGTGATTGTGGCAATTATAGTAAGTATTGCTAAAGATTCTATAGGAAAACCTAAACTCGTAATAATTAAAATTTCTGAGACTGTTCCACCACCTATAGGAATTGCGCTTATTAAGAGTGATGACAATAATGATATACCAAGTATTGTAGTAATACTTATTGGCTTATTAAATAAATAAACTAGAAACATAATTTTAAATACACTATCGATAATCGAGCCATCCTTGTGAAAATTTGTGCCAATTGGTATCGTGACATTGGTTACATCATTATCAATTTTTAGTTTTTGACAAGAACTAATGCTCACTGGTATAGTAGCTGCTGAAGAACATGTACTAAGTGAAGTTGCTATTACTGGCATTGACTCTTTCCAAAAAATTTTTAAACTTTTGTTACACAATATAGCAATAATTGAATAAAAAATACCTGCAAAAACTACTGAAATAACCGAATAATATATAAATACTTTTAAATAATCTGTCGTAATATTTACACCAAACACTCCTATTTGTGAGGCAAAGTAAGCTCCGAGTCCAATCCATGCATATTTCATAATCCATGTAAGCATTTTCATTGTTAAACTATTTAAACCGTTAATTATTTTTATAATGATTAAATTTTCTTTTTTAGTTTTATTTAATGTAATTGCAAATATTATTGAAAATACAATTAGTGCAACCATATTATTTTTACTTAAAATTTTGTTAAAATCATCAACTGCAATTGAATCAGCAATATTATCAAAAATATTAGTTTTTATAATGTTATCATTATTTTGAATTAATATTATATTATTATTACTACTTACAAATTTATATGAAATAGTGGCTATAAGTCCCACTAGAGCGGAAACTAATGACATAATTATTAGTACAAAAAACAATTTTTTAAATATATTTTTAAGTTTAGAAAAACTAATATTACATATTGATGAGACTATACTTGTAAATATAATTGGTACGATAAGAGTGCAAAGTAAATTTATAAAAATTTTTCCTATAGGTGCTAAATATATTGCTTTTTCTTTCAAAATAACGCCCATAAAAAATCCTAAAACAAGTCCACCAAAAATTTTTATTGTTTCCTTATAATTCTTTAATATTTTTTTCATAATCCTCCTTTATTAAAAAGTATTAAATATTTATATAATCTATTCATTCAAGTTTGACAATGATTAATGAATTGTGATAATATTAATCATGAAAAAGGAGTATAATTAATGGAGTTAAAAGGTAGTAAAACTGAAAGTAATTTATTAACGGCTTTTGCAGGAGAAAGTCAAGCCAGAAATAAATATTCTTTTTATGCTAGTAAAGCAAAAAAAGAAGGTTATGAGCAGATTGCTAGTATATTTGAGGAAACTGCTAATAATGAAAAAGAACATGCAAAATTATGGTTTAAAACACTTAATGGTGGAGAAATACCTTCAACAATAGAAAATTTGAAAGATGCAGCTAATGGTGAAAACTATGAATGGACAGAAATGTATAAAGGCTTTGCACAAGTTGCTAGAGAAGAAGGTTTTGAAGACATAGCAAAGCTATTTGAAATGGTTGGTGAAATAGAAAAACATCATGAAGAAAGGTATTTGAAATTAGTTTCTAATATTGATGAAGATAAAGTATTTCATCGTAATGAAGAAGTTATTTGGATTTGCAGAAATTGTGGGCACGTTTATTATGGAAAAGACGCTTTAAAAGTATGCCCAGTTTGTAAACATCCAGAATCATTTATGGAATTAAAAAATACAAATTATTAATATATGTTGAATTATTCTAAGTAGTTTTAAAAAATGACAGAGATTAATGGAATTGGTGAAAACATTAAAAAAATTAAAATGAATTTCAAATAAGGAGTATAATCGGGTAATTACGTTATAAATATAAAGATGAATATCCTTCATAAAGTAGGGTGGTACAGCGGTAAAACGCCCCTATATTTATGGGGGATTTTTTAAAAAAGGAGAATAAGAAATGGATAATATTAAAAATGAAATTGAAAAAGATATAAAAAATGTAAAAACTTTAAATGAACTTAATGAAATAAAAGTTAAATATTTAGGAAAAAAAGGTGTTATTACTGAACTTCAAACAAAGATTAAAGATGCAGAAAATAAAAAAGAATATGGAATGTTGGTTAATGAAATAAAAAATCATTTTAATACTTTGTATGAAGAAAAATTTGAGTCAATTAATGCGGAAATTTTGAGTGAAAAACTTAAAAATGAACAAATAGATATTAGCATGCCAGCAGTAAGTATTCCAATTGGTGCACCTAATATTCTTGAAAAAACAACTGAATTAGTGGAAGAACTATTTATGTCTTTAGGCTTTGATGTTATGGATGGTCCTGAAATTGAGGAAGATAAATTTAACTTTGAATTACTAAATATACCTAAAGGACACCCAGCAAGAGATGCACAAGATACATTTTATATTAAAGATGAAGAATATTTATTAAGGAGTCAAACATCTCCAATGCAAGCAAGAGCAATGCTTGCTGGTAATGGAGAAAAACCAATTAGGATGATATGCCCTGGTAAAACATATAGACGTGATGATGATGATGCAACACATTCTCATCAATTCATGCAAATTGAGGGTTTAGTTGTTGATAAAAATATAAGTTTGTCTGACCTTAAGGGAGTGTTTGATTTACTTGCAAAAAAACTTTTTGGTAGTGACTGTGTAACAAGGTTTAGACCAAGTTATTATCAATTCACAGAACCTTCTGTAGAAACTGATATAAGTTGTTTTGCTTGTCATGGTAAAGGTTGTAATTTGTGTAAAAATACTGGATGGATTACTGTTGCAGGTGCCGGTATTGTTCATCCAAATGTGTTATCAAATTGTGGATATGATCCTAAAAAATGGACCGGATTTGCTTTTGGCTTTGGTGCTGAAAGACTTGCAATGCTTAAGTATAATATAAATGACATAAGAACATTTTATACGACTGACTTAAGAGAAGTAAAAGTATTCGATAGAAAAGAAGATTAATAATAGTAGGAGGAAAAATGATTAGTTTAAATTGGGTTAAAGATTATATAGATTTAGATGGTATAGATTTAAAACAACTTGCTGTAAAAATTACAAAAGCAGGAATTAATGTTGAAAAAGTAATTACAAATCATATAGATAATTTATGTGTTGGCTATGTTGAAGATTGTCAAATGCATCCAGATTCAGATCACTTACATGTGTGTAAGGTAAATACTGGTTCAAAAATTCTACAAATAGTTTGTGGTGCTCCAAATGTGAAAAAAGATATAAAAGTTATAGTTGCTTTAGAGGGAGCAGTTTTACCAGGCAATTTTGAAATAAAGAAATCAACAATAAGGGGAGTTGAATCAAATGGTATGCTTTGCGCGCTATCTGAGCTTGGCTTAGAAGAAAAAACTCCAGAAAATTATGAAAAAGGAATTTATGTCTTACCAAATGACGCAGTAGTAGGTACTGATCCTTTGGACATAATAAGTAGTAATGATACTGTATATGATTTAGATGTTCATAAACACAGAAATAATGATTGTTATTATCATATAGGATTTGCTTACGAAATAGCCTCAATTCTTAACAAAAAAGTAACACTACCATCACTTGAATATAAAGAAATCTCAGATGATATTAAAGATCATTTTAAATTAAAAGTTGAAACTACCAAATGCCCTTATTATTTAGCAAAAATGGTAAAAGATGTTAAAATTGGACCATCACCAAAATTCATTCAAGAAAGATTAATTAGTGCTGGAATGAGGCCAATAAATAATGTTGTAGATATTTCAAATTATGTAATGCTTGAGTATGGTCAGCCACTTCATTTTTTTGATAAAGATAAATTAAAAGATAATATTTTAGTTAGAAATGCTTATGATGAAGAAAAAATTATTACTCTTGATGGAAAAGAAAGAATTTTAAAATCAAGTGATATTGTAATTACTGATGGTGATAAGCCAGTTTGTATTGCGGGTGTTATGGGTGGAGAAAATACTGACGTTGATGATAATACAAAGAATATATTAATTGAAAGTGCTATATTTGATTCTGTTTCAATTAGAAACACTGCTGCAAGACTAGATTTAAGAAGTGAAGCATCTATAAGATATGGTAAAGGACTTAATTATGAGTATACAATGGATGCTATAAATAGGGCATGTCATTTGCTTGAAAAATATGCAGATGCAAAAATATTAAGTGGAATAGTTAAACATGATACTTTAGAGAAAAAAGAAAAAAAAGTTATATTTATCCCAGAAGAAGTTAATAAAATGCTTGGAATTAAAATTAGTACTGAGGATATGGCTAAAGAATTAGATAGATTAATGTTTAAATATACTTTTAAAGATGGCAAATATGAGGTTATTATTCCAAATCGTAGATTAGATATTGATCCATATGTTAATGACATTGCTGAGGAAATTGGCAGACTTTATGGTTATGAAAATTTAAAATCTTCATTGCCAATTGGGGAATATAAAAAGGGTGAATACATTGGAGATGTTAAATATAAAAAGTTAGTTTCATTTAGACTAAGAAGTTTAGGATTAAATGAGGCAAAGACTTATACATTGGTTTCTCCATCTATGGCACAATTATTTAATTATGAAAATAAAAAACAAGTAGTATTACCAAATCCTATGAGCATTGATAAAAGTATTGTTAGAACATCTCTTCTTCCATCACTTTTAAATGTTTATGAATATAATAAAGTAAGGAAAGTTCAAGATGTTTTATTATATGAAATTAGTAAAACATATGATGAAAATTATACAGAGGATATTAAAGTAGCTATTTTAATGAAGGGTAATTATATATATAATAATTGGCAACATAATTATATTAAATGTGATTTTTATGTTGTAAAAGGCATTTTAGAAAATATTTTGGATTACATGGGATTTAAAAATAGATATACTTTTGAATTAACGGATGCTAAAGATTTACATCCTGGAATAAGTGCAAATATATTACTTGATAGAGAAAACATTGGTATTATTGGTAAAGTTCATCCAAGTATAAATAAAGACGAAATATATGTTTGTGAATTTTCATTAAATAAATTAATTAAGGAAATTAAACCTATTAAATATAAGGAAGCAAATAAATATCCTGAAATTGAAAAGGATGTTGCCTTTATTGTAGACAAAGGTGTTTCTGCTGAAACTGTTGAAAAACAAATTAAGAAAACGGGTGGACGGTTGTTAAAGAAAATCGACATCTTTGATTTATACACTGGTGAGAATGTTGCTGAAAACAAAAAAAGTATAGCATTTAAATTGTTATTTAGTGATGATAAACGTACTTTAACAGAAAAGGAAGTTATGGATATTTTTAATAAAATAATTGAAGAAGTATCTGAAAAATTAAATGCTCAGTTAAGAGGATAATCCTCTTTTTTTAATGATAATATTTGATATTTTCGTAAAATATGTTATAATGAAAACATAAGTTATCATAAAGTGGGGTGATAAAAATGGCTAAAGCATTATTGATAACAAAAGGAAATATCGTAAAGGGAGCAGTTAAGTTA
Organism: uncultured Bacilli bacterium; assembly: GCA_934096985.1. GTDB lineage: Bacteria > Bacillota_I > Bacilli_A > RF39 > UBA660 > UBA6448. Next base: position 30,777 of record CAKONC010000005.1, on the reverse strand, counting down.
GTTAATGCTAATGGATGGAATTATTTAAATGCACGAAGTCTTGCTAAACAATTAGGAATAAGTACTAAACCACTATATAGAATTTATAATAACATGGATGAAATTAAAAATGATGTTTTAACTGAAATAAACAGGCAGTATGATGAATTTATTAATAGTAAGATTGATAGTAAAAAAGCACTATTAACTTTATGTATTGCCTATGTTGAATTTGCAAATGATTACAAAAACTTATTTACAAGCTTATTTTTATCGGATAATTTAAAATGGAAAAAAATTGAAGATGTTTTTGATGAAAAATGGAATCAGTCCACAATTATTAACTTAGTTAATAAACATGGCTTTTCTTTTGAGGAAGCAAAAGAATTATTTTTACATATGTGGTTGTATTCAAATGGATTAGCAACTCTTATTGCAACAAACCAAATTAAATTAGATGCAGAAAAAATAATGATTAGATTAGTAAAAATTTATAAAAACCTTGTTAAATGATAGTAAATAATGATATAATTTTTTCGTAGGAGGTAAAATGAAAAAGTTTATAGCTGTAGTTATGTGCCTATTTTCTTTATCTATGGTAAATGTAAATGCTGCTAAAAGTGAAACAAAAGAAAAAGTAAATGTTTATGTATTTACTAAAAATGGTTGTGGCTTTTGTCAAAAAGCATTACAATTTTTAGAATCATTAAAAGAAAAATATGGAAAATATTATAATGTTGTAGAAATTGAAGTTTTTGATGCTAAATGGAATGCAGATAAAGAAAAAGAAGAAATTCTAAACTATGTTGCAAAAGCACGTGGTGATAAATTTGATGGTACACCTTATATCGTAATTGGTAATAATTATTCATTTAAAGGATATAATGAATCATTTGATGAAAAAATAATTAATGCTATTAAAGATTCATATAATGATGATGATTATAAAGATTTAGTTGAAGAAGCTAAGAAACAAATTGAAATGATTGAACCAAAAGATAAGGAAAAATCAAATGATGGCATAATAACTGTTGGATTGTTAGCACTTGTCGTTGGCGGAATTGTAGCATTTATTTGTTTATCAAGAAAGAAAAATAAATAATATCACTTTTGGATAGTGATATTTTTTTTGCAAACAAAAACTAGCATAAGCTAGTTTAATTTATATTATATGGATTTTGAATGTATTCCCTCGAACCATCAGATTTCAAATAATATTCGGCAATTAATTGATCGTTCATGTCTACGTCAACTTTTTCATTTGCATTAGTAGCATATAATTTAACATATATTGAATATCCGACAAGTCCTTCGGTAGTGGAATTTAAAACAGCTTTAATATCTTGATAAATATATGTTTGTGCCCCATCAGGAAATTTTGTTTCAAATATCTTTTTAAAATCATTTTTTAATTTATCTAAATCTTTATTTAACATATCTACTGCAGGTTGCTGAGTAGTTTCATCGTCCCATAATTCTCTGTAGTTTAATGCACAATTATTTTGTTCATCTCCTACTATAACAGCAACTGGATGTGTATAAATTTTTGTGTCAACGCTTAGATCACCATATTTACATTCAACATTTGGTAGTGGTGTTGGCCCATCTTCACCATCATCTGGTTTCTTGTTACCATTTTTATCTTTAATAGTCAATAATACGCTCTTTGGGTCGGTTGAATTTCCATTAACATCTTTTGCAACAATTTTAATTAAATAATTCCCTGGATCTGTATAAGATGAATAATCAATAATTTTACCATCTTGGTCTTTAGATAATTTATAGTATTCAATTGAACAAATCTCATTAGAGTTGTCTTTGCAACTAGTTACAAAGTCTTCAATATAATATTTACTACCATATTCTATTTCTAGGTCTTTAACTTCTAAAGCTGGAGGCTCATTATCGACGACTTTAACCTTACAAGTGTAATCTTTTTTATTAATGGTAACAGTTACATTATATTCACCAACAACTGACATATCAAAGTCATCAGGAAAATTTACAGAAACTTTGTTTTCGTCATAATTATCAAATGCTGAAAAGAAATCTAATTTGCTAGGCTTTTCATCATTAACATTAAGTTCCAACTCACTATACATTTTTACGTTAGGGGTAGGCTTATTTTTATTTCTATTAATTGAAATTAATATTACAATAATTAATATGGCACATACGCCGATGATTCCTACTTTTATCATTGTAGATTTACTACTTTTTACACTATTATTAAAAAATTTTCCCATAATCATCTACCTTCTTATTATATGATAACATAAAATGTAATTTTTACCAATATCATTTATTTGATTTTTTTAAAAACTTTATATAATTTTTAACTATTTCAGTATCTCCCTTATAGGTAGTTTTTTTATTATTTATTTTTTGATAATTTTCAGTCCCTTTGCCTAAAACTAATATTACAGCAGAGTTAAAAATATTTATTCCTTTTATTATTGCTTTTTCCCGATTTGTTATTATTTCACATTGTGTATTATTTATGTTGGCTGCAATTTCAAAGCATATATTTTTTGCATTTTCATAATTTGGATCATCACTTGTTAAAATGATATAGTTACTATACTTATTTGCTAAAACAGCTAATTCTTTTCTTCTATTAAATGCTTTATTTCCAGGGCAACCAAATATAGTAACAATTTTTTTCCTGGGGTAATATTTTTTGACGGTTTTATAAATGTTTTTAAAGCTTATAAAATTGTGCGCATAATCAACAATTATGTATTTTTTATTAACTTTATATGTGTTCATTCTTCCTTTTACTATAGTTTTATAAATCCCTTTCTTTATCGATTCAGTGTTAATTTTTAATAATTTTGCTAGAAGATATGCTGCTAAAATGTTTTCAACATTAAAATCACCAATTAATTTTGTTTTAATTTTATTTTGCTTATTACGATATTGAATTGTTAAAACAAGTTCTTTATTAACTATTTCTTTTTGCACTATTAATGCATCTGCAAAATCATTTCCCCTTTTTGAGAATGTTGATAAATTGTTTGCAGCTTTTTTTATGTAATTAAAATTATTTGTATTTTTATTGCATATAACATTTTCACATTTTTTTATAAAACCAAGTTTACATTCTAAATAATCTGCGTAGTTAGGATGTTCCTTAGGACTTATATGATCTAAGGAAATGTTTAGAAATATTCCATAATTAAATGTAATGCCATAGATTCTATCTTTTTTTACGCTTTGTGAAGATACTTCCATAACCATGTATTTAATGTTATTTATTTTTGCTTCGTAAAAATATTTATGTAAGTCTATTGATTCAGGTGTTGTTAAATTTGATAAGATACTCTTTTTACCTGTATTAACCTCTATTGAAGAAATAATACCGCATTTTTCTTTCGTGTAACTTTCAATAATATTTTTAATTAAATATAAAGTAGTAGTTTTTCCTTTTGTGCCAGTAATACCCACTAAAATTAAATCTGAGTAGGCATATTCATAATAGAAAGCTGCAATTACGGCCATTGCTTTTTGAATATCTTTAACAATTATGTAAGGCATATTAATATTATATTTTTTTTCTGAAATATAAATATTACTTCCTTTTTCTTTAGCTTCAGTAAGATAGTTTATTGTAAAGTTATCACCTTTACAGAAAAACAAAGTGTTATCTTTTATGTCTTTAGAATTAAAAGACAAATAATTAATTTCAATATTATTATTTATTTTTGAGGAAGATATTAAATTGTTTTTTTCTAAAATTTCTTTAATTTCAATAATATATTTTTTTCTTTTCATACATAGTAATTATAATATATTTTCGATAATATACAAAATAAAATGTTTTGCTTGTAAAATGCCATAAAATATGGTAATATCATACATAGCAATTTATTGCTTAAGTGGAAGGGAAGGCGGATGCCCATACCACTTACATGAAATAATATTTTATAGGAGGTGTTTTTCGTGGCAAAAGAAGTCGTAAAGAAAATTAAATTACAACTTGAAGCAGGAAAAGCTACACCAGCTCCACCAGTTGGAACTGTACTAGGACCTGCAGGAGTTAATTTACAAGATTTTTGTTCAAAGTTTAATGATGCAACTCGTGATAAAATGGGTGATGTTGTTCCTTGTGAAATATCAATTTATGATGATCGTTCATTTGATTTCGTTCTTAAAACTCCACCAGCTGCATTCTTACTAAAGAAAGCTGCAAAATTACAAAAAGCTAGTAGTAAAGGAGCAAACGAAATTGTTGCAACTATTACTAAAGAGGATTTAAGAAAAATTGCTGAAACTAAATTACCTGATCTTAATGCATATGATATTGAAAGTGCAATGAAGATTATTGAAGGTACTGCAAGAAACATGGGTATTGCAGTAAAAGGCGTTAACGATGCTGAACTTGCTGAACAAGCTGCTGAAGCAAAAGCTGAAGAAGCTGAAAGAGCTAAAAGAGATGCTGAACTTGCAGAAATGGAAGCTGAAGCTAATAGTGAAACTGATGCTTCTAATGTAGAAGTAATTGGTGAAAAAGATAACGCTGAAACTGAAGAAAATTAATAAATTATTTAAAATTATCATCCGCTAATAAACCACAGTTAGGAGGAAAAAATGAGAAAGTTTGGAAAAAAATATGTGGAAGCATCAAAAAATGTTGATAAAACTTTAGCTTATTCAGTTACAGATGCTGTAAAATTAGCAAAAGAAACTTGTGTTACTAAGTTTGATAGTACTATTGATGTTGCTATAAAACTAAATGTAGATCCTAAAAAAGCTGATCAAATGTTACGTGGATCACTTGTTTTACCAAATGGAAGTGGAAAATCTAAAAAGATTTTAGTTCTTGCCAAGGGTGACCAAGCAAAAATAGCTAAAGAATTAGGTGCAGATTATGTAGGTGACAAAGACTTAATTGATAAGATTAAATCTGAAAATTGGTTTGATTTTGATATTATAGTTGCTACACCAGAAATGATGCCAGAAGTTGGAAAAATTGGTAACATTTTAGGACCAAGAGGTTTAATGCCAAATCCTAAAACTGGTACAGTTACTCCAAAAGTTGATACTGTAATTAACGATATTAAAAAAGGTATGGTTGAATACAGAACTGACAGTTATGGTAATATTCACACTGTAATTGGTAAATCATCATTTACAGAAAAAGCACTTGAAGAAAACTTAAGATATGTTGTATCTACAATTTCTAAAAGTAAACCAACTTCAGTAAAAGGTGCATTTGTTCAAGGTATTAGTATATCTTCTACAATGGGTCCTGGTATTAAAGTTGACAAGAATTCTTTTGACAATTAATCAAAAGTATACTATAATAGCAAATAGAAAAAACGAGAGCCAAAGACAGTAGGTGCCAATAAGGCTTAATTTCCTACCGAGGGGAAAGTTAACTTTTATCTAAAGCTTCCCCATGGGAAGTTTTTTCTAAAAAATAAATAAGGAGGAAATATGGCAAGCGAAAAAATTCTAAATGAAAAAAAGCAAATTGTAAGTGAAATAGTTGATAAGATTAAAAATAGTGAATCAGTTATTTTATTTCAATATCAAGGACTTACTGTAAGTGAACTTACTGAACTTAGAAACAAATTAAAAGAAGTAAATAGTGAAGTAAGAGTATACAAAAATACTATGTTAAAACTTGCATGTGATAGCCTTAATATTAACATTGATGAATTTCTTGAAGGACCTAACGCAATATTATTTGGTACTGATTTATTAGAACCAATTAAAGTTATTTCAACATATGCAAAAGACCATAAAAAACTTGATATTCGTGTTGGTATAATTAGTGGTAGCGTTGCAGATAAAGATGTAATTAAAGAATATGCATCTATCCCATCAAGAGAAGGCTTATTAACAATGCTTGCAAGTGGAATGATTGCTTATGTTAAAGATTTAAGTATAGCACTTAATCTTTATGCCGAAAAATTGGAAGGAGAGGAAAAATAATGGCAAAATTAACAAGAGATGAATTTATTAGTTCATTAAAAGAAATGACTATTCTTGAAATTAAAGAATTAGTTGACGCAATGAAAGAAGAATTTGGTGTTGATCCTTCTGCTGTAGCAGTTGCTGCTGCTCCTGCTGAAGCAAAAGAAGAAGGACCTAGTACTAAAACTGTTGTACTAAAAAATGCTGGCGGAAATAAAATTGCAGTTATTAAGATCATTAAAGAACTTACTGGTTTAGGATTAGTTGAAGCAAAAGGTTTAGCTGATAAAGGTGGAAATATTAAAGAAAATATTCCTGCTGCTGATGCTGAAGCAATTAAAGCTCAATTAACTGAAGCTGGCGCAGAAGTAGAACTTGCGTAAATAAAAAGGCCGAAAGGCTTTTTTTATTGAAAAAAAATATTAAATACATTATACTTAAAATGGTGATAATAATTATGGAATACGAAGATTTAAATAAAAAAATTGAAAAAACTAAAATTATTAAAAATATTAGCTTAGTTATTATGATTATTTTTTTAATTTGGTTTGGTTTTGTTACATATGAATACTATAGAGTTAAAACAGACAAAAGAACTTTAATTTGTTTAAGTCAAAATAAGAAAAGTGAAAATGATGAAGAGGATTCTATGATTTGTTATGGACCTGGTTATAAATATAAAGAATATTATACAAAAAATACTAACAATTTAACTGCAAGAGAATTTGCACTTTTCTTTATGTCAATGGATAGAGATTTAGAAGGTTAAATTATGAAGTTAAATAAAAAAGGTTGGGGACTAAATACTTTACTAATAATTGGATCGTGTCTGCTAATTTTTTTATTAATAGCAGCATATTATATTTACGTGTTATATAGTTCTTTAGGAATTAGCAATGGAAATATTTACAAAGAACTTGAGGCAAGGTTAGAAGTTGCAGCAGAAAACTACGATTCTAAAGCAAATATTAGTTTTGAAAAGCTTAAAGAATTAGGCTATATTAAAGAATTAAAAGATAATAACAATGATGATTGTAGTGGATATGTTATTTATAATAAAAAAGAGTATAAAGCATATATAGATTGCAAATATTATACAACTAAAGGGTATGATATAAAAAAATTGTATAAAAAATAGAAAAAGTTAAAATTTATAGTTGACTTTTAATAAGAAAATTTGATATATTAATTATGCGTTTTTGTTGGGTTCTATATGTTATAGAACCTAATTTAATAGGCACTTTGATACACCAGGATGTGTGTTAATGGAAGGAGGAAAAATAAATGCCAACAATTAATCAACTTGTTAAGAAAAATCGTGGTAAAAAAACTAGAAAAAGTAAAAGTCCAGTTTTAAATGTAGGATTTAATACTATCGAAAGAAAACAAACTAACGATAAAAGTCCACAAAAAAGAGGAGTATGTACTAGAGTAGGAACAAAAACTCCTAAAAAACCGAACTCAGCTTTAAGAAAATATGCCCGTGTTAGACTTTCAAATGGAAAAGAGATTGATGCTTATATTCCAGGTGAAGGACACAACTTACAAGAACATAGCGTAGTACTTGTTCGTGGCGGACGTGTTAAGGATTTAATCGGTGTTAGATATCACATTGTTCGTGGAACATTAGATACTCGTGGAGTTGAAAATCGTAAACAAGGTAGAAGTAAATACGGTACAAAGAAAAAATAATAAATAGAAAGAAGGAGAAGAAATATGCGTAAAAGAAGAGCAGTAAAAAGAGATGTTCTTCCAGATCCAGTGTATAATTCTAAAGTAGTTACAAGACTTGTAAATACTATTATGAAGGACGGAAAAAAAGGAACAGCTCAAACTATTTTATATGATGCATTTGATATTATAAAAAAGACTACTAAAGAAGAACCAATTGAAGTATATAACAAAGCATTAGAAAATATTAGACCAGCTCTTGAAGTTAAATCAAGAAGAGTTGGTGGAAGTAATTATCAAGTTCCAATTGAGATTTCTGATGAGAGAAGTCAAGCGTTAGCACTTCGTTGGCTTGTTAATTATGCAAAATTAAGAAACGGAAAGGGCATGGCTATTAATTTAGCTAATGAGATAATGGATGCTGCAAAAGGTGTTGGTGGAGCCGTTAAAAAGCGTGAAGATACACATAAAATGGCAGAAGCTAATAAAGCATTTGCTCATTATAGATGGTAAGTGCTATGGCTAGAGACGTTTCATTAGATAAAACTAGAAATATAGGTATAATGGCTCATATAGATGCTGGTAAAACAACATTTACAGAAAGAGTTTTATACCATACAGGAAAAATCCATAAAATTGGTGAAACTCATGATGGTGAGAGCCAAATGGATTGGATGGATCAAGAAAAAGAAAGAGGTATAACAATTACATCTGCAGCAACTACTGCACATTGGAATGGTTATAGACTTAATATTATCGATACTCCAGGTCACGTAGACTTTACTATTGAAGTTGAAAGAAGCTTAAGAGTACTTGATGGTGCAGTTACTGTACTTGATGCACAAAATGGTGTAGAACCTCAAACTGAAACAGTTTGGAGACAAGCAACTGAATTTAATGTACCTCGTATAATATTTGCTAACAAAATGGATAAATTAGGTGCAGATTATGAATATAGTCTTGAAACAATTAAGAAAAGACTTGGCGTAAATGCTAAACCTATTGCATGGCCTATTGGAGCAGAATCAAATTTTAAAGGTATTGTAGATATTTTGAATCGTAAAGCAATTATGTATGATGGTTCACCTAATGAGAACTTTACTGAAACAGAAGTACCTGCTGATATGAAAGATTTTATTGAAGAAAAAAGAACTGAATTAATCGAAGCAGTTGCTGAATACGATGATGAATTAATGGAAAAATATTTAGAAGGTGAAGAAGTTTCTATTGATCTTGTTAAAAGAGCAATAAGAAAAGGAACTTTAGCTGTTAAATTTTTCCCAGTTACAGTAGGTAGTGCAAAAGCAAACATGGGTATTAAATTTGCTCTTGATGCTGTAATTGATTATTTACCTAGTCCACTTGATATCGGTGCAGTTGAATGTGTTGATAAAAATGGTAATGATGTATTAAGAAAACCTGATGATAATGAACCATTTACAGCACTTGCGTTCAAGGTTATGACTGATCCATTTGTTGGAACATTAACATTCTTTAGAGTTTATTCTGGTAAACTTTCAAGTGGTAGTTATGTTTTAAATTCAACAAAGGGTGAAAAAGAAAGAGTTGGACGTATTTTACAAATGCATGCTAATACAAGAAAAGAAATTGATTGTGTTTATGCTGGTGAAATTGCTGCTGCTGTAGGTTTAAAAGATACTACTACTGCAGATACACTATGTGATGAAAAAAATCCTGTTACATTAAAAGGTATGGAAATTCCTGAACCAGTTATTGATTTAGCTATTGAACCTAAAAGTAAAGCTGATCAAGATAAAATGGCTATAGCCTTATCTAAATTAGCTGGTGAAGATCCATCATTTAAATATCATACAGATCATGAAACTGGTCAAACAGTTATATCTGGTATGGGAGAACTTCATTTAGATGTTCTTGTTGAAAGAATGAGAAGAGAATTTAACGTTGATTGTAACGTTGGTAAACCACAAGTTGCTTATCGTGAAACATTAACTCAAATGGGTGAATGTGAAGGTAAGTACATTAAGCAATCAGGTGGACGTGGACAATATGGACATGTTTGGGTTAAATTTGAACCAAATCCTGGTAAGGGATATGAATTTGTTGATGCTATCGTTGGCGGAGTAGTTCCTAGAGAATATATTCCGGTTACAGATAAGGGACTTCAAGAAGCTATGGCTGGTGGAGTACTTGCTGGATATCCAATGGTTGATGTAAAAGCTACATTATTTGATGGTTCATACCATGATGTAGACTCATCAGAAATGGCATTTAAAGTTGCAGCTTCACTTGCATTAAAGGAAGCTAAAAATAAATGTAAACCTGTACTTCTTGAACCAATTATGAAAGTTGAAGTAGTTGTTCCTGAAGAATATTTAGGAAACGTTATGGGTGACCTTACATCAAGAAGAGGAAAACCAATGGGTAATGAATCGAGAGGTAATGCTCTTTCAATCGTTGCTATGGTTCCACTTGCTGAAATGTTTGGTTATGCTACTTCATTAAGAAGTAATACTCAAGGTAGAGGAACATTTACAATGTTTATGGACCACTATGAAGAGGTTCCAAAATCAATCGCTGAAGATATTATTAAGAAAAACAGCGTTAATTAAGAATAATACTTGAAATTTTTTCAAGCATTAGATAAAATATAATAGTAGAAAAGGAGGAAAATATTATATGGCAAGAGAAAAATTTGATCGTTCAAAAGAACACGTTAATATTGGTACTATTGGACACGTAGACCATGGTAAAACTACATTAACTGCTGCGATCACTAAATACTTTGGAAAATTTGTTGATTATGCAGATATCGATAAAGCTCCAGAAGAAAGAGAAAGAGGTATTACTATTAATACTGCACACGTTGAGTATGAAACTGCAAAACGTCATTATGCTCACGTTGACTGCCCAGGACATGCTGACTATGTTAAAAACATGATTACTGGTGCTGCTCAAATGGATGGTGCTATTCTAGTAGTATCAGCTGCAGATGGTCCTATGCCTCAAACAAGAGAACACATCTTACTTGCTAGACAAGTTGGAGTACCTAAAATTGTTGTTTTCATGAATAAATGTGATCAAGTTGATGATCCAGAATTACTTGATTTAGTAGAAATGGAAATTAGAGAATTATTAGGAGAATATGGATATGATACTGAATGTCCTATTATTAGAGGTTCAGCACTTAAGGCTCTTGAAGGAGATCCTGAAGCTGAAAAGAGTATCCGTGACCTTATGGCTGCTGTTGATGATTATATTCCATCACCAGTTAGAGATACTGAAAAACCATTCTTAATGAGTATCGAAGACGTATTTACTATTTCAGGACGTGGTACAGTTGTTACTGGCCGTGTTGAACGTGGTATTTTAAAGATTAACGACGAAGTTGAGATTGTTGGTTTAAGACCTACTCAAAAATCTGTTGTTACTGGAATTGAAATGTTCAGAAAAACACTTGAATTTGCTGAAGCTGGAGATAATGCTGGAGTTTTACTTCGTGGTATTTCTAGAGATGATGTTGAACGTGGACAAGTTTTAGCTAAACCAGGAAGCGTTACACCTCATACAAAATTCACTGCAAGTGTATATGTTCTTTCTAAAGAAGAAGGTGGAAGACATACTCCATTCTTCTCAAATTACAGACCACAATTCTATTTCAGAACTACTGACGTAACAGGTGTTATTGAATTACCTGCTGGTGTTGAAATGGTTATGCCTGGTGATAAAGTTGACATGACTGTTGAACTAATTGCTCCAGTTGCTCTTGAAAAAGGAACACAATTCTCTATCCGTGAAGGTGGAAGAACTGTTGGTGCTGGTGTTGTTTCAGAAATTCTTAAATAACACCGTAATATAAAAAGTCACTATTTATTTAGTGATTTTTTTTATTTGTTTAAAATTAGTTTTATTTACTACAACATTTATGGTAAAATTAATTAGGGTAGTAAAAATGGATGTTATTATTAATAAGTTTAATGAATATTTAGATAGATATTATGACGAAGTTTTAATGGAATTGGAAGTAATTACAAAACTTAAAAAGTTTTTATTTTCTATGGATATAAAAGCATTATATTCTCTTTTGGATAGTAAAAGTAAAATGATTACTGACGAATTTAAAAATACTTTACGTAACTTAATTGAGTTAACTTCAAAAGATAAAATTGATTATAAAGAATATGATTTATTGATAGCAAAATTAATTTCTTTGCCAATATTTTTAGATGTTCAGCAAAAAGAACGATATTTATTGGAACAAAAAGAAAATTATGAACTACATTTATTTGATTATTCTTTTATTACAAAATTTATGTTAGACAATGGTTTTTCTATTTCAGAAATAAATGTTGTATTAACAAATTATAAACCAAATAAAAAAGATTTTTCATTTAATGGTGATTTGAACGAGTCATTAAATGAAATAGAACTTCCAAAACTTAGTAATTCATTGAAGAAAGAACTCTTTGGTAACCATGATTTTATTGAGGTTAATTCTTTTATAAATAAATTCCGAAAAGTTTATGAATCATTAATAAATGATCCTAAAATGGTAGATTTATTTTCTCTTGCAAGTAATTTTTTAGTCGATGGAACATATGAATATGATGAGCCTATATTTATTACACATTTTATTTCTTTATTAAATATGCATAAAACTTTAATGGAGAAATTAGAGTATTGTAGTACTTCAACTGAAAGAAATGATATATATATACTTTTATCAAAGATGAAAAATGTTGTTGATAATTTAAGAAAAATGCAAATTACTCCAGAATCTCATGAATATTATGAAATTCGTTTTTTAAGTGAGATTACTGTACCTAGTGAAGTAACTGATAAATTATCTATTGGTGATTTTGACTATAAGAGGGATATTAATCCAATTAAAATTATTGGCATTAAGGACTTTGTTGTAAGAATAAATACTTGTAATAACATGGCAACATCTTTTATTGAAATAAATGGGATTGTTTACATATTGTGTTATGATAAAGCTGATCGTATTATTAATGCAAGCATAGATATTTATAACAAAAATAAAGTAAGCATTATAGAAATGATAAATGGAGTAAATTATGGAAGATAAAATGAAATTAACTAATATGATTAGTGAAAATTGTTTACAAATAATTGCAAAAAATAAAATTAAAATGCCTACAATAGCATTTGAAATGGGCATAACTTTAATGGAATTATATAATTTACTTCTTTGCAAAAATAAAGATGTATCTAGTTATTTAGAATTATATTTATTATTATATAAAAAAACAAATACAAAAATTATTTAATGTATTTGTTTTTTTTTAAACTTTTATTAATTAGGTTTTTTTTACTTAAAAAATAATAATTAATTTTATTTAATACTAAATCAAATTCTCCAATATATTCATAAACATCTGGATCAAATCCAAGTTTAAAACTATTTAAACCTTTGTATTTACCATCTTTAGAAAAGTCTCCAGAAAGTCCATTTAAACATGCAAATTTATATTTGTCTTTATAATACATAAGGATTTCATAATATAAAAAATAGTTTGGCGCAAAATCTCTATATTTTTTATCATAGCCACTTACTAAAATGGTTATTTGATCTTGCCATTTTATAACTAATGCACCTGCACAATATATTTTTTCATTATTAAGTAAATATTTATTTGCTAAAGTAATATCATCTTTATAAGACATTAGTGTTTTATCTGAATTCATTTTTCTGTTAATGTTTTTTTCACTTGAAACTTTTAATAATTTTTGATTTAGCTTTTCATTGTTTTCACGTTCTTTTTCATATGCCAATTGTGTGTTTATAACAAGCTTATTATTATCTACACGGACTAAAAAATAATCAATGCTATTTTGTTTATCAAATATATTATAATAGTCACTATAATGAAACATATCTTTATGTATTTTATTTTTTATAAATTTATATAAAATGTTCATACTCTGACTATTAGACTTTTCTAAAACTAATCCTTTTCGATAACATTTTTTTATTTTATTTCGAGTGTTTTTTGATGTTTTTAATATATCAAATTCATTTAAATTAACAATTGCATCAAATCTTGGTAAAATAGTATCAAATTCTGTTGATTCATCCATTTTGATGTAACCACATCTTTTTAATATTTCATTAATTTTGTAGTTGTCGTTATAAATTGGATTCATTGTTTTCTTATCAACTTTAGCTACAGGAATTCTCGGATTTATTCTAATAAAAGCAATAGACTCTTTTTTATAGAAGTTATATAAATCTTTTGTAAAATTATTTAATAATTCTTCGTTTTTGTAGTCAATTAAAAAGCCTTCGGGTACATATGCATATAAATAACCATTTATCATTTGTACAAGGACTAATGCTGCAGCATATAGCTTTTCACCATCGGTATAGCCAATCATTTCATATTCATATCCCTCTTCACTTTTTAAAAGTGCATAGTTTATACTTTGATGAAAGTTATGATATACATGCTTTTCTGAGTACTCTTCGAATTCACTTAATGAAAGCGTCTTTATATACATTTAAAACCTCCTTTTTAAGGAAGTTATTATATCATACTTTTATTAAAAAATAAATATTTGCAATATGTAAAAAAAATTATTATAATATATATTGTTAGGATGTGGTAATGTGGGAAGAATAGTAAGAGAGACTTTAAGTGACAGATTTAATAAATTTATATCACTTTCAATGGTATCAACAATTATTATTGCATTAGTGGGAGCTGTACTTATTTTTTTACCAGAAATATCTAATAAACTAATTGGTTTGATATGTGGTTCATTATTTATTTTATCTGGTATAAATACTATATATAAATATATTTCTAGAAATGGTGCTAAACTTTATTCACTTAATTTACTTTTTGGGATTATGTCATTACTGATTGGTACAGTTATTATACTAGTTCCATTTTCTGCTACGACATTTTTAACAATATGTTTAGGCCTTTATTTAATTGTTATCGGAGCAAATAAAATTACTTATGGTGTATGGTTTAAGATTGGTGATGATGCATCGTGGCTTATCACATTCGTAATTGGAATTATGCTTGTAATATTTGGAATATTGGTACTTTCTAATCCATTTGCATCTTTGACTATAACACAGCTTATGGGAACATTTTTAGTATTGTCTAGTATTTTAGATATGACAGATTTAATATTGCTAAAAAAAAGAGCCGATGAAATAACCAAAATATTTTGGTAGGAGGGAATATGAGAATAAAAGAAATAAAAGCAAGGGAAATTTTAGATAGTAGAAGTAATCCAACAATTGAAGTTACGATGATGTTAGAAAATGGAATAAGTTGTACTTCATCAGTGCCTTCGGGAGCATCAACAGGATCAAAAGAAGCCTTGGAATTACGAGACCATGATGAAAGATTTCATGGTAAAGGAGTTTTAAAAGCTGTTGATAATGTAAATAGTATAATTGCACCTGTATTAGTTGGTATGGAAATAAACCAAAATGCTGTTGACAAAAAAATGCTTGAACTTGATGGCACTGAAAATAAGTCTAATTTGGGAGCAAATGCAATATTAGGTGTTTCTTTATGTACACTTAAATGTTTAGCTGCTTTAGAAGGAAAAGAGTTATTTGAGTTTGTAAGCACTGGTAAATTTAATATGCCGGTTCCAATGATAAATGTTATCAATGGTGGAAAACATGCTGATAATAATCTTGATATTCAAGAATTTATGTTAGTTCCAGTACAACCAAAAGAAAAAGAACGTATAAGATGTGCTAGTGAAATATTTATTACATTAAAAAATATTTTAAAAGAATATCATTTATCAACTGGTGTTGGTGATGAGGGTGGTTTTGCACCTGATTTAAAAGATAATGAGGAGGCATTGATGCTTCTTATTAAAGCAATTAAGGACAGTGGGTATGAGCCTGGTAAAGATGTATTTTTAGCTTTGGATGTTGCTGCTTCAGAGTTATATAATGATGGTAAATATAACATAGATGGTAAAACTTTAAATAGTGATGAATTATTAGAATATTATACTGGATTAATCAAGAAATATCCTATTATTAGTATTGAAGATCCTTTCGAAGAAAATGATTATGAAAGCTTTAAAAAAGTTGCCGAGCTTTTTGATGGCAAAATTATGATAGTTGGAGACGACTTATTTGTTTCTCAAAAGAAATATCTTGAAGAAGGAATAAAACGTGGCACTGGTAATGCAATTTTATTAAAAGCTAATCAAGTTGGTAGTGTAACTGAATTTTTTGATACAATATATTTAGCTAAAAAGAATGGTTATAAAACAATTATATCCCATAGAAGCGGAGAAACTCTTGATACATTTATAGCAGATTTAGGTGTTGGCTTAAATATTGATTTTATTAAAACAGGCTCTGTTTCTCGTGGTGAACGAATTGCAAAATATAATCGTTTAATGGAAATTGAGGATAAATTAAACTAGTAAAATGCTAGTTTTTTTTATATAATTAGATTGGTGATATATATGAAAATAATGGATGGAAATAAAGCTTGTAGTAATGTTGCATACCTTTTTAGTGAAGTATGCTCAATTTATCCAATAACACCATCATCACCGATGGCTGAAAATATTGATTATTTAACACATACAAATAAAACTAATATTTTTAATGATAAACCCGTAATTAATGAACTAGAATCAGAACTTGGTGCTGCCGGTGCACTTCATGGAGCATTAATCAGTGGTTCTTTAGGCGTTTCATTTACTGCAAGTCAAGGGCTTTTACTAATGATTCCAAATTTATATAAAATTGCTGGAGAATGTTTACCAGGAGTTATACATGTTGCTGCAAGAAGTATAGCAACACATGCATTATCAATTTTTGGAGATCATCAAGATATTTATGCTGTAAGACAAACTGGCTTTTGCATGCTTGCTAGTACTAATGTATTTGATGCACAGAATCTAGCGGCAGTAGCACATTTATCTGCAATAAAAGGGTCACTACCATTTATTCATTTCTTTGATGGATTTAGAACTAGTCATGAGTTAAATACTATAAAAGAGCTTGATGAAAAAAAAGTCTTATCTTTAGTGGATAAAAAGGCATTAGAAAAATTTAAAAAAAGAAGTTTAATTTTAGACAATAAAAATGTTTATGGAACAAGTCAAACAGAAGATATATATTTTCAAATAACTGAATCAAGAAATTCTCTTTATAATGATATGCCTGATATTGTTAACTTTTATATGCAAAAAATAAATGATATAATGGGAACTGATTATAAACCATTTAATTATTATGGAAGTAGTGAAGCAAAACATGTAATTGTTGCTATGGGTAGTGTATGTGATACTATAAAATTAGTTATTGATAATGAGATTACAAATGGAAATAATGATTATGGATTAATTGAAGTGCATTTATATAGGCCTTTTAGTGTTAAATATTTAGAATCTATATTACCAAGTAAAGTTCAAAATATTGCAGTAATTGATAAAACTAAAGAAGCTGGTAGTAGCGGAGAGCCTTTATACTTAGATGTTTTAGCTGCACTTAAAGATAAAAATATTACTATTGTTGGAGGAAGGTATGGTTTATCTAGTAAAAATGTTACTCCAAGTGATATTTGGTCTGTTTATAATATGCTTGCAAGTAAACCTATAAATAATTTTATTGTAGGTATAGATGATGATATAACTTTTTTAAGTTTACCAAAAATAAGCTATGATAATATTGATTGTGGTAAAGAAATAAAAATATTTGGTTTTGGCTCTGATGGTATGGTTAGTGCTTCAAAAGATTTATTAGCTTTGGTTCATGAGAGCTTGGGATATTATGTTGAGGGGTATTTTGAGTACGATTCTAAAAAAAGTGGTGGAGTAACAATATCTCATTTAAGATTAAATAATAAATCAATAAATGCTCCATTTTATGTCACAAATCCATCATTAATAGTTATTACAAAAGATAGTTATTTTAATAAATTTGACATGCTTGGTGAAGTCTGTGATAATTCTACGATACTTATTAATACAATTAAAAATGAACAAGAGTTAAATGATTTTTTACCTAACAAAGTAAAAAGGAAAATAATAGAAAAAAAATTAAATATTAAGATTATTAATGCCGAGAAAATTGCTTATGAAAATCACATTTCAGGCAAAATTAGTAAAATAATGGAAGTGAATATTTTAAAATTATTAAATGTTGATAATGCTGAAAATCTTATTATTGAGTCAATAAAAGCTGCATTTAGTACAAAAGGTGAAGACATAGTTAATAATAATATTAAGGCAATATCATCAGCCTTAGATAATTTAATTAACGTTAAAATTAATTATGATGGTAATTTAAATGATGATATTAACGAACAAAAAAATATTTTTGATATTATTAATTCCAGAAATGGAGATAAATTAAGTGTTAGTGAACTTAAAAATCTTAATAATGGTGCATTTCCATGTGGACTTACAAGATTTGAAAAAAGAAACACATCTAGCTTAACTCCTAAATGGAATAAAGAAAAATGCATTGAATGTGGAATGTGTAATATTGTTTGCCCACATGCTGTAATAAGACCATTTATTATCGAGGATAAAAGTAAAGGAAAATCATTAATTGGCAATTCAAATTACAACTATTATGTTGGTATAAGTAATAAGGATTGTACTGGTTGTGGTTTATGTGCAAATATATGTCCAACGCATGCTTTAACATTAGAATCTAACATTAAAGAAACAAATGAATTATTTGATAATTACATAAATCCTGAAATTTTTTCAAAAAGTACAATCAAAGGCGTTGCTTTAGCAAAGCCATTATTTGAATTTTCTGGTGCTTGTGCAGGTTGTGGAGAAACTCCTTATATCAAATTATTAACACAAATTGTTGGAGAAAAATTGGTTATAGCAAATGCTACGGGATGCTCTAGTATATATGGCGCAAGTGCACCATCAATTCCATATCTAATTCCTTGGGCAAACTCACTTTTCGAAGACAATGCAGAATTTGCTTTTGGTATTTATAGTTCTTATAAACAAAAAAGAAATCGTATAAAAAATATATTAGTATCGTGTATGGATGCTCTTGATCAAAATGAAAAAGAATTATGTGATAACTTTTTAAATAATTTTGAAGATTTTAAAGTTACAAATGAATTTGCAAAATCAATTGAGTCATTAAATGTTCCTAAGGAATTAAAAGATTTAAAAGAATATATTACTTCAAAAAGTGTTTGGGCTATTGGTGGTGATGGCTGGGCGTACGACATTGGTTATAATGGAATAGACCATATTTTACATTCAAATGAAAATATTAAAATATTAGTTTTAGACACAGAAGTTTATTCAAATACTGGTGGTCAAGCAAGTAAATCAACAAAAATTGGTGCTGTCGCTGAGTTTGCAGACTTTGGCAAAAAAACATATAAGAAAGACTTATTTAAGATTGCAACATGCATTCCAAATGTGTATGTTGGCTCAATTTCCTTGGGAGCAAATATGAATCATGCAATTAAAACTCTTACTGAGGCTGAGAAACATAATGGACCATCTATTGTAATATGTTATTGCCCATGCATTGAACATGGAATTAAAGGTGGTATGACTAACGCAATTAATGAAGAAAAACTTGGCGTTGAATGTGGATACACATTATTGATGAGATATTATGATGATCATTTGTATTTAGACTCTCCAAAGCCAAATTTTGATAAATATAATGAATACCTGGAAAATGAAGTTCGATACAAAGCATTAAAAATTAAAGATGCAGCGTTGGCAAAAGAACTTTTAGACAGGCAAATTGAAAATGCCCAAAAAAGGTATGAATATTATAACAAAATTAAAGCATGAAAAAAGGTGCCAGAAATGGCATCTTTTAAAATAAAAAAGCGAGGCCATAGGCCTCAAAGAATAAAAAGGGGTTGACTAGTGTGATACTAGCACCAAATCGCCTTCTTAAGTGATTTGGTACTTAATATACTAAAACATAACTTTATAAAAGTCAATTCAATTTACACATAATTTACACATAAAATTTATCTTTTTTTATTTTGAATTGTTTGATACAATGATACTGGAGGTAATATGGACATCACAAGCTTACACAATGTTGGAGAAAAAACTTCGAAATTACTTAATAAATTAAATATTTTTACAGAAAATGATTTAATAAACTATTATCCATATAGATACAATGTATATAATTTTTCTAAAGACTTAAATGAAAAAGATACATTAATTATTGAAGGCACTATTGAAAGTATCCCAATGGTTAGTTATATTAAAAAAAATTTTAATAGATTAAGTTTTAGAGCAAATATACAAAATAATTTAATAAATGTTGTTATATTTAATAGGGCGTTTTTGAAGCCAAATTTATTAATTGGCAAAAAAATTATTATTATTGGCAAATACAATGTTGAAAAAAATGTGCTTACTGCATCGGATATTAAGTTTAATATGCAGGATGGTAAAATAGAACCAGTTTATCATTTAGTAAATGGAGTTACAAATAGTTTAATAAATAAAATAATTTTATCTAATTTTAATGATATTCCTGTAAATGATTTTTTACCAGAAAAGTATGTTAAGGAAAATAATTTAATTTCTAAAAAAGATGCTTTATATTTTATTCATTTTGCAAAAAATTATAATGACATAAATCTTGCTAGAAAAAGGCTTATTTATGAAGAATTATTTGATTTTTGCTTTAAAATGAATTATTTAAAAAAAGTTAATAATAAAAATTTAAAAGTAAATAAAAACTTTGATATGGAAAAAATAATTGCTATGGTTAATTCCTTAAATTTTTCTCTTACTGATGATCAAACAAAAGCTTATAAAGATATTTTAGATGATTTAAGATCTACAAAAAAAATGAATAGATTATTACTTGGAGATGTTGGTTCTGGTAAAACGATAGTAGCTACAATTGGAATATATGCAAACTATTTAAGTGGCTATGAATCCTGTCTTATGGCACCAACTGAGTTACTTGCATTTCAGCATTATTATTCAATAAAATCTGTGCTTGAAAAATTTGGATTAACTATTGAACTTATAACCGGTTCGATGACAAAAAGAGAAAAAAATAAAATATATGAAAGGCTCATTAATAATGAAATAGATTTATTAATAGGTACACATTCACTTCTTAATGAAAATTTACATTTTAATAATTTAGGCTTAGTAATTACAGATGAACAACATCGTTTTGGTGTAAATCAAAGGTTTACTTTGCAGGATAAATCATTAAATCCAGATATTCTTTATTTATCTGCAACGCCAATACCTAGGACATATGCAATGACAATTTATGGGGATCTAGATATATCATATATAAAGACTAAGCCAAATGGACGTAAACAAATTATTACAAACGTAAAAAAAGAAAATGAAATTAAAGATGTTTTACATAGTATGTATGATGAATTAAAAAAGGGGCATCAAATATATGTTGTAAGCCCGTTAGTAGAGCAAAATGAAGATGGAGAGCTTTCTAGTGTAAAGCTATTAAAAGAAAAACTTGATACGGCTTTTAATAACAAGGTTAGAACAGAAATAATTCATGGTAAAATGAAACCTAGTGAAAAAGATTTTATTATGAATGATTTTAAAAATAATCAAATAAAAATTTTAATTTCTACAACGGTTATTGAAGTAGGAATTGATGTAGCAAATGCTACTATGATGATAATTTTTAATGCTGAAAGATTTGGACTTGCAACTTTACATCAACTTCGTGGCCGTGTAGGAAGAAGTGATTTACAAAGCTATTGTATTTTAATTAGTAATTATGATAATGATAGACTTAAGGTTATGGAAGAAAGTAATGATGGATTTTACATTTCACAAAAGGATTTTGAACTTCGAGGATATGGAGACTTATTTGGTGTAAAACAAAGCGGTGATATGAGTTTTAAACTTGCAAATTTAAAAAATGATTATAGTGTTTTACTTAAAGCAAATGAAGACGTAAATGATTATTTAAATAACAAAGAAAATGTTAATGATAATTACTATAAAAATTTAATAAAAAATTTTTCTATTGTCGACTAATGTAAAGTATAAAAAATTTGATTGACTTTTTAAACAAATAATATTATTATTAAAGTAGCATGATAGACACATCATGCTTGACCAAAACTTACGAATTATAATGTGAGGTATGGTCAAACCAAAACCCCCTGAGCGGCCTTTTTACAGGCCGCATTTTTTATAGTTTTTTTAAGGAATAATTTATGTTATAATATATTATATGAAAAAGGTAGTTGTTAGTATTGTTATATGTTCATTTATATTAAGTGTAGCACTTTTATTTTATAATAAGAAAGTTAAATGTAATGTGTTAGTTTTACATGATATAAATGTTAATGAAGAAATTGATATTAAATCTTTTCTTAAATGTAAAAATTGTCAAATTGTAAATAAGAATGTAATATTTGATAAAATAGGTAAAAATAATTTAACTATAACCATAAAAAATATATTTAAACAAACTATTAACAAAAAAATTTATGTTAATGTAGTTGATACAGAGTCTCCGATAATAGAGGGCGTGAAAAATATAACAATTTATCAACATGAAAATCCTAGCTTTTATGATAATGTTATAGCCACTGATAATTCTAGAGAAGAAATTAATATAAAAGTTGTTGGCAAATATGATATTGATAAAACCGGTAAGTATGATTTAGAATATGTGGCTCAAGACATATCTGGAAATATTACAAAGATTCCTTTTAAATTAATTGTTATGTCCAAACCTACAGCTAATATAAATAGTAATTCTAAATATTATATTAAAGTAAATAGAAAATTAAATGTTGTAATGGTTTATGAAAATATTGATAATGTATATACACTTATAAAAACTATGCTTTGTTCAACTGGAGATGGAACGCCAATTGGGAATTATAAAACATCTGATAAATATGAAATTCTATCACTAGTAGGAAATGTTTGGGGACATTATACTATGCGTATAACTGGCCCTATATTTTTTCACTCTGTACCTTATTATTCAAAACCAAATCCATATTGGAATGATTTAGAGAGTGAAGAATATAATAAGCTTGGTAGTAAAGCCTCTTTAGGATGTATTCGTCTTGCTGTAATTGATGCAAAATGGATATATGATAATATTTTATTTGCTACACCTGTAGAAATATATGATAGTGATTTTTTGCCTGAAGGTGTTCAAAAACCAGAAGGAATAAAAATAGATTTAAATAACCCAAATAAGGGATGGGATCCAACGGATCCAGATGAAAATAATCCATGGAAAAAGGATAATTAAAATTGGAAAGAAATAATATGAAAACTTTGTTATTATTAGAGGGTGGTGCCTTAAGAGGAATGTACACTGCTGGAGTGCTTGATATATTATTAGAAAATAATATTGATGTAGATGCTATAGTTGGTGTATCTGCAGGAGCATTAATTGCTCCAAACTATTTTTCTAAGCAAAAAGGCAGGGTTATAAGACTAAATAAAAAATATTGTAATGATCAAAGATATATAAGTAAAAGATCATTAATGTTAACGGGTAATTTAGTTAATAAAAAATTTGCATATTATGAAGTAAACAAGAATTTAGACCCATTTGATGAATTATCATTTGAAAAAGCAAATAAAAAGTTGTATGTTGTTATAACAAATGTAAAGACTGGGAAAGCTGAATATAGACTTATTAAAAATATTTTTGATGATATGGAAATATTTAGAGCAAGTTCTGCAATGCCTTTTGTAACTAAAATGGTAACTATTGATGACAATAAATATTTAGATGGCGCAATATCAGATAGTATCCCGATTGATTTTTGTTTGTCACTAAATTATGACAAAATAATAGTTGTATTGACTCAAAAACTTGGTTATAAAAAAAAGCCATTTAGTATGGAAGAAAAATTTGCAATTAGAGCAAAATATCATAAATATAGTAATTTTTTGGAATCAATGTATAATCGTTATGCTCAGTATAACTCTTCTTTAGAAAAAGTTAATAAACTCGAAGAAGATAAAAAAATTTTTGTTTTTCGTCCATCAGAAAGTGTACAGATAGACATTACAAAAGCAAGTCCAGAAGCTATAGAAAAAATATATAACGTTGGTATTAATGATGCTAGAAAAAATATAGATAACTTAAAAAAATATTTAAATATAGATTAATTTAATATTGAAAAAAAACTAATTACAATTTATAATATAAGAAGAATAAAGGTAGGTGTTATTATGAATAGTGTGAATAATAATGAGGTGTTTGATTTAACAGATTATATTAATAATAATGTTGTTGAAAATAAAAATGAAGAAGTAGTTCCCGTATTAAAACCTGAAGAAGCTTTGAATTTAAATGTTGAACTTGCAAAAAATAGCTCAGTTGAGCCAATTTCTTTGCCTGAGGAAAAAGAAGAAGATAATTCCTCAAAATTTGCTGATTATTTTTCTAAGTATGTACAAAATTCAAGTAATACTGAAAATGTTCAAAATTCGTCTGTAAATAATCTAGATATTCAAAATATTCCAGAATTTATTGATTCAAAAGGGCGTTTATATACTGCTATTGTTACTGAAAAAATTAAACAAAATGAATTAGTTGAAAAATATTTATGTGGTTATTTGAATTTAAATGGTAAAGTACTTAAGGCATTAAATAATGTTAATACAAATTATCAAGTTCTAGTTGACAGTGAAAATTTATATGAATACATAATTGTTCCTGTTAAAGAGTCTTTAGGGAATGCTAAATTGTCAAATGGTAGGGAGGTTAGAGCAGCAGAAAAAGTAATATTCCAAGTTAAACCTTATGCAATGAACAATTTAAGTGATTTTACTATGATAACTAATTAAGTGGCTTGCCACTTTTTTTTTATAAAAAAATTTACATATCATATTATTAATGCTATAATCATATTTAGAAAGTAGGATGGTTACATGAAATATTATTTAAAATATATCTTAGGCTTTATACTTATTTTTATTGGAATAGTATTAAGTCTAAATGCCTTTGGCTTAACTGATGTTAACATATTTTTTAAAGGATGGTGGACTTTTTTCATTATTATCCCAGCATTAATTGGCGTATTAGAAAATAAAGATAAAACATCTAGTGCTATTTTTTTAGTAATTGGTATTTGGCTTTTTTTAGCTGAAAGGGACTTAATTGAATTTGGTTTGTTATTAAAACTATTATTACCAATAATATTAATTACAATTGGATTATTATTAGTATTTAAAGATGTACTAGATATTAATAGCAAGGATATTGATAAATTAAAAAAAGATGGAAATAGTAATAAACAATTTGCATTCTTTGGCTCTCAAGATTTAAGATTAAAAAAAGAAAAAGCTGAAAATATGAACTTAAATTCTGTCTTTGGTGCAATAACTTTAGATTTAAGGGACGCAATTTTGGAAAAAGATATTGTTATTGATTCATTATCTATTTTTGGTGGAATAGATATATATGTTCCTGAAAATTGTAAGATAAAAATAAAATCAACTCCAATTTTTGGTGGAGTCGATATAAAAAATAAAGAATTATCAGATGATGGAAATATTACGATATATTTAAATGCTGTTTGTATATTTGGTGGAGTTGATATTAAATGATTAGAAAATTAATTAGATTAACAATACTTGCTTTTATAATTTTTGTTATATATGGATTATATACTGGAAAATATAATGTTTTTAAAAAATATTTTACATCAAGTCCATTATTAAAAGAAAACAAGGTTCTATATGATGATGGTGAAAAAAATATAGATTCTTTAAATGTTACATTATCTTATACAAATTTAATAATTAAAGAGTCTAATGAATTTAAAATTGAAACAAATAATAAGCACGTAAAATTAGATAAAAAAGACAATTCAATAAAAATTACTGAAGAAAAAATAAATATATCTATTAATACAAAAGATAGTAATTTAATATTATATATACCTAATGATAAAATATTTAATGAATTAAATTTAACTGCTGGTGCTGGATATATTGAAATTGCTAACATAAATTCGAAAAAAATCAATTTAAAACAAGGTGCTGGAAAAATTAATATAAATAAGATAACAATTTTAGATGATGCTAAAATTACTGGTGGAGCTGGTACGTTAGAAATTGAAGATGGTGATATTTATAATTTAAACTTTGCAATGGGTGCCGGAAAAAGTAGTATTGCATCATTGTTTAAAGGCAATAATAAAATTAGTGCTGGAGTTGGAGAACTTAATATAAGATTATTAAGTGACATAAATGATTATAAAATTAAAATAAAAAAGGGCTTAGGAAATATTTATGTTGATAATGAAAAAGTATCTGACAGCTACGAAAATGGCCAAGGACCAGTTAGTTTGAATATTGAAGGTGGCGTAGGTAATTTATATTTGGAAACGAAATGATATTATTATTTCGTTTTTTTATGATAAACGTTTTTTATAAATTGTTGTTTATATTTTTAACATAAAATGATAAAATTATACTATGAAATTAAAAGAAAAAATTGAAATTCCAAAATATAGTTTGTGTGAAGAACTTCTATCTGCAATAAGTCATGGCATAGGTTGCCTTCTTTCTATTGCAGCTCTTGTTTTATGTGTAGTTTTTAGTGCAATTCATCATAATGTTTACGCCGTTGTAAGCAGCGTAATTTATGGCTCATGTTCTATAATTTTATACACAATGTCGACACTGTATCATTCCTTTAAAGTCAATAATGCAAAAAGAGTGTTTAGAATATTAGATCATGATAGCATATTTTTACTTATTGCGGGGACTTATACACCTTATGCTTTAGTAGCACTTCCAAAAACTATTGGTTGGGTAGTTTTTGGTATTATTTGGATATGCGCCATTTTAGGTATAGTTTTAAATTCTATAAATTTAAAAAAATATAAAAAGTTTTCTATGTTTTTATATTTAATTATGGGATGGATGATTATATTTACTTTTAAAACGCTAGTAGAAAGTATTGATATTGCAGGAATTTATTTAATGCTTAGTGCGGGTGTATTGTATACAATTGGAGCTATTTTCTATGGTATTGGCAAAAAGAAAAAATATATGCACTCAATATTTCATTTTTTCGTATTAGCAGCAAGTATATTATTTTTCTTTTCAATATTTTTATATGTAATATAGCATTTTGTAAACAGAAATGTATTTTCTATTGATTAAAAACTCAAAAAAATATATAATAAAATTGTAGAGATTTAAAATTTCTAAAATATAAGGAAAGTGAGGATAAAATGGAATTTACAAAATCTTCCATTTTAACTCTTGTTATTGGATTAATAATTGGGGCAGCAATTATATTTGTAATATTTTTTATAATTAACAAAAAACGCTTCAATAAGGCTAATAAACTAATTGAGGATGCCAAGAAAGAGGCGGATAAACAAAAAAGAGATGCACTTTTGGAACTTAAAGAAGAAAGCTTTAAATTAAAACAGCAAACTGATGCTGAGGTAAAAGAAAAAAAAGCTGAACTTAAAGAAACAGAGAATCGTTTAATTAGTAGAGAAAATAATCTCGATAAAAGAGAGGAAATGCTACAAAAAAGAGATGCATCACTTGATGATAAAGAAAATACATTAATGTCAAGAATGCAAAATATCCAAGAAAAAGAGACTAAAATGGATGCTCTATTAAAAGAAGAAATAGAGAAATTAGAAAAAATATCTGGTTTAAGCAAGGAAAATGCTAAAAAACAGATTATGGCTCGTGTCGAAAATGATATGAGTAAAGAAATAGCACAATTTATTCAAGATGAAACAGCAAAAGCAAAACTAGAGGCAAATGATAAAGCAAAGCAACTTATTGTTGACTCTATGGAAAGATATGCTGATGATGTTGTGGGACTTCAAACTGTAAGTACTATAGAACTTCCTAATGATGAAATGAAGGGAAGGCTTATTGGACGTGAGGGTAGAAATATTCGAACTATAGAGTCAATTACTGGAGTTGATTTAATAATTGATGATACACCTGAGGCAATTGTAATATCATCGTTTGATCCACTTCGAAGGGAAATAGCAAAAATAACAATTGAAACGCTTATTAAAGACGGTAGAATACATCCTGCTAGAATCGAAGAAGTCTATGATAAAACGGTTAGGGATATTGATAATAAAATTACTGAATTAGGTAGTAAAACAATGAATGAGCTTGGACTTACTAAAATGGATCCAGAACTTTTACACCTAATAGGTAAGTTAAATTATCGTACAAGTTACGGACAAAATGCTTTAAAACATTCTGTTGAAGTTGCTAATTTATGTGGATTAATGGCTGCTGAATTAGATGAAAATATTAATTTGGCAAAACGCGCGGGACTTTTACATGATATAGGTAAGGCAATAGACTTTGAAGTTGAAGGAAGCCATGTCGAAATAGGCTATGATATTGCTAAAAAGTATCATGAAAATGAAACTGTTTTAGATGCAATTATTTCTCATCATGGTGCCAAAGAACCAAAGACAATTATTGCAAATTTAGTTGCAGTAGCTGATACATTAAGTGCTGCAAGACCTGGCGCAAGAAATGACTCTGTTGAAAACTACATTAAACGTCTTGAAATGCTTGAAAATATTGGTAATTCATTTGAAGGTGTTGAAAAAACATACGCTATGCAGGCCGGAAGAGAAGTCAGGGTTATGGTTAAACCAGATGAAGTTGATGATTTAACAAGTTATAAAATTGCTCGTGATATGAAAGATAAAATTGAAAAAGAGATGCAGTATCCAGGAACAATTAAAATTACTGTTATAAGAGAGACAAGAGCACAGGAAGAAGCAAAATAAACTTCTTCATTTTTAAGGAGAAAATATGCAATCACCTAAATCAATAGTTATTATAAGTTTAAATGTTGCTGAAGCAATAATTAGTCACGCTTATATTGATGAATTTTCTGAGTGTGGTGGCTATTTACTTGGAAAAATGAAAAATATTCAAGGTGTACTTCATTTTTATATCGAACAAATATATTATGAAAAGAATTTAGTAGGTTCTGAAAATGAGTTTGTTTTTCCGCTTTTATATGAAAGTCGCGCAAAAGCTTTTGCGGATAAGAATGGCTATGAAATACTTGGAACGTATCATTCACATGGTCAATATACAAGTGCTTTTTCAGATGTTGACAAAAATGTTTTAGAACCTCATTGGGCTAGTGATAAAATATGTCTTATTTTTAGTCCAAAATATTTTACATTTAATTGTGATACAGTGTTTAAAAATAAGGAAACAGAAAAAACGCTAATCATTGTTAAAGATGGCAAAAAATATATGACTATAGAAAAATTTTTTAGTCAAGATGAGCAATTAGAAAAACACATTTAAAAAACCTATCATTTTGATAGGTTTTTAGTATATTGATTGATTAACTTCCATTATAATAGGCATAATAATTGGTCTTCTTCCAGTAAGTTCATTAATAAATGGAAGTACCTCCAAAATAATTTGATTTTTTAAATCTGTATAGCTATAAATTGATTTTGATAAAAAATTATTTGTTATTTCAGATATTTTATTTTCAATTTTGTTTATTAATTCTATATTTTCATTAATAGTTACAAAACCTCTTGCAGTAACATTTGGTTTAATTAAAAGCTTTCTTGTTAAAGTATTAATATTTAAAATAGCAATTAATATACCATCATGACTCATTAATTTTCGGTCTTTAATAACAACAGAGCCAACATCACCGATTCGAGAGCCATCAACATATACATCTCCAGCTGTGACATTTCCATCTTTATAGGCTTTTCCATTAAGTAATTTTACAACGTTGCCATTTTCACAAATGATGGAGTTTTCTATACCACAAACCTTAGCTATTTCAGCGTGTTTTTTAAGCATTCTATATTCACCATGCATTGGCATAAAATAGTCTGGTTTAATAATTCTTAGCATCCATTTTAGTTCTTCTTCTTTGGCATGTCCTGAAGTATGAATGTCACTAAATTCAGTGTTTGTGAATACTCTTACACCTTTTAAATAAAGTTTATTAATTATTTTGTTTATACTATTTGCATTGCCAGGTATTGCACTTGATGAAAATATGACTAAATCATCATTTAATAAGGATATTTGTTTATGAACACCATTTGCAATTCTTGATAATGCAGCCAAAGGTTCACCTTGAGTTCCTGTACATAATATGCATACTTCATTCCTTTTTAAATTTTTTGATTGAAATGCATCAATAAAAATATTTTTATCTTCAATTAATCCGTTATTACTTGCTAGCTCAATGGCATTTTCCATACTTCTACCAAAAACAACAATTTTTCTTCCATATTGTTTACATGTTTCTACTATATGCTTAATTCTAAATATATTTGATGCAAATGTTGCAATTATAACTCTACCATGATGTCTTGATATTATGTCATTTAATGTACCGTCAACAGATGATTCACTTTTCGAATATCCTTCTGATAATGCGTTAGTAGAATCACTCAAAAGAAGTGATACACCTTCCGCACCAATTCTTGCCATTTTATGAATGTCTGCCATTGGCCCAATTGGAGTCAAGTCAAACTTAAAATCACCAGTTTCAAAAATAGTTCCATTTGGTGTGTGAATACATATTGCATAACTATCAGGTATAGAGTGAGTTGTATTAACAAATTCAATGTTAAAATATTTAAATTTTAAGTTTAATTCACTATTAATAATTTCTATATTTTTATAATTAATATTTCTCTCTTCAAGTTTCTTGTTAATTAAGTCACTAGCTATTTTGGGAGCATATATAATAGGAATATTTACGCTTTGCAATAAAAAAGGTATTCCCCCAATATGATCTTCGTGACCATGAGTTATAATTAATGCTTTAATTTTGTTTTCATTTTGTTTCAAATATGTGTAATCTTGAATAACATAATCAATTCCTAATAGGTCATCCTCGGGAAATAAAACACCACAATCTATAATAATTAGTTCATCTTTATGACTAATAACGTACATATTTTTACCGACTTCTCCTAAGCCACCTAAAGCAATGATAGATGTTGCATCTACTTCATTTTTCATTAAATAAATTCCTTCTTTCTCTCAATAAAGTTTATAAAAACAAATTGATTATAGCATATATTTGATGTTTTGTCTATAAAATAAAAAAATCCGCTTATACGGACTAACTTTTTATTTGGTAGCGACGGGGAGATTCGAACTCTCGACCTGCCGGGTATGAAAAATAAGCCCTAAATTAAATTATTACTTATTTTATGCCATTTTCCTTATTAAATAAGGTTTCGCCAC
>CAKONC010000004.1 GCA_934096985.1 uncultured Bacilli bacterium | reverse complement strand
ATGCTGATTTAATATTGGCACTATCTTTCTCTCCACACACTATAAGAGTAGGACATTTAATTTTTTGTACTTTATTAGGAGTGCCAATTAAAACTAATTAATCAGAATATGATATTGTTTTAGGTTTAAAACTATGTCCAGTATTCAAATACTCATTGTATGCAATAATACCTGCTTTTTTTGCTTCGCTTTTTGTTGCGAATCCTGACTTATTTTTAAATTTTCTTTTCCCATCGATTGAAGCAATTTCAAATTTATATTGATATACTTCTCCTCTTTTTTGAACTGTTACATCAGCCATAATAATCTCTCCTCCATTTACAATTGAGTAAATGAAAAAGTTGGCACGAATGACAACTTTATATTATTTGCAAAAATGTTTGCATAGAGATTTCCTTATTTTATAAGGCTTTTGAGTCATTTTGTTTTCAAATTTTTTTGTTTGCAAACAAATTGCAAACATTTTGCCATTTTCAGCACCTTTTTGAATTTTCCAAAATTGCTCAAACCCTTATTTTATAAGCTATTTACCACAACATTGTTTATATTTTTTCCCTGAGCCACATGGACATGGATCATTTCTTCCTATTTTAGTTACTTTTTTCGGAGTACTTTTAACTTTTTCCTTGCCATCATTAGCATTTCCCTTAATTGTTTGTTTCATTTCTGTATTTTGTCTGATTTCAGCTTTTAAAAGAAATATTGAAATATCATTATCAATCTTATCTAATAATTTATCAAAAAGTTCAAAACCTTCCATTGTGTAAGCTTGTACTGGATTTGTTTGACTATAACCACGAAGACCTATACCTTCTTTTAAATGCTCCATAGTATTCATGTGTTCGACCCAGTTTGAATCAATTACTCTTAATGAAATTGCTCTTTCAAATTCATTTCTAACTGGAAGACCTTTTACTTTATTTTCGTAATCCTTAATAACTAAATTCGAAATATATTCAGGGACATCTTTATCTTTTAAATCCTTAATATCTTCAGTATCTAATTTTTGAGTCTTTAAAAAGTTTGTTTTAACATATTCTACTATCTCACTACGATCATTTTCTGTTAAGTATCCTTCTGGAGCAATATGATTTTCACATAAAACATTAATTGTTTCCTTAAACGTAGTAATAACTTCCTCATTAATAGAAGCATTATCAATTATTTCATTTCTCTTATTATAAATAATTTCTCTTTGTTCATTTAAGACATTATCATAATCCAAAAGGCTCTTTCTAATATCATAGTTATTTCCTTCAACCCTTTTTTGAGCGGTTTCAATACTTCTAGTTAAAGCTTTACTTCTGATTGCCATATCATCATCTATACCAAGTGATTGAAGCATACTTTTTATCTTATCAGTACCAAATCTTCTCATTAAATCATCTTCGAATGAAACAAAAAATTGGCTCATACCAGGATCACCCTGACGACCCGCTCTTCCACGAAGTTGGTTATCAATTCTTCGAGATTCATGTCTTTCAGTACCAATTACACACAATCCGCCAAGTTCTTTTACGCCTTCACCAAGTTTAATATCAGTACCACGTCCTGCCATATTTGTAGCAAGAGTTATAGCGCCTTTTTCACCGGCTTTTGCAATAATTTCAGCTTCTCTTTCATGATTCTTGGCATTTAATACTTCATGAGGAAGGCCTGCTTTCTTTAAAAGTCCACTTAAATGTTCATTTGATTCAACTGATATTGTACCGATAAGTATTGGTTGACCTTTTTCATGAATTTCTTTAACTGTATTAATTATGGCTTTATATTTTCCTTTTTCTGTTGCATATACAAGGTCTGGTAAATCTTCACGTATAACAGGCTTATTCGTTGGAATACATATAACATACATATTATAAATATTTCTAAATTCTTCTTCCTCAGTTTTAGCAGTTCCGGTCATACCAGAAAGTTTATTGTACATTCTAAATAAATTTTGGAATGTGATAGTAGCCATTGTTTTGGTTTCAACGTTAATTGTTACGCCTTCTTTTGCCTCAATAGCTTGATGAAGTCCATCAGAATATTGTCTTCCATGCATAAGTCTACCAGTAAATTGGTCTACAATTACAACTTGGCCATCAGCTACAACATAATCAACATCTTTGGCAAATACATAATTTGCTTTTAAGGCTTGATTTAAATGGTGTACTAAACTAGCATTATCTATATCATATAAATTTCCAATATGTAATAATTTCTCTATCTTTTTACTACCATCTTCAGTAAGAGAAACACTCTTTGTTTTTAAATCTAAAGTATAATCAACATCTTCTTTTAAATTTTTTACAGCTCTATTTGCTTCTATATATAAATTACTTGAATTTGCTTGACCACCACTGATAATTAATGGTGTTCTAGCTTCATCAATTAAGATTGAGTCAACTTCGTCTATAATGCAATAATTTAATGGGCGTTGAACTCTATCTTCTTTTCTTACAACCATGTTATCACGCAAATAGTCAAAGCCAATTTCATTATTAGTAGAATATGTTATATCACAATTATAAACTTCTTGTTTTTCTTTTGGAGAAAGTTCTCTTAAATTTACACCTACTGTAATGCCAAGTAAATCATATATTGGTTTCATCCAGTTGGCATTTCTGTCAGACAAATATTCATTAGTGGTTACAACATGTACGCCTTTTCCTGTAAGTGCATTTACGTATGCTGGTAATACTGTAGTAAGGGTTTTTCCTTCTCCTGTTTTCATCTCAGCAATATTGCCATAATGAATTGCCAAAGCACCGATTACTTGTACTTTAAATGGTTTTTCTCCGATAGCACGGAAACATGCTTCACGTGCAAGAGCCATTGCAGGGACTAAAATATCATCGAAAGTTTCTCCATCTACAAGTCTTTTTTTAAATTCTTCTGTTTTCTTTGAAAAATCTTCATCTTTTAAATTTGACATTTCATCGTCTAATGCTAATATCTCATCAGCTAATTTATCAAACCTTTTTAATTCTTTATATTCACTATCTAATAGCTTTTTTAATATGCCCATTTTTTCACCTTCTAATTGATTATATCAAAAAATAAAAGGTTTAATCAAGTGACTAAACCTTTTTGTTATTTTACATTAATAATTCCGTATAATCCATCTTTTCTTTTATAAATAACAGATACACATTCTTCATTTATATTTTTAAAAGCAAAGAAGTCATGATTTAGTAGTTCCATTTGCATTATTGCCTCGTCTTCATCCATTGGCTTAATGTCTAAATTTTTTCTTTTTACTATTTTTGAATCATCTAAATCATTTTCTTCTTCATAATCTAAATTCATCTCAAATGTTGGAATATTTTTATAATGATTATTTAATCTTGTTTTATTTTTTCTAATCATTCTTTCTAATTTATCTATAATTAAATCAGTGGCAGCATATAAATCATTATGACTTTCCTCTGCTCTTATATTAAGTTTTGACATTGGAATAGAAACTTCAATAGTTTGTAAATTATTTTTGACTCTAATAATAATATTACATTTAACTTCATCACTATTTTTAAAATATTTATCAAGCTTTGCAATTTTTTCCTCAATATAATCTTTAATTGATTTTGTAACAGTTACTTTGTCTCCCCTAATATTAATTTTCATTTTATCATCTCCCTACGTTAATTATAACAAAAATAAATAAAAAAAACTACTATACAGTAGTTAAATTTAAGGCTTCGACATCTTGAGCTTGTAAACCTTTAGTAGTTTCTATTAATCTAAAACTTACCATGTCTCCTTCATTTAAAGTTTTATAACCATTTTTCTTGATTACTGAATAATGAACAAATATATCGGATAAATTTTCACACTCTATAAATCCATACCCTTTCTCATTATTAAACCACTTTACTTTTCCTTTCAATTTTACACCTTCCTTCATGTTTAATTTAACATAAGTTTAGTGCTCTTACAATTAATTTCGTATGCCAAAATTCGACAAAAAACGGGTAATATTTAATCTTTAAATAATACATCAGCCAAAATTTTTTTTGCATTTTTTATTATATATTTTTCAGCATCATTTATAATAAATACATTATTCTTTTTTTCTAAAAGATTTATTAATTTTTGATTGCTAGAAATTAATATTATATTTTTAAATTTTTTTATTATATTTAAAAATTCATTATTTGTTATTTCATTAAAATTTAGTGTGATTTGATTTTTACTATTAAAAGCATTTATATAAAGTATTTTTAATTTATCATTTCCTAAAATATATGAATATTTTTTAGTACTTTCAATTATCGATATATCCTTTATATACTTGAAACATTTTATATTTAAATCTAAAAAACTTTCTTTTAATACCTTTAAATCATTGATGGAAATTGTACTATCATAAATTATTACCTTTTTTGTAAGTATTTTTTTTATTTTGTTTTTCTTTTGAAAATTATAGTATTCTTTTTCAAATTTTTCTTTATTTAAAATAATTCCATTATTTAGAATTTGCTTAGAAATTGTTTGTTTATAAAACTTATCATTATATAATTCTAAAAAAACATTATCGTATATATATAATATACTTTTATTTAACTTCATTTGGATCTAAAGAGTAAAATTTTTCCGGATCAATAGATTTTCCTTGTAAATATACTTCAAATAATAAAGCATTTTGATTTTGTACAATTTTATTTGAAGTAGCCTTACCAATTATAGTACCCTTTGTAATTTTATCGTTTTCTTTAACTGTTACATCTTTTAAAGAATAATAAAATGTTGTTAAATTTTCTGTATGCATTATTTCTACGATAGATCCAAGGGTTTCATCTTCTTTTACGCTTTTAACTACTCCATCATACGTAGATACAACATCAAACTCTTCGGAACTTACATAAATAGCACCTAAATTTGGAATATATGTATTTTGATATGAAATTAAGGCTTTTTTTTGACTCTCATCATCATAGTCTTTGCTATAATACCCAGATTTTAATTCAACCTTCTCACTTACATATGGTTTAGAAAAATAGTCAGGCATTGTTTCACTTAATACACTTTGTGTAACATCTTTCATTAGTGATTTTGAATAATCATAGTTTGTCACATCCTTAAGTAAATAACTATTAATTATTGATACACTAAAAAATGTTACCAAAATTATTAAGATATAAATAGTTGGTAAAACATAACGCTTAAGTTTTCTTTTTTTCATTATTTATCCTCCTACTTAAATTATGGATAAATAAAATTAATTTATACTAGAAATAATTACTCCTTGGTAATAATGTTTTAAAATATCTTCATAACTTTTTCCCTCTTTTGCCATATAATTTGCACCATATTGACTCATTCCCACTCCGTGTCCATATCCCCTTGTGGTAATTTTTACATCATCACCTATTTCAATATCAAAATCAGTTGATCTTAAATTTAATTTTTTTCTAATCTCTACACCTGTAAATTTTTTATCATTAATTAGTAAATCGATTACTCTATTACTACTTGATCTATTTATGTTATTTATATTTATATCACTGCAATCTATTTGCAATAGTGAGCAAAAGTTTTCTTTACTAAATGTCGTTTCTTTTATAAAATTTTTGTTGTTTTCTTCATAATGGGAATCTACTTGCTTTAAAAAATCTTTAGTTTCATTAAAAACATATTTAGAGTCTTCAGTATAACCATTACTCATTGAAAAATAGTAAGCCGGTATTATTTCATTATCGTACTTTAAAACCACATTATTTGTTTGCATAACTGCTGTTAACAATTTGTTATAATACAAATCAAAATCATTTTGCCAATTTTCCTTCATTTGAGATTTATTTAACATACATTGAGTACTAGTATCATTTGTTATATTTTTGTTATGATTTATTAAATAATATGCATATGTTCGTGATGCTATTGCTTGAGCTTTTAACGCTTCAAGTTCAAAAGATGCTGGCATTTCACAAGCTAAGACTCCAATTAAATATTCATTAAACTCAATTGTTTCTTTTTCATTATTGTTATTATTTAAGACTATTTTCTGAACATTTTTATCATCAAAAAAATAAGAAGTATTGTCATCCAAACTTCTTATTAAATAAAATGCTATTATTGTTAAAATTAATATTATAATATAATTGATTTTCATCTTTCTCCTTAAAAAAGTTCAATAAATTCTATTATAAATCTTGTAGCAATATAACTAATTCCTAGAGATAAAATCATAACGAATAGTTTTGCCTCAAGTTCATGTTTAACTTTAAAAAAACCAGTAAAATTTATTCCACTTATCGAATAAACTGTAGCAAACAACATAATTATATAAATAAATGCTTTATAATTCATTATATTCACCATTTTCATATTTTATGATTTTTTCTATTCTTTTCAAATGGCGTTCCTCAGTAGCTCCTTGAGTATTTAAAAATGAATCAACAATTTGATAAAGTTCTGAAATAGAGTTATTACTACTTATGCATAGTATGTTAGCATCATTATGACACCTTGCAAAATATGCATCATCTGTATTAATACACCTTGCGGCTCTTATTCCTTTTACTTTATTTGCAGCAATGCTCATACCAATACCAGTACCACATATTAAAATTCCTAATGAATCTTTATTTTCTAATACGCTTTTACATACATCAAATGCAAAATCAGGATAATCATCTGCATCAGTATGTTTAATACTTGAAATACTTACCTCAACACCTAATTCATTTAAATAATTAGCAATTTGATTTTGAACTTCAACCCCTCTATGATCTGTTCCAATAAAAATTTTCATTAATTATATATCACCTTTATCATTATAGCATAAAAAAACAAAAAACTATTCAGCTTTTTGATCTTTTATACCATATTTACGATTAAATTTTTCAACATTTCCTGTTTTCTTTGCTCTAGCTTGAGTTCCTGTATAATATGGATGGCATTTGCTACATACTTCAACACTAATATTATCTTTTGTTGATAAAACGTTGAAAGTTTCACCACATGCACATTTTACAGTTGCTTCTTTCATTTCAGGATGTATATTTGCTTTCATAATTTTTCCCTTCCTTTTTTCTAAACATAATTTCTTTAGTATTATATCACAAAAAACAAACTTATCAATCATTTTTTAATATCATTTTACTAATTTTGTACGAAGATTTACTATTTAAATAAAATTTATTGTTTAAATAATAATATTCTTCCTCCGAGAAAGAGTTTAAATCTATATACTTTGCCTCAAATAATTCAGAATATTTTTTTAATTTGTTATTAACATAACTGAATTTTTTATCTTTATCATAGATATTGAAAATAACTATATTACATTTTTTATTTATTTTCTTTATATGTGTAATTACCGAATATATATTGTTCAAATAATCTGTTATTATTTCATTGTTTAACTCTTTATAGTTATTTAATTCGTAATTTCCTATATTTATTAATACAAAATTTGCATTTTTTATAAAATAGTCAACTTTACTTTCATTGTTATGTAAATCATATAGTAATTTCTCACTTGTATAATAACTATTGTTTTTACTAAATAATTTTAAATTAAAAGAACTATCTAAAATATAATCATCATAATTTTTAAATTCTTTGTCTAAAATTTTACCCATAGATAGATAGTCTCCGATAGATACTAAATAGCTATTTTTTTTATTAAAAAATTTATAACTAATAATAACTAATAATCCAGAAAGAATAATTATTATTAATAATTTATATCTTCTTTTAATTTTCCTCATCAATAATTTTTATATCTGCACCTACTTTAGTAAGTTTTTTTACCAAATTTTCATAGCCCCTTAAAATATATTCTATGTTAGAAATAGTTGTTATCCCATTACTAACAAGACCAGCCATAACTAGTGCAGCTCCCCCTCTTAAATCTGTAGCATTTATATGACATCCTTTTAACTCAGTTGGTCCTGTTATTATAGCATGTGTATTATCATTAAGTTTTATATTAGCACCCATCATATTTAGGTATTTTACATGTTGCATTCTATTTTCCCATATAGTTTCCTCGAAATAAGAAACCCCGTTTGCTTGAGTTAATAATACTGACATTGGTTGACCTAAATCTGTTGGAAATCCAGGATATACTAAAGTTTTTATGTTAATTGGTTT
This sequence comes from uncultured Bacilli bacterium, assembly GCA_934096985.1. Lineage (GTDB taxonomy): Bacteria > Bacillota_I > Bacilli_A > RF39 > UBA660 > UBA6448. Next base: position 125,535 of record CAKONC010000004.1, on the reverse strand, counting down.
AATATTATTACACTTAGAAATAGTTACGCTATTTTCTTTTACATCATAGCTTATTCCCATATCATCAAATTTATCTAATAAAGCTTTAATTTGCTCAGGTATTACACCACAAACAGTTAAATTTTTACCTACCATAGCGCCAATCATTAAATATGTTCCTGCTTCAATTCTGTCAGGTATAACATCAATTTCTGCAGCATGTAATGATTTTACACCATTAATTGTTATTGTAGATGTGCCAGCTCCCGAAATATCTGCTCCCATATTATTTAAAAATTCTGCAATGTTTATAATCTCTATTTCTTTAGCAGCATTTTCCAAAATTGTTGTACCAGTGGCCAAAGTAGCAGCAAACATAATATTTATTGTAGCTCCAACTGAAGCAAAATCTAAATATATTCTTGTTCCTATTAGTTCTTTTGCATCTAAAATATATTTATGTGAATCTTCATCATGAGTAACTTTAGCACCTAATGCCTCAAAACCTTTTAAATGAAGATCTATTGGTCTAGTACCAATATTGCATCCACCTGGGAAATACATCTCAACATGTTTATACTTTCCAAGTAAAATCCCCATGAAGTAGTATGATGCTCTAAGTTTACTTGAAAGTTCTTCAGAAATAACTTTATTACATAAATTATTTGAATCTATAATTACTGATGTATCGTCAAATTTATAACTAACATTTAATTCATCTAAAATATTAAAAAGAGCATCCTTATCAGATATATTTGGTACTTTATTTATTTTACATTTACCGCTAGCAAGTAAAGATGCAGGGATTAATGCTACTGCACTATTTTTAGCACCACCTATGGTTATATCTCCACTTAAGGTATTGCCACCATTTATAATTATTTGTTTCATTTATTATCACCACATTCATCTATAAAAATATAAATGCTTTCATTAAGTTCTATGCTAAATACAGAGCTATTATGAAAAAACTCTTATTAAATTTATCATAAACCATTTTTATAACATAGTCAAACAATATGCATTTTATTTACAATATTTGAGATATTGCTAAACATAAAATAATTATTAATCCGATAATTTTTGCAATTAAGCCATATTTATTATAAGATTTCTTTCCAATTGTTAATCCCACTATAGTAAATGTAAAAGCACATATCATAAAAATAAAATATCCTAATATAGGCAACGTAGTAATATTATTAAGACCGATTCCTATTGTAAAACTATCTAAGCTAACTGAAAAAGCAAATAAAAGCATATTTGCTAATGATAAATTTACTTTTTTTTCTGATTTATTAAATAAATCCAAAACCATTTCTATAAAAATAAAAAGAAATAAAAAAAATAGTAATTTATCAGAGTCTATACTAAAATTTTTGGAAATAGAATTGCCTAATATTGTTCCAAGCATTGGCATAATAAAATGAAAAATGCCCACACATACTGATAATAACAAATGATTTTTAAATGAATAATTCATTGTTCCAACTGATAAAGAAAGAGAAAATGAATCCATTGATAACGACAATCCAATTAATAAAAGCATGACTATATTCATGCTATATTATATAAATTTAATATTTTAATTATGATACTTATTAAGAATTTTTCTTACATATAAATCATATTCCACATTATCAAGTTCTGTTTCTGTGGCATCAAGTAAGCATAATGGTGGAAATAAAACACACCACCAATTATTACCTAACCCATTTCCCAAAGTTATAACTAAAGACTCATAATACCCATCTTTATAGCTCACATTTGAATACGTTTTCGAAGGAAAGTAATTATAACCATAATTTACATTATAATCAATATCAAATTGGTTTAATCTTTGATCTATTTTATCAATAATATTTAATATATTTTCTTTACTTTCATCTTTTGTTTTAGAATTAGTCATTACATCTACAATAATCGGTAAAACTTCTTTATTAGCTTCCCATTTAATTTTTTGATCAATGTCAGAATCACTATTTGCAATAATTCTGTATCTAATTGCATCATTTGGAATAACTATATTGTCTTTTTTTTGACTAAATAATACAAACATCATAATAATACCTAATACTATTATAATTTTTTTCATTTGTTCACCACTATAATAATGCAAAAAAAATAGATATATTATTCATTTATAATAAAAATATATCTATCAAATTGGTTTAAATCTTTTTCTATTAAAATTTTCGAATCTGGATAAATGGTTTTTGCATAGTTTGATATAAAAGTGCCTTGACTTTGTCCTATTTCAAAAGCAATAATACTTTTTTTATTTAATATTTTTTTACTTTTATCCAATATTAATTTATAAAAATAAAGACCATTATCTTTAGCAAAAATAGCATTTTGTGGTTCATACTTAGTTTTATCATCCACTTTTTCACTAAAAGATACATAAGGTGGATTTGAAACTAAAATATCAAATTTTTCCTTAGCTTTAAATTTTTCAATACTTTTTATTTTGAAATTAATAGTAACGTTAGTTTTTTTTGAATTATATTTAGCAATGTTTATTGCCTTAAAACTTTTGTCAATAGCGGTAACTTTACATTTTAAATTTTTTTTTAAGTAAATACTTATACACCCACTGCCAGTACCTACATCTAAAATATTAGTATTCACAAAATTATTTTTTTTAATTATTTCCACTAATTTGTTAACTAATAACTCTGTTTCAAACCTAGGAATTAAAACGTTTTTATTTACTTTTAATGTGATTCCATAAAAATCTACATTACCTATTATATATTGAACCGGATAATTATTACTTAATTTTTTAAATGCTTTTGCCTGTTTATTTTCAGGAACATATTTTAATATTAATTCTTTATCAAAATTATCCATTTTATTTTAAACCTTCAAGTTTTAACCTCATGTCTTCATTTATTAAAGCGTCAATAATTGGATCTAAATAACCATTCATTACTCTATCAAGCTCCATTATTGAGAAATTTATACGATGGTCAGTAACTCTATTTTGTGGATAATTATATGTTCTTATTTTTTCACTTCTGTCACCAGAGCCTATTTTACTTTTTCTTTCGTTTTGTTCTTTACTATTCTTTTCTTCTTCCAAAGCAGAATTTATCTTAATCTTTAAAAGTTCCATAGCTCTTTCTTTATTTTTTAATTGACTTCTTTCTTCTTGGCAGGTTACTACAACACCAGTTGGAACGTGAGTAATTCTTACTGCAGAGTTACTTGTATTTACACTTTGTCCACCAGCTCCAGATGAATGATAAACATCAATTTTCAAATCGTTTTCATTTATATTTATACTAACATTATCATATTTAGGCATTACTAATACAGTAGCAGTAGAAGTATGTACTCTTCCTTGATTTTCTGTTTCAGGGACTCTTTGTACTCTATGGGATCCACTTTCATACTTTAATTTAGAATAAACATCTTTTCCTTTTACAATATATTCTATTTGAGAAAAGCCTCCACTTGTACCCTCTACTGAATGAATAATTTCAATTTTCCAATTATTTTTTTCTGCATAATAAGAATACATTCTAAATAGGTCACCTGCAAAAATATTGGCTTCATCTCCGCCAGCAGCACCCCTTATTTCCATAATTACATCTTTTCCATCATTTTCATCTTTAGGCACAAGAAGCACTTCAAGTTTATTATTCAAATTATCTTTTTTATCTTCAAGCAAAGCAAGTTCATCTTGAGCAATTTCTTTTAAATCTGGATCATCAAGCATTTCCTTTGTTTGGTTTATATTTTCTTCTACTTCTTTATATTCTTTATAAGTATTTACAGTTTCTTCAATATCACTTTTTTCTTTAGAAATATCTTTTAATAAATTATAATTATTTAATACTTCCTCACTAGTTAGTTTCTCATTTAATTCATTATATTTTTCTAACATTGCCTCTAAACGTTCTATCATATATTCACTTCCTTTTTAATTGCAAAAAACAAGCATTACATACTTGTCTCATCTTCATCATCAACTACCATAAAATCTGATAGTTCATCATCATCTGTATCAACATCATCTTCATCCGAAGAATTATCATAAAAAACATCATTGTTATCTTCTTCATTTTCTTCTTCATCAGACTCTTCTTCAATGCTTGTATCTTCATCTTCATCATCAATTATTACTTTTGGTGTATGTTTCTTTCTTAAATCACAAAATCCTTTTTCTAAGACTATAAATTCTTTATTCGTAGAAATTAAATCATAGAAATCTGCAATTTTATCTTCAAATTCACTTTCTGACATATTTCTTAGTTCACATATTTTTTTAAATATATCAATAATCTTCATTTGTGCATTAGCATCAGATAATATTAATTGAGCTAACTCTTCATAACTCATAGTATCTAAATCTTCTTTTGTTAAATCTTTTAGTTTCATTTTACATTCTCTCCTTAGGTTCAACGCCAATTAAATTCAAAGCATTATAAAGTGTATATTTAACCGCACTTATTAAATTAATATTTTCTTCCGTATTTTGTTCATCATCACTAATTATTTTATTAGTTTCATAATAATTATGGAATAAAGTTGCTAATTCATACGAATAATTTGCAATTAAATGTGGTATTTTTTTATTGCATGCATTTTTTACAACATCTGGAAATCTATATAAACATGCTAACAAATTATATGCTGATTCATTACAAATTCTACTATAATTTGATATTTTCTTTAATGGCTTATTATATTTATTTAATATTGAGCAAATTCTAGCATATGCATAGCATATATAATAAACTTGATTATCATTTGAAGCACTTCTTGCAAGGTCAATATCAAAGTCCATTTGTGTATCAAGTGAATACTTTGAAAAATAATATCTTACTGCATTAACTGATGTATCATCCATTAAATCTTTTAATGTAATAATTTTACCAGTTCTTTTATGCATAGTAACAACTTCTTTATTTTGAATAATTCTTACTAATTGAAGTAATTTTACATCAATGTACTCATCATTTAAACCTAATGCTTTTATCGCACTTTTTAATCTTGCAACATATCCATGATGATCAGTACCTAAAACATCTATAATTTGAGTAAAGCCCCTTTTTATCTTATCCTCATGATATAAAATATCAGGCAATAAATAAGTATTTGTTCCATCATTTTTTATTAAAACATGGTCTTTATCATCATAAAGAGCACTACTTTTAAACCAAGTTGCTCCGTCTTTTTCATATATATAACCATTTTCTCTCATTTTATTTATTGCATCATCAAAAGAATATTTTTCATATATTGATTTTTCTGATGTAACTACATCATATTCAATTCTATATTCTTTTAAATGAGTAAAAATAATATCTGTTAAATATTTTGTAGCATATTTTTTAATAAAAGATAAATCAGAGTTTACATATTTATCTTGATATTCATCATATAGTTTTTGTGCAATATCAATTATTTCTTTACCTGGATAACCATTTTCAGGAAAAGTATTTTCTATTTTGCATATTGTTAAATATCTACTATAAACTGAATTTGCAAGTTTAGTTATTTGGTTACCGGCATCATTTAAATAGTATTCTTTGGTAACATCGTACCCACAAAATTTCATAATTCTTGCTAAAGAATCACCATATGCTCCACCTCTGGCATTACCCATATGTAAAATACCAGTTGGATTAGCAGAGACAAATTCAATATTTACTTTTTCGTTTTTACCTATATTGCAAGATCCGTATAAAGAAGTAAGCTCCAAAATTGTATTAATATTTTCAGTTAAATAATCCTTTTTTACATAAAAATTAATAAATCCTGGTGCTGCAATATCTATTTTTTCTATTTCATCATCAAAAATATTATTTTTGATTTTTTCAGCAAGTTCCATTGGAGCAATTTTTAATACTTTACAATTTTTTAAAGCAACATTTGAACTATAATCACCATTAATTTTATTTTTAGGAATTTCTAAATTAATATTATCATCATTTATACCTAAAACTTCTAATGATTTTTTTATTAAGTTAATTATTTTTTCTTTCATTTTCACGCTTTTAACTGCTTCTCTCCTTTTTTTCTAGAACATTATAGCATATATATATTAAAAATGCACTCATAAATTAAATATTTTTAACAATACTAAATATGGGTGAAATTATTGAAAATTTTTAACTTTCTTTATAAGATTTTTCTTTTTTCATTTCTATCAATAATTATCATAATAATTGGTTTATATTCGTATGCATATTTTCAAAATCCACTTACATTAAATTCATTTCACACATATGAATTATACGACATTAATAATAATATATTTTACGAAGGAACTAATACTAACAGATGGACTAAAATAGATAAAATTTCTAACAATTTAAAAAATGCTGTTATCTCTGTAGAAGATAAAAATTTTTATGAACATAATGGATTCGATTATTTAAGAATTCTTAAAGCATTTTTTACAAATTTTAAAAGTAGAAAAATTGTTGAAGGTGGAAGTACAATAAGTCAACAATATATAAAAAACGCCTACTTAGATTTTGATAAAACTTGGTCTAGAAAAATTAAAGAAGCAATGATGACATTAAATTTAGAAATGCATTATTCCAAAGATGAAATTTTAGAAGCTTATTTAAATACTATAAATTATGGTTTAGGAAATTATGGAATTGTATCTGCCGCAAATTTTTATTTTAATAAAAATGTTGATGAATTAACTTTAGAAGAATCAATTATTTTAGCAGGAATACCTAAAAATCCAAGTAATTATAATCCCATATCAAATTATGATAAAAGCATTCAAAGAGCAAAAGTTGTAGCATTAACAATGCTAAATAATGGTTATTTATCAAATGATGAATATAATAATTTATTTAAAAGTAAAATTGATGTTTATGGCAAAAAAAATAATAATAATTTACAAATGATATCATATTATGAAGATGCCGTTTATAATGAACTTAAATCAATTAATGGCATAAGTGAAAAAGATATAAACTCAGGAAATCTTAAAATATTTACTACTTTAAACATAAATTATCAAAAAAAACTTGAAGAAGAAATACTAAATAATATTACTGATGAGAAGTTGCAAGTTGCCTCTGTTATTGTAGATCCAAATACTGGTGGTATTTTTGCTCTAACCGGTGGAATTAATTATAATAAAAGTCAATATAATAGAGCATTATCATCTAAAAGACAAGTTGGTTCAACTATGAAACCATTTTTATATTATTCTGCTTTAAATAATGGAATGACATCTTCATCAACATTTTTAAGTCAATATACTACATTTACTTTATCTCAAGGAAAAACGTACTCTCCTAAAAATTTTGCTAATCTTTATGGAAACAAGGAAATAACCATGGCGGCGGCAATAGCCTATTCAGATAATATTTATGCTGTAAAAACAAATTTATTTTTAGGTATTGATAAATTAATCGATACAGCTAAACAATGTGGTATAAAAGAAAAATTAAATGAAGTTACATCACTTGCATTAGGAACAAGTGAACTTAATCTTATGGACTTTGCATCTGGTTATAATACTTTTGCATCAGGTGGTTACAAAAAGTCATTATATTTTATTAATAAAATTGAAGACAAAGATGGGAATGTTATTTATGAACATGAAAAAGAAAATAATCTTGTATTAAATCCTAATTATGTTTATATTTTAAATGAAATGTTAACAAGTACAACAAACTCTGCTTTTGTAGACTATAATACACCTACAGGTCTTAATATTGCTTCCAAATTAAAGCATAAGTATGCTTTTAAAACTGGTACAACAGATTCTGATTATTGGGCTGTTGGGTATAATAAAGATATTTTAATGCTCATGTGGAGTGGATATGATGACAATTCTAATATAGAATTAAAAGTTGGAAATGAAGTAAAAAATACTTGGGCAAATGTTGTTAGCTATATACAAGAAAATGAACAAGACACATGGTATCAAATGCCTACAAATGTTGTTGGAATGCCTCTTAATGCAATAAGCGGTAAACCTTCTTTAGATAATAAGAATATAACAATTTTTTATTATTTAAAAGGAAGTGAACCAGAATATAACAATTTGGAATATAAAAAAAAGGAGAATTAACTCCTAATTATTGTCTGGCGGTAAAAAATCTAAAGAGTCTACATTTGACTCAACTATATTTTGATTAAATTGCATATATGAATTAGTAAGAGGATTTGTCGTTTCATCAGTACTCATATTAGCCTGCTCATCCTCTAGATTATTAAAGAATCTGTTAGTAGTTTTCTCACCTAAATTAATCGGACCAAATGATGGTGTATTATTACTAGGAATTGGTTGTATCATTGAAGTCATAATATCTGTTGATTCATTTTTTATTTTATTAATGTCAACACTAAATGGTGAAGTTAAATTACCATATTCTTTATTTAACTCTGTTTCTAAGTCTTTAACATTTAATCTTTTTTCAATTATATTATGTAGCCATTTAATTTGTTCATTTGAATTTTTTAATTTCATTAAACTTCTTGCATGTCTTTCTGATATTTTACCTGCAAGTAAAGCATCTTGAACTTCCTGTGGTAAGGTTAATAGTTTTAATTTTCCCTCTAATACACTTAATGGAATACCCATTTTTTGTGCAAGCATTTCTTTTGACATGTATCCAGCTTTTAATAAAGCATCATATGATTTAGCTTCTTCCAAAGGATTTAGTTCTTTTCTTTGAACATTTTCACTAATAGCAACTTCTGCGCTAGTTTTATCATCTATTTTTGCTAAAACTGCTGGTACTGAAGTTAATCCAGCTATCATTGCAGCTCTATATCTTCTTTCTCCAGCAACAATTTCATATTTATCACCAAGTCTTCTTAAAACTAATGGTTGAATTATACCATGAGTTTTTATTGAAGCTGCTAAATCTTTTAATGAAGCATCATCAAAAACTAATCGTGGCTGAAATCGATTAGGAATTATATCTTCAACAGCAACATTTAAAACGCTAGAATCAAAATTCATAATAAAGCCCCTTTTCTACCTTATATAAATATAATAACTTACTTAAGAAAAATTTGCAATAGTTCAAAAAAAATTGACTACAATAAATGTTAAGTCAATTTTTTCCTTTTTTCACTTTTTTTAATTAAGGATGCATAGTTTGGAATTTGATTATCTTCTTTTGCTTTACTAATAATAATTATTTTTCTACTTTGATTATTTAATTGATATTCATATTCACTAAACTGTTTTATATTTAGTTCTTTCATATATTTTTTTAAAATAAGCTCCTCAGATGAAAAATCTCCTTTCATTAATAACACCTTTCCATCTAATTTAATAAATGGCGTAGAAAGTGAGGAAATAATATCAACATATGCTACTGCTCGTGAAACACATATATCATAGCTATTTAGATTATTTTTCATATAGTTTTCTGCTCTGTCATTAATTATACTAACATCTTTTAAACCTAATTTTTCTATCAACTCCGTTAAAAATTTGGTTTTTTTATTATTCGAATCTAATAAAGTAAGTTTGATATTAGGAAAAAAGATTTTTAACACTACACCTGGAAAACCAGCACCTGAACCAATGTCTAGCACATTATTTATTTTAGTTAAATCAACAACCTGAGTAATCATTAATGAATCATAAAAATGCTTATTATAAACATCCTCTTTTTCTGTTATAGTAGTTAAATTTGTGTGTGCATTGTATTCAACTAAAAAATCATAATATTTTTCTAACAAGTCAAGTTCTTTACTTGTATAATTTATACCTAAATTTTTTAAATTTTCGTTAAAATTATTTATCATTTTTATTATATTCCTTTTTCAAATAAATAAGTAAAAGAGATATATCCACAGGATTAACACCACTTATTCTAGAGGCTTGTGCAATATTCTCTGGTCTTACTAAAGATAGTTTTTGTCTGGCTTCACTAGCAATGTTCTTAACTTTGGTATAATCAATATCTTTAGGAATTTGCTTTGATTCCATCTTTAACATTTTCTCTTTTTGTACATATTCTTTAGCAATGTAACCTTGATACTTAACTTCAATTGTTAATTCTTCTTTTTCTTCTTCAGAATACTTTGATAAATCAATAAAATTATTGATAAAAGCCAAATCTATTTCTGGACGTTTTAAAAGAGTTAAGAATTTCAAATTAGTTGAAGGAATATTAATATTATATTCTTTGAATATTTTTTTAGTGTTATCATTTATAACTATTTTATTTTCCTCTAAAAGTTTTTTTAACTCAGATATATTATCATACTTATTAATGTAATTTTGATACTTTTCATCTGTTACACTACCTACTTTATGACCAATTTCAGTTAATCTTGCATCTGCATTATCATGTCTTAAAAGTAGTCTAAATTCGGCTCGTGAAGTAAGCATCCTATAAGGATCTGTTATTCCTTTTGTTACTAAATCATCTATTAATACACCAATATATGCTTCATGCCTTTTCAAAACTAATGGCTCTTGATTTTTAAATTTTAATGCTGCATTAATTCCCGCAATTAATCCTTGACCTGCAGCTTCTTCGTATCCTGATGTGCCATTTATTTGGCCTGCAGTAAACAAGCCAGATATAATCTTTGACTCTAAACTTGGTTTAATTTGCATTGCATCTATTGCATCATATTCTATTGCATAAGCGTATTTAGAAATAATAGCATTTTCAAGGCCATGTAAAGAATGTACCATTTTCTCCTGAACATCTCTTGGCATGGATGTAGAAAAACCCTGTAAATACCATTCATCATAATAAATACTTTCTGGCTCTAAAAATAATTGATGTCTTGGTTTGTCTGAAAATCTGACAATTTTATCTTCAATTGATGGACAATACCTTGGACCAACTCCTGTAGCATATCCTCCATACATAGCACTTTTTTTCAAATTAGCACGAATTATTTGATGTGTATTTGCATTTGTATATACTAAATAACATTTTTGCTGTTCATTTATTTTGTATAAAGGCTTGGTATCAAATGAAAAAGTCCAGTATGTATCATCTCCTTTTTCTTCTTTAAGAACGTCAAAATCTATGCTATCAGCCTTTATCCTTTGAGGTGTTCCTGTTTTGAGTCTTTTGATATTAAAGCCATATTTTTTTAAGTTTGTTGATAATTTGTTACTTCTTTTTTCACCATGTGGGCCACTTGGGACATTTTCTGAACCAATTAATATATTGGCATTTAAATATGTTCCTGTAGTAAGGACTACATTGGTACTTAAAATTTCTTTACCGTTTTCTAATATTATTCCTTTAATTTTTGCATTTTCTATAATTAAATCTTCAACCATGCCTTCTTTTATTTCAAGATTTTTTGTGTTATGCAAATACTCTTTCATTACTTTTGGATAAACCCTTTTATCGGCTTGTGCTCTTAAACTACGTACCGCAGGGCCTTTAGAATTATTTAGCATTTTAATTTGAAAGTGAGATTTATCTGCAACTATTCCCATTAAACCACCTAAAGCATCAATTTCTCTAACTATAATCCCTTTAGCACTTCCACCTATAGACGGATTACATGGCATGTCTGCAATATTATCAATATTTGAAGTAATCAAAAGTGTTTTTGCACCCATAAATGCACTTATATGTGCGGCCTCACAACCAGCATGGCCACCACCTACAACTATAACATCATACATATTTAACCATCTACTTTCCAACACAAAAATCTTTAAATAATCTATCAATTACATCATCTTCATAAGTTTTACCTATTATTTTCCCTAAGTACTCATAACATTCTCTTAGGTCAGTAGATATCATATCTATAGGTACATTCATATCTAAAGAGTTTTCTGCATTTTTTATACTATTTTTTGCTTTATGAATTAAATCAATTTGACGAGCATTAGATAGATATGTTAAATCTTTATTAATTTCATTTAAATTAAATAAATCAATTATTTTTTCTTTTAACTTATCTAGTCCATCCATTGATTTTACATTACCCTCTACTATATTTTTATAATGTAATAAATTTAAATTAATATTTTTTTTCAAGTCATTCTTATTAATAAAAATAATCGTTTTATCTTCATTTACCTTATTTAATAATTCTATATCTTCATTTGATAAAGGTTTAGAACCATCTAAGACTAAAATTACTAAATCTGCTTTTTCAATTTGCTCTTTACTTTTATTAACACCAATTTTTTCAACAACATCATCAGTATTATGGATACCAGCAGTATCTATTAGTTTGAGTTCAATTCCATTAAGTGTCAAACTTGCTTCAATTATATCTCGTGTAGTACCGGCAATATCGGTTACAATCGCTTTTTCCTCATCTATCAAATGATTTAGTATACTGCTTTTTCCTACGTTTGGCTTTCCTACAATTGCTATATTAATACCATTAGACACAATTTTTCCATATTTGGAATTATTTTCTAATTTTTCTATTTTTTCTGATAATAATGTTAAATTATTTTTTAGTAAAGATGAAGTAACCACTTCATTATCCTCATATTCAGGGTAATCTATATTTACTTCAATATTTGCAAGTAACCTAATTATATCTTCTCTAATATCTTCAATGATTTTAGTTAAATTATTACCTATTTGATTTAAACACAATTTTCTTTTTGATTCACTTTTAGCATTTATTAATTCATTTACTGCTTCTGACTGTAATAAATTAATACGTCCATTTAAAAAAGCTCTTTTAGTAAATTCACCAGGTTCTGCTAATCTACATCCAATATCTAATAATATTTCTAATATTTTATTAGTTGTTGTATAACCACCATGAGAATTTATTTCTACAATGTCTTCTTTAGTATATGTTTTAGGTGCCTTCATAAGCATAACTAAAACTTCATCTATCATTTCATTTTTATAAATAATATGACCATAATTAATGCTATGTGATTTTGCTTTTATTAAATCACTAGAAAAAATACTATTCACTTTTTTTATAGCATCTTTTCCACTAACTCTAATAATTGATATTGCTCCAACTCCTAAAGAAGTTGAAATTGCACAAATAGTATCGTCCATAGTTTCTCCTTTTCTTTGTGCTATTGTAACACCTTTTTTTCTCTATGTAAACGTAAAAAAATCCTAGAATACTAGGATTAATTTTCTTTAATATAGCTTATAATTACATGTCTATTTGGTTCTTCACCAGTACTTTTAGATGAAATATGTTTAAAGTCTGCTAAAGCATTGTGAACAATTCTACGTTCATAGGAATTCATATTTTCCAAATGTACATCAATCTTTGTTTTTAATACTTCCTTTGCAGTTTGTTTTGCAAGTCTTTCAAGTCTAGACGCTTTTTTATCTTTATAATTTTCAACATCCAACGATATAACAAAATATAACCCTGTTTCTAATTGAATTTTTTGTCTAACAATATTTTCTAAAGCTTTAATTGTATTTCCATTATGTCCTATTAAAATGTTGTTATTATTTGAATACATTTTAATAACTGTTCTATCAGCAACTTTTTTAGTCTCAAAAGACACTTCGAGTCCCATGTTATTAATTATTTCTTTTAAATAATTTTTTACAAATTCATAAATATCTGATTTTTTATACACTATTACTTCAGTAGTACTTCCTTTAAAAAGATTTTTTTTAATTTCACCAGTTTTATAAATAACCTCATCTTGTGTTAAATTATTCTCTTCTAATATTTCTTGAAGTGTTTCTTCAAAACTTTTCCCTGTTTTACTTATTTTTTCCATATTTTAAACCCTCCTTAACTTTAAGCTTATCATTAATTGACTTTTTTACTTTTTTTGTTGATTTTGTATTTTGATTATTTTTAATAAATTTAATAATATAAGTTTGTAAAATCATAAAAGCATAAGTAACTATCCAATATAATGCAATTGCTGTTGGTAAACTTAGTGAAGCAAATCCGATAAATACTGTCATGAAGATTAACATCATTTTTGTTTGCTTTTCTGCGCCTGGCATACTTGAAGTTGCTGAGGCAGATTGCTTCATAGAAAATTTAAAGGAAAAATATGTTGATAAAATAATTAAGATTACTAATATTATAAAAGTATATTGATGATTTTTAAAAATTCCAATACTTGGAGTTGTTCCTAGATTCCAACCAAATATTTTACCTTCATATATTGCAGGAATTTTATAAATTGCTTCCAAAAATGCAAAGAAAAGTGGAAGTTGAATTAATGAAAGTAAACATCCTAACATAGGATTTTCTTTATACTTATTATATATTGCCATCATTTCTTGTTGTTTCATCATCATTGCTTGTTGTGATGTATCATTTGCATATTTTTTCTCTAATCTTTGTAATTCAGGAGAAGCCTTTTTCATAGCTTCACTTTGATTTTGTGTCTTTATAGTAAATGGTAATAAAATTACTCTTATTAATATTCCTATTAACATTACTGAAACACCCAAATAAGCATTTTTTAAACCAATATTTTTAAATAATAAACCTACTTTTAAAATTATATAAGCAAGTGGTTTTACAAATAAAAATTGCCATAAACTATTAGTTTTATTTGATGTTATTTTATATTTATCACAACTTGGTAATTTTGATAATTTTATATCCATTTGATCTTCATACTGTTCATATAATCTATACATTTCAGTATTTTCTGCGGGCTTACAATAAATTGTTTTTTGAAGACTTTGACCAGTTTCACTATTTGTTACTATCTTACCTTTGTCATCAGTTATATAACTTTTGGCTCCACAACCAGTTGTAAGCATAACCATAACCACTAAAATTAAAGTAAGAAATTTTTTATTATTTTTCATTTATTCCTCCGATTAATTTTTTCAAAGAGTTTAAATTATCAGCATAATTTAAAGATAAAAAACCCTTCTTTATAATTATAATATAATTTCGACCTTTTTTGAAGAGAAAATTACATTCATCTATTAACATTCTTAATCTACGCTTACATTTATTTCTTAAAACAGCGTTGCCAAGTTTCTTCGGAGCACTTATTCCAAATTTAACGTTATCAAATTTATTTGGCATATAAAAAATAATAAACTCATTATTTGAAACTTTCTTGTTATAGTTTAATATTTCATTAAAATCAGTACTGCTTTTTACAATATCCTTTTTTTTCATACTTTTGCCTCTTTAAAAAAAACCACATTAAAGTGGCTTTTTTATTTACATAAAACTTTTCTACCTTTTTTACGACGATTATTTAAAACTTTACCATTTTTTCTTGAGAAAAATCCGTGTGTTTTTTTCATTTTTCTATTATTTGGTTGATACGTTCTTTTCATACTAAAATCTCTCCTTTTCTTTTATAGCGTTACTATTATAATATTATTTTCGACTTTTAGTCAAGCAAAACATATAATATGTATTAATTATACAAAATTTATCAACAAAAATACACCCTATTTTTTTATAGGATTTACCTAGCTTCAAAAAGTTTTCAACAAATTTGTCAACATTTTATTCACATTTTTTCAACATTTATAACAATTTATTTAATTATTATTTTTAGTTCTCAACAAAATTCGACAAAAAAATTTTGTTGAAAGTGTTAAAATGTTATGCTATCCTAGTAAACAAAAGAAAAAAATGTTGATAAGTTGTGGGGAATTTTTGTTTATATATTTTTTTGCTTTATCTTTTTTTAAAAATGAAGTACAATTAAGGTGTCAAAAAGTTATTTGTGGGGTAAGGTATGAATTTAGAGGAACTATTTAAGACTTTTCTTGAAGAAGTAGAACATGTTGTTAGTATAAATGTATATAACCTTTGGTTTTCTAAAATAAAACCTATTTCTTTGAATGGAAATATTTTAAAAGTTTGTGTTCCAATGGAAATACATAAAAAAATGCTTTCAGAAAATTATAAAGATGTTATTGATAATATATTTCAAAATATAACTGGTAAATCATTTGATTTCGAGTATTATGTAGAAGATGAATTACCAAAAAGTAATGTTATTGAAAAAAATGAAAAGGTTATAAAAAAAGATGAAGATAATAATGAATCTTGGGAAACTAATTTAAACCCTAAATTTACATTTGAAACATTTGTAGTAGGGGATTCGAACAGACTTGCCGTAGTATCCGCTCATGCCGTAGCTGAAAATCCCGGTTCTATTCATAACCCATTATTTCTTTATGGACGTAGCGGTATAGGCAAAACTCATTTAATGCATGCAATTGGAAATTATATTGTTGCACATTCAAATAAAAAGGTCTTATATGTTACTAGTAATGAATTTGTTGAAGATTATACTGGCATTGCTAGTCTAGAAAAAGGTATTAACTCAATGAGTTATGCAAAAAACTTCAAAGATAAGTATAAAAATGTTGATGTTCTCATTATTGATGATATACAGTTTTTAGTAGGAGCAGATAAATCTCAACAAGAATTTTTTCACACATTTAATGCATTGTATCAATCAAATAAACAAATAATTATTAGTTCTGATAGATCACCTGATGACCTAAAAAAAATAGAAGATAGATTAAGAAGTAGGTTTATGTGGGGATTACCTGTTGATATTTATCCCCCAGACTTTGCACTTAGATGTAAAATTATCCACAATAAAATTAAAAATACATCACTAGAAGATAGGTTAAACGAAGAAGTTATTGAATATATTGCAAATTCCTGTCAAAATGATATTAGATTTATAGAAGGTACAATTAATAGATTAATGGCTTATACCGCAATGATGGTACCAGATAAAATTGATTTAAATTTTGCTATTGAGGCTTTAAAAGATTATCTTAGTGTTAATATCTATGCTGATAATTCAATAAGTAAAATTCAAAAAGCAGTTGCTGATTATTTTGGAATTACAGTAAGTGATTTAAAAAGTAAGAAAAAAGTTGCTAACATTAGTAAGCCAAGACATATTGCCATATATTTATGCCGTGTTGAAACTGATGAAAAACTTGAAAGAATAGGTTTAGAATTTGGAGGGAGGGATCATTCAACAATTTCTGCGTCATATGATAAAATAACAAATGACTTGAAAAAAGATGACAAGTTAAATAATGTTATTAAAGAAATTAAAAATAAGTTATAAATTTGTTGAAAAATGTTGATAATTCTTTAATAAATATACTGGGTTAAGTAGCAATTTAAAGGAAATAACAAGTTATCAACAAAACCCACCTTATAAATATAATAATAATTTATTAATAAAAGAAAGAAGGAGAAAAAATTATGAAATTTACAATTAAAAAAAATATTATATTAGATGCATTATCTAATGCTGTTAGAGCATTATCTACAAAAATAACTATTCCTGTATTAAATGGTATATTATTTAATTTAACAGAGCAAGGCTTAGAAGTTCAAGCAAGTGATAGTGAACTTACTATTAAAACTACCATTGAATTAAAAGATATTATCAATATTGAATCAACAGGAAGAGCAGTATTACAAAGCAGATGTTTATTAGAAATAATTAGGAAAATGCCAAATGATATTATTAACTTTGAACTTACAGATAACAATAATATAAAAATATATTCAGATATTAACGAATATATAATTGAATGTTATAATATTGGAGAATATCCAACAATAACACTAGAAAAAAGTCAAAATGTTATAAATATTGAATCAAAATTAATTAAACAAATGATTAACCAAACTTCATATGCTATGTCAATGCAGGAAGTAAGACCTTTGTTAACTGGACTTAACCTAAAAATAAATGGTGATATTTTAGAGTGTACGGCAACTGATTCATATAGATTATCAAAGAAAATTGTTAAGTTATCAAAACCAATTGAAAATAGTATTAATATAGTAATCCCTGGAAAAAGTGTCAATGAATTAGTTAACATTCTTAAAGAAGAGGGAGATATTGAGATTAATTTATTTAAAAATAAAGTATTATTTAGTTATAATAATATTTTATTTCAAACAGCATTGTTAAATGGTTCTTATCCGGACACATCTAATTATATTCCTAAAGATTTTAGTTATATGATTAACCTAAATTTAAAAGAATTTTATAGTGCAATTGATAGAGCTTCAACAATTATGTTAGGAAAAGATAAAAATATTATTAAGATGCAGATTGATAATAAAAAAATGACTTTATTTGGTACTTCTGCTGATAGTAAAAGTAAAGAAGAACTAGTGATAGATTGTAATAATAAAGAAAAATTGGAAATTAGTTATTCGTCAAAATATATGCTTGATGCTTTAAAAGTATTAGATAGTGATAACATTATATTATTAATAAATGGTGATGATAAACCCATTATAATTAATAGTGTTTCTGATGATACTATTGTTGAATTAATATTACCAATAAAAACTTATTAGTATAATTTAAAATTCGACATATTTTTTGTTATATATTTGTTAACATTTTATTAACGGGGGAAATAAATGAAAAAATATATAATTAATAAAAATACACTTGCATTATTATCTGAAAATAAAGGTACTAAAGTTGTAGAAAAATATATAACTTATCATATAGAAAATACAATTTATAATATTTTGGATGAAAGTACAAAATTTTATGGTAGTTCTTATGTTGGAAGATGTAAATCATCAGCATATTTATTAGGTATTTGCCAAAAATGTCCAATTATTATTAGTGAAATAAAAGAAATAATTTTTTTCCCATCATTATCAATAAAAAATGAGTATTGTGCTTGGTTTAATATAGTTGGCATAGAAAAATATTATTCAGAAGAAAAGAATTATTTAAATATTACTTTAATTAATGGAGTAAATGTTAAAATTAAATGCTCTGGTTATGTGTTTAGTAATCAATATTTAAAAGCAGTTAGATTAAATACCATTTTGAAAAGAAATAATAAATAATTCTTTTTTTTATGCCTATTTTATGTTATAATTATTATGTGTATAGGAGTACAACAAAAGGGTTAATTTGTTAAATTTAACTTAAAAAGAGGCAAATAATGAAAATTAGTAATTTAAGACTTGTTAATTTTAGAAATTATGAACAATTAAATATTGATTTTTCAGATAACCTAAATATCATTTATGGAAATAATGGAACTGGTAAATCAAATTTAATTGAAGCAATATATTTATTATCTTTAACAAAATCATTTAGGACTTTAGATGATAAAAATCTTATAAAAAAAGATACATCAGTAGCTTTAATCAAAGGATTTATTGATGATAATGTTTATTTTATGGAATTAGGAAAAGACGGAAAAAAAATATTTGTTGATAACAAAAAAGTCACTAAAATAAGTGATTATATTTCTAAAATTAATATTATTTTATTTAATCCACTAGATACTAAGATTATTACTGATTCTCCTAATAGCCGAAGAAAAATGCTAAATATTGAAATATCACAAATAGATAGTAATTATGTTAATTTAATTAGTTCTTATAATAAAGTATTAAAACATAGAAATGCATATTTAAAGGAACTTATGATTAATGGAAACGCCTCAAAAGAGTACTTAAATATATTAACAAATAAACTTATTGATATTGGCTTACAAATACATAAAACAAGACAAAATTATATTGATTTAATTAACGAAAATTTAACAAAAATTTATAAAAATATCTTTGATTATGGTACTTTATTTATTAAGTATGATAGTGTGTTTAATGGCAAATCTCGTGAAGATATTGAAGAAATGTATCAAAAATATTATAGAAAAGAAATTAGTTATGGAAAAACATTTTTTGGCATACACCATGATGACATTGAATTTTTGTTAGATAATTATAATATTAGAGAATATGGAAGTATTGGTCAACAAAAAAATGCTATAATTTCATTCAAACTTGCAGAATTAATCATTATAAAAAAAATAAATGGAACTTATCCAATTTTAATTTTAGATGATTTATTTAGTGAGCTTGATAATAGTAAAATCAATAATATTATAAATATGTTAAATAGAGAAGTACAAACTTTTATAACAACAACTAATATAGAAAATGTTGATAAAATGTTATTAAAAGGAAGCAATATATATTTTGCTGATAATGGTAGTATAGAAAGGATAGATTAAATATGGCAGAACATTATGATGCATCGGATATCCAAGTATTAGAGGGTTTAGAGGCAGTTAGAAAAAGACCTGGTATGTACATTGGTACGACTGATGTAAAAGGACTTCATCATTTAGTTTGGGAAATTGTTGATAACTCAATAGATGAAGCTTTGGCTGGATATTGTAAAAATATTGAAGTAATTGTTAATAAAGATAATTCAGTGACAGTAAAGGATGATGGACGTGGAATTCCTGTTGATATACATCCCAAAACTGGTTTATCTACAGTTGAAACGGTATATACAGTATTACATGCAGGAGGAAAATTTGGAGGCGGAGGTTATAAAGTTTCCGGCGGACTTCACGGTGTAGGAGCATCAGTTGTTAATGCTTTATCATCATGGGTTGAAGTTAAAGTTTATAAAAATAGTAAAATATATTTTATTCGTTTTGAAAAAGGTGGACATACTGTTGAAAAATTACATGAAATAGGAGATTGTGAGTCAAACAGAACTGGAACTAGTGTAACTTTTAAACCTGATCCAGAAGTATTTGATACAACAGTATTTGATTATGAAACTCTAAAAGTAAGAATTAGAGAACTTGCTTTTTTAAATAAAGGTTTAAGGATTACTTTAAGAGATGATAGAGATGACGAAGATACAACTGGAGATACATTTATGTATGAAGGTGGCATTTCTGAATATGTTAAATTTATTAATCAAAATAAAACTCCAATTCATGAGGACATTATTCATTTAGAAGGTTCAGAGGATAATGTATTTTTTGAAGTTGCTTTACAATATAATGATGGATATAGTGACAATATATATTCTTTTGTTAATAATATTAATACTCATGATGGTGGAACTCATGAAGAAGGTGTAAGAAGAGCACTTACTAGAGTAATAAATAATTATGCAAGAAAAGCAAATTTATTAAAAGAAAAAGATGAATCTTTATCAGGAGACGACGTTAAAGAAGGGTTAACGATGATTATTTCTTGTAAGCATCCAAACCCACAATTTGAAGGTCAAACTAAGGGTAGATTAGGTAATTCTGAAGTAAGAAAACTAGCGGATAATGTTTTTTCTGAGGGATTTGAAAAATTTTTGTTAGAAAATCCTACTGATGCAAAAATAATTGTTGAAAAAGCTATGTTAGCATGTAGAGCTAGAAACGCTGCAAAAAGAGCAAGAGAAATAACTAGAAAAACTGATTTAGCAACAACTAATTTTTTTGGTAAATTATGTGATTGTAAGAGTAAAGATCCAATTGAGTCTGAAATATTTATAGTCGAGGGTGATAGTGCAGGTGGCTCTGCTAAAAAAAGTAGAGATTCATTAAGACAAGCTATTTTACCTTTAAGAGGAAAGATATTAAATGTTGAAAAAAATAGATTGGATAGAGCCTTAAGTAATGCAGAAATAAGGTCTATAATCACTGCTTTTGGTACAGGTATAGGTGATGAATTTAATATAGATAAATTAAGATATAATAAAATAATAATTATGACAGATGCCGATGTTGATGGTGCACATATTAGAATATTACTTTTAACACTTTTTTACCGCTTTTTTAAGCCGATTGTTGAAGCAGGACATGTTTATGCAGCCCAACCACCTTTGTTTAGAATAAGATATGGAAAAACGCGTAAATACGTATTGGATGACAAAGAAAAAGACAAATATCTTGCTTCTTTACCTGATAATATACGTAATAGAGTTGAAATAACAAGAATGAAAGGTCTTGGTGAGATGGACCCTGAAGAACTTTATGAAACTACTATGGATATTGAAACAAGAACATTAAGAAAAATCGTTGTAGATGATTGTATGATGGCTGACCAAATTTTTAGCAAGCTAATGGGTGATGAAGTTGAACCAAGAAGAGAGTTTATTGAACAAAATGCTATAAATGTTCAAAATCTAGATATATAGGAGGGTTAATATGAACGACAATGAAGAAAAAAATATTAATTCAGATAATATTAATGAAGAAACAACTGAAGAATTAGTTAATGATTCTGAATATGCTGGTGAATTTCACGAAAAAGATAAACTAATTGAAAATAATATTGTTAGTGAAGTAAAAACCTCATTTTTAGACTATTCAATGAGTGTTATAACTTCTAGAGCACTTCCTGATTTAAGAGATGGTTTAAAGCCAGTACATAGACGTATTTTATGGTCTATGTATGAAGATGGTAATACGCCTGACAAACCACATAAAAAGTCCGCAACTACTGTTGGTTACGTTATGGGACACTATCATCCACATGGTGATTCTTCTATTTATGATGCAATGGTAAGATTAGCCCAAGATTTTCAACAACGATATATGTTAGTTGATGGTCACGGAAACTTTGGTACTATAGAAGGGGATGCTCCTGCAGCTTATCGTTATACTGAAGCAAGACTTGCCAAAATATCACTTGAATTACTAAGGGATATTCAAAAAGATACCGTTGATATGGATGATAATTATACTGGTACTGAAAAGGAACCAAAAGTATTACCAAGTAGATTTCCAAATATTTTAGTAAATGGTTCAATGGGAATTGCTGTTGGTATGGCAACAAATATCCCACCTCATAATTTAGGTGAAGTTATAGACGGATGCATAGCATGCATTGATAATCCTGATATTGATACATTATCATTAATGAAATTTGTTAAAGGTCCAGATTTTCCAACAGGAGGTATAATTCTTGGAAATTCTGGCATTAAAAAAGCATATGAGACAGGAAGAGGAACTATTACCATTAGGAGTAGAGCAGTAATTGAAGAACATAATAATCATAATGTTATTGTTATTACTGAAGTACCATATGGTATAAACACGGCAGAGTTAAAAGATAAAGTAGCCGAGTTGGTTCATAACAAAATACTTGATGGAATTTCAGATTACCATACAGATTTAAAAAATGGTATTAAAATTACTATAACTTTAAAAAAAGATGCAAACCCTCAAGTTGTATTAAATAATTTATATAAACATACTGCATTTCAAATTTCTTATGGAATAATTTTCTTAATGCTTGATGGATTAACACCAAAAACATTAGGCTTAAAGGATATACTTACAAAATATATAGATTTTCAACGTGAAGTTATTATTCGTAGAACAAAATTTGATTTAACTAAAGCGGAAGCTAGAGTTCATATATTAAATGGGCTAAAAATTGCTTTAGATCATATTGATGAAATTATTAAGTTAATTAAGTCATCAAAAACTGATGAAATAGCAAAAAAAGAATTAAATTTAAAATTTGGCTTAGATGACATTCAATCTGATGCCATACTAGAAATGAAATTGAAACGTTTAACTGGTCTTGAGCGTGATAAAATTGAATCTGAATTAGCGGATTTATTAAAATTAATCGATGATCTTAAGTCAATATTGGCAAGTCCACAAAAAGTAAATGAAATTATTAAAACAGAAATGTTAGAAATAAAGAATAAATATAGTGATGAACGTAGAACTAATATTGATATGACAGCTATAGATTATATTGATGACGAATCATTAATTCCTGAAGAACGAATAATGGTTGTTTTAACTAAAAAAGGCTATATTAAACGTTCTAAACCAGAAATATTTAGAACTCAAAATCGTGGTGGAATGGGAGTTAAGGGTATTACAACTAATGATGAAGATTTTGTCGATCAAGCATGTAGCTTATCGACACATGATCATATATTATTCTTTACTAACAAAGGTAAAGTATATCGTATGAAAGGATACGAAATTCCAGAATTTTCTAGAACTTCAAAAGGATTACCAATCGTCAATTTATTGCCTTTAGAAAAAGAAGAATATGTTACTTCAATAGTATCTATCGAGCAAAATTGTGATAAAGATTATTTATTCTTTGCTACTAAAAAGGGCATTGTTAAAAAAACAAGTATAAACGAATTTGAAAATATACGTACTTCTGGTAAAATTTCTATCAGTTTAAAAGATAATGATGAATTGATAGGTGTTAAATTAACTACCAATTCAGATTTAATACTACTAGGATCTAGTACAGGTAAACTTGTAAAATTCGAGGAAAAGGAAATAAGAGCAATGGGCAGAACAGCATCTGGTGTTAAAGGAATTAATCTTGATGGTGGTGACTGTATATGCTTAGAAGTTGTTAAAGAAGAAGATATAATATTAATTGTAACCGAACTTGGTTATGGAAAACAAACATCTGTATCTGAATATAGACAAACTAAACGTGGCAGTAAAGGTGTTAAAGCTTTAAATGTTACAGAAAAAAATGGTAAATTGGTTGCTGTTAAGTTATCGGATAATGAAAAAGATTTAGTTATTATGACTAATACTGGAACAACTATAAAAATGCCGATATCTCAAATATCTAAATTAGGCAGGGCTACACAAGGTACAAGGCTTATTCATTTAAAAGATAATCAATTTGTTACTACTATAAGTATTGTAGATAAAATTGATGAACAAACAGGTTCAGATGAAAACACACAATAGTGTGTTTTTTTATACAATGTTTCACGTGAAACATTGTGGTTTTTTGCCTAAAATATCCATAAAAATTCATATATCAGCACAATTAATTAATTTAAATATAGTATATATGTTTCACGTGAAACATTAGAATTATTTTGTTTATTTAGGTATAAATTATAAAAAAAAAAAATTACTGAAATACCATTGTCAAATATAAAAAAGATTATCAATGTTTCACGTGAAACATTGATTAAAATTATTGAATTTTACTTGATAATGATGATTAAATTTGTTATTATTATTTTGTGCAACAAATATATTGTAAACTGGTCAGGTTAGGAATAAAGCAGCCATATCAATCCATGTTTGTGTGCACTTTTTTTATGGAGAATTATGAATAAAAATATAATAGAAATATTAATTAATGAAGCTAAACAAGCTTTTGTTGAAGATGAAGTACCTGTTGGATGTGTAATAACTAAAAATTCAAAAATAATATGTTCGACACACAATACAAAAATGCAAAATAATTGTTCTATAAATCACGCAGAAATAAATGCAATTAAATTGGCAAGTAATATTATAGGTGATTGGCGTTTAGATGAATGTGATTTGTATGTCACTTTGGAACCATGCAATATGTGCAAGGAGGCTATAAGACAAGCAAGAATAAAAAATGTATTTTATTTATTACCCTCCAATTTTCATAATGAAGATAATAAAAATATTAATTATAATCAGACTATGTTAAATGATAAATTTAGATATGAATATAAATTATTATTGCAACAATTTTTTTCTAATAAAAGATAGAATATTAATGGAGAAATTGTTATAATTATAAGCGGAGGAACACATGGATTATAAAGTTTTATATAGAAAATATCGACCACAGACTTTTGATGAGTTAGTTGGCCAGAATGTGGTTGTAAAATTATTGAAGGACAGTATTTTAGAAAATAGAATTTCACATGCGTATATATTTTCGGGTCCTAGAGGTACTGGTAAGACAAGCACTGCTAAAATATTTGCAAGAGCAATTAATTGTATAAATAATACCGATGGAAATCCGTGTTTGGAATGTGAATTATGTAAAAATTTTAGCTCCAGCAGTGATATATATGAAATAGATGCAGCCTCAAATACTGGTGTAGACCAAATAAGAGAAATTATTGATAATGTTAAACTTAGTCCTATTAATTCAAAATACAAAGTATATATTATTGATGAAGTTCATATGTTAAGTACTAGCGCATTTAATGCACTTTTATTAACTCTAGAGGAACCACCAGCACATGCAATATTTATATTAGCTACAACAAATATTGAAGATGTACCAATAACTGTTTTATCAAGATGTCAAAGACTTGATTTTAAAAAAATTGGATTAAATGACATAATCATTCAATTAAAAAATATTTCCCAAAAGGAAAATATAGAAATAGATGATGATGCTATAGTTGAAATAGCAAATTTTTCAGAAGGTGGTTTAAGAGATGCTTTAAGTATTCTTGATCAAATTTCAAAATTAAAAAAACATATCGAAATAAAAGATGTTTTAGATAATTTGGGGTTAATTTCTAATTCACAGGTAATTGAAATGATTGATAAACTAAATAATAATGAAGCAACTTATATTGTCGAATTTATTGAAAAGGCAGAAGAACTATCTGTTGATTATAAAACTTTAATAAAAAAAATAATAAATGTAATAAAAAAAAGAGCATTAGAAATTAAAATGAATGACCGAATTGATAGGCTTAGTTATGATGATTATAAAAATATGTGTTTTGAACTTTCAGATACACTATATAAAACAAATATAAATGTTGATTTATTTAGTTTATTAGAATTAATTTTATTAAAATATATAATAAACGATACAAATGCTGAAAAACCTACTTGTAAACAAACAAATAACATGGAATTAACAATAAACAAAGAAAAAAATAACAAATTATTAACACGAGAAAAGCCTAAAATATCTCAAAATAAAAACAAAAGTTCGTATTATGAACAACTTGAAAAAGTAAGAATTAATAATTGTTTTGTATCAGCATCAAAAGAAAATAAAAATTTTTGTAGTAATATGTGGGTTAATTTTAAACAAATTACTGAAAATAAGAAGGTTAAAGGATTAATTGAAGATACAGATATAGTATTAGCCTCACCTTCAATTATGGTATTAAATACAAGTATTAAGTCTTTAGCAAGTGAAATTAATAAAAATTGCAAAATTGTTGAAGATAACTTTAATAATCTATTTAAAACAAATTATTTAATTATTGCAACTGATACTGAAAATTGGAATAATGAAATGAATATATTTAAAGAAAATATGAAAAATAAAATTAAATACACTTTGTTAAATGAACCGGTGGAAAATAATGAAATTGATGATATAATAGATATATTCGATATAAATAAAGTTGAAGAAAAATAAGGAGGTAATTTATATGAATATGCAACAAATAATGGCACAAGCTCAAAGAATGCAAAAAGATATTATGAATAAAAAGGATCAGATTGATTCTATGGAGTTTGTAGGAAAATCTGATTGGGT
Organism: uncultured Bacilli bacterium; assembly: GCA_934096985.1. Lineage (GTDB taxonomy): Bacteria > Bacillota_I > Bacilli_A > RF39 > UBA660 > UBA6448. The sequence continues at coordinate 98,619 of CAKONC010000004.1, read as the reverse complement.
TAACGTAACTTTTAAAGGAAATAAGGAGATTAAAACAGTTGAAATAGTTAATGATGAGGCTTTTGATAAATCAAACAAAGAAATACTTTGCGATATGATTTGCTTAGCAGTTAAAGATGCCATGAATCAAATAGATAAAGTTACTGAAGAAAAATTGGGACAATATTCAAAAATGGGTGGATTATTTTAATGATTTACCCTAAAATACTTGAACAATTAATTAAAAGTTTCAAAAAATATCCAACTATAGGAGAAAAAAGCGCAGAAAGATTAGCATTAGCAACCTTAGAATTAAAAGATGAGGATATTTTAGATTTTAGTAAGGCTTTAGTTGAAGCCAAAGAAAAACTGACACCATGTAAAGTTTGTAACAGCTTAACTGATAAAGAAATTTGTGATGTTTGTAATAATGAAACAAGGGATCATAATTTAATTTGTGTTGTGGAAGATTACAAAAGTTTATTGTCTTTTGAAAAAGTTGGTAATTTTAAGGGTGTTTATCATGTATTAAATGGTTTAATATCACCAATTGATAACATTTCTCCACAAGATATCAATATATCATCTTTAGTGAAAAGAGTGGAGAATCTTACAAACCCGGAATTAATAATTGCGTTGAAATCTTCAATTGAAGGTGAAACAACAACTTTATATATAAAAAAAATATTTGAAAATAAAAAAGTTACAATTTCTAGATTATCATACGGTATTCCTATGGGTGCTGAAATCGATTATTTAGATGTTATAACGTTAAATAAAGCTTTAGATGATAGAAAAAAGATAGCATAAAAAATTCAATTCAAACATAATTTATAAAGAGGAAATTATGTTAAAAAAAATATTTTGGTGTATTAAAAAAATTTTATTTGCATTTTGTGTTTTATATGGTTTAAATGTAATGGTGGCATCATTAGAAGTTATTATACCAATTAATATCTTAACACTTTTATCTGTAGCTTTTTTAGGATTTCCTGGGTTGTGTATGATAATAATAATGTTTTTAATAATATAGTAATATGAGGAGTACTAATGAATATAAATGCAGCACTTTTGGAATTAATAAATATATATCATGAGAATAAACTAGCTCATGCCTATTTAATTGAAACAAATAATGTTGATAGATGTTTATTGGAATTAAAAGAAGTTGTCAAAGAAATATTTAAAGATATTCAAAATATTAATACACTTATAGATAATAACACGCTTCCTAGCTTAATTATCATAAATTCTAGTGAAAAAACTATAAAAAAAGATGATATTGAATTTTTACAAAAATCTTTTAGTTTGTCTTCTATGTATACTGATAAAAGTATATATATAATTGTTAATCCTGAAAAAATGAATTCCTCTGCTTATAATAAAATATTAAAGTTTCTTGAAGAACCGGAGGCTAATATTTTAGGATTTTTTATAACAAATTCAAAAGAAAATATAGCTAGTACAATTATAAGTAGATGTGAAATTATTAAAGTAAATTATCAAAATATTTTAGTTGAAGAAAAGTTTAAGTTATCAAAAGATGAATATGAAAAATACTATAATACAGCATTAGATTATATTAATAATATAGAACTAGATAATTTAAATATTGTTTTGTATAATAATAGTGTAGTTTTGAAGAATTATAAAGATAGAAACGAAGTTATTACTTTGCTTAAAATTGTTAATCAAATATATTGTAATGCATTTCATAGTGATAACCCATATCCTAATAATTTTAAAAAATTACAAATTTTATCAAAATATTTATATGAGGGCCAATATAATTTAAATATAAATTTAATGTTAGATGCATTAACCCTTGAGTTAGGAGTTTTAAATGATTAGTTATGCTATATGTTATAAAGGTAATTGTAAATGTTATTACTTTCAAAGTGAAGAACGTTTTGAGATTGATGATGAAGTAATTGTAGACACTGAAAAGGGTCATCAGTTCGGTAAAATAGTTAAAAAATTTGAAAATGATAATAATGAATATAAACAAATTATTAGAAAAGCTTCAGAAGAAGATAAAAACAATTTTTATAGAAATTTAAAAGATGCTGATATAGCACTAAACAAAGCAAAAAGCCTTGCTAATGATTTAAAATTGGATATGCATATATTAAACGCTCAATATAATTTAGATCGAAGCCAATTATTATTTAACTTTTATGCAGATGACAGAATAGATTTTAGAGAACTTGCAAAAAAACTTGCAAGTATATATAGAACAAGGATCGAATTAAGACAAGTTGGCGCAAGAGATAAAGCAAAACAAATTGGTGGAATTGGCATTTGTGGTCAAAAAATGTGTTGTTCTAGATTTTTAAATCAATTTGATTCTATTACAATGAATATGGCAAAAAATCAGAATTTAGCGCTTAACCCATCAAAAATTAATGGTTGCTGTGGCAGGTTATTATGCTGTTTAAATTATGAAGACGAAGAATATATAAAATGCAGTAAAAATTTATTATCAGTGGGAAATATTATTAAATACAATGGCAAAGATGCAACTATCCTTAGTGTTGATATATTAAATAAAAAATATAAAATAGCATGTGAAGAAGAAAAACTTATTATTGATGCGGAGCAAATAAAAAATGATCGTAAAAAATGATTTATTTGATTATGAGAATAGGTATATATTTCAAAATACCGATTTTTTTAAGTTTTCGTTAGATTCAATATTATTACCAGAATTTGTGCAAAAATATAATATAAGTGGTAAGATACTAGACATTTGTACTGGTAATGGAGCTGCATGTTTAATCTTATCTAAATATACTTCATTTTCAATTGTTGGTTTTGAAATACAATCTAAGATTTCTGAATTGGCCAAAAAATCGGTTGAAATTAATAATTTAGAAAATCAAATAACAATAATCAATGATGATGTCAAAAACATTGGTAGTTATTTTAAAAAAGAGTCATTTAGTATAATGATGTGTAATCCACCATATTTTGAATATAATGGGAAAATGGTCAATGATGTGCAAGAGAAAATGATTGCTAGACATGAAGTTTTGTTAAAACTTGAAGATATATTTATCGTTGCAAAAAACTATCTTGAAAATAAAGGAATTTTATATATAATAAATAGAACCGAAAGGCTAGACGAGTTATTTATATTAGGAAATAAATATAATCTTAATATTAAAGAAGTTCAATTAGTAAAAACAAAATCAAATGCAAGTCCGTCAATAGTTATAGTTAAGTGTATTAAGAATAGTAAAAATCACGTAAAAATTAATGACGTTATTTGTATAGAAAATCTAAAAACATATAAAAATGTATTTAAAAAGAAAGGGAATAATTAGTTTTTTAATTATTAAATGATGGTATGAAGTTAATAGTAGGATTAGGAAATCCAGGAAAAGAATATAAATATACAAGACATAACGTTGGTTTTATATTATTAGATAATTATTTAAAAAATGAAAGATGGCTTACAAAAGATAATTATGAATATGTTATAAAATCTATTAATAATGAAAAAGTAATTTTTTTAAAACCTTTAACATATATGAATTTATCTGGTTTTGCGGTAGTAAAAGTTGTAAATTTTTATAAAATAAATTTTGAAGATATATTAATTATTCATGATGATTTGGATTTAAAATGTGGACAATATCGTTTTAAATTTGATTCATCTGCAGGTGGGCATAATGGAATAAAATCCATTATTAATTCTTTAGGTACGCAGAAATTTTGTCATTTAAAGGTTGGGATTGGCCACGAAACTAATAATGATATAAAAGATTATGTTTTAGGAAATTTATCAAATGATGAACTTGAAAGTCTAAACAATGCTAAATATTCTGAAATGATAGATTGTTTTATAATTTATGGTATTGAAAAATGTATGAATACTTATAATAAAAAAGGTGAATGATGGATTTTTTAAATAATATTTTTACATATGAAAATGATTCTGTAATATGTGGTTTAACTTCTGAGTTAAATGTTTTTTATGTGTTAAATTTATTTAAAAAAAGTCAAAAAAATATAATAATATTAACAAGTAATATTTATGAATCAAATAATTATTATAATTTACTTCAGACTTATACTGACAAATGTTTACTATTTTTAATGGATGATTTTGTTTCATCAATGGTAGCAGCATCACCAGAATTAAAGTTAACAAGATTAAACACCTTAGATAAAGCAAATTCTTCGAAACATATTATTATATGCAATTTAATGGCATATTTAATGTATTTGCCAAATAAAGATGAAATTTCAAAAAATCTTATCAAATTAGAAATTAATAAGGAAATAGAACGAAATAATGTAATAGAAAAATTAATAAATATGGGATATCATAAAGACTCAATTACGGCTGCTACAGGTGATTTTTCTGTACGTGGCATGATAATAGATATTTTCCCTATAAATGAAGTTCATCCATTAAGAATTGAATTAGACGATGATAAAATAATTGGAATAAGATATTTTGATGAAACAAGTCAAATGACGATTAATAAAATTGATAGTCTAATAATAAAGCCTGTTGATGAAATAAAAACAAAAAATGTTATATCAATATATGATTATTTAGAAGATCCACTTGTAATTAATATTGAAAGGCCTCAAATAGAAGCTGCATATAAAAAACTTTCTGAAGAAATTTTAGAATATAAAAAAGCCAATGATGTTAAAGAAAAGCTAATGTTTGATTTAAATGACATATATATAAAATATGAATTAAGTTTGAATACTTTTAGAACATCAAGTAAAGATATTGAATACAAATCTTTCCAAATTGAAAATTTTAATAATGATTTAAATCTTTTGGAAACTAAAGTAAAAAATTGGATTAATGAAAAAAAACAAGTCATATTTTGTTTATCAAATGAACAAGAGATAAAAAATATTAAAAAACTATTTTCTGATGTAAAGATTATTAAACAAAAAATAAATCATGGCTTTATTTTTGAATCATATGTTGTTATCGGTGAATATGATATAGATGAAATCAAAAGAGATTATAAATATCAAAACAACTTATATGGTGGCAAAAAAATAACGGACTATAATGAATTAAATAAAGGTGATTATGTAGTTCATATCAATCATGGAATAGGAATTTATAATGGTATAGTTAGTTTAACTAGTGGCAATATAACAAAAGATTATATTCAGCTATTATATATGGATAATGATAAAATCTATGTGCCCGTACAGAAAATTGAAAACATATATAAATATTCTGACAAAGATGGTATAAAACCTAAATTAAATAGGCTTAATTCATCATCTTGGTTAAAAACAAGAAAATATGTTGAATCAAAAATTAAAGACATTACAGAAGAACTTATTGACCTATATCAAAAACGGATTGCAGTAAAAGTTGAACCATATAAATTTTATGAGGAAGAGTTAATATTTGCTAAAGAATTTACTTATGATTTAACCCCTGATCAGCAAAAAGCTATCAATGATATTACTGATGATTTATCAAGTGGAAATCCAATGGATAGATTGTTATGTGGAGATGTTGGTTTTGGAAAAACCGAAGTTGCTCTAAGAACTATGTTTAAAGCGGTTTTAAATAATAAACAAGTTATTTATTTATGTCCCACAACTATTTTATCAAAGCAACAATATAACGTAGCTTTAAAAAGGTTTGCTTCATGGCCAGTAAACATAAAATTATATAATAGATTTACAACCTCAAAAGAAGAAAAAGAAATTCTTGATGGACTAGAAAAGGGCAGTATTGATATACTTTTTGGAACTCATAAAATATTTAATGATAAAATTAAATATAAAAAATTAGGTTTATTAATAATTGATGAGGAACAAAGATTTGGCGTAAAACATAAAGAAAAGATTAAGGAGTTAAAAAATGATATTAATGTTTTAGCTTTATCTGCGACACCTATACCAAGAACGCTTAAAATGGCTTTATCAGGGCTAAGAAATCTTTCCATAATTGAAACAGCCCCAAGTAATAGATATCCTGTTCAAACGTATGTTACTAGTGAAGATAATTATGTAATAAAAGATGCTATCTATAAAGAATTAAGCAGAAAAGGTCAAGTATATATTTTATATAACAATATTGCAGGATTGGAAGGAAAAACTTCTGAAATACAAAAACTTGCTCCGGATGCAAAAATTAGATATGCTTTTGGTACAATGAACAAAGATGAGCTTGATAATATAATGAATGATTTTACTAATCATAAATTTGATATTTTAATTTGCACTACGATTATCGAAAATGGTATTGATATAGCAAATGCAAATACACTTATTGTATATGATGCAGATCATTTTGGACTTTCTCAGTTATATCAACTTCGTGGTCGTGTTGGAAGAAGTGACAAAATTGGGTATGCATTTTTGCTATATAATAAAATGAAAATGTTAAATGACATAGCAATAAAAAGGCTTCAGGCTTTAAAAGAATTTACAGCTTTAGGTAGTGGTTACAAAATTGCCATGAGAGATTTATCGATAAGAGGATCTGGTGATATTTTTGGTTCCTCTCAAGCAGGTTTTGTAGATTCAGTGGGTGTTTCTTTATATACAAAGATGATCGAAGATGAACTAAAAAAAGTTAAAGGCATTTACGTCGAAGAAGATAGTGATAATGATCAAGCATTAATAAATATAGATACTCATATTGATGATAAATATGTTGATGATGAGACTATTAAAATTGAAATTCATCAAATGATTAATGAGATAGATAGTTATGATAAACTACTTGAAATTAAAGAGAATATTCAAGATAGATTTGGTAAAATTGATGAAAAAACCGAAGACTATATGTATGAAGAATGGTTTGAAAAAATTGCTAAAAAGTTAGGTATTAATAAAGTACGTCAAACTGATAGATTAGTAGAAATAGTTTTGCCTAAAGAATTATCAAGCAAGGTAAAAGGTGATAAACTATTATATAATGCATTAAGTATTAGTAATAATTTTAATTTAGCATATAAACATGAATGTATTATAATAACTTTATATTATAAATCTTTACCTGAACATTTCATTAGATACTTAGTTAGGTTACTAAATACATTATTATAGGTATATAAATATTTAAAAAAAGCACACTATAAATGAGGTGTGTTTTTGAAAAATACTGGTATAGTGAGAAAGATTGATGAACTTGGAAGAATAGTTATTCCTAAAGAGATAAGGAATGTACTAAATATACATAGTAATGATGATTTGGAAATATTTATTGATAATGCTAATATAGTTTTAAAAAAATATGAAAAATCTGGATTAATTAAGGATTTTGCTAATAAATTAACAGTAATTGTAGAAAGTTATGCAAATGTTAAAATGTTCGTAACAAATAAAGAACATTTTATTACTGACGGAGAGTTGCTTAACGAAAAGCTTGATAATAATTTATTAAATTTTATTGAAGAAAGAAAAAAATATGAAAGTAATAATGTAGATTTAATAAATGGATTAAAAGGTTATTTTTTAATATATCCTATAATAATAGATAGTGATATTGTTGGTTTGTTAATCTTTTATAAAGAAACATCATTTTCTAGTGAAGAAAAAATCATTGGTAATGTTGTAACAAAAATTATTGAAAATAAATAAATAATATGTTAATATTTACTTGTAAATACAAAGAAGGAAAGATTTATAGATTATTTTTTTTAGAGAGTTCCTTAATGGTGAAAAAGGAATAAAAATGTCTATTTTGTGAGTCTGGAGTAGTTTACGGGTAATTCCCTTATCGTTTAAAGAGCATGAAATTCATGAATTAAGGTGGTACCGCGGATTTATAATAATTCGTCCTTTGGTTCATGTTTTTTTTTATTGAAAGGAGTTTATATGGAAAGAGGATTTGAAAAAATAAGTTATGAGGAGTTTAAAAAATCAGTTGCTGATGATAAGAATTTATACGATAGTATAGTTCTTCCTAAAAGAAAAACTGGCAAAAGCGCTGGTTATGATTTTATAGCGTTTAGAAATATTACAATTAAACCCGGAGAAATAGTAAAAATACCTACAGGATATAAAATTAAATTACAAGATAATGAATTTTTAATGATTGTAGTAAGAAGCAGTATGGGATTTAAATATAATATAAGATTATGTAATCAAGTTGGCATTATAGATGCAGATTATTACAACAATGAATCAAACGAGGGACATATGTATGTAGCACTTCAAAATGAAGGGAATAAAGAGTTTGTAATTAACGTGGGAGATGCTTATGCACAAGGTATCATTCTTAATTATTTAACCTGTGGTGAAGAAACTAATGTTAAAAGAACTGGTGGTATAGGCAGTACAAATAAGGAGGTATAGTATGGAAAGTAAAAAGTTTTATTTAACAACACCAATTTACTATCCATCAGATAACTTTCATATTGGTCATTGTTATACAACAATTATTGCTGATGCTATAGCACGCTATAAACGTTTAGAAGGTTATGATACATTTTTCTTGACTGGTACTGATGAACATGGCCAAAAAATTGAAAAAAAAGCATTAGAACATGGAGTTACACCAAAAGAATACGTAGATAAAATAGTTGATAATGCAAAGGATTTATGGAAAAGTCTAGATATATCATATGATAAATTTATAAGGACCACTGATCCTATTCATGAAGAAGTTGTTCAAAAAATATTTAAAAAATTATATGATCAAAATGATATTTATAAAGGTGAATATCAAGGATTATATTGTACGCCATGTGAATCCTTTTGGACCGAAACTCAATTAGATGAAAACGGTTGTTGCCCAGATTGCCATCGTGAAGTTCATTTAGTTAAAGAAGAAGCATATTTTTTTAAGCTATCAAATTATCAAAAACGTTTAGAGGAATTTTTAGAAAGTCATCCAGATTTCATTGAACCCGTTTCACGTAAAAATGAAATGATAAATAATTTTATTAAACCAGGCCTTGAGGATTTATGCGTTTCTCGTACTTCATTTAAATGGGGAATACCTGTTTCTTTTGATGACAAACATATTGTATATGTATGGATTGATGCACTATCAAATTATATTTCAGCATTAGGGTATTTAACTGATAATGATGAATTATTTAAAAAGTATTGGCCTGCAGATTTACATATTGTAGGAAAAGAAATAATTCGTTTTCATACAATAATATGGCCAATCATGTTAATGGCTTTAGATTTACCATTACCTAAAAAAGTATTTGGTCATGGATGGTTAGTAATAAATGGTGGTAAAATATCAAAAAGTTTAGGGAATTATAAGGACCCTCGTGAATATATTAAAGATTATGGCGTAGATGCTGTAAGATATTATGCATTAAGAGAAGTACCATTTGGTAGTGATGGAAATTTTTCTGAAGATGCATTAGTAACACGTACAAATGCAGATCTTGCTAACGTTTTAGGTAATCTTGTTAATAGAAGTATTGGTATGATAAATAAATATTTTTCTGGTGAAGTAACAAATCCAAAGGTATATGAACCAGTGGATGATAATTTGATTAATTATGCGACTTCTTTAAGAGAAAAAACTACTACATATATGGATAAACTTGAAATTGCCAATGCAATAGACTCAATTTTTGAATTATTTAGAAAATGTAATAAATATATTGATGATAGTACTCCTTGGGTACTTGCTAAAGATGAAAGCAAAAAAGAAAGGCTTGCTACAATTTTATATAATTTAGTAGAATGTATTAGAATTGGTGCAGTTTTACTTCAAGCATTCTTACCTGAAACTTCAGAAAAAATATTTAAACAGTTAAATACAAATAAAACATCTTTTGAGACAATTAATACTTTTGGTGAATACCCAGTGCCTAATAAAGTTGGTCAAGCTGAAGTATTATTTGCTAGAATAGAAAAGTAATTATGTTTTTTGATACACATTGTCATCTTTATAAAGAATATTATGATGACATAAATAATGTAATTAATCTTTCAAAAAATGATGGGATTTCTTATTTTATAAATGCAGGGTGTGATAAAAATAGTAATAATGAAGTTCTTTCAATGATTAATAATAAGGATATTTTTGGAGTAATTGGGTATCATCCTGAATTTGCGGAAGATATTACACAAAATGATTTAAAGATATTAGAAGATGAGATAAAAAATAATCAGGTAATTGGTATTGGTGAAATAGGTTTAGATTATCACTATGAGAATTTTGATAAAGAAAAGCAAATTAAGATATTTGATTATCAATTATGTTTAGCAGAAAAATATAATCTTCCTGTAGTCATTCATTCTAGAAATGCTACAGACGATACAATAAAAATGTTAAAGAAACATAAAGTTATTGGAGTTATTCATTCATTTTCCGGTTCAATAGAAACTGCAAAAGATTATATTAAAATGGGATTTGTACTGGGAATAAATGGTGTTATTACATTTAAAAATTGTAACCTTATAGAAGTAGTAAAAAGTATTGGCATAGATTATTTAGTTTTAGAAACAGATAGTCCATATTTAACACCAGTTCCTTTAAGAGGTAAGCAAAATTATCCTGGAAACATTAAATATATAACTAAATTTTTATGTACAAATTTAAATATTACTAAAGAAGCTTTATTGAAAAGTACTAATAGCAACGTTAAAAAGATATTTAATTTAAATATATGATGAAAAGTCATATATTTTTTTAATTGTTTACAAGAATTTATGCAAATGCTATAATATTAGTTATAAAAGAGGATAAAATGAAGAAGATGTTTAAAGGTATAAAATTAATTTTATTAATTTTAATAATTTTTACTACTTTTACAAATAGTTTTGTTTATGAATCTAAAGTTCATAATAATAATCCAAATAAAACAGTTGATGAAGCTACTATGGCTTTAAAAATTGATGAATTTGATTATGATGCATTATATAGTGCAAAAGATACATATACAGGAGATTTAACAGGCTATATTTATAATTGCCCATTGTGTGGTGGAACTTTGGCTTGCTTAAGTAATTATAATATTACTGATGGAACATATACCTATAATGACAAAGATTATGGAAATGTAAATATTGTAGCTTCAAGTGCAAATCTTCCATGCGGAACTATTGTAAGATTTTCTGCTCCCAAAATATCTAGTGACCCTGTTATTGCAATAGTCTTAGATAGGGGAGTTCCAGGAAATGATTTAGATTTTTTAGCCCCAGATTATGAATATGCAGTAAGCCATATTGGAAGATATAAAATTACATATGATGTTTTAAGAAATGGTTGGTTAGATGAAAGCTAAGAAAAAATTTGGACAAAATTTTTTAATAAATGAACAAATAATAAAGAATATTACAGATTTAGTAGACCCTAACGAAAATGATTTAATAATAGAAATTGGCCCTGGAAAGGGTGCTTTAACTAAATACTTAGTTCAAAAAGATGGTTATTTAAAATGCATAGAAATAGATGATGATATGCATAAATATTTAGACTTTTATAATTCAGATAATTGTGAAATTATTTTTAGTGATATATTGAAAATTGATTTAGAGGAAATATCTAAAGGATATAATAAAATATATGTTATTGGAAACCTACCTTACTATATTACGACATCAATTATTGAGTACGTTACTTCGAATATAAAACCTTCGAAAATGGTTTTTATGGTTCAAAAAGAGGTGGCTGATAGATTTACAAGTATGCCAGGTAATAAAGAATATGGTTATTTTACTGTATATTTAAATTATTATTATGAAGTTAAAGACGAAATTTTTGTTGGAAAAAATAATTTTTCTCCAGTACCTAAGGTTGATAGCAAGGTTATCTCATTTGTCCCTAGAAACAGAAATTTAAATATTAATGAAGAAGAATATTTTAACTTTTTAAAACTTGCTTTTTCTCAAAAAAGGAAAACGTTAAAGAATAACCTTGGGGTTGACAAATTTAACAAAATTTTGCCCACTTTATTAAAGTATGGTTTTAATGAAAATGTTAGAGCTGAGCAGATTAATGAAGAAGTATTTATAGAAATTAGTAAAATGTTATGACTTATGTTATAATGTTTTTTGTTTTGGAGGAAAATAGATATGAATAAAGTTGTGTTAATAACGGGAGCTTCCAAAGGAATTGGAGCCGCATGTGCACAAATATTTGCAAGTAATGGGTATGACGTAATTATAAATTATAATACTAGCATGCAGCAGGCCAATACTTTGAAAGAAGAAATAAGAAAAAAATATAACGTAAAATGTTTAGCTTATAAATGTGATGTCTCAAATGAAAAAGAAGTAATAAATTTTTTAGAAAATGTAAAAAAAGATTTTTCTAAAATAGATGTTTTAATAAATAATGCAGGTATTGCAATGGATAATTTTTTAGATAAGAAAACAGTTGAAGAATTTAAACAAGTTATCAACACTAATTTAGTAGGCACATTTATAATAACAAAATATTTTTCAAAAATAATGGATGAAGGCTCAATTATAAACATTTCTTCAACTAATGCAATAGATTCATATTATCCTGAAAGTATAGATTATGATGCCTCAAAAGCAGGAATTATATCCTTAACCCATAATTATGCTAAAGCTTTTGCTCCGAAAATAAGAGTAAATGCTCTATGTCCTGGATGGGTTAATACGAAGCATAATGATTTATTAACGGAAGAAGAAAAAGCAAGTTTAAATAAAAATATTCTGCTTGGAAGGTTTGGCAGTCCAATGGAAATTGCTAAAGTAGTTTTCTTTGTGGCAAATGATGCAAGTTATATAAATAATGCAATAATTAGAGTAGATGGAGGTGAGTTATGTTAGAAATAAGTGAAAAGGTTTATAATTTAAAAAAACAAATAGATAAAGATATTAAATTAGAACTTGATAAGGTAGATGAAATAATTTTTAAAAATAGTCAAAAAGTACTTAATGCTTTTATAAAAGAACAAGTTTCAGAAACTGATTTTAACATGACAACAGGTTATGGTTATGGAGATATTGGCAGAGATAAAATTGAAAAAGTATATGCAAATATATTTCATGTAGAATCTGCTTTAGTAAGAAATCAATTTATATCTGGTTCTCATGCATTAACAGTTTGTTTATTTGCATTATTAAGACCAAATGATATACTTTTAAGCATTACTGGTAAACCTTATGATACTCTTGATGAAGTTATTGGAATTAAAGATAATCCAAGTTCGTTAAAGTCCTTTTCTATAAATTATGAACAAATAGATTTAGTAAATAATGAATTTGATAAAAAGAAAATTATTGAAAGGCTATCTGCCTCTTTTGTTAAGGTTGTAGAAATTCAACGTTCGAAGGGTTATAGTACAAGAAAAAGTATGTCTATAGAAAAAATTGAAAAAATAATTAAAGTAATAAAAAATGTTAGTCCAAATACTATAATTATGGTAGATAACTGCTATTGTGAATTTGTGTCTTTAAAAGAACCTACGGATGTTGGCGCTGATGTAGTAGTTGGTTCATTAATAAAAAACTTAGGTGGTGCTATAGCTTCGAATGGTGCTTATATAGTAGGAAAGAAAAAACTAATCAATTTATGTGCCGAAAGATTAAATCTACCTGGTGAAGGGATTGACGTAGGCCCTTCTTTAGGAGCTAATAAATCAATTTTGCAAGGACTATATTTATCTTTAAATGCGGTTTCAGCATCACTAAAAACAGCTATTTTTACAAGTAGATTATTTGAATTATTGGGTTATAATGTTGAGCCAAAATATAATGATGAAAGAGTGGATATTGTTCAAAATATTTATTTTGGCAATGAAGAAGATATGATAAATTATGCTATTGGAGTTCAAAAAAGTAGTCCAATAGATTCTAATGCTGTAGTTGAAAAAAGTGATATGCCGGGTTATGCAGATAAAATAATTATGGCAAGTGGTTCATTTACTCAAGGTTCTTCTATAGAACTTTCTTGTGATGGCCCCATTAGAAGTCCATATATTATTTATCAGCAAGGGTCACTTTCTTATGAATATGGCTTGCTTTCGATAATGTCCGCGGTAACATATTTTTTAAGTAAGAGGGATTAGCCCTTTTTTTTAGTCTAAAAATGATTGCTATAGCATATAAATTAATGGTGATATTTATTGAAAATTGAAGTTGGTGATTATGTAACAAGAAAATCACATAATAATGATTTAGTATTTAAAGTATTATCAATTTCTGAAAGCAAAGTATATTTAAAAGGTGTTTTTGATAGATTATACGCAGATAGTGATTATTTAGACCTAGTAAAAGTTGAAAAATGTGAAGATAATTTTCAAATATCATTAGATATAAATAATGATAGAACCAGTTACTTTTATTTACCTGGCAAAATACTTCATATTGATGGAGACAGTGAGTACCTAGAAAAATGCTTAAAATTTTATAAAGAATTTAAAGTTTATGCTATTGGTAAAAAAATTAGTGAAGATCAAATTTCTAAGCAATTACCAATTTTATTAAAAGAATATAAACCGGATATTCTTGTTATAACTGGCCATGATGCGTATTATGAAAAAAAGGGTAATAAAGACAATATCGAAAATTATAAGAATTCTAAAAATTTTGTAAAAGCCATAAAGATTGCTAGAAATTATGAAAAAAGTCATGATAAATTAGTTATTATAGCAGGTGCTTGCCAAAGTGATTATGAAGCTTTAATAAAAGCGGGTGCAAATTTTGCATCATCCCCAAAAAGAGTAAATATTCATGCACTAGATCCCGCAATAATTGCAAGTACAATTGCGCTGACAAAAACTTCTGATGAAATTGATGTTGTAAAATTAATTAATCAAACTAAATATGGCTCTTCGGGTATCGGTGGGATAATAACAAATGGTTTAATGTATGTGGGGTATCCACGATGAATATAGAATTTATTAAAAATCAAATAAATAATAATGTTGGGAAAAAAGTTAGAATAACTGTTTATGGTCTTCGAAACAAAATAAATTATTACGACGGAACTATATATAAATTATATCCAAATATCTTTACAATAATAGAATCTGGAGATGAAAAAAGCTTTGCATATAGAGATATTATTACAAAAGATATAAGTATTAAGTATTTATAAAAAAATCTTGCATTATTATTAATAGTAGGGTAAAATGAAATTGTGAATAGGATAAAGGAGTAGTGATAGAGTATGGAAATTACATCAGTAAAAATTCACAAAGTTGATAGAGAAGGTTCAAAGGTTAAGGGTTATGTAACAGTAACATTAGATGATTGCTTTGTTGTAAGAAATCTTCGTATTATTGAAGGAGATAGCAGATTATTTGTAGCTATGCCAAACGATGATAAATACAATGATATAGCTCATCCAATTAATGCTGAAACTAGAAAAATGTTCGAAGATAAAATTTTAACAGAATATAAAAATCTTCCAACAAATGAAGAGTAAAAAAAGCGCAAAACGCTTTTTTATTTTGCATAAACAAATCCATTACATCATATATTTTTGTAGAGGAAAATATATGAATGAAAAAGTAATAAATCATGAAGTGAAAATGCTTGATAGAAATTTACTTTCTATAACTGGCATAAAAAAAATTATAAATTTTGATAGTAAAGAATTTTTTTTAGATAGTAATATGGGTCCTATTCAAATTAAAGGTAGTTCAATGGAACTTCTTACGTTAGATACTACAGGTGGATTAATTAGAATCAAAGGTAAAATAAATTTAATTAATTATATAGAATCAAAATCCAAAGCAAAAGAAGAAAGCTTTTTAAGTAAACTATTTAAATGACAGCATATAAAACATTATTGATTCTATTTATTAATTTTATTTATGGAATAGTATTTTTTTATTTAGCTATTTTAAATTATAAGTTTTTTTTCAAAGATCAAGCATTAATTAAGATACTCATGTTTATTCTTTTTACAATAGATAATGTATTTATATATTTAGTTATTATTTATAAATTAAATTATGGAATATTTCACATATATTATTTATTTTGTTTTGTAGGTGGCTTTTTATTAGCAAATTATCTAAAAAATAAAATGTTAAATTTATGTAAAATTCTTTCAAAAAAAAAGAAAATATGTTGACTTTCTTTTTTTTTGATTATATATTGACAATGATAAGGTGGGCTATAGTGAGAACTAAGAAAGAAAAGAAAAGACTTTTTTTAATTTCAATTATTATTGTAGGGCTTATAGCACTACTTGCTTTTAGTGTGTCAAAAGATTTTATTACAATAGCTAAAAATGTTAAACAAACTAAAGAATTAACTCAAAAGTATGAAAATTTACTTGATGAAAAAAAATCTTTAACTTCTCAAGTAACAAAAATGCAGGACCCAAATTATCTTGCAAGGTACGCTAAAGAAAAATTTTTATATTCAAAGGAAGATGAAGTCATCATAAGAGTTGACTAATAATCTTCTTTTTTTATGATGTCATCAATTAGACCATATTTTTTTGCTTCAATTGTGCTCATATAATAATCATTTTCGGTATCCTTTTCAATTTTTTTAATACTTTGTTTAGTATTTTTTGCTAATATTTTATTTATTAATGCTTTAGTTTTAATTATTCTATCACTTTGTATTTTTATATTGCTTGCTTTACCCTCAACTCCACCCAAAGGTTCATGAATCATAATTTCAGTGTTTTCTAAGGCGTATCTTTTATCTCCACTTGAAAGTAAGAATGCACCCATGCTTGCACATAACCCTATTCCTATCGTAATAACATTACTTTTTATGTATTTTATAGTATCATATATTGCTAGTCCTGCAGAAACCGAACCGCCTGGAGAATTTATATATAAGTAAATGTCTTTATTATTTTCTTTATCAAGATAAAGCAATTCCCCGATAACTATATTAGCATTAATATCATTTACTTCACCAGTTAAAAATATGATTCGGTATGTAAGTAATAATGAATATAAATCATATGAATATTCGTGATTATTATTTTGTTTTAAAACCATTGGAATTGTTTGCATTTTTATTTTCACCTATAAATATAATAATGACAATTAAAAAAAATTATTCATATTTTTATAGATTTATTAATAAAAATATGTTATTGTTAGTAATGTAAAATAAGGGGCTAGAAGATGAATAATGTAACTGTGACATTAAGTGATGGTAGTACTATTAACACATTAAAGGGTACATCATATTATGAGTTAAGCAGAAACTGTGATAATGCAGATAATATCATAGGCGTTTTGGTTGGCAATAAAATAGTTTCACTTAATGACAAAATTACTAAAAATGAAAATATTTCTTTTATAGATTTAACAAATTCTTATGGAAATAGAATTTATGTTGCTGGTTTAAAGATGATATTTGAGTATGCTACGAAAAAAATGTTTCCAGAGATTAAAGTAAATTACTCTTATAATGTTCCAAAAGGAATCGTAGCATCTTTAAAATGTGATAAAATTTTAAACAAGGAAGATATCAATAAGATTAGTGATAAAATGCATGAAACTGTAAAAAGTAATATTCGTTTTGAAAAATTAATAATTAAAAATGCTGATGCTATAAATTATTATGAAGATATTGGAAATTTAGTAAAAGCAAATAACATTCGTAATATTGTAGACCCTACGGTAGTTTTATATGAACTTGATGATTTAATTAATTATTATTATTCAGAGATGCCTTATTCTACAGGTGTGTTAAATAAGTTTGATATTCAATATTTAGGAAATAATGTAGCTGTTATAATTTGTCCTGAAGAAAATTCTGATGGAAATCTTCCAGAATACATTAATTATGAGGGAATTATTGATTCATATAATGCTGGGCAAAAATGGCTAGATATAATGAAAGTTCCTTACATAAAAGATGTTAACAATGAAATATGCAATGGCAAAATTGATGATTTTGTCAAGTCTTGTGAATTAAATTTTAATATTGCAATTAATGAAACAGCAAAAATTATATCTGATAACAAAAACATTAAATGCGTAATGATATCTGGACCTAGTTCTAGTGGAAAAACTACTATTACAAAAAGGCTTGCGTCATATTTTAAAATTTATGGGTTAGATCCTATAGTTATTTCAATTGATGATTATTTCCATGAAAGAAAAGATAATCCAAAAGATGCAAATGGTGAAAATGATTATGAATGTTTAGAAGCAACTGATATTAAATATTTAACTAATGATGTTATGAAAATATTTAATGGTGAAGTCGTTACATTACCGAGGTATAATTTTATAACAGGTTGCAAAGAACTTTCCTCAAAAAAAGTAAAACTTAAAGATAACAGTATAATTTTATTTGAGGGGTTACATGCTATAAATGATAGGTTAATGCCATTTATCCCTGATAATATGAAATATAAAATATATGTAAGTCCATTTATTCCGATAAGTGTTGATGAGCAGAATTTTATATCAAACAATGATTTAAGATTATTAAGGCGTATTGTAAGGGATTTTAGAACAAGAGGGTATGATGTAGCAATTACAATTAAAAATACAAAAAAAGTTAGAATTGGTGAAGAAAAATACATAATTCCATTGATACCGAACGCGGATAAAATTATAAATACTTCACTTTCATATGAAGTAGGTATTTTGAAGGTATTTGTTGAACCTTTACTTTATTCTGTACCAATAACCTCACCTTATTATGGTGAAGCAAGAAGATTATTAAGTTTTTTAAAACAATTTTTCACAATAAGTAGTGAATATATTCCAAAAGATTCAATATTAAGAGAGTTTATAGGAGGTAGTGAATATGATTAAAGTAGCAATTAATGGTTTTGGAAGAATTGGAAGACTTGCTTTTAGGCAAATGATAACTTCCACTGAATTTGACATAGTAGCAATAAATAATAAAGACATGGATGCAGAATCAGCAGCATATTTAATAAAATATGATTCTGTTCATGGAACATTTCATGAAAATGAAATAAATTATGATGGAAATAATTTAATAATAGCTGGTGTAAAAAAAATTCCTTTATATTCAGAATTAGATCCTGAAAATTTACCATGGAAGGATTTAAATGTTGATTTGGTTTTAGAATGCACTGGAGCATTTACTAATTATGATGATGCTTATAAACATATAAAAGCAGGTGCTAAAAAGGTGCTTATTTCTGCTCCAGGAAAAGGACAGATGCCAACAATTGTAGCAAATGTAAATGATGATAAAATCAATAGTGAAGATATAATTGTAAGTGCTTCTAGTTGTACAACAAATTGTCTAGCACCATTACTTAAAATTATAAGTGATAATTTTGGTGTAGAAAAAGGATTTATGAGTACTATTCATGCATATACTGCAGATCAAAATTCTTTAGATAATTTTCATAAAAAAGGTATTAATTCAAGAAGAGGAAGGGCAAGTGCCCATAACATAGTTCCAACATCTACTGGAGCCGCTAAATCAATAGGTTTAGTAATTCCAGAGCTGAAAGGAAAGATGGACGGTATTGCTTATAGAGTACCAACTATAGATGGTTCTATGGTAGACGTAACTCTTGAACTTTCTAAAAATGTAACTATTGAGCTGATTAATGAAACTATAAAAAATAATCAATCAGAAAGTATTATATATTCCAGTGCACCACTAGTTTCATCTGATGTAATAGGAAGAAAATGTGGTTGCTTATATGATAGTTTACTTACAAATATTGTTGAATATAATGGTAAGCAATTAGTTAAAATTACCGCATGGTATGATAATGAATATGGTTACACTGCACAAATGTTACGAACAGCTATAAAGATGTTTAAATAATAAGCATCTTTTTTAATTGCAAAAGAACAATATATTTGCTAAAATTAATTTAGATAAAGGGTGTTGATAAATGAAATTTATTGATGAAGAAAAATTTTATAATAAAAAAATCATTATTAGATGTGATTTTAATGTACCTATAAAAGATGGCAAAATTATGGATAATACTAAAATTGTCAAAAGTTTAAAAACAATTAAGTATTTTTTAGAAAATAATTCAGTAATTTTATTAAGCCATATGGGCAGAATAAAAACTAGGGAAGATAAAATATATAATACTTTAAAACCTGTTGCGGATGAATTAAGTAATTTGTTAAGTAAAGAGGTAACTTTCGTTTCTTCTCCTGTTGGAATGGATGTAATCAAAACATGCAAAGATATGCAAATTGGTGATGTCGTATTATTAGAAAATACCAGATTTTGTGACTATCCTGAAAAACTTGAAAGTAAAAATGATAAAAATTTGGCTAATTATTGGTCAGTTTTAGGAGATGTATTTGTAGTTGATGCTTTTGCTTCGTTGCATAGAGCTCATGCTTCAGTTGCTGGAATTTCTGAATTTTTGCCTACATATTATGGTTTCCTAGTTAAAGAAGAACTTACAAATTTAAAACCACTTATAACAAATATTCAAAGACCTTTCACAGTATTTATGGGTGGAGCAAAAGTGGATGATAAACTTGGTTATATTAAAGATTTATTAAAAAAATGTGATTATTTGTTAGTGGGCGGTGGTATTGCAAATTCATTTTTGTTTGCTTGTGGTTTTGATGTAATGGATAGTTTGTGTACCAATGATGAGATCACTATATTAGAAATAAAAAGCTTAATAAAAGAATTTAGAAATAAAATAGTTTTACCTATTGATTTTGTGATTGACGAAGATAAAATTTTGGATTTAAATACTAAGTCAATTAACAAGTATATTAGTTATTTTCAAAAGAGTAAAACAATTTTTATTAATGGAACATGTGGTGTATTTGAAAATGAAAATTATGCCACTGGTACAAAAAATTTATTTTCTTCACTTCAAAATATTGATGCATATAAAGTTGCTGGTGGTGGAGACACATTAAATGCAATTAATAAATTCGGGTTAAGTGATAATTTTTCATTTTTATCAAGTGGTGGTGGAGCATCACTTGAATACATAAGTAGTGATCATTTAAAAGGAATGGATTTTATAGAAAAAAACTAAATCCATTCTTTTTTTGCCATAATTCGACAAAAATTTACGTAAATAGTCATATATTTACAAAATATTTACTTGCTTTTTGTATGAATATGGTATATTATCTAGTTGTGTGGCGGTAATTTATAGGAAAGAGGAAACATGAAAAATAGCATACGCACAATAATTGTAGATGATAATGTAGTAGCCGTAAATAACCTAAAGAATCATTTTAGTAATAATGAGAATATTAAAGTGGTAGCATCATTTTCAAATGGTGAGGAAGCCTTAGAATATATAATAAATCATAAGGATAGCATTGATTTATTAATTCTTGAATTATTAGTTCCAAGAATGGATGGAGCAACTTTATTAGAGGAAATTAAATCAAGAGGTATCAATTTAAAATGTATAGTTACATCAAATTATAAAGATACAAAACTAATAAATGATTGCAATACATATAATATTTCTTATTATTTAATTAAGCCATATAGTATCATTTCATTAGAGAAAAAAATAAATGAAACTTATGAAAATAAAACTTTACTGTTTAAAAATAATAGTTTAGATTTAGAGGTAAGTCAATTATTACATAATCTAGGCATACCCTCACATATAAGAGGATATAAATATATTAGAGACGGAATAATGCTTATTTTTAATAATGATTCCGTTTCACTAGTTACTAAAGAAATTTATCCTCAGATTGCTTTAAAATATGAAACTACCCCATCTAGAGTTGAAAGAGCTATAAGACATGCAATAGAAGTAAGCTGGATTAGGGGAGATATTAACCTTATGGAAGAACTATTTGGATTTAGTGTAAGCTGTGATAAGTCAAAACCTACAAATTCAGAGTTTTTAACTACAATTGCAGATCGTATTAAATTAGATAATAAACCTTTTTAAGAAAATTACTAAAATGTAATTTTTTTTTGTCAAATTTTAATATAATTGAAAAAAATGTTAGTATGTGATATCATTTTTTTAGAAAGAATTGATTTTATGAAAAAGTTATTAACAATTATATTTGATGGATTTGGCATTCGAAATGATGAGGATGGTAATGCTATAAAAAAGGCCAATATGGTGAACTTTAATGAGTTTTATAATAAATATCCTCATTCAACATTACATGCTAGTGGACACTATGTTGGTTTATATGATGGCCAATTTGGCAATAGTGAGATTGGTCATATGACAATTGGTGCTGGAAGAAGAATTTATTCTAGAGAAGTTTTAACAGATAAATTTCTAGAAAATTTGGATACATGTGATAATGAAGCTTTTGTTAATCTAAAAAATAATTTAAATAAAAGAGTTCATATCATGGGTTTAGCAAGTGATGGCAACGTTCATGCAGGCATTGATGATTTTATTAATTTATATAATTATTTAGTTAAACTAGGTTTTAAAGAAATTTATTTTCATTTAATCACTGATGGAAGAGATACTGATACACAATCTTCTTATAAATATATATCTATGATTGAATCTCTTATTAAAAAAAATAAAGTTGGCTCAATTGCTACAATATGTGGAAGATATTATGCAATGGATAGAGATGAAAATTATGATAGAACTAAGCTTTATTATGATTTAATAACTAAAGGAAGTTCGGTAGAAATATTAAACGCTCAAGCTGCAATAAATGCAAGTTATGAAAAAGGAGTTACAGATGAATTCCTTAAACCAATGCTTTTAGATCATAATGGTTTAATTAAAAATAATGATATTTTATTTTGGATGAATTATAGAACTGACAGAAGTAAACAAATATTACTTGCATTAACGAATCAGAAATTTAATGAATTTCCAACAATTGATACATTAGGTGTAGAACTATTCACTTTCTTTAATCATGATAAAGCAATAAATGCAAACGTTTTAATAGGGGAACCTAAAGTTGAAAATAGCTTAGGAATTTATTTTTCAAAACTTGGGTTAACTCAAGCTAGAATAGCAGAAAGTGAAAAATATCCACATGTTACTTACTTTTTTGATGAAGGTTACGAAGGCAAACTTCAAGGAACAGATAAATTTCATATTCCTTCTCCTGATGTTGCAACGTATGATTTAAAACCAGAAATGAGTGCTGTTAGTGTAACTAAAAAGGTAATTACATGTATGGAGCAAGATTATGATTTTATTTTAGTGAATTTTGCAAATCCAGATATGGTTGGACATACTGGCAGCATGGATGCAGCAACAAAAGCATGTATGGCAGTTGATATTTGCTTTAGCAAAATAGTTCAGGCCGCTGAAGACAATTTCTATACTATCGTTTTACTTGCTGATCATGGAAATGCTGATACAATGATAAATGCAGATGGCAGTGTATGTACAACTCATAGTTTATCAGATGTGCCATTTGTTATAAATGATGATAAATTGAAGTTAAAAGAAGAAGGAGATTTAACAAATGTTGCTCCAACAATACTTGATTATATGGATATTTCTATACCTGAAGAAATGACAGGAGAATCTTTAATCCTTAAAGATAAGAAGGCAATTTAAAAAATTGCTTTTTTTATTTATAAATAGCAAAAAAAGACTTGCAATTCCGCATAAATATGTGTTATCATTGATTTTGTATGACTGCTGTGATGTGCAAGGTTGCTGATACACTAGGAATAGTTGGTAAATATATTTCTTGAGCATTGGGTAATTTGTGCGGAGCAAGCCTATATTTAAATATAGACGAAAGGAGAACAAAAAATATGGCAAAGCAAGAAATTCGTATTACTTTAAAAGCATATGACCATAGAATACTTGATGTAGCTGCTGGAAAAATATGTGAAACAGTAAAAAGAACTGGAGGAGAAATATCTGGCCCTGTACCTCTACCTACTGAAATTGAAAAATTTACAGTATTAAGAGCTGTACATAAATATAAAGATTCTCGTGAACAATTTGAAAGAAGAACTCACAAGAGACTTATAGATATTAAAAATCCAAGCAAAGAAACAGTTGATGCGCTTACTCATTTAGATTTACCAAGTGGCGTACAAATCAATATTAAATTATAAGAAAAGGAAGGAAAGAAAAAATGAAAGGAATCTTAGGACGTAAAGTTGGAATGACTAGCGTATTTACTAAAGAAGGAAGACTTTTACCTGTTACAGTTATTGAAGTTTTACCTAATAAAGTAATGCAAATTAAAACTGTTGAAAAAGATGGTTATAATGCAATTCAACTTGGCGCTATTGACAAAAAAGAATCTAGAGCCACTAAGGCTGAAATCGGAAGTGCAAAAAAAGCAAATACAACTCCTAAGCGCTTCTTAAAAGAAATAAGAGATTTTGAAGGCTCTTATAATGTAGGAGATGAGATTGCTGCAGATTTATTTACAGTAGGAGAAATAGTTGATGTAACTGGAACTACTAAAGGAAAAGGATTTGCAGGTGTTATTAAAAGACACAATCAATCTAGAGGACCTATGGGACATGGTTCACATTATCATAGAAGACCAGGATCTCTTGGAACAATGCTTCCTAAAAGAGTTCTTAAAGGTAAAAAATTAGCTGGACACATGGGTGTTGAAACAGTTACAATTCAAAACCTTGAGGTAATTGAAGCAAATAAAAATGAAAATTATATTTTGATAAGTGGAAATGTACCTGGTGCAAAAAATTCATTAATTTTAATTAGAACTGCAGTTAAAGGTAACAAGAAAATGAATCCAAAAGAAATTATTTCTTATGAACCAGAAGCAGTTGCTGACGTAGTTGAAGAAATTACTACTGAAACTAATGAAGTTGTAAAGGAAGACAAGTAGTCTTTTAAAGGAGGATAAAAATGACAAAGATAAGTATTAATAATTTAAAAGGCGAAAAAGTAAATGACATTACACTAAATTCTAAAGTATTTGGAATTGAAGTTAATGATCTTGCTATGAAAAAAATGGTTAGACTTCAACTTGATGCTTCAAGACAAGGAACTGCTAAAACAAAAACTAGAAGTGAAGTATCTGGTGGCGGAAGAAAACCATGGAAACAAAAGGGTACTGGTAGAGCAAGACAAGGTTCTATACGTGCTGCTCAATGGAGAAAGGGTGGAATTGTATTTGGACCAACTCCTAGAGATTATACATTTAAAATTAATCGTAAAGAAAGAGTTTTAGCATTAAAAAGTGCTTTAACTAGTAAATTAAATGAAAAGAAATTAATTGTAGTTGATAGTTTAAAACTTAATGATTTAAAGACTAAAACAGGAATTGAATTATTAAATAATTTAAAATTAACTGGCAAAATTTTATTCATAGCATCAGAAGATGCAGAAAATTTATATATGTCAACTAGAAATTTGGATAATGTACTTGTATTATTTCCAGATGAAATCAACGTATATGATATATTAAATGCTGATTACATTGTATTTGATGAAACTAGCATTAAAATGGTAGAGGAGGCTCTTAATTAATGAAACATTATTCTGATATTATAATAGCTCCAGTAGTTACTGAAAAAACTATGACACTTAGAAATGAAAATGTTTATACATTTAAAGTAGCCAAGGATGCTAATAAAACTGAAATTAAAAAAGCTGTAGAAGAAGCATTTAATGTTCAAGTTAAAAGTGTTAATACTCTAAACACTAAATCTAAAAAAAGAAGAGTTGGAAAGTATCAAGGAAGAACAAAAACATATAAAAAAGCAATCGTTACACTTAAAGATGGTTCTTCTATAGAACTTTAGTAGAAAGGAGAAATTATGGCAATAAGACATTATAAACCAGTTACAAATGGTAGAAGAGGCATGAGTACTCTTGCAAATGAAGAAATAACTACAAAAACTCCTACTAAAGGCTTACTTGCAAAAGTAAAAAAATCTGGTGGAAGAAATAACCAAGGCAAAATGACCGTTAGACATATTGGTGGCGGTGCAAAAAGAAAATATCGTATTATTGATTATAAGAGAGATAAAGTTGGCGTTACTGGTAGAGTTGCTACTATCGAATATGATCCAAATAGAACAGCAAATATTGCATTAATTAATTATAAAGATGGAGAAAAAAGATATATTATTGCTCCTAAAGATTTAAAAGTTGGTGCAATTATTGAAAATGGTGAAAACGCTGATATTAAAGTTGGTAATGCATTACCTTTAAAAAATATTCCAGTTGGAACTTTAGTTCATTGTATTGAATTAAAACCTGGCAAAGGCGCTGAAATTTGTCGTAGTGCAGGAGCATCTGCTCAAATTCTAGGTAGAGAAGATAAATATGTTTTAGTTAGACTTCAATCTGGAGAAACAAGAAAGATTCTTGATAGATGTATTGCAACTATTGGTGTAGTTGGAAATGAAGATGCAAATCTTGTTAATTTAGGTAAAGCTGGTAGAACTAGATATCTAGGAATTAGACCTACTAACCGTGGTTCTGTTATGAATCCTAACGATCACCCTCATGGTGGTGGAGAAGGACGTGCTCCAATTGGTAGAAAGAGTCCAATGACTCCTTGGGGTAAACCTGCTCTTGGCGTTAAAACTAGAAAACCTAAAAAGGCATCTAGCAAACTTATTATAAGTAGGAAGACTAAATAGGAGGAAAAATGGCAAGAAGTTTAAAGAAAGGTGCTTTCGTTGATGATAGCATCATGAAAAAAATTAAAAAATTAAATGAAGATAATAAAAAATCAGTTGTTAAAACTTGGTCAAGAAGAAGTACTATTTATCCTGAATTTGTAGGACATACAATTGCAGTTCATAATGGTAAAGATTTTATTCCAGTTTATATTACTGAAGAAATGGTTGGTCATAAATTAGGAGAATTTTCTCAAACACGTAAATTTACTGGCCATGCTGGAAATAAATAGGAGGTAAAATGGAAACTTATGCAAAACATAATACTGCAATGATTAAACCTAGACTTGCTAGAATGACTATGGATTTAATTCGTGGAAAAGATGTTGAAACAGCTAGAGGAATTTTAGAAAATACAAATACAAAAGCAAGTTCACTTATTTTAAAGGTTTTAAATTCTGCAGTTGCAAATGCTGTTAATAATAATGGTGCAAACGAAAAAGATTTAGTAATAAGTAAATGCTTTATTAATCCAGGACCTATTTATAAAAGAATCCAATTTGCATCTCGTGGAAATGTTGATAGACATGATAAAAGAACAAGTCATATTGTTGTATATGTAACAGATAATAAGGAGGAAACAAAATAGTATGGGTCAAAAAGTAAATCCTATAGGATATCGTATTGGTGTTAATAAAGATTGGGATTCTAGATGGTATGCTGAAAAAGATTATTCTGATAAATTAATCAATGATATCAAAATAAGAGAATATATTGAAAAGAATCTTAAAAGTGCTTCAATATCAAAAGTAGTTATTGAAAGAAGAAAAAATAAAGTTGAATTAACAATCTTTACTGCAAGACCAGGTGTTATAATTGGCCGTGGTGGTGAAGATATTGAAAAATTAAGAAAGAAAATTTCAAAACTTGTTAATGAAGATGTATACATTAACATTGTTGAAGAAAAAAATCCTGATTTAAATGCTCAACTAGTTGCTGACAATATTGCAATGCAAATTGAAAACAGAGCTCCTTTTAGAAGCGTACAAAAAAGAGCTATTAGAAATACAATGAAAGCTGGAGCAAAAGGTATTAAAACTGCTGTTTCAGGAAGACTTGGTGGCGCTGAAATGGCTAGAACTGAAGGTTATACTGAAGGTACTGTGCCTCTTCATACAATTAGAGCTGACGTTGATTATGCAGTTAGTGAAGCAAATACAATTTATGGAAAAATTGGAGTTAAAGTATGGATTTATAAAGATGAAATACTAAAAACTAAAAATACCAAGAAGGGAGAGATGAAAAATGTTAATGCCAAAAAGAACTAAATATCGTAAAAGTCATAGATTAAGTTACGAAGGCAAAGCAAAAGGTAATCTTACTCTAACTAATGGTGAATTTGGTTTAATGGCAATGGAAGGTGGATGGATATCTGCTCGTCAAATTGAAGCCGCTCGTATTGCTATGACTCGTTATATGAAAAGGGGAGGAAAAGTTTATATTAACATTTTCCCTCATATGCCTAGAACTAGAAAACCTTTAGAAACTAGACAAGGTAAAGGTAAAGGTAATGTTGAAGAATGGGTAGCAGTAGTTAAAGAAGGAAAAATCATGTTCGAAATAAGTGATGTTTCTGAAGAAATAGCTAGGGAAGCTTTAAGACTTGCTTCACATAAACTTCCAATCAAAACAAAATTTGTTATGAAGGAGAGTGAAACTCTTGGAAATTAATGAAATAAGAAAAATGTCAAAAGAAGACATTATTAAAAAAATTAAAGAAGATAAAGAAGAACTTTTCAGAAACAGAATGGCTCAATCTTCTGGAACTTTAGAAAAACCTGTTGTTCTAAGAAATCTTCGTAGAGAAATAGCTAGATTAAAGACTATTTTAAAAGAAAAAGAAATGGATGGTGAAAAATAATGGAAAACAAGAAACAAGAATTAGTTGGAAAAGTTGTTAGTGATAAGAATGATAAAACTATTACTGTTTTAGTTGAAACTTATAAAAAACATCCATTATATGGTAAAAGAGTAAAATACTCTAAAAAATATGCAGCTCATGATGAAAAAAATGAAGCTAAAGTAGGAGATACAGTTAGAATTTCAATGACTAGACCATTATCTAAAACTAAAAGATATGAATTAGTTCAAGTTGTTGAAAAAGCTGTAATTTTATAGGAGGCAAAACTATGGTAATGCAAGAAAGTAGATTAAAAGTTGCTGATAATTCCGGTGCTCGTGAACTTTTAGTTATCCGTGTTATGGGTGGAAGTAAAGTTAAAAGTGCTAATATTGGTGATGTAATAGTCGGAACAGTAAAAAAAGCTATACCTAATAGCCCTGTAAAAGAAGGTAAAGTTGTTAAGGCTGTTGTTGTAAGAACAGTTCAAGGTGTTAGAAGAAAAGATGGTAGTTATATTAAATTTGATGATAATGCTTGCGTTTTAATTAAAGATGATAAAACTCCTATCGGAACAAGAGTTCTTGGCCCTGTAGCTAGAGAACTTCGTGAAAAAGAATACAACAAAATTGTATCTTTAGCACCTGAGGTATTATAGGAGGATATATGAAGGTTAAAGTAGGAGATACTGTTAAAGTTATTGCTGGAAAAGATAAAGGAAAAGAAGGCAAAATAATTAAGACATATAAAAAATTAGATAAAGTTGTCGTTGAAGGCTTAAATATTGTTAAAAAGCATTCAAAACCTAGAACTACTGAAGATAAGGGCGGAATATTTGATATTGAAGCTCCAATTCATGTATCTAATGTAAAAGTTATTACTAATGCTAAAGAAGAAAAAGCAAAAGTAAAAGATGCAAAAAAAGCAGAAACTAAGAAAACTGCTAGTAAAAAGGAAGCAAAGTAGGTGAGTTATGAGTAATTTTAAAACTTTATATGATGAAGAAATTAAACAAAGTTTAATGAAAGAATTTAATTACACAACTGTAATGCAAGTTCCTAAAATAACTAAGATTGTTATTAACATGGGTGTTGGTGAAGGATCAAATGATTCAAAATTCATTGATGCTGCAGTTAATGATTTAACTTTAATTAGTGGTCAAAAACCTGTTGTTACTAAAGCTCATAAATCTATAGCTGGTTTCAAATTAAGAGAAGGTCAACCTATAGGTGTAAAAGTTACCCTTCGTGGTGAAAATATGTATGCTTTCTTAGAAAAATTAATAAAAATTGCCCTTCCACGTGTAAGAGACTTTAGAGGTGTTTCACCAAGAAGTTTTGATGGAAAGGGAAATTATACTTTAGGTATAAAAGAACAATTAATTTTTCCAGAAATTAATTATGACGATGTTTTAAAAGTTAGAGGTATGGATATTGTTATTGTTACAACTGCCAACACTAATGATGAAGCACGTGCACTACTAAAAGCATTTGGAATGCCTTTTAGAGGATAAGGAGAGAAAATATGGCAAAAACAAGCATGATTGTTAAAAATAATCGTAAACCTAAATTTCAAGTTAGAGCTTATACAAGATGTAAAAGATGTGGTAGACCTCATGGTGTACTAAGAAAATTTGGATTATGTCGTATTTGCTTCAGAGAACTTGCTAATAAAGGACAAATTCCAGGCGTTAAGAAGTCTAGTTGGTAGAAAGGAGATATATAATGTTTGTACAAGATAAAATAGCAGATATGCTAACAAGAATAAGAAATGCAAATCAAATGAGATATACTGAAGTTGAAGTTGAAGGAACTAAAATGACTAAAGGCATAGCTCAAATTCTTAAAGATGAAGGCTATATCGAAGACTATTCTTATAATAAAAACACTACAGGTGATAAAATGGTTTTAACACTTAAGTACGGTGCAAAAAAAGAAAGAGTTATAACAGGTCTTAAAAGAGTTAGTAAATCAGGTCTTAGAGTTTATGCTCCTGCAGATAAACTTCCTAAAGTATTAAATGGATTAGGCATTGCAATTATATCTACTTCTAAAGGCTTAATGACTGATAAAGAAGCTAGAAAAAATGGGTTAGGAGGTGAAGTACTTGCCTATATTTGGTAAGTATAATCTATGAGTAGAATTGGAAATAGAAAACTAACTATCCCTGAGGGTGTTGAAGTTAAAAATGAAAGCAATACTATAACTGTAAAAGGTCCAAAAGGAGAACTTTCATTAGTAGTTAGCCCACTTGTAAATGTTACTGTTGATGGTAACGAACTCATAACAACTATGGCAAAAGATACAAAAGAAGCAAATGTACTTTCTGGTACAACTAATTCAAACATAAATAATATGTTAATTGGTGTTAGCACTGGTTATACAAAAGAATTAGAAGCTGTAGGTGTTGGATATCGTTTCAGTGTATCTGGAAATAAAATTGTTGTATCTGCTGGATATTCACATACTATTGATGTTATTATCCCAAGCGGAATAACTGTTACTAGTCCATCTAATACAGAACTTGTAATTAGTGGATTTGATAAACAAAAAGTTTCTGAATTTGCGGCTAATGTTCGTAAAATAAGAGAACCTGAGCCATACAAAGGTAAAGGAATCCGTTATAAAGGTGAACATATTCGTCGTAAAGAAGGAAAGAAAGCTGCTAAGTAAAGGAGTATAAAATTATGAATAATAAAGAAAAAAGAGAAGCAAGAATTAGAAGACATGTTAGAGTTAGAAAAAATATTTCTGGCACTAGTGAAATCCCTAGATTAAATGTTTTCAGATCTAATAAAGCTATTTATGCTCAAGTTATTGATGACTCAAAAGGTGTAACTTTAGTAAGCTCATCTTCACTTGAATTAAAACTTCAAAATGGTGGTAATATTGAAGCAGCTCAAAAAGTTGGAAAAGATATTGCTGAAAAGTGTAAGAAAGCAAAAATCAATAAAGTTGTATTTGACCGTGGTGGATTCTTATATCATGGTAGAGTAGCAGCTCTAGCTGAGTCAGCTCGTGAAGCTGGACTAGAATTTTAAGGAGGCATTATGGCAAAAGAATTTGAAAATAAGAAAAATAATTTACTTGAAGAAAAAGTTATTAATATCGGAAGAGTTACAAAAGTTACTCAAGGTGGAAGACATTTCCGTTTTTCTGCAACAGTAGCTGTTGGAAATCGTAAAGGATTAATTGGTATTGGTACAGGAAAAGCAAATGAAGTTCCTGAAGCAATTAAAAAAGCTTTACAAGCTGCAAATAAAAATGTAGTTAAAATTGCTCTTGTAGATAATAGAACTATTCCTCATGAAGCAACTTATAAAGTAGGTAGAGCAGTAGTATTACTTAAACCTGCTAAAGAAGGACGCGGAATTATTGCTGGTGGTGCTGCCAGAGCTGTACTAGAACTTGCTGGTGTTAAAGATATTGTTGCTAAATCATTAGGTAGCAATACTCAAGTTAACGTTGCAAAAGCAACTCTTGGTGCATTAACAATGCAAAGAACTAAAGAACATATTGCTGAACTTAGATCAAAGAAAGTTGAGGAATTATAATGAAACTAGAAAATTTACCTAAATCTCAAGAATTTAAAGCTAGAAAAAGAGTTGGTAGAGGTCCAGGAAGCGGAATGGGTAAAACATCAACTCGTGGAGAAAACGGACAAAAATCTAGAAGTGGTGCTTCAATTAAGCCTTGGTTCCAAGGTGGACAATCACCACTTTACAGAAGAATTCCTAAAAGAGGATTTAATAATAAAAATTTTGCTACAAGATATGCTACAATTAATTTATCAGATTTAAATAAATTCTTTAAAGATGGTGATGTAGTAACTCCTGAAGTATTATTTGAAAGAAAAATTCTTAAAAAGGGATTAAATGGAGTTAAAATTTTAGGAAATGGCAATTTAGATAAAAAATTAACTATTAAGGCACATCGTTTTACAAGTGCAGCTGTTACTAAAATAAATGATGCTGGTGGTAAAGCAGAGGTGATTTAAAATGTTTCATGGTTTTTCTGGATTTTTTAGTAAAAGCAATAAGGACTTACGTAAAAAAATCTATTTTACAATGATGTGTTTAGGAATATTTTGTTTAGGTACAACAATTACTATTCCTTGGGCATCAGCAGTATATGAAGAACTAGGTTTTCTAGAAATATTTAATGTTATGAGCGGAGGCGGTCTATCAAATTTTTCAATATTTGCTTTAGGCGTTTCCCCTTATATTACAGCCTCTATTATTACCGAGATTTTACAAATGGATATTGTACCTTATTTTAAAGAATTAAAAGATGAGGGATATACTGGTAGACGAAAAATTAATAAAATTACTAGATATCTAGGAATTGTTATTGCATTTTTACAAGCTTACGCTTTAACTGCTTTTTATATGAAAGGCTTAGATGCAATGGCAATTATTAAAACTACTTTGGTTATGGTTGCTGGTACATCATTTTGTATGTGGATGGGTGACCAAATTACTAGTAAAGGTATTGGTAATGGACAATCAATGTTAATCATGGCTGGTATTATTCAAAGTATGCCAAACATTTTTAGAGGGGCATTTACTTCTTTAGTACTTGGAGATTTTTCTAAAGGTGTTGGAATAACTTTATTTAGTTTATTTGTTCTTGTATATATAGTTGTAATTGTTGGTATTATTTGGGTTCAACTTGCTGAAAGAAGAATTCCAATTCAATATTCAAATAGAACTACATCAGCATATGGAGCACAAACTAATTATTTACCACTTAAAATTAATTCAGCAAGTGTTATTCCAGTAATATTTGCTTCAATTGTTACTACAATACCATCTACAATAGTAACTCTTATCGGTAAACAAAGTGCAATAGATTTTGTAAATAAATATATATATTACACTTCTACTACAGGATTTATATTATATTTAATATTAATTGTAGTATTTGGTTATTTTTATACTTTCTTAGTAATGAATCCCGATGAAATGAGTAAAAATTTAAACAATAATGGTGGATATATTCCAGGCGTTAGACCTGGTAGTGATACTTCAAAATATATTGGAGAATCATTATCTAAGTTAACACTAGTTGGCTCATTATTTTTGGTAATTTTGGCTGGACTTCCAATATTACTTTCAAAAGTTACTTCACTTCCTTCATATGTTACAATCGGAGGAACAGGAATACTAATTGTTGTTGGTGTTGCAATTGAAACATATAAACAACTTGAAAGTAGTTTAATAAGTAGAAGTTATAGTTCAAAAAGAAAGAGACTAAGATGAGAAATATAATTTTTTTAGCACCTCCCGCTGCTGGGAAAGGTACATGCAGTGATTATTTAAAAAAAGAATTTGATTACGAACATATTTCTACTGGGGCTATTTTAAGAAGTGAAATATCTTCTCAGAGTAGCCTTGGATTAGAAATAAAAAAAATTATTGATGCTGGGAATTTAGTAGATGATGATTTAATGATTCGACTTATTGAAGATAAACTTCAAAAAATTGAAAAGCCTTTTATATTAGATGGTTTTCCTAGAACATTAAATCAAACAGAAGCATTATCTCAGTTATTTACAAAACTTCAAATCTACAATTATACTGTAATTTATTTAAATATAACAAAAGATCTTGCTTTAAAAAGAACTTTAGGAAGAATTACTTGTAATAATTGTGGTAAAAGCTATAATTTATTTTCTGAAAAATATAAACCCAAAACTGAAGGAATTTGTGATGATTGTGGTTCAAAACTATCAGTTCGTGGTGATGATAATGAAGAAAGCTTTAAAAAAAGATTTGATAATTATATAAATTTAACATTACCAATATTAAATTATTATAAGAATTTAAATAAGGTAATTGAGCTAAATGTCGATAATAATGATAGATTATTAGAAATGTTAAAGGAGATCGTTTGTGATTAGCATTAAAAGTGACAGAGAAATTTCTTTGATGAAAGAAAGTGGCCATATAAACTATATGGCTCATGAAGAAATTAAAAAACATATTAAAATTGGAACAACAACGCAAGAACTTAACGATGTTGCTGATAAGTTTATTAGAAGTCAAGGAGCTATTCCTTCAGAATTAAATTTTGAGGGTTTTCCAAAAAGCTTATGTGTTTCTGTCAATGATGAAGTTGTTCATGGAATTCCTGGAAATTACAAATTAAAAAATGGTGATGTTGTATCAGTTGATTTAACTGTTAGATATAAGGGTTATGAAAGTGATAGTGCAAGAACTTATATTGTGGGTACTGCCTCAAAAGAAGTTGAAGACCTTGTTAACAATACAAAAAATGCCTTGTATGAGGGATTAAGTGTTATAAAAGATGGTGCAAAACTTTCACTTGTTGGCAAAGTTATTGAAACTTATGCTCATGAACATGGCTTGTCTGTTGTAAGAGAGCTAGTTGGTCATGGTATTGGTACTCAAATGCATGAGGACCCAGATGTTCCAAACTATTATACGAATACAAATGTTACCTTGAAAAAGGGAATGACAATTTGTGTTGAACCGATGCTTAATTTAGGAAAAAGAAATGTTTACTTAGATGACAATGATTGGACAATTAAGACTGTCGATGGAATGCCAAGTGCACATTTTGAACACACTATAGTAGTTACAAATGATGGATATGAAATATTAACTGGAGAGTGAGAAAAAAATATATGGCTAATAAAAAAAAGGATAAAATAGAAGTGGAAGGCAAAGTTATAGAAGTTTTAAAAGGTAGTGACTATTTAGTTGAACTTCCTAACGGACATACTGTAAAAGCCTACGTTTCTGGTAAAATGCGCATCAATATGATACGTATCTTACCGGGTGATACCGTTACAGTAGAACTTTCGCCTTATGATTTAACACGTGGGATAATTACATGGAATAAAAGATAGGAGGATATTATGAAAGTTAGACCATCTGTAAAAAAGATATGTAAAAAATGTAAAGTTATTAGAAGAAAAGGAAAAGTTATGGTTATTTGTAATAACCCTAAACATAAACAAGTTCAAGGATAAGGAGTAAAAAATGGCAAGAATTAAAAATATCGAATTACCTAATGAAAAACAAACTTGGATTGGACTTACTGCAATCTATGGAATTGGTCGTAATTTAGGTAAAACTATTTGCAAAAATGCAAAAGTTGATGAAGTTAAAAAAATTAAAGATTTAACTGAAGAAGAAATTGCAGCACTTCGTAAAGAAGTTGATAAGGCAACTACAGAAGGTGATCTTCGTCGTGAAGTTCAAATGAACATCAAAAATAAGATGGAAATGAATTCTTATCAAGGTATAAGACATAAAAAAGGTCTTCCTGTAAGAGGACAAAGAACTAGCCGCAACGCTCGTACTAGAAAAGGTAGAGGAAAGGTTGTTGCTAATAAGAAAAAGGTTTCAAAGTAGGTGAGAAAATATGGCATATAATAGAAGAAAAAAGAAAAATAAAATTACTGTTACAGAAGCTGAAGCACATATTCATGCAACATATAATAATACAATCGTAACTATATGTGACCATGATGGTAATGCAATAAGCTGGTCTTCTGCTGGAAGAATTGGTTACAAAGGAAGCAAAAAGAAAACTCCTTTTGCTGCTGGACTTTCTGCTGAGGCTGCTGCAAATGCTGCTAAAGATCAAGGTGTTGTAAAAGTTGATGTATATGTTAAAGGTTTAGGACCTGGAAGAGAAAATGCTATTCGTAGTATTCAAACTGCTGGTCTTGAAATAACAAGTATTACTGATGAAACACCAGTACCACACAACGGATGTAGACCACCAAAAAGACCAAGAAATTAATAAAAGGGAGGGTAATTATGATAAAATTTGAAAAACCAGAATACAAAATTTCAGAATATAATGAAAGTAGTAATTATGGTAAATTTGAACTAGAACCACTTGAAAGAGGTTTTGGTACAACTATTGGAAATGCTTTAAGAAGAGTATTATTATCAAGTTTACCTGGTTCAAGTGTTACATCAATTAAAATTGATGGTGTAATGCATGAATTCCAAAAAATTGATGGTATTATTGAAGACGTAACGCAAATCGTTTTAAATATTAAAAAATTAGTAGTAAAAAATCATACTGAAGAAACTAAAGTACTTCATTTATATGTTGATAGTGAAGGACCTGTTACTGCAGGAATGATTGAAAAAGATGCTGATGTTGATATAGTAAACCCTGATTTAGTAATTTGTACACTTGTTAAAGGTGGAAAAATAGATATGGAATTAACTATTGGCAACGGCCGTGGTTATGTTGAAGCTAAAACAAACAAATTATTAATGAAAGATGCTAAAGTTGGCGTAATTCCAGTAGATTCAAATTATTCACCAATAGAACTTGTTAAATATGAAGTATTAGATACAAGAGTTGGTCAAGATGAAACTTATGATAAACTTGTTATGGAAATTACTACTAATGGTAGTATTTCTCCTGAAGAAGCAATGGCATTATCAGCAAAAATACTAGTTGAACATTTTGATATTATTGCAGATTTAAATAGTATTAGTAATATTGCAGGTATAATGCAAGAAAAACAAGTTGATACTAAGGCAAAAACATTAGAAACACCAATTGAAGAAGTAGAATTTTCTGTAAGAGCATTTAATTGCTTAAAAAGACATGGAATTCATACTTTACAAGATTTGGTTAACATGAGGGAAGTAGACGTTACTAAGATTAGAAACCTAGGAAAGAAATCTTTAAAAGAAGTTATTGATAAGGTTGCTGACTTAGGACTAGAATTTAAGGAGTAAAATATGTATCGTAAATTAGGAAGAAACAATAAAGTTAGAAGAAGCATTTTAGCTGGTTTAACAAAAGATGTTATTATGCATGAAAGCATAGTTACAACTGAATCTCGTGCTAAAGAAGTAAGAAAATTTGTTGACAAAATGATTACTTATGGAAAAGATGGTTCACTTGTTGCAAGAAGAAAAGCACTTGCATTTTTACATAACGATAACGCTGTAGTTCAAAAATTATTTAATGACTTAGCAAAAAGATATGAAAATCGTGCTGGTGGTTATACAAGAATTATTAAGTTAAATGAACGCCGTGGTGATGATGCTTTAGAGGTAAAACTAGAATTAGTATAGAGTAATATCTATACTTTTTTTATT
Source organism: uncultured Bacilli bacterium (assembly GCA_934096985.1). GTDB lineage: Bacteria > Bacillota_I > Bacilli_A > RF39 > UBA660 > UBA6448. The sequence goes on along the minus strand of CAKONC010000004.1, from coordinate 61,294 downwards.
AAATTTATGTATAATTTGGTTATTAAAAATTTTTAAACTTTCTAATTTTATGTTCAATAATCTAACAATATATGATAAAATAAATAATAGCAGTTAGGAAGTGTAGAATATGGCAAGAGTAATATCATTAGTTAATCAAAAGGGAGGTGTTGGTAAAACTACTACTAGTATAAATTTAGCCGCAGCTTTAGGTCAATGTGGAAAAAAAACCTTATTAATTGATATGGATCCACAAAGTAATGCAACTACTGGCCTTGGTTTAAATACCACGGATTTTGAACATGATATTTACGAAACCATAACTGGATTATGTGAAATAAAAAAATCAATTTATAAAACAAAATTTAAAAATTTAAGTATAATACCTTCAACTCTTAATTTAGCTGGTATTGATCTTGAATTTATTAAAAGAATGTATTCTGATAATACTTTCCAAAGAAATAATCAATTAAGAAATGCTATTGAAACTATTAGGGATAGTTATGATTACATAATAATTGATTGTCAACCATCACTTGGCCTTTCAACAATGAATGCACTTGTAGCAAGTGATGCAGTAATTATTCCTGTTCAATGTGAGTTTTATGCACTTGAAGGTATTACACAACTTCTTAATTCAATTATAATGGTCCAAAATAGTATGAATCCAGAATTGCGTATTGAAGGAGTATTACTTACAATGCTTGATGGACGTACTAATATAGGCCTTGATGTTATTGAAGAAATTAGAAAATATTTTAAAGATAAAGTATTTAATACAATTATACCAAGATTAGTTAGACTTGTTGAAGCTCCATCACACGGAAAACCAATTAATGAATACGATCCAGAAAGTAGGGGAGCTGAAGCATATCATAATTTGGCAAAAGAGGTGATTGAAAGAGATGGAAACTAAGAAAAAAGCGTTAGGAAAGGGTCTTGAGGAATTGTTTTCCAATGTATCATTTAATATTGATACTTTAGAAGATACAATTGTTAATAACGAAAAAAATAATGCAATTGAAGTACCACTTTCTGAAATTCGTTCAAACCCATATCAACCAAGAAAATTTTTTGATGATGAAGCCTTAGAGGAGCTTGCAACATCAATTAAGGAATATGGTGTAGTTGAACCAGTTATTTTAAAAAAGAGTATTAAAGGTTATGAAATAGTTGCTGGTGAAAGAAGATGTAAGGCTTCAAAAATTGCTGGACTTTCTACAGTGCCCGCTATTGTGAAAGACTTTACTGATGAAGAAATGATGGAAATTGCATTGCTTGAAAATATTCAAAGAGAGGACTTAAATCCAGTTGATACAGCGGTTTCTATATCAAATATATTGGCAGTTCGTGATATGACTCAAGAGGAATTTTCAAAAAAATTTGGTAAAAGTAGAAGTTATATTACAAATTTATTAGGACTTTTAAACTTACCAAAATCTGTTCAAGATTTAGTTAAAAGCGGAAAACTTTCAATGTCACATGCAAGATGTTTAAGTAAGCTAGATGATGAAGAAAGAGTAATTAATCTAGCAAACAAAATTATTAAAGAAAATTTAAATGTACGTGATGTTGAAAAATTGCTTTCAAAAAAGGAAAATACTCCAAAAATGAAAGAAAAGAATGAAAAATATAGAATGTATGAAGAAGCAATTAGTGATTCTATAGGAAATAAAGTTAAAATTTCTGATAAAAAAATTGAAATTTCGTACAATTCAATTCCTGATTTAAATAGGATTTTAGAAATTTTTCATATAGAATTTAAAGATTAGAAAGGCTTTTTATGAAAGTTGAATTTAATTTAAATGACCAAGTTGTTATGAAAAAACCACATGCATGTAAAACTAATTTATGGGTAATTACAAGAATTGGTGCAGATGTTAAAATAAAATGTGTAAATTGTGGTCGTGAAATAATGATGGATCGTTTAGAATTTTATAAAAAACTTAAAAAGGTGATAAAAAATGAAAAAGAGAATTAAAAATAAATCAAAGTTACATCCCGTCATGGGTCTACTACTTATTATTTTTATTGTAATTATTATAAGTGGTATTCTTTCTTTGGTTAATTTTTCTTTTTCCTATAGTAAAATTAATACAACAAGATATGAATACATTTCAAGCACCGAATCTATTATTAATTTATTTTCACTACATGGTTTAAAATATATTTTTGCAAACACGGTTGCAAACTTTGCAAATTTTAAAGTTTTATCAAACTTAATAATTATATTACTTGGCATTGGAGTAATGGAAAGCAGTGGCTTTTTAAAAACAGCTTTAGGATTACTAACAAGAAAAGCAAAAAAGAAAAGTGTTACATTTGTAATTATTCTTTTGTGTTTAATATCAAGCATAGTAGGTGATTTGCCATTTTTAGCATTTATACCACTATCTGGGCTTATTTTTAAATATGGTAAAAGAAATCCTAATATAGGTGTAATATCTTCATTTGCAGCCTTAACATGTGGTTATGGGTTATCTATTTTATTTACTAGTGTTGATTCATCACTAGCTAGCCTAACAACATTAAGTGCTAAAATGCTTGATCAAAATTTTACATTTAATACGTTTGCATTAATATTATTTATGGTAGTAGTAACTTTAATTATGTCAGTTGTATTAACTGAGATTACTGAAAATATTATTGTAAAAAAATTGCCAAAATATGAATTTGATGATGAAAGTTTAGAATTTAATCCAAGCAAAGTAGAACTTAAAGGTTTGATATTAGCAATATTTGCAAGTATTATCTATTTAATAATTATAATTTATAATATTATTCCAGGATTACCATTGTCAGGAAATTTCCTTAATTATAGGGAAAGTTTATATATAGATAAATTATTTGGAACAAACTCATTTTTCTCAAATGGATTTGTATTTATTATAACAATGTTATTTATTATATGGGGCCTTGTTTATGGAATTGTATCTAAAAATATAAAAAACACACGTGATTTTGTAGATGGACTTGGTTATAGTTTAAATGGAATTGGCAAAACTCTTGTGTACGTTTTTGCTGGTTCTGCGTTAATAAGCATTTTTAAATACTCAAATATAGGAAATGTTATTGTTGCTGGCTTAACAAATTTAATTATTGATTCAAAATTTACTGGCCTTGCTCTTGTTACATTACTATTTGTAAGTGTAATAGTTGCAACAATATTTGTTCCTAGTTCAATAACGAAATGGTCTATAATGTCAACTTCAGTTGTACCAACATTTCTAAATGCTGGTATAAGTGCAGAATTTACACAATTAATTTTTAGATTAGGAGAAAGTGTTTCTCTAGGTCTTACACCACTTTTTGCTTATTTCATAATATATTTAGCTTATCTTGAAAGAGGTTCACAAAATAAAAACGAAATAGGATTAAGAGATGCATTTTCTTATGTTTTACCATATTCAGTTATTACAGGATTTATCTTTTTTGCATTAATTGTTTTATGGTATGTTATTGGTTTACCACTTGGTATAAATGGTTATGTATTTTTGTAAGGGGGAATAAAGATGTCATTAAAAGCTGGTATTGTAGGATTACCTAATGTAGGAAAATCTACTTTATTTAATGCTATTACAAAAAAAAATATAGTTGCTGCAAATTATCCATTTGCCACTATAGAACCAAATGTTGGGGTTGTAATTGTTCCAGACAAAAGAATGGATTATTTAGTTAATTTATATGAACCTAAAAGTATCGTTCCTACAAGTTATGAATTTATTGATATTGCGGGGCTTGTAAAAGGTGCTTCTTCGGGAGAAGGATTAGGCAATAAATTTTTGTCACACATTCGTGAAGTTGATGCTATAGTTCATGTGGTAAGATGTTTTGATAACCCAGAAATTATTCATGTGTCTGGTAAAACAGATCCAATTTCTGATATTGAAATTATTAATACAGAGTTGATTTTGTCTGACTTAGAAATAGTTCAAAATAGACTTGATAAAATCGAAAAAAAAGCCCAAGCAACAAAAGATAAAGCTGCTTTATTAGAAGTGGCTCTTTTGCATAGATTAAAAGATAGTTTAGAAAAAAATATTTGTGTAAGAAAGCTAGAATTTTCGACTGATGAACAAAATATTTTAAGTGGTTATAATTTAATCACAAATAAAAAGGTTATTTATGCCGCCAATGTATCAGATGATGATATAGCAGTTGGAGATAATAACTACACTAAACTTGTTAAAGACTATGCAGAAAAAGAAGGCTCTAGTGTTGTTGTAATGTGTGCTAAAATGGAAGAAGAACTTTCAACTTTTTCAGATGAAGAAAAGTTAGAATACTTAAATGATTTGGGGGTAAAAAACTCAGGTCTTGATAAGCTAATTTATGCTACATATGATTTATTAGGACTTGCTACATTCTTTACTTGCGGTAAAGATGAAGTAAGAGCATGGACATTTAAAAAGGGTATGCTTGCACCTAAATGTGCGGGTATTATTCATTCGGATTTTGAAAGGGGTTTTATTAAAGCAGAAATTATGAGCTTCGATGATTTAGAAATTTTTGGTAATGAATTAAAGGTTAAAGAGGCTGGAAAACTTCGACTTGAGGGAAAAGACTATGTTATGCAAGATGGTGACATATGTTACTTTAGGTTTAATGTATAATGAATAATGTCTTTTTATATAAATGCTCTGATTATAACAAATGCAAAGATGCAATAGAAAAATTAGTGAATGATTTTGAAGCATTAAAAAATGTTAAAAGTGGAACCAAAGTATTAATTAAAGCAAATTTAATTTCTGCTTTGCCACCAGAAAAAGCTGCAACTACTAATTATATATTGCTTTCTTTTTTAGTGGATTATTTAAATGGTAAAGGTGCTATTGTAACAGTTGGAGATAGTCCAGGAGGACTATTTACTAAAGCTCATTTAGAAAGTGTTTATAAAACTACTAAATATAATGAAATTAAGGCAAATTTGAATTATGATTTAGCTACTAAAAAGGTTAATTTTGATAATGCAAAAGTTTTGAAAAATTTTGAATATACAAGTTATTTAGATGGATATGATATAAAAATTAATTTTTGTAAATTAAAAACACATGCAATGATGAAAATGAGTGCTAATGTAAAAAATCTATTTGGAACAATACCTGGTCTTACTAAAACCGAATACCATTATCGTTTTCCAAATCATAATGATTTTGCTAATATGTTAATTGACTTAAATGAATTTTTTAAATTTGATATAAATATTACAGATGCTATATACGGTATGGATGGTAATGGACCAACTATGGGTGATCCTAAAAAAATTGGTTTAATATTAGCAAGTGAAAATCCATATGCTTTAGATTACATATGTGCAAAAATTATTAATCTTGATCCTATGGTAGTACCGACAGTCAAAGAGAGTTATAATCGAAATTTGTTTGATATAAAAAAGATATATTTAAATGATGATATTAATAAATATATAGTAAAAGATTTTAATAATATAGGAAATATTTCAGATATTAAATTTTATAATCATTCTATATTTGGTGGTGTTGTTAAAAAAATATTTGACAATAAACCATATTGCAAAAAAAGTAAATGTATTGGTTGTGGTAAATGTGCTACAATGTGCCCACAGAAAGCAATTAAAATGATTAATAAGAAACCAGTCATTGATAGAAAAAAATGTATAAAATGTTATTGTTGTCAAGAATTTTGTCCTGTTGGCGCTATGCAAATAAAATCTTCGATGATAAATAAATATAGACATGGAGGTAAAAAGTGAAAAGAATTGTTATTTTTGGTGGTGGAAGTGGCCTTTCTCAGATATTAAAAGGTTTAAAACTTTTTCCAGTTGATATAACAGCGGTAGTTTCTGTTTCGGATAATGGAAGAAGTACAGGAAGATTACGTAAAGAAATGAATATACCAGCGGTTGGAGATATTACAAAGGTTATGCTTGCAATGGCAAATGTAGATAATGATTTAGAAAATTTATTGAATTATAGATTTACAAAGTCAAAAACATTGGGTAACCATTCAATTAAAAATTTACTTCTTACTGCTCTTTTGGATATTAAAGGAAATTTTGCAAGTAGTTTGCCAATATTAGAAAAGTTATTAGATATTACAAATGGTAAAATTTTACCTTTAACTGAAGATTCTGTTAATTTAGTAGGTATTACTGAAAGTGGAAAAAAAGTTGTAGGTGAAGAACAGGTTACAAATTCTAAAAGTAAAATTGTAAAAATTGAGTATGATAAGGACATTGTTGTAAATCCTGAAGTTAATAAAGCCGTTGATAATGCTGATTTAATAATTTTTTCTTCGGGGAGTTTATATACAAGTATAATCCCACATCTTATCAACAAAGATTTGGTAAAAAAGATAAATGAATCACCAGCAAAGAAACTATATATATGTAACTTATTTACACAACCTGGTGAAACTGACGGCTTTAAAGTATCAGATCACATTAAAATTATTGAAAATTATCTAGATGGTGGTAAACTTGATATTGTTGTAGCAAATGATAAGCCAATGAGTAGTAATTTATCAAAGAAATACGCTACTAATGAACAAAAAGATCCTGTTATTTTAGATGAGGAAAATTTAAAGGATGTACATGTTATCAAAGATACCTTATATGTAATAGAAAATGATTATTATCGTCATGATGCTTTAAAAACTGCTTATTTAATATTCTCTTATTTAATGGATGGTAAATAATGACTTTTAATACAAGTTTAAAAGAGGAAATATCCAAAAATGAGTACTCTTTAATCGATGCTAGATGTGAACTCGAAGCATTTATAAAATGTAATTCAAAAATAAGTAGCAAAAGCATTATTATAACAGTTGAAAATGCATCGGTTGCTAGGAAAATATACAAAGATATAAAAACTGTATTTAATATGTCTTGTAATATAACTGTACGAATCCAAAAAAGATTTAGGGTTAAACAAATATATATATTAACTATAAATGATAATATTAATCATATAAAAGAAGTTTTAAATATTGGCAAAGAATGTTCGTTTTTAGAAAGTGATGAAGAAAAAATTGCCTTTTTAGAGGGAGCATTTTTAGCAATTGGCAATGTTACAAATCCTCAAACAAGCAGGTATCATTTAGAGTATATTTGTAAAAATGAAAAACTGGCTAAAGAAATAAATGAAATATTGTTATATTTTAATATGAATTCAAAAATTATAACACGTGGATATAAATTCGTAGTTTATGTTAAAAATGGTGATAACATTTCAGATATATTAAAAATGTTTAAAGCCACAGATAGTTTGTTTTTTTTCGAAGATATAAGAATATATAGAGATCATAAAAATATGGTTAATAGACTTAATAATTGTGAACTTTCAAATCAAACAAAATCCTTAGAAACCGGCTTAAAGCAGTTAAAAGAAATTAACTATATTATCGAAAATGATTTATTAAGTCTTTTAGATGATAATACAAAGATTATTTTAGAAATTAGAAAAAAGTATCCTGAAATATCCCTTTCAGAAATAGCAAATATTGCATCACTTGAGTATGGTTATAAGATTGGCAAATCTGGAGTTAATCATCATTTTATAAAAATGGCAGCACTAGTAAAGAAGCACAAAGAAAGAAGTGTTGAATAAAATGAGAAAAGCAATAATTTTTAGTTATGATGGTTCAAAATTTTGTGGTTTACAAAGGCAAAATAATGTAAGAAGTGTTCAAAAAACTGTAGAGGATGCTCTTTCTAAAATATTTGGTTATGAAATAACAATAAAAGCTTCGGGAAGAACTGATGCTGGTGTTCATGCAAATAATCAAGTAGCTCATTTTGATGTTAATAGTAATATAAATAATCTAAAAGATAAATTAAATAAAATTTTAAATCCTGATATAATTATAAAAAAAGTAAAAAATGTAAGTGATAACTTTCACGCAAGACTTTCTGCACAAAAAAAAGAGTATATTTATAAGATTAATTTGGGATCATTTAAAAGTTGTCTTAATTTTTATTATTATCAACCAAGACAAAAACTTGATTTAAATCTAATGAAAGAAGCCTCTAAAGTTTTTTTAGGAACACATGACTTTAATAACTTTATTTCCGGAGATAATGATAAAACAATAACAACAATTTATTCAATTACTTTTAGGAAAAAAATGGATGATAAGGTTGAAGTTAGTTTTATTGGAACTGGTTTTTATAGATATATGGTTCGTAATTTAATGGGAGCATTAATTGAGGTTGGTAAGTATAATACGGGTAGTGAGCAATTAAAAAAAATGCTTGATACTATTGATAAAAAAACATTACCCACAGCACCCGCAGAAGGACTATATTTAAATAAAGTTTGGTATTAGTTTTTTTATTAAAGTGCCTATTTTTCTTGACTTTTTTGATATTTTTTCATATAATCATAATCGGTACATTTGTTTATGAAGTTGTTTTGATTTTGGGAAGATTAAAACGATGGAATAATGAAGGGAAAATATTATGAAATCATTTTTACAAACAAAAGAAAATATTGAAAGAAAATGGTATGTTATTGATGCTGAAGGTAAGAATTTAGGTAGAGTTGCCACTAAAGCTGCTCACATTCTTAGAGGTAAACATAAAGTAACATACACACCATATGTTGATTGTGGAGATTATGTTATCATTGTTAATGCTAACAAAGTTAATTTAACAGGAAATAAGTTAACTGACAAAAAATATTATAACCATTCAGGTTACCCAGGAGGATTAAGAGAAAGAACTGCTAAAGTTATGATTGAAAATTATCCTGAAGAAATGATGGAAAGAGCTGTTAAAGGCATGCTTCCTCATAATAGACTTGGTCGTAAAATGGGTAAAAAGTTGTTTGTGTATGCTGATGCAGATCATAAACATGCTGCTCAAAAACCAATCGAAATGGAAATATAATAGGAGGATATAATGGCAAAGAAACAAACTTGGTCTGCTACTGGAAGAAGAAAAAGTAGTGTTGCAAAAGTTACTTTAACAGGTGGAACTGGTAATATAACTGTTAATGGTGTTGATGTTCATGACTATATGCCTTATGAAACTTTAGTTATGGATTTAACTCAACCATTAGTATTAACCAATAATTTAAATCGTTTTGATATTGATATTAAAGTTAGTGGTGGCGGATTTTCAGGACAAACTGGTGCAATCCGTTTAGGTATTACTAGGGCATTATTATTATTTGATGCTAATACTGATCAATCTAGTGATGATAGTTATAGACATATTTTAAAAAATGCTGGATTTATTACAAGAGACCCTCGTGTTAAAGAAAGAAAGAAATATGGTCTTAAAAAAGCTCGTAGAGCACCACAATTTTCTAAACGTTAAAAAATATTTTCTAACCTCGTTAATTCGAGGTCTTTTTATGACTTTTTATTGAAAATATTTGAAATTTATTTTATTATAGATATGGATGTGATAGTAAATGAATAAGAAAAAATATATTATAGTGGGAATAATAATTCTAGCTTTTGCTTTTATAGGTGTTTATTTTTTATGCTTAAAAAAAGACAAAATTATTAAAGATAATGTTAAATTCTCTGAAGAATATGAAACTGTAACTAGTGATAACGTTTTTGTTTACAAAACTTCTGAAGAGATAATTAATATTTTAAAACATGGAACCGGTGTGGTTTATTTAGGCTTTCCTGAGTGTCCTTGGTGCAAAAAATATGTTACTTATTTAAATGAAGTTGCTATTAAAAATGGTGCTGAAAAAATATATTATTTAAATATTTTAAATGATAGAAAAAATAATACAGGTGATTACAAAGAAATTGTAAATATTTTAAGTGATTATCTTAGCTATGATGATGAGGGAAATAAAAGAGTATATGTTCCTACCGTTATAGCAGTAAAAGATGGCAAAATAGTGGGCTTTGATGATGAAACGTCTAAAGATACAAAGGGTTATGATTCACCTGATGAATATTGGAAAAATGAAGATTTAGATGGGTTAAAAAATAAACTAAGCAAAATGTTTGATGATACTAGTTTAAATGTTTGTACATCTGATTGTAATAAATAGTGAATTATTTCACTTTTTTTATAGGAGGTAATTTTGGATATTGATCAAGAACTATTAAATAAACTAAAAAAAGAAGCTATTTATAGTGATGAATATGTTGTTGAAGAATACTATGGTATTCAAATTAGAGTATACAAAAATATAGATAAATATTTAGAAAGAATTCCAAATATATTTGATAAAATAATTTTTGCACAATGGGCAAATAACTTTGATGAGGTAAATAAGTTATTTCGACTAGTCCAATTGTCTGATAAAGAAAGAGCTAAATTTAACAAACTTTTAACAAATAATTCAGAATTAACAGAAACAATTGATGTAAGAATATTATCTTCGAAATATGATTTTTTAAGTGATTCTTTAGATATGATTGTAGCAAATAGAGATATTCAAGAAAAAATACTTTCTTTAACGGAGGAAGAGTTATACATATTTAAAGCATTATATGAAAGACTTGGTCAAAGTATCTCTTATAAAATTCCACAACTTGCGGCAATAGCAAACAAAATGGGAGTAATTACTCCATATACATGTTGGCAAAATCAATACTATAGATATGATGAACTTATTGAGTCATTAATTGTTGATATAATGCATGGCAAATCTTTATTACCAGAGCAATTAGATAATTTATTATATCTATATACATCAAATATTGCATGGAACGTAACGTCATCTCAAGATTTAAGTGATTTCACAAAACCTGATGGTGTATTTTATCAAACTATTGATTCAATTATTAATAAGCAAGAAACAAAATCTAATATGGACATTAATGTTATAAAAAGTGCATTTTTACTTAAAGCATTTGGAATTGATTTAATAAGTGCTAAATCTATTTGTAGTAGATACGATTTAAGTAGTCTTAAACAAACTTCTGAAAATGAAGATTTATTTGAGATGTATAATGCTATTATGGAAATAATTAACGAACAAGATGCTTCTATTTTGTTAGAAGCGTATAAAGAATTTTCTCAAGGTATGAGTCCTAAACCAAATTTTATGAGACTTTCTGTTTTTGAAAATTTCTTAAGAAGAGAGTTTGCATTAGCGCTCAATGATTCAGTATATAAATGTAATGGAAAACCAATAATCGTTGATGGTGTAAGAATTTATGATGCTGGCACTGATTTTAAGATGATAGTAACTGCTATAGGAGCTTATCAGTCAAATTTTGGAAATCAAGAAAATTATAGAGAATATTGGAATAGCCCTACAATAAGATCACATGGTAATTGCTGTAGTTTAATTGGAAATGATAATCTTTCTATGGCTAATGTAAAAAATGTTATATTTGGTTTTTCTACAATGGATGAAAATATGCTTTTATTAAGTTCAACAAAAGATATAAATTCAACTCCATTAAGTAAAAGATTTAACATCGCCGAGGAAGAATATAACGGAAATAATAGAAACATTCATGGACAAACTTTGAATACTATTGGAAGAGTTGGCTATGGAATTGAATTTACTAGTCCTCAAATAATGCTAGATAATACAAGAGGAGATTATAATGAACTTGTATATGAAAGAAGAGATTTATCTAGCAATCCTTTATTCTATAAAAAAAATCCAGATTATATAGTTTATGTCGAAGAGTATGAAGATATTGATTTTTATATGCAAAAATACAGTGGTGATTTAGGTATGTTAGAATATTTACAAAAGCAAAAGGAAACTCAAATGCAACAATTAAAAGAATCAATCAAAGCGGCAAAGGATTTTAATATACCAATAGTAAAAATCAATCGTGAAAGATGTGCAAAAAATTCAATTAGTCATATAAATGCATTGCTAAGTGAATTTGCTAGAACTTTAAATCCAAAACTGATTTCAGAAATAATATGTGAATTTGAAAATAATAGAGCAGGAAATCATGATAAGCATAGAGTTATTAGAGATACATATTTCTCTTCAGAAATAATGACGGGAATACTTAACCAAATAGAACAGGTAATAATGTCTATCAACGATGAAAAATTAAGAATGAAAATCTTAAATACACTTTATAACAGTATTTTAAAAGAAAAACAAAAATACTTTATCAATGAAGATTATAGACATAATGGGCAGGAAAGCAGTATTGCATTTGATTTTGCTTTAGAAAAAGTAAAAAAATTAGCTAATGAAAAACTTTCTATAGAAAGCGTTTCACAAATTTCATTACCAATAAGGAGATAGAATGTTAACTAAAAAAGAAAAAAATATTAAAGAGGAAAACTACAAAATTAGTAAATTTATTAGAAAGATTTTAAAAAAAACTAAAAGTCAGAAATAATTATGAATAATTAAGTTTTTAAATTGAAAATGTTAAATATAATTTAGTATGAAAAAATATCAGTATTATATTATTTTAACATTTTCTTTTTTTACAATATTTATTTGTTCGGTGAATAGTAAAGATGAATTATATCTTTTAGGTAAAAGTATAGTAATTGATCCAGGCCATGGTAATTTAGATCCTGGAACAATATACAATGATATTTATGAAAAAGATATAAATTTAAAAATAAGTCTATATTTAAAAGATGAACTAGAAAAAATGGGAGCTAGCGTTCAACTGACAAGAAGTGGAGACTATGATTTATCTAGTCCTAATGCAATTTATAGAAAGAAAAGTGACTTTGACAATCGAATAAATTTTATTAATAATAGCAATGCGGATATTTATGTATCGATACATTTAAATTATCTAAATAATACTAAATATTATGGACCTCAAGTATTTTATAATGGAAAAAATATTTATCTAGCAAATATCATTCAAAAAGAGTTAAATGATAATTTAAATACCTCAAGAAAAGTAAAACTTATTCCTAAAGAAACTTATATGTATTCGAAACTAAAAATTTCTGGTGTACTAATTGAATGTGGTTTTTTATCAAATGAGGAAGAAAGAAATAAACTTATATCAACAAGTTATCAACAAAAATTTGCTAAAATTGTTGCAAATGGAATCGTAAAATATTTTTCTTAAATAATGGTGGTAAATAATTATATTTATGTTATAATTATTTATATAATAAAAAGGTGATAGCAGTGGAGAAAACATTTAAAACTTTAGATGAACAAGTTGAAATTTTAAAAGAAAAAGGTTTAGTTATAAATGATATAGAATATGCTAAAACTATACTTCTTAGAGAAAACTACTTTTTTTTAACTGGTTATCGTTTTTTATTTGTTAAGTCTTTATCTGATAGAAGATTTAATTCAGAAACTTCTTTTGAGGAAATATATGCAATGTTTTTATTTGATAGGCAACTTAGGAATATTCTATTTAAAAACATTTTAGTCTTTGAAAATAATCTAAAAAGTATAATGGCTTATGTAATGAGTAAAAATCATGGGTACAAAGAGAAGAATTACTTAAATAAAAACAACTTTGTTCATGATAGTTCTAGAAACAGACAAATAAATGATCTTATTCATAAAATGAAAAGACAGATAAGCATTAATGGTAAACAACATTCTGCTACAAGCCATTTTATTGATAATTATGGTTATATACCATTATGGGTTGTTGTAAAAGTATTATCATTTGGTATTGTTGGGGAACTATATACAATACTTCAAAATGAAGATAAAAAAGAAATTGCAGATATTTTTAAAATTGATATAGATAGTTTTCAAAGTTATTTACCTATACTTGCTAATTACCGTAATTTATGTGCTCACGAAGATATTTGCTATAACAATAAAACACAAATAGTTATAGGAAATACTATTTATCATAAATTATTAAACATACCTAAAATGGATGGTGAATATATTTACGGAAAAAATGATTTATTTGCATTAATTATTATTTTAAAAAGAATACTAAATAGGGATGATTTTAATTTGTGTATTAAAGAGATTGAATATGAATTAGATAGACTTTCTGGTAAACTTCACTCTATAGATGTTGATAAAGTATTAGACGCTATGGGATTTCCAGTAAACTATAAAGAAATTGAAAGGATGGATTAATAATGATTCAAAAAGAAAGCAAAAATAAAAGTATTATACTTTGCATAATTATGTTTTTTGTGGGATGTTTAATTATGTATGGAATAATGTATAAATATCCTACAATAATAAATTCAAGTGTTACAAAACTTGAAAAAAATGTTACGATAACAGATACTGGTATTGCTGATGCTGTTGAAAAAGTATATGATTCAGTAGTTATTGTAGCTACATATCAAAATGGCACGATGATTGCAAGTGGTACTGGTTTTGTTTACAAAACTGAAAAAGATAATGCGTATATTTTAACAAATAATCACGTTATTGAAAGTGGTGATGAAGTAAATGTTACATTTACTGATGGAAAGATTAAAAAAACTGAAATAGTTGGAGCTGATACATTGTCTGACATTGCAGTTTTAAAAGTAAATAAAAAAGAGATTATTTCTGTGGCACAAATTGGTAATAGTGATTCATTAAGAGTTGGAGATACTTCCTTTGCGGTAGGAGCGCCACTTGATAGTGTTTATTCTTGGACTGTTACAAGGGGAATTATTTCTGGAAAAGATAGAATGGTTGAAGTAAACCTTTCTAATAGTGGAGATTATGTAATGAAGGTTTTGCAAACAGATGCAGCAATAAACTCTGGTAATAGTGGTGGACCGCTTTGTAATGCTAATGGTGAAGTTGTTGGAATTACTTCACTAAAACTTGTAGCAGAATCAGTTGAGGGTATGGGCTTTGCAATTCCTATTGAAACAGCAATATCTTATGCTGAAAAATTAATAAGTGGAGAAAAAATTACTCAACCTTATTTAGGAATATCAATGGTTAATGTTGCAGATAATTATCCACAATATTATAATTTAATTAAAGAAAACAATATTACTAAAGGAGTAATTGTTGTTGATGTAGAAAAAGGTTCCCCAGCAGCAAAAGCTGGACTTCAAAGCAAAGATATAATCGTTAAACTTAATGATGATGAAGTAACTAGTGTTGCATATTTAAGATATTATTTGTATAATTATGGTGTAGGTGATAAGGTTACTATTACATACATTAGAGATGGCAAAACTCTTAAAGCAAACGTTACTTTGGGATCTAATTCAAAAACATATTAGAAACTAGGTAATAGTTTCTTTTTTATAAAGGAGCAATATGAAAAATATTAATTTTAAAAGATTTACGGCATATTTAATTGATTTACTTATAATATCAGTACTTGTTACTTTAATTAGTCAAATTAAAATTTTAAATCCCTATAATTCAAAATATATAGAAACTAGTGAAAAGTTTAAGGCTTATTATACAGAGAATATAGAAACTAGTGAAAATATTAGTTATAAACAACTTTTCAACAAAGAATATATTAATATAATGCATGATTTATCGAAATATTCGGTTAGTACTTCAATTATTGAAATAATTACTATAATAGCTTATTTTACAGCATTTCCACTTTTATTTAATGGGCAAACTATTGGCAAGAAAATATGCAAATTAAAAATATGCAGTAAAAAAGGTAAACTTAAATTTCATAATTTGTTAATAAGAACTTTATTTTACCCAATTTGGACAAGCATTGTATTATATACTCCATTAACAAGTATTTTATTAGTAATTGTAGTTTTTTTATTTAAAGGTTTTACATATTTTTATTTAAATTTAGCTATAACGATTATATTTATGATTTACTGCTATGTTGATGTAGTGTTATTTTATAATAAAGAATCAATTCATGATAAACTTTCTAATACAAAAGTTTTGGAAGTAAAAAAAGGAGAAGTATAATGAGTATTGTTTATGAAAAGGCTTTAGAGTTTAAGCAAAAATATCCTGGAACTATTGCATGGCGTTTAAAAAAACACTGTGATGTTGTAGAAGGTTATATTAACCCTGGAGAAGAAGTTTTATACGTTTTTTGTGGTCAAAAGAATGAAGATTGGTATGATTTATTTACAACATGTGTAGTAGTTTTAACTAATAAAAGACTTTTAATAGGTCAAAAAAGAGTAGTTTTCGGTAGTATATATACTCAAATAACTCCGGATTTATATAATGACATGCGTATTTACAAAGGGCTCTTATTTGGCAAAATAACCATAGATACTGTTAAAGAGGTGATTACTATATCAAATCTATCAAAAAGTTCATTGGATGATATAGAAACAGAAATATCTGAGTTTATGATGAAAGAAAAGCAAAAATATAAAGAGCGTAGCATATGAAAAGATTAAGTTCTTTCATATTTTTTTTATTAACAATTTTTATTTTATTTTTAGTAATATATTTTATACCAAAGAATTACAAAAATAGTTATAACGTTGATGGATATGAGATTACTGAAAAGTATGATAAGAAAAACAAAATATATTCTTTTGTGATAAAATATGAAAATGATGAATATGTATATGCAGTAAAAGATAAATATTTTAATAAACATAGACAAATATCAAAAATAACTAAAGAAGATGGTTTGATAAAAATTAAAACTTATGATATTAAGGATTTTTATATTAACAAAGATAATGATGAATATAAAAGTATATATTACAATGAAAGTTTTGAAAGTGAAGTTATTGATACATTTGAAAACATAAATATTTATAATTATAAAGCAAACTATTATATATGGAATTATACAGGTTTTATTAATATTAATAAGAAAGGTAAAAAAATTATTAAGTTGTTTGAAAAAGATTTATATAATATTGATTTAGTATTTATATTTGACAATTATATTTTGGTTTCTGATTATAATAATAAATATTATTTTAATAAAATGCATTTGTTAAATACCTCAAATAACAAGGTAAAAGATGTTAGCCTTGATACCAATGTATATTTTAACAGTTACTTTTTAGGGAAACATAAAAAATATATTTATTTATATGATATGCAGGAAAATATAGAATATAAAATTAATCCATTTAAAAACTTTATTCGAAATACTTCTTATGGAATATATGATAATAATGTTTGGAAAAAAATTAGTAAAAACAAACTTGACAAAGGAAATGTAAGTTTTATTTTTAAAAAAGATTTTTATTATGAGTTGGATAATGAAAATTTATATTATGTAACTCCTGTAAATAAGATAAAAATTACAGATATGAAAGTTTCAAAAGTAGTAAAAAGTGATGATAACGATTGTTATTTTATATCAAAAGATTCAATGTATTATGCAGATAAAAATAATATAAGCAAGCTTCTTTCTTATAGTGAGTGGAATTTTAATTATAACAATATTTATGTATTTGATTAGCATTTTTAAATTTATTACATATTTTAAATTAGGAGTGATTTTTAAAATATGTTTGAAAAATATCGTGTTAAATCAAATGAGACTATAGAAGACATTGCAAGAATGTTTCATACAAATAAAGAATATATTGAAGATTTAAACAATTTATATTATAGTGAGTCATTACGTGAGGGAATGGATATAATAGTTCCTAAAAATAAAGCAAAGTATTTTGATACTTACACAATTAATAAAGGTGATACCTTATATGGAATAAGTAAAAAATATAATATTAATCCAAGCTTGTTAGCTTCAATTAATGGTCTTAATATGGACGATTATATTTATCCAAATCAAGTAATTTTATTACCAGTGTCAGGATATAGTTATTATATTACTGCGGAAGGTGATACACTGGAAACTGTTAGTGATATGTTTAAAAAAAATAAAGAAGTTGTTATAAAAGAAAATGAAACTATTTATCTGTTACCAGGACAAATATTAGTTTCTCAAAGAAAATAAAATAATGGTCTATGCACCATTTTTTTTTTGTGATACAATTAATATGGTGAAATAGAGTGATACTAAAAAAGCCTTATGCATTTTTAATTAAACGTTTTAGAATTATTCATTTGATTCTATCTTTTTTGATTGGCTTTGTAATTTATAGAACTACTCTTATCATTAGATTCTTTATGGATTATGTAAAAAATAATTATAATTCAAATATAATATTAGGTCTTGGAGAAACTTATGCCCCTTCATATTTATTCATAATTTTATTAATCATTATTTTGTTATCAGGAGCAATATATTATCTTTTAAGACACAAAAATAAACCAACTAAAGTATACCTTTGCATGATAATTTATTATATAATTTCTTTTGTTATTCTTATATATATTAAGTCAGTTTTAGGTAGTTTAGTTGAGGAATTAATTAGTGCTAGACTTTCTCGTAGTATTAGGGACTTGTCGATGATTTACATTATTCCTCAAATAATATTTTTTATAATAAGCATAATTAGAACTGTAGGCTTTGACATTAAGAAATTTAATTTCCAAAGTGATTTAAAAGAGATGCATTATGGATTTGAAGATTCCGAGGAAGTAGAAGTTAATATTAATTTAAATAGCTATAAATATAAAAGAAAATTTCGACGCAGTATGAGAGAGTTTGGGTATTATATTAAAGAAAATAAGCTATTTGTAATAATATTTTTAAGTATTGTGGCAGTCGCTTTAGTCGTTTCGGGTATAAAAAATCGTCATGTAAACTATGATCAATCTTATCGTACAGGAAGAGAATTTACTTATAATGGGCTAAATATTGCTATACTAGATACAATGGTAACGAATTTAGATTATCATGGAAATATTTTAAATAAAGGGTATTATTATGTTGTTCTCAAAGTGCATCTTGTTAATAATACTGGTTATACTAGATCAATTGATTTTAACCAGTTTAACTTAACATATGGTGACAAAATAATTAAGCCAACGCTTAGTGATTCATCATATTTTATAGATTTTGCTTCAGAAAATGTTATTTCATCATTTACACATAAAACTGATAAAACATTTGCTTTAGTGTATAAAATTGATGAAAAAGATGCTCACAAGGGATATAAACTTGATATTTATAATGGTACAGTTATAACTAATAAAGAATCAGTTACAAAACATATTTATGTAAGTTTAAAAACTAAATTTATTAATGATTTAAAACTTAATGGCAACTATAAACTGGGTGAAAAAGTAACTTTTGAGGATACTTACTTAGCCAACTCGTATTTAAAAGTTGACCAATATGAGATAAACAAAACATATTTTTATACTTATGAAAAGTGTTATAAAGATAGTTGTAATATTTATGATGATGCCATAGCTGCTAAAAATGATAGCAAAAGGTTAGGAAATTATATACTAACATTACATATTGATTATTTTATTGACGATACCTCAAATTATGGAATAAGTAATTCCCTAATAAGTAGCTTTGCCGAAAATTTTGTGCAAATTCAGTATAAAGTTGGTGATAAAGTTTATAGTGATGAATACTATAATGTAACTCCAACGTATAATACGAAATTTTTAGCTTTTGAAGTTAATAAAGATATAAAAAATGCAAGTATTATTCAAGCAATTGTAATTATAAGAAACCAAAAGTATATTATTAATTTAAAAAGTTGACATGTAAAAAAAAATATAATACAATAATATTGCTTAGGAAAAAGCATATTATGTATTATGGAACCGTAGCCAAGTGGTAAGGCGTGGGTCTGCAACACCCTGAGCACCAGTTCGAATCTGGTCGGTTCCTCCATAAAAAAATAAGCTCGAACTTTTTGAGCTTTTTTTATTACATTTAACCCATTTGGGTTAGTTTTTTTGTGTATTGAACTATTTTGCTTGAGCTTCGAAGTAATATAAAGATTATCTTATAAAAAAGACTGTATGTTATCCATGGTAAATATTATTAAATAAAAATTAAGATAGGAAAATGGTTAAAATAAAAAATTAGAATTTATATGTAATTTTTGTAATATAACTTCAACAATTATAAATGATATTATTAATAAATTAGCTAAAACATAACTTATATTAAGTTTCTTAAAGTAATTATCATTAATATAATGTTTCTTGTTTTTAATTATTCTAATGATGTTTTTATTAAAAACTTTGATAATAAAATTAAAATCATCATATTAGGGAATTATTTACAGACTCAATAAAAAAATAGTGTTTTTTTTTATTTTATTTTTTAATTTTTAGACTATTCCATGGTAAACCTATATCAGCATTAGGAAATTTTTCAATTATTTTAACATTGTTTACTATACAATATGAAATAACTTTTTGAGCTATTAAATTTACATTTTTTTCAATATTGTAATCTTAAAAAAATTGTTCTATCTTAAACTCAAAATTAATTGGTAATTTTTCAATTTACTTATAAATGTTTTCTGCTATTGAATATCACATTTTTTGCTTATCATACATTGGTTTAATTATTTTATCTACTTTTTTTTAATGCTTCGTTAATTATGTTTTCACAGTTTAATGCGTTTACTATTTTTTTACTTCTTCAGGTTCTCGGTTAAATGTATCAGAAATTTTAAAATAATAATTATATTCTAACTCCCAATGTGAATATTTTTGAATTTTATCATCACTAAAATAATTATTCTTTAAATCTCTTAAATAATTTTTTTCTAATATTTTCAATATTACTTCCTCGTTTGGCAAATCATATTGTTTATTTATTACTTTTTCTTCTTGGCTATCTTCTAGCATATATTTATGTACAATGTTAACTCCCCATTTGTTACTTAACATTTCTGGCTTAATCTCAATTGAAGTAGTAATTGGACAACCATTAACAATTTCACCTGACAATCAATAGTGTTCAGTGTATTTTAATTGAGATTATTTAAATGGTTTTCTATTAGATGAAACATTAACTTCTTTTGATATCAATTCAGCAACTATTTTTAAGTATTAATTATCTATATTTTTTGTATTATCATTAACGTTACAGCTATTTAATCTGTTTAGTATTTTACTTTTTTTAAATTCAAATTTATATAGACTAATGTCATTTAACATTTTTCTATAATTTTCTAAACTATTCATTAACTCATTTGTTAGAAAAAAGGTATAGATACATGGGATATTGCTTAATTAAAAAAATGCTCAAATACTTGAGTTTTGACAAGAACTAATTAAAAGAAATTATTTTAGTAAAATGGATTAAAATTCATTTTTATTATTTTATTGTCATACTACTATTATAACTTTTGGGAATTTCATCTCCAAATTGAAGCCCCATATCTACAGCTTTTTTTTGCATTAATGTATATGCTCTTTCAACTTCAATATATTTTAATTTACTTTTAGGTATATTGCCATACAATGCAATTCCATATTCACTGGTTAAGTTGGGATCAGAATATAAATAATCATTAGATATGTTATAATTATTTAATAAATCATCAAGTGAAACAAGAGATTGAATTTTAAGATTGGCATCTTCTGTTGATAAGCTTCCATCTCTTAAACCGGATATATCCCCAAAACTTGCCTTAAGACTTAATACATCTTCTAGTTTGATTAAATAAACTCTGTTTTTTGATTTACAAAAATTATTTATTAATCGAGTTGCTCTATATATAGCTTCATCTTTATATTCTACTTTAAAAGTGCTTATGCTATCCATTTGATAAATTAGAAGTCTTAAGTAAAAATCTTGCTCAGTTTCTCCAACTTTTGGTTGTATGGGGAGTGCGTGTGATGGACTGCATTGAAATACATCCTCGAATATTCCTGCAGGAAATGATTGACTGGCATAATTAAACTCTGTTGTTCCTAATAAAGTAGTATAAACTATTTGTACGTTGTTAGATTGATAATTAATATTCTTGCCAAAATAACTAGATATAAATTTAGCATCTTCTAAATCTTGATCACTAACCTTTATATTTGATAAGCCGTTTGCATCAATTTGATCATTAAAGTAACCACTTTGACCAGAAGCAATGTATGGCACACTTCTTTCTTGGTTAAACTGTTGTAAATACATTAGCAATTGTGCATCATTTTCTTCATCATAGCCAAAGCCATACATATTATAAATTCTTTGTACATCTGTATCTAAGTTTCCATATGCTTTTATTTTAGCTAAATAATTTAATAATGTTTTGAAAATATACTGCTTGCTCATTTTTTCACCTTACATTCCTACATAATATTACATATATTTTAGCATATAATTTTATTTATTTTAATTAGTAGGGCATTTGTTTACACATTAATTGGTAAACATAATTACTAAATAATCAAAGCAATTTTTACTTTTTAAAAAAAATATGTTAGAATAGTCATATGTTTTATTGATTGGGGGAGAAAAAATGAAATATAGTTGGAAAAAACCAAGCAGTGAAGATTATATTGGTATAATGCAAGGCTACTATGATTTTTTAGAGCAAAACTTTGGAACATCTGTTTTTAGAAAAATTTCTGTTAAAAATATTAAAAATGGTAATTTATCAAGTAAAGTATCTTTTTTAGATGAAAATTATAAAAGAGCTGGTGAAATTGTTGATACTATAAAAACTGGTGAAAATATACAATTTTTAACAATATATGATGATAATCATCATCCGTTTGCTTATTCTAGGATTAGTACTTGTGCTGGTGGAGATGATGAAAATGCTATAGTAGGAGAAATAGTAGTTTTACATTTTTTAGATGAAGAAGCCAGACAAACTTTTTATAAAGAAACTATTTGTTATATTGAAAGTGTTTTGGAAGTAGCATCACCATCTATAACAGTTTTAACATTTGAAGTGCCACAAACAGATTATCCGTATTTTAATGCAGTACAAGAATGTGGATATACACTTTTACAAGAACCTGCAAGAGATTATCAACTTGCAAAAACGTATTTGTTTGATAAAAATATTAGAGATATAGATTCTAAAAGAAAACTGTCAAAATGATAGTTTTTTTAATAAGTGATGGAGTAGAATATGGAAAAATATTTAGAAATTGAAAGAAGTATAATTACAAAATATCGTAAAGATATATGGAGTAAATTTATTAAAGGCATAACTGAATATAAATTAATAAGTGAAAATGATAATATCATGGTATGTATAAGTGGTGGAAAAGATTCTTTTTTGCTTGCTAAGTGCCTTCAAGAATTAGTACGTCATGGTAAATTTCCTTTTACTGCACATTATGTAGTCATGGATCCAGGATACAGTAAGGCAAATAGAATGTTGATTGAGGCAAATGCAAAAAAGTTAAATATTCCGATTGAAATATTTGAAAGTAATATCTTTGATGTAACTACAAATGTGAGTGGTAACCCTTGTTATTTATGCGCAAGAATGCGTAGAGGATATTTATATAGCAAAGCTAAAGAACTTGGCTGTAATAAAATTGCTTTAGGACATCATTTTGATGATGTAATAGAAACAACTTTACTTTCTATGTTTTATGGTTCAGAAGTTAAAACTATGATGCCTAAATTACACTCAGAAAATTATAAAGGATTAGAGTTAATTAGACCTCTATATTTAGTCAAAGAACAAGCAATTATATCGTGGAAAAATTATAATGATTTAACTTTTTTAAATTGTGCATGTAGATTTACAGAAGCTTGTGATATTTCTGATGAAAACATAAGTAAAAGAAATGAAATGAAAAATTTAATAAAAGAATTAAGAAAAGTAAATTTAAATATTGATAACAATATTTTTACAGCTTTGAATAATGTTAATTTAAATTGTATTTTGGGTACAAAAAAAGACGGAGTATATAAAAGTTTTCTAGATGATTATGATACTCGTAATTAATATGAAAAATAAATTTTAGATGTTCATAAATATTATCAAAATTTGCTTGCAAAAAAAATTGCATATTTGAGTAGTTTTAAAAAACCAAATTGCATTTTTTATGATATAATTGTTTTGAAAATAAAAGTGTGAATTAATTAATAAAACGTAACAATCCATTTGAAAATGATATGGCTTATTATAAAATACTAAAGTATGTGTCAAAATTTAAAGGTATCGTGTCACATCAAAGAGTTAGGAGTAATAAATATGAAAGGATTATCTTTATTTGCAAATGTAGGAATAGCTGAAACGTATTTAGAAGAATTAGGATTAGACATAGTTGTTGCAAACGAATTGTTAGAAAATAGATGCAAATTTTATAAACATTGTCATCCCAATACAGAGGTTATTTGTGGTGATATAACAAATGATAATATATTGATAAATCAATATCCGAAAATGTTGATTTTATAATTGCAACGCCACCTTGTCAGGGTATGAGTTTAGCTGGAAACAAAAATCCCCTTGATCCTAGAAATTCATTAATAAAATACGCAATAGATGCAATTTTAGATATAAAACCCAAATTTGCTTTACTAGAAAATGTGGTTCAACAAATAAAAACTCCAATTCAATATAATGGGGAAAAAATGCTAATACCAGATTATATAAAAAAAAGATTAGGACAATATTATCATATAAATGATAACCAAATAATAAATGCAATGGATTATGGTGTACCTCAAAATAGACAAAGAGCCATATTTTTATTTTCACGTAAAGATACAAATGTTAAATGGAAATTTCCACCTAAAAAAGATAAAATTGTTACCTTGAGAGAAGCAATTGGTGATTTACCATCTTTAGATTCAATTATAAGAGAAAAAGAATATAGAAATAAATTAAAACAACTAGATAATAAAAATGTTCATCCTATGCATAGACCACCTACTCATGCGTGGCGTCATGTTGAATGTATGATGCATATGCCAACTGGTCATTCAGCTTGGGAAAATGAGATATATTTTCCTAGAAAAGAAGATGGAGAATGCATAGAATAATAAATGATTTTAACAAAGAAAATGCTTATGATCAAAAGTTAGCTTCAATGTATATCCCGGGTACTTCTTACACATGGGAAGATTTTATAAATATTATTAACAAAGAAATCATGAGAAAAAATCCTACAGGATTAAATAGTGAAGATAAACAAATCGGGGTATATTTTGTTACAGAAAAAGAATTATCAGCAACTCCATTAAATAGTGATAGGAATCTTATTGACAAGTTTATTGAAAAAGTATTGTTGTATATAAGGGATGATATAGCAAAAATAGATCCAAGTTTATGGTTTGATGATAGTATTAGTTCATTTGATGAACTTACTAAGGCCTATTATGATAACAAGTTACGTATTTTTAAAGATATGTTTTTGGATCAAAATGATGAACTATTAGTTAGAGATATAAATGAAAAAGATTAAAAATTTAAAAGATATATGTGCTGTTTCTTCTAATACAATAGATGATAATTATGTTGGTATTATGTTCAAAAATGATGAAGTTAAAGTATATTTTCCGTTAGGATATGAAATACCAAAAGAAAATTATGAGTGCAGAAGAAACATTATGAATTTAGTAAAAACAATTTCTGATGGCAATCGTTTAATTAATAATGATCCAAAACTATTAACAAGTAAATATAAAAATGATGAGGTTCCATTTGAATCATTCCTTTGGATAATAAATGATTATTTGAATAATGGATTATATTCAGATAAAGAAAAAATGTATAAACAAAATCAAAGTGGCAAGATTAATTGGAAAAAAACTCTTAACACTAAGTTTTATATTAGTGGAAAAAATGTTATATATTTAAATCCTTACGTTGAAAAAAATACTTTAGAAGATAACATAATTACCGATATTCACGCTTACTGTGTTAAAATTAGTGTGGAGTACATTGGATGGCTTTTTGGAAATATTCCTGTACCAGAAAATAATATAATAAATGGTAGGTATAATTATTATATTACAATATTAAAAAAGGAAATTATTCATACATTTGATGATCATAAAAAGACTTTGCTAATTAACATGAAAAAAATTTTAGAAATGTGTGGAAGTAGTAAAAAATTAAGACTAAAAAATTATGGTACAAATCAGTATGAATACATTTGGGAGTATATGGTTAATAAAGTATATGGAAATGAAAAAGTTGACAAATATTTTCCTAATTCTAGATATTATATGTTAGGTTTTGATAAGGTGATAGAATCATCAAACTTAAGACCAGATACAATTTTTTCTGTAGAAAAAGATATTTATATATTGGATTCTAAGTATTATAAATATGGAATTACTAAAAATCCATTTCATTTACCAAATACAGACTCTGTTCAAAAACAAATTACATATGCAGAGCATATTGAAAGTAATTATGAATATAAGCAAATATATAGTGCATTTATATTGCCATATAACAAATATAAAAATTTATTTGAATTTAATAATAATGTTGAATATGTTGGCTTTTCTGAAAGTAGTTGGAAAAATAGAAATAGTAATAAATATTATGAGAGAGTATCTGTCATATTAATTGATACTAAATATCTAATAGATTGTTATACAAGACATGAAAATAATAATATGGATAAATTAATTTCATCTATTCAAAAAATAGTTGAAACATTTCAATAATATTATCTTAGTATTTCATCTTATTTTATTTAGCATAAATTATTATAGGATGTGATATTTATGGCAAAAAAAGTTGTAATTGACGCTGGGCATGGTGGAGCAGATGGTGGCTCATCAGGTAATGGTATATTAGAAAAAGAGTATACTTTAAAAATTAGTAATTATATAAAAAAAAGATTAGATGAATTAGGTATAGAAAACTCTATGACACGAACTTCTGATGAATTATTAGATCAAACTACGAGGCCAAAAAGAGCACAAAGTTTTTATGGCAACAGTAGTGATGTTATTGTTTTATCTAATCACTTAAATGCAGGTGGCGAGGACGCGTATTATGTGGTTAAAATATGGTATCTGTGTATAACTTAATAAGCTTCTTATTTTACTGGAATATATAGACAAAAAAATATTAAAATGTTAAATTTTAGATGGGAGTTGTTATCTATGAAAATAAAATGTAAGCAATGTGATGATATTATAGAAAATAAAGTTATTAATAAAGAGATATGGTGCTCTTGTAAAAGTGTTGGTCTTTTTAATGGTTATATTTTATATGGAAATAAAAATAAATTAAAAGATAATAGTTATGAAAATTTAACACCTAAAAAAACTTTAGAAGAAGTTGTAGACGAATTAAATAAATTAGAAAGTGATTGATCTGAAAGTTGTGGGGACACAATTTTTTTATGTTAGAAAGGATAAAAAAAATGAAAATAAAAGCAATAAAAAAAGAAGAAGGATATACCATAATGAGTAATTATCATTTTAAAGATAGAAAATTAAGTTTAAAGGCGAAGGGATTACTATCTTTGATGTTATCTTTACCAGATAGTTGGGATTATTCATTATTAGGATTAACTAGTATTTGTATTGAAAGTAAAGATACTATTAGGAAAACTTTAAATGAGTTGAAAGAAAATAAATATCTTAAAGTTATTGAAAGTAGGAATGATAATGGAAGATTTGATTATGATTATATAATCTATGAAAAACCGTATGAAGATTAATCCATATTACCTTTACGGATACATGAGTTTCCATGTGCGGTTTTTAATACACAATAAATTATTTAAAATTAATTATTAAAATAAATAGTTAAAGTAGTTAAAATGTTTTTTTAAATATAAAAAAATGGTATAATGTAATTAGTTAAAAAGGGAGCGCTAGTACAGGCTTATTTTATAAGTTTTTGTATTGGCGTTTTTTAAATAGTTGGGGTAGTATATGAAAAAGGATCAGTATTCAAAATTAAAGTTGTTATATGAATTACTTAATATCAAATTTGAAAATGATGAAGTAGTTACAAAGAACGAAATTATTGAGCAAACAAGTTGGAAAATATCAACATTTAATACATATTATAATAAAAAAATGAAAGATAAAATTTTATTTAAATCAAAAGATGCCTATATTGTTAAAAATATCAATAAATATGATGAATCTTCATTTTTAAGATTTATGTCACAAAACCAATCTAAAAATGAAAAGCCATTTAAAAAAGATATGAAACCATTAACAGAACAATATTTAGAGAAATCTATTGAATCAGCATATCTTGCAGTTGATATTTATAATAGACCTCAAACTAAATTTAGAACCGATGGGTACATTGTGATGATGATAATTGCGTGGACATCATTACTTCATTCAATTTTTGAAGAAAATGATATTGATTATTATTATAAGGAGTCAGATGGTAGTTATATAATTATTGATGGAGATAAGAAGACATGGGAACTTTCTGAATGTATAAAAAATACAGATATAATTGAAGAGCCTATTAAAGATAATTTAAAATTTATGATAGGATTAAGAAATAAAATTGAACATCGTTTTATTCCAGCTTTAGATTTAGAGGTATGTGGAGAGTGTCAAGCCATGTTATTAAATTTTGAAGAACTGCTGACTAAGGTATATGGAAATGGATATTCCCTTGAAGCTAATATAGCTATTCCATTACAATTGGTTAACTTTAATTGCGAATCAAAAAAAATGGCAATGCAAAAGTTTTATAATGATAATTTTGATGATATAAGGAAATATATTTGTGATTTTAGAAATGCTTTATCAGATGATATTTATAATGATATGAGATATAGTTTTAAAGTGTTTTTAGTTCCTAAGCTAAAGAATCATAAAAATAGAAGTGATATATCTATGGAGTTTTTAAATTTTAAAGATATTGATTTAAATGACTATGATGAAATGCTAAAGTCGATTACTTTAATTAAAGAAAAAACGGTTGAGATACCAGTCATAAATAAAGATAAATATAAACCGTCACAGGTTTGTAATATAGTTTCAAAAAATATAAATAAAGAGTTTAAAACTCATCATCATACTAATGCTTGGAAATATTATGGTGTTAGAAAAAAAGGATATCAATCAGATGGCTGTAAAACACAATATTGTCAATTTGATGCTTTACATCAAGATTATAGTTATACAATTGAATGGATAAAATTTTTAACAGATGAATTATCGGATATTTTGATTTACGAATCCATAATCAATTATAAAGAAAAATGATATAATTGGATTTAATATTTAAATATTTATGATATAATTATTATTAGAATGTAGGTGGTAAAAATGAAGAGAAAACAAAATTTAATTTTGCAACCGGTTTTGAAATGGGCTGGTGGTAAAAGACAACTAATTCCTAAATTAAAGGAATATTTTCCCAAAAAGTTTACTACTTATTATGAACCTTTTATTGGCGGTGGAGCAGTATTATTTCATTTGCAACCTAAAAAAGCAGTTGTAAATGATTTTAATGAAGATTTAATAAATTGTTATAAATGTATAAAAGATAATTTGGATGAATTGATAGAAAAATTAAAATACTATGAAACCAAAAATGATGCAGATAGTTATTACGAGATAAGAGCTTTTGATAGAACTGATGAATATAAAAAATGGAGCTCTGTTGAACGAGCAGCTAGGTTAATTTATCTTAATAGAACATGTTATAATGGATTGTTCAGAATGAATAGTGCAGGACAATTTAATTCACCATTTGGTTCATATAAAAATCCTTGTATATGTAATGAGCCAGTTTTAAGAGCAATAAATAAATATTTTAATGAAAATGAAATTGAATTTAGAACAGGTGATTTTTATGATGCATGCATTGATGCTCCTAAAGGATCATTTGTTTATTTAGACCCACCCTATGATCAATATGATGAGCAAGTTAACTTTGTTGGATATACAAAAAATGGATTTTCTAGGGATGACCAACAACGTTTAAAAAATATGTGTGATGAACTAATTGAACGTGGATGCTACATTATGGTAAGTAATTCTAAAACCCCCTTTATTGTTAATTTATATAGTGACAAAACAAAATATGTAACTTATACAATTAATACAGTAAATGCTAGGCGTAACATTAATAGCAATGCTCAAAAACGTGGTGAAGTGGAGGAGGTTTTAATTATTGGAAAATTGGATAACAAAAAATAATAAAGCATGGAACGATTTGTTTGAAAAATTTAATATAATTAATGCAATAGAAACAAATGGCTTTTTTGAAATTACCGCTGATCAAATTAAAGAATCAGGTAGAGAACCAAGATTGATGACTAAATTTGATAGTAGTGAAAATTTACCATCTATTTTTGCAGAAAACAATTTGGCCATATTGCCTATTAAACGTGGGTCATATATTATTGGTAAATTTCAAAATTATCAAAGTGTTGAGCTAAATAATGATTTAGACGTCGAAACAAAATATTTACCAGACTATATTTCAACTATTGATTATAGTAATATCACAAGTGAAGCAATTTCATTGAATTCTGCATATATTTCCGGAATGATTGAGGATATCGTGGGAGAAGAAGTTGTACCTACTATACAGGGGAGAATGGGAACAGGTGAATTTAGTTATCAAATATCTTTAAAAGATAATAATAAGTTTGATATAAATGTTCAAAGTTCTCAAATGGAAATTGATGGTAGTTACGAAGGTATAAGTAAATTTGTAATTTTTGAAGCTAAAAATCATTATATGAAGGATTTTATAATAAGACAACTATATTATCCATATAAAGTTTGGAAAAGAGTTACAAACAAAGAGATAATGCCTATTATGTTAATTAAGCATGATAATATTTTTAATTTCTTTATCTATGAATTTTTAGATGAAAACAACTATAATAGTATTAAATTAAAGAAAATTAAAAGATATATTTTAGATGAAATATATAATCCAATTGAAGTTGATGATATACAGAATGTTATGAGTCAAGTTGAATTTGTTAAAGAAGATAATAGTATTCCTTTTCCGCAAGCCAATTCTTTTTATAGAGTTTTGGATCTAATAAATGAATTAAATAATCAAGAACTATCAGCAAGTGATATATCAGATATTTATGAATTTGATATTAGACAGGCTAATTATTATTTAGCTGCTGTTCAATATTTGGGATTAGTGATAAAAGATAAAAATTATAAATTATCTGAGTTAGGTAAACAAATAATGAAAATGAATCATAAAAATAAGAATCTTGCAATTATAAGCATTATTTTGTCACATAAACCATTTTATTGCGCACTTGAACAATATTTAACAAATTTTGAATTTGATTATTCAGAAATTGCAAAAGTTATTTATGATAGTAGAGAGGAAATTAATTCAATTGGGACTGCTGAAAGAAGAACAAGTACAGTGGTTGCTTGGATTAAATGGATTATGGAACTTACAACTGTTTTTGATCAAGATACATTTAAGTAGTAAGAGACATAAGTTATAAAACATTAATAAATTGTTAAAAGGAAGTGAATTTTAAATGAAAAATGACTGTAAATTTATGAATTTGGTTATTGAGAATATTGAATTAGACATGAACAATCCTAGAATAGCAAAATTTATTGAAATGTATGATAAAGATACATTGAATAGTGAACAATTAGCATTGGCATTAGGTAGTGGTGTAGAGGACTCAAATCAAACTAATTATTCAAGTTTATATAATTCAATAAAAACAAATAAAGGGATAATTCATCCAATTATTGTTAATCATCAGTCTGATGGCAAATATGTTGTTATTGAGGGAAATACAAGGGTTCAAATATATAAAGAATTTAAAGAAAATAATGTTGAGGGAAATTGGAACATTATCCCAGCAATGGTTTATGAACAATTAAGCGAAAATCAAATTCATGCAATAAGGTTACAATCACACTTAGTTGGTCCAAGACAATGGGATCCATATTCAAAGGCTAAGTATTTGAATTACTTAAGCAATGAGCAAAATTTGCCTATGACACAGGTAATTGACTTTTGTGGTGGGAAGAAATCAGAAATAATTAAACTTATTAATGCTTATCAAGATATGGAGAAACACTATAGACCTTTGTTAGAAGCTGATGATATGTTTGATCAAAGAGACTTTTCTAAATTCTTAGAATTGCAAAACAATAATATTAAGCAGGCTTTATTATCAAAATTTTCATTGGATGATTTTTCAAAATGGGTAATAGAAGGAAATATAGATGCTGCTATTAATGTACGTAGATTACCAGAGATTTTAAAAAATGAAGAGGCAACAAAGATGTTATTAAAAAGCAATATAAAAGCAGCATTAGAGAAAGTAATAACTGATAAGCCTGAATATCGAGACCTTAATGGTGTTTCAATAGAACAATTATGTGTAGAGTTGATAAAAAAAATGAATGATATGCCTTTTCAAGAGTATAATGCAATAAGAAATGGTAGTAATCCAATTAAAGATAGCTTAATTGATTTAAGAGGGAATATTGATATCTTTGTTGAGGATATAAATAAAGAATAATGGAATCGAAAATTCATCATAATTTGGTAAAAAAAATATATAATTATGTTTGTTCATTTCAATGTATAGAAAATGCTTTGGTTGAAAGTGACATATATGAAATTAAAGGCAATGTAACTAGAATGCCGGAAGGTTATGTAGCGGATGTTTACTATAATTATAAGAATATTATTATAATTGGTGAAGCAAAATCTGAAAAAGATTTAGAAACATCCCATAGTATTGAGCAATATAAATCTTATATAAAATATTTGAATCTTCATGCTTCAAATGGTAAAAAATGTATACTAATAATTGCTACCCCATGGCAAGCTTCTATTTCTGCTTATAAAATATTAAAAACATTGATAAATAAAAAAATTAAATTGATAATTGTAAATGAAGTTGGGGTGTACAAAGAATATGAAAAAAATTAAACTAACTAATGAACCTAGTTATGAATCAAAGCTAAAATCATTTACTTATCAACAACAAGCAATTGATTTTGCAAAAGATTTAGACTACGCTGCAATATTCCATGAACAAGGATTGGGCAAAACAAAAATTGCTTTAGATATATCTTTATACTGGCTATCTGATAAAGATATAGATACTGTGTTAATTATTACTAAAAAAGGATTGGTTAAAAATTGGCAGGAAGAAATAAAAATTCATTCACATTTGCATCCTAAAATACTGACTAATAATAGAAGCAGTAATTATTATGTATTTAATAGCCCATCTAGAATATTAATTACTAATTTTGAAACTATTTCTTTAGAGAAAAACAGATTTATTCTATTTTTAAAATCAAGAAATGTTGGTGTTATAATAGATGAATCAGCGAAGTTAAAGAATCCAAATTCTAATCTAACTAAAGATTTTTTTGAATTATCTCAAAAGTTTTTAAAAAGGATTATAATGACTGGGACTCCTGTAGCCAATCGGCCTTATGATGTATGGGCTCAGATATATTTTTTAGATAACGGGAAAAGCTTAGGGACTAATTTTAAAGATTTTAAGAAAAAGTCTGATTTATCTAATGATTTATCGACGAATCCTGAAAAAAGAAAAGAGTTTGAATATTTTATTTCTAATATTTTTGATAAAATAAGTGAGTTTTCAATTAGAGAGACAAAAGAATCAGCGAATTTATCATTACCAGAAAAAAAATATTATGATATTTGGACAATGTTTACAAGTGAACAGAAAATTATGTATGAGGAATTAAAAAATAAATTAGCGATAGAAATAAAAAAAAATAACAATAAAGTTGTAGATGACGCATCACCAATTTTAAAAAGAATTTTAAGATTAGAGCAAATAACTTCTAATCCTAAAATGATAAATGAAGATATAAAATTTGCATCAGGAAAAGAAAAAGAACTTATTTCAATTGTAAAAGAGATTATTAATCGTGATGAAAAAGTAATTATTTGGACTAATTATATATATAATGTTAATTACTTTTGTACACTATTTCAAAAGTATGATGCTGTAAAGATTAGTGGAGATATGAATATTAATGAAAGAAATAAATCAATAAGAGAGTTTAAAGAAGGTAATTCAAAAGTTTTAGTTGCAACCCCTCAATCTGCTAAAGAAGGCCTTACATTAACGGTTGCTAATAATGCTATATTTTATGATAGAGGATTTAGTTTAGATGATTATCTTCAAGCACAAGATAGAATTCATAGAATATCTCAAACGAAAGAATGTAATATTTATAATATAATGATAAAAGGTAGTATTGATGAATGGATACATAAATTGTTAATAAGTAAACAAAAAGCAGCATCTTTAGTTCAAAATGATATATTACTTGAAGATTATGAGAATATTGCAGATTACACATATGATAAATTCATAAAAAAAATACTAGATATTAAGGAGTAGTAAAATGAACAAAACAGAAGATTATTTAATTATAGGAAAAGAAAAATATCCAATAGATAAATATGAAATAGATCAGAGCAAATTAATGTTTTATCCTGAAAATCCTAGGGTATATTCAGTATTAAATAGTAATAATTACACTCCTACTCAAGAGGAAATAGAAGAATTAATGTGTAAAAAAGATCATGTTAAGCAATTAAAAGAATCTATTAAATCAAATGGTGGTTTAATAGATCCTGTAATCGTAAGAGATGGTGATTATGTTGTATTAGAAGGAAATAGTAGATTGGCTGCTTATCGTTTGTTATATAAACAAGATCCAATTAAATGGTCAAAAATAAAAGCAATAATATTGCCAAAAGATATACCTGATTCAACAATATTTGCATTAATAGGACAATATCATATAATTGGTAGAAAAGATTGGGATCCTTATGAGCAAGCAGGGTATTTGTACAGAACAATTAATAAATCTAATAAGACTCCTGAATTATTAGCAAGTGAACTTGGAATGAAAATATCTGATATAAAAAAATTATTATCAGTATATGAATATATGTTAAAAAAAGATGATAACCATCCGAATAAGTGGAGTTATTATGAAGAGCTCTTAAAAAATAGAGGAATAAAGAAAGCATTTGATGAAATTTCCGGGTTGGAAAATAAAATAGTTGCTGATATAAAAAGTGATAAAATTAGAATGGCAATTGATGTTAGAAAACTCGGCGATATAAGTAAAGTAAATGATAAACTATCAAAAAAAATACTCAAAGATATAGCTGAAGGTGAGGAAGATATTTATAGTGGATTTGACATAGTAGCAGGTTCTGGTAAGATGGATAATAATTTTCAAATAATATCAAATTTTAGAAAAAAAATTACTGATGAATCATTTTCTAACAAATTACTAAAAGACGATAATCTTGGTGGAATAGAGTTCGAATTAAAAAAAATAGAAAGGACAGTATCAGTATTATTACAAAATATTGAAAGATTAAAAAATTAAGTTTTTTAACAGATTGATTTTAGGAGAAAGGATTTTTATTATGTTTAAAATTTTTATTGATACAAATATATTTTTGGACTTTTATCGCTATAATAAAAATGATAACATCTCTAATTTAAAAGATGAATTTAAAAAGTATTTTGAATATTTTATAAACACTAAACAATCATATGATGAATTTTTTAGAAATAGAGAAAAAACTATTAACGAATTTATAGATACTTTAAAAAGCCAAATTAATCCATTATATGATGGTAATTTTTTGTCAAGTTTAAATGGCTTTGAAGATTATTATGAAAATATGAAATTAGCTAATAAATCTATAAAATGCATGATAGACAAATGTAGTGAATTAATTTTTGATTTTGAAAAAGATCCTGTTTATTCACTATATTTATTGTTTTGTCATAACACTTATGATAGAACTAGAGATATTATTGATAGAGCTATTAAAAGAAAATACATAGGAAACCCACCTACGAGTAATAAGAACACATGCTGTGATGAAATTATATGGGAATCTATTTTAGAAAATTGTCATGATGATTTAATCATTGTTACTCGTGATAAAACATTTAATGAAAATTATAATTTTCTTAAAAATGAATATAATGAAAAAAACGGAAAGAAATTTTTAATAGTAGAATTAATTTCTGATGCAATAAGATTGTTAGGTGATGATCCTTCTAATAATTTAGAAATAATTGAAAAAAATATACTTTTGGAAAAAGAAGTTTTAGAATACGAAGTATATCATGAGAAATCTAATTGGGTTAATATTGTTTATGAAGCTCTGCAAAGCTTAGGAGGAGTAGCATATTTAAGTCAAATATATGATAAAGTGTATGATATCATTGAAAATGACTATCCTGAAAAACTCACTAATAAAGATATTAAAGCTACTATTAGAGGAATTCTGCAAAGATATTGCAGTGATTCTACATCTTACAATAATAAAGTGGATTTGTTTAAAAAAATTAAAAATGGTGTGTGGGCAATTAAGTAATGATTTCCTCTAGTTAGTTATTTTATTTAATAGTGTCCGTTGACTGTCCTATTATTTTGTGGTATTATGGTAATATAGATTAATTATAAAGAAGGACTATTTGAGAGATTTTTTATCTCTCTTTTTTATGTCCATTTTTATTTTTATCAAAAGAAAGAGGGTGAGTTATATTTTTAAAAATTGATAATGAATTTTATGAAATAATTGAAATATTAAATTAAATTTTGATTAAAAATTTTTAAAAATGTCGGAGACTATTAGTGGGTTTTAGGGATATTCCCTAACAAGCTAGACGGGTGTGTATACACCATGCTTGATATATTGTATTACACGAATATGTAACCTAAAAAGAGGATTTAATTGTAACCTAAAATGTGACAAGAAATGAAAGGAGAAATATGGAATTTAAATCAATGGAGAAGTGGCGTGTTTTACAGAAGTTTAATATGAGTGAGAAACAGTATAAGAGATTAGTGAAAAGATTAGAAAGAAGACATCCAAATGAGAGATGGATTGATGAACATTTTGCTCAGAATGGTGAAAGAGTAGTATATCTAAAATTGGAACTTGTAGAATGGATAGAAGAAGTTTATTTAAAGAACAATCTATTTTATTTAAATGCTGAAATTGTTTTCTTTAAAAAACAAATATTAAGATTAGAAGACGAGCTTAATTTTCATCATAATGAATTTGAATATAAAGATATATCTTTATATGATTTAAGAAGTTATTTTAATAGAAGTAAAAATGTTATTGGTGTTGCAGTTAATAGAATGGAAAAAAGAAATAATCAATCATTTAAGTATTTAAAAGATGGTAAAGTAATAATTTCTAAAGAAGGCGTTAAATGGTTAAGTGAAAACTATTTCCGTAAAGATTATTTAAAAAAACTAGAATTTTACAAATTAGAACTTCAAAATGTTAAGCGAAAACGAAATAGATTAAAAGAATATAATATTTTCTATTACTAGATTAGTTTGAAATATAACTAATTTTTTTATGCTCTAATTTTGATAATAAAGTCTTATAGTCGTTCTTATTTCATAAAATGAAAGGAGAGGTGTAGATTAGTGAATATAACTGAAACTTTCGATAAAGATAAAAACTTGGTTGATTTAATAGAGGAGTACTTAAAATTGATGTTAGAAAATAGTAAGCAGTAAAAGTTTGTGGTATAATGATATTGCTTATTGAAGTTATGCACATTGGAAGGAGTAGTAAGTGTATAACAATATAATACAAGCACCAAGTTTTTATAGAGTAGGTTTATATATCAGATTATCAGAAAGTGATGAAGATAAAACTTATGAGTCAGAGAGTGAAAGTATAATCAATCAAAGAAATTTATTAATGGATTATGTAAAAATGAGTGGATATACTTTGGTTGATGAATATGTAGATGATGGATTTACTGGAACTAACTTTGATAGACCTTCTTTTCAAAGATTATTAAAAGATATTGAAAGTGGTCGAATCAATTGTGTAATCACGAAAGACTTATCAAGATTAGGTAGAGATTATATACAATGTGGCTATTATGTAGAACAATATTTTCCACAAAAGAAAATTAGATATATTTCTATATTAGATCAAGTTGATACATTTTTAGAAAGCGCTAATAATGATATTGCTCCATTTAAAGCTTTGTTTAATGATATGACTAGTAAAGACACTTCAAAGAAAATTCGTTCAATATTAAAAAACAAGAAAGAACAAGGAAAATTCATTGGAAGCAAACCATGTTATGGTTATATGAGAGACCCTCTTGATAAGGGACATTTAATACCTGATCCAGAAGTCGCTCCTGTTGTTAAAAAGATATTTAAAATGGCTCATTCTGGAACTGGAGTAAGTGATATAGTATCATATCTAAATGATAATAAGATATTAAGTCCTAGTATGTATAAAAATACTAAATCATCTTCAAGACAAAAAGTGAATGTATGGACAATATCTTCAGTAAATAAATTATTAAAAAATAGAATGTATACAGGAGATATGGTACAAAATGTTCAAACTAAGTTAAGCTATAAATCTCAGAAGAAAGTTGCTTTAGAAAAAGAGTTTTGGATAATTGTTGAAAATACTCATGAACCTCTTGTTAGTAAAGCTGTATTTGGAGCGATACAAAATGCTCCTGCAAGAGTAAGAACTACACATTGTAATAGAGAAAAAAGATTATTAGAAAATTTACTTGTATGCAAAGAGTGTGGAAATTCTTTAAGTGTTCTTTATAGAAAAAATAAAAACTATAAGGATGGAAAATATTGGAGTGTTAATTGTAATAAATATGCAAGAGACCCTAGAAGACATTTATGTTATCCACATTTCTTTCCTTATGATAAGTTAGAAGAAAAAATAATGAGTGTTATTAAAACAACTTGTCAAAAATATTTAGATAGTTTAAATATTAAAGAGTTATCCGAAAAAGTATTACAAGATAGAACAAAGGAAAAGAATGATAGGCAAAAAGAAAAGCAACAATTATTAAATGATATTGATGAATTAAAAAGAAAATCTGATGCTTTATATGATGATAAATTTAATGGAATAATAAGTGTTGATACTTATACAAGACTGTCGACACAAACGGAAAAACAAATATCAGCCTTAAATTATAGAATTTATGAAATTGATAATGAAGAAAATCAGATTAAAGAAGATACAAAAGAAATAGCAAAATATGAAGAACAAATAAAATCACTTTTGAATTTAGATGAACCTAATAGAGAACTCATAAAGACTTTAGTAAAAAATATTTATATTGATAAAGATAGAAATATAGAAATTCAATATAGATTCAAGGTGCTAAATGATATAAAAACTAATTATGAATAAATAAATTAAATAATAAAAATAGGGTTGTAAAATTGTTAATCACACAATCTTACCATCCCCTATACTATTTTTAGAAAAAATAGAAATGCAGTAAAATAAAGGAAAAATGATAGCCTAATCATATAAAATCTTTCCCGGGGTGGTGATGGTGCTGAAATAATCTATGCACTTCGTAATAAAGATACATTATCAAAATATATTGCTAAAGAACTAGAGGCATCTGGTCAAAATGTTAGAAAATATTATCAACGTAGACTACCTAGTAATCCATCGAAAGATTATTATTATTTATTAAGGGATACGCCAAATAATGAAACATTAATTGTAGAATATGGCTTTTTAGATAGCACTGGTGACGATGTAAATTTAATTAAAAATAATTGGAAAGATTTAGCAGAAGCAGTTGTAAAGGCATTAGCAAACTATATTGGCGTGCCATATTCATTAAAAGGTTCGAATGAAGAAAATGATTACTATATAGTACAAAAAGGTGATTCATTATGGAGCATAGCTAAGAAATATAATACAACTGTTGAAGAACTTAAATCTATTAACAATTTAAAAACAAATCTTTTATCAATCGGACAAAGACTAAAAATTAAAGGTACTAAAGTAAATCCAGATAATCAAAATATATATAAGGTACAAAAAGGTGATACTCTTTATAAAATTGCAAATATGTATGGTACAACAGTTGATAATCTTAAGAAACTAAATAATTTAAATAGTAATACACTAAGTATCGGTCAAGAATTAATTGTTCCATCAAAAGATACAACTTATATAGTACAAAAAGGTGACACACTATGGGCAATTGCTAGAAAGTTTAATACAACAGTTGATAGCATCAAAAATAAAAATAATTTAACGTCAAATACACTTCAAATTGGTCAAAACCTTAAAATATGAAAATAACAAATGTTTTCATATTTTTTGTATAAAAAAGTTTTAATTTAAATATAATACTATTAGCACTTAATATTGACAAGTGCTAATTTTTGAGTATAATAGAATGTATAAAAAGGAGGTATGTAAAATGTATAATCAAAATAATGAAGATAATGAAAATGTCCTAGAAAAATATGGGCGTAATATAAATGATGACGTTAAAAATCGTAAAATAGATCCTATAATTGGTAGAGATGATGAAATTAGGAGTATAACTAGAATACTTTCTAGAAAAACAAAAAATAATCCAGTTCTTATCGGTGAGCCAGGTGTAGGAAAAACTGCTATCGTAGAGGGACTTGCTCAAAGAATTGTAAAAGGTGATGTTCCTGAAAGCTTGAAAAATAAAACTATTTGGGAACTAAATATGGCATCATTAATTGCCGGTGCAAAATATCGTGGTGAGTTTGAAGAGAGACTAAAAAAAGTCTTAGACGAAATCAAAAAAAGTGAAGGCAACTTAATAATGTTTATTGATGAAATCCATTTAATAGTGGGTACTGGTAGTGTCGAAGGTGCCATGGACACAGGGAATATTTTAAAACCAATGTTAGCTCGTGGAGAAATTCACGTTATCGGTGCTACAACATTAAATGAATATCGTATGTATATCGAAAAAGATGGAGCACTAGAAAGAAGATTTCAAAAAGTAGTTGTTTCTGAACCGACTGTCGAAGATACAATAACTATCCTTCGTGGTTTAAAAGAAAGATTTGAAATATATCATGGTGTTTCTATTCAAGATAAAGCATTAGTTAGTGCGGCCACTCTTTCAAATAGATATATAACTGATAGATTTTTACCTGATAAAGCAATTGATTTGGTAGATGAAGCATGTGCAACAATTAGAGTACAAATGGACAGTGTTCCAACATCTTTAGATGAAATAACTCGCAAAATTTTAACATTACAAGTTGAAAAAGAAGCATTAAAGAAAGAAAAAGATGAACTGTCTATAAAAAGACTTGAAAAAATTGACGATGAACTTTATACCTTGAAAGGTGAAGAACAAAAGCTTAATGAAAAATGGCAAAAAGAAAAAGACCTTAATGAAGAAATTAAAAAGGTAAAATCACAAATTTCTAAATGTAATTTTGAACTTGAGCAAGCGGAAAATAATTATGATTTAGAAACTGCTGCAAGACTTAAAAATGGTACTTTGCCAGAGCTTAAATTAAAACTTGAAAATTTAACAAAAGAAAATAAAAATAGTATTTTAAGTGACGTTGTAACTAGTGAAGATATTGCTGGTATTATTAGTAAATGGACAAACATTCCGCTTTCTAAGTTAATGAGTTCTGAAAAAGATAAAATACTTAATCTTGAAGAGAACTTAAAAAAACGTGTAAAAGGTCAAGACAAAGCATTAAAACTTGTATCTGATGCAATTATACGTTCAAGAAGTGGCATTAAAGATCCAAACAGACCAATAGGTTCATTTATGTTCTTGGGTCCAACAGGTGTAGGAAAAACTGAAGTTGCAAGAAGTCTTGCCTATGAACTTTTTGATGATGAACATCATATGGTAAGAATTGATATGAGTGAGTACATGGAAAAATATTCTGTATCAAGACTTATCGGAGCAGCACCAGGATATGTAGGATATGAAGAGGGAGGCCAACTCACAGAAAAAGTACGTCGAAATCCATATTGTATAGTTTTATTTGATGAAATTGAAAAAGCTCATCCAGATGTATTAAATTTATTGCTCCAAATTCTAGATGAAGGTAGACTTACTGATTCTAACGGAAGAACAGTTGATTTTAAAAATACAATTATAATTATGACATCAAATGTGGGTAGTGAATATATTTTGAATAATGAGGAAGATAAAGTAACTTCAGAACTTACAAAATATTTTAAACCTGAATTTTTAAATAGACTTGATGAAATTATTGTATTTAATAAACTTAGTAAAGATGATTTATCACAAATACTTGATAATATCATTAAAGATATTGAAAAACGTTTGAGTGATATAAATGTTAAAATAGTTTTTTCAACTAATGCTAGAAAATACTTCATTGATAATGGCTATGATGAATATTTTGGTGCAAGACCATTAAAAAGATTAGTTAATAAGGAACTTGAAACATTAATTGCAAAAAAACTTATTAATAATGAAATAAGTCAAAATTCTACTATTAACATTGATGTTAAAGACAATAAAATTGAGATTGCATAACTTGTGCAATCTTTTTTAATGAATTTCTTGGCAAACTCCTGGGTCAGGATTATAGAAACAATGGTTTTTATATCTTCCAGATAAAGTTTGATTATACCAAGTACTTTTACAATTTTCATTTTTGTTGGGAGCGTAAAACCATAGAGCATTAGTTGCTGGATAATAATATTCTCCCTGCAATATTCTTTTAGCTAGGTTTTTTTCTAGAGTAGTAGCACTTGCCTGAAATAACGAACTATTGGTTCCTACAAATTGGTTTTGTTGATAAATTGCATTATATAAACTATTAATATTTTTAAATGTCAAACAATTAGCAAGAACTCTATTAACTACGACATTACCAACCATTAACATGCCAAGTTCTCCTTCATTTAAAGCTTCAGCTCTCATTATTCTTGCAAGTAAATCTAATTCTTTTGTATTATATGAAATTATCACTATATCACCTAGAATATAATATGATTAAAAATCTTGATTGCTAATTA
The DNA here is from genome assembly GCA_934096985.1 of uncultured Bacilli bacterium. Taxonomy (GTDB): domain Bacteria; phylum Bacillota_I; class Bacilli_A; order RF39; family UBA660; genus UBA6448. The sequence goes on along the minus strand of CAKONC010000004.1, from coordinate 18,939 downwards.
GAATTATGTTATAATGTTCTTGCCTTAGGGGCGTGGTATAATGGTAGCATAGGAGTCTCCAAAACTTTAGATGGGAGTTCGATTCTCTCCGCCCCTGCCAAATAGAAATTTGCTCCAATTTTCGGAGTTAAAAATATTGAAAAACGCTTGATTTTAAACGGAAATCGAGCGTTTTTTGTTTTTGTGAAATGCCTCAAAATGGATATTTTATTGAAGATAAAACTTACCATTACCTATTGCTAAGGAAAACTTAGATACTTTCATAAAAGAAATAAAAAAAATCTATATATAGTTTTGTGTTGTAATGATATTGACAATGGACTTGGAAATTTTAAAAATGTTTAATTATGGAAGTGTGAAACGTTATATAGATGGAAAGCATATGTATAATACGTTATATAGATGGAATTTTTTCTAAATTTAATGGTATAATGTATACATGATAAAATACTTCGGAGGCATATATGAAGATTATTATAAATCCACAATTAAGAAAATTACGTGCTAATTTAAATCAAAAACATATAAAATATCAAGATTTTATGTTAAATAAAGCAATACTTAAAGTTAGTTTTAGTCAACAAATATATTTAATTTCTTGCTTACAAGATTTGAACATTACGAAAGAACAATTTTATTTTCTTTTACATGTTTTTGAAAACAATAATACTTTATTTTACAAAATCACAAGTTTGATACGAAGAGGTGTTATTTTTGGAACAAAAGAAATAGCTTTATATAATGAAAATAAAGATATATATGAAATTTTAGTTGATATGAAAACAGAAAATATTAATTTAGATTGTTTAAATCAAACTTTTATAGATACTTGGGGCAAAAATATAATTATTCAAAACTATGATATTATGCCACTTTATAATTTAGAGGAATTAAAAAAATACATAAACATTATTCAGAAAAATCCTACGATTTTAAGAGACATTCAACCTTTACTAAATAGTGCGGATGATAAAAAATATATTGATCGTATTATAAACCTTTCAAGTAAAATAGATATTAAAGAATTTATTAGTGTGTTTGTTAAATTAAAGGAACATGCTTTAAGGGAGTATTTTATAGAGAATCCTACCGATATTGAACTTAAAACCTTTATAAGTAATTTTAGTGGTGAAATACCATCAGGTATACCATGTTACACTTTTATACAGGATTTAATGAAAAAGGCAAAAGTTTCTTATGATTTTTCTAAAAAACTATTATATTATAAGTTACTTGAAATAGATGATCTTTTGCATATTGAAGCTGGTGCATATCAAATATTATTTAATACCATTTCAAATAATGTAAGGAAAGCTTATCTTCTTGCAACAGAGGCAATTAGTAATAATTATCCTATACCAGATAATTTGAAATATTTATATGAATTTTATGCTGCTACAGAAAAACATAGTATGTCTAAAGATGAAATAATGGAAAAAATACATGAAAGTATTTATAATAGCTCTCAAAATTTTAACTTTGATGAAGTATTTACTTGGGCTAAAAATTTTAAAAGTTGGCAAATATCTAAAAACATTATAAATCCCCAAAAAGAAAGTATTAATAGATATGAAGAATATTCATATTATGATGAAAATAACAATTTAGTAAAAGAGCAAATACCTATTATTAAAATAGATAATCCAAATTTTGAGGCTTTAGTGCACTGTATTTATAAGAAAGATAAAGATACATCACTACATTATGAGTTAACAGAAAAACTTGTTGATAATCCGAAATTATGGGAAACTACTACTACTGGAAATCCGAATATTTCAATGTCATATATATGGAAATTGGTTAAGACATTTGGAGAGTCAAATGGTGTTTTATTAGGATTTTCAAGCATATCTCCAGAAAGATTAGAAGGTACATTCGTTCGAGATGCTGCAACTCCAACAAACCGACTTGCAGACGATGAATCTTTAGCTTTTTGTGAGCATGAAAATTTAAAACGATTATATGAAGCTTATGGTTCTAAACAATTTTATGATTATAACGAAATACTAACAAAACGTTATTGTGATGGAAAAGTAAATAAACCTGATTTTGTTATCGTAGTTAGTGGCACCGATGATATGCGTTCAATAGATACAGCTAAAAAATGGGCAGCCTATTTTAAAATACCAATTGTTGAAATAGATGGTAAAAAATTAAGAGAATATCATTTCAGTGAATATCATCGTATTTTAGATAGCATAAAACAAAAACATTATATTGATGATTTTAGTGTAGTTCAAAAACTATATGATGAAATAACCTTAATTAAAGGTTTTAGTAAACTTTATGATTATACTGTTCCAACTATTTTTGAGGCATTTTATGAACTTACTCAAAATATTGATCTAGATAATTTCGAAAATATGCAAATTATTTCCCAGTTATTGAAAGAAATAAAAGACAGACATCCTCTACACTGGTTTTATTGTGGATATAGTTTATGTAAAGTTAATAAAAATAATAAATATGATTATGAAGATCCAAGAGTTACAGATGAAAAACTTGAACAAATAAAAACGTATGCTAGTTTTATAGAAAATAAGTGTGAACAAGTTTTAAAAAACAATGAATTAGAATTTTCTCAAGAAAAAAAATAAACCGATTACATTATTTTATCGGTTTTTATATTGCTATCTTCAGTTTTATTATCCTTTTTATCGTCTTTATCTAAATTATTTATGGCATAATCAAGACATTGATTAATAAATTCATTTCTACTTATATCTATTTTTGTAGCTAACTTATCAATCATTTCAAGTTTTTCACTATCAATTCTTATTGTTATTACGACTTTTTCATTTTTAAATGGCTGAAATTTTACCATAGAATTTCTCCTTCACATATAATTATATTGTATTCTTTCTCCGATATTATTAATATGTTCAAATTTTGAATACATATATTGGCAAAAAAATCTAGTATTTAATTTAGAATTGTGTTATCCTAAAAATATGATGAAAATAGTTAAACCAATGATAACAAAGTGCATTGAATCTTCATTTGATGAATGCTTAAAAAATAAAAGTTTTAATAATGTAAAAATTAATTGTGAATCTAATAGGAAATTAATTATTAAAGATATTGACTTTGATTCCTGCATATTTGAAAATATTGATTTTACTAATATAGAGTTAATTGGAGTTAATTTAATTGATTGTATTTTTAAATCATGTGATTTGTCTAATAAAAATTTTAGTGAAAAATTAATTGAGAGGTGTGAATTTATAAATTCAAAATTGCTTGGTGTAAGTTTTATTGATTCAAGTATAAAAGATGTTTACATTGATAATACTTTATTAAAGTATACAAATTATTCAGGTTCATTTATTAATAAATTATTAATAGAAAATTCTAATTTGGCAGAATGTTATTTTATTGATAGCAAAATAAAAAATATTAATTTTTATAAAAATATTTTTGACAAAGCAGAATTTTTTAATGTTAATTTAAAAGATGTGGATTTTTCTTCATCAGATATAAGAAATATTATTTTTGATAGTATTTCATTAAAGGGTATAGTAATAGATCCTTTACAAAGTCAATTTATTGTGGGAATGCTTGGAGTAAAATTTATATAGAAAGGACAAAGTATGGATAAAATAGATTATTTAAAAAACAGAAAATTTAGTATGGAAAATGAATTAACTAAACTAGCAAATAGTAGTAAACAAAATAGCTCATTAATTCGAATGCAAAAATTAAAATCACAAATAAATGAAGCCAATTTTCAAATAAATAATTTTGAAAAAAATAGGGACAGTGGTAAAACTATTAGTAATAATAAAGATGATCATCAAAGAGATATTTTTAAAACAATTAATAATAGAAATCAATAAACTACTTGTATAAATGTATTAATTTATGCTATAATCTTGCTGCAAGGAGTGAAATTATGAAAAAATTAAAGAAAAATTTACCTGAAGGCGTTAAATATGAATTTGCTAGATATAAAGGTGTTAAAGTTAAACTAGTTCCAAATAAGAAAAAAAGTACAAAGACAAAATAAAACTAATTAGAAAGTTAAATACTAATTAGTTTTTTTATTTTAAAAATTAATGGTACAAGCATTTTCATCAATAATCTTTACTACAAAATTAACAATTGTTGGTAAGAAGAATAATAATGCCACAAGAAGAAGTCTTGTTACAACTTTTTTAGCAATTTTATTTAAAGCACCTTTGTCTTCATCTAAAATAGCTTTAACAAAGTCCGCAATAGAAAATCCAATACAAAATACAATTCCAGCATATTTCATAATGCTAAAAATCTTTTCCATATATGTTTGTAAGTCACCTTTAAAAATACTTTCACAACTTAGTTCTTTAGGCCTATCAACATCATGATTATATCCAGGTATATTAGTGTCTGCATCATTATCAGAATCTCGTTCTGGAGTTTGATTATCTTGACCTACGTTATCAGCTTCAGTTTTGGCTGATGTATTAATCTTTGGACATTTAGATGTATCGGTTAATTCACCTTGTTTCATGTCTTTACTTAGAGTGAATGTTTCAGAATCACCGGCATAAGAGCATATGTATGATGAATTATTTTTTTTCTTAGTAGGATTAGTTGCCTCTTGGTCACCATATTTCATAATAACGTTGTTGTTTTCATCTGCATATATTTCAATTTTACAAACCCATCCATCTTCTTCATCGACGATAATATTATAATCTGGCCCGGCACATTTTACTTTTGGCGAATTAGCTGAATACGCTTCTAAACCGGTTATTTTATATATGCCACTTGATGAACTACCTGATACAGATACTTGATCAAATCCATTTAATCCTTTATTTAAAGGAATATTTAAACTAAATGTTATATCACTATTGCATGTATAACTAGTTTTAGAAATATCGTTTTGCTTTACACCATCAATAACTAGTCTTGGCGGAGTAGCAGAATTTAATGTTCTAGTTATAGTAACAAAACATGTTTTGTCTTCCATGGTAAAAGTACATAGTAGCCTTTCTTGATCCCCAGTTTTATTTGTCGAACATATTTCGTCTGTTTCGTCTGCAAAAACATTGATACACATTATATAAAATAAACTTAAAAATAAAATAAAAAATTTCTTCATAGTCTAATTATATCAAATAAAATATAATATTGAAATAAAAAAATACTGACTAATAAACCAGTATTTAAAAATCGATAGTACAAGCATTGTCATCAATAATTTTTACAACAAAATTAACTATCGTTGGTAAGAAAAATAATAAAGCTACAAGAAATAATCTTGTTACAACTTTTTTAGCAATTTTATTTAAAGCACCTTTGTCTTCATCTAAAATAGCTTTAACAAAGTCCGCAATAGAAAATCCAATACAAAATACAATTCCAGCATATTTCATAATGCTAAAAATCTTTTCCATATATGTTTGTAAGTCACCTTTAAAAATACTTTCACAGCCCAACTCCTTTGGAGCATCAATTTTATTATCATAACCGGGAATTTTTGTACTAGTATTTTTACACACAGCGCTATTTAAAGTCAGTGTATATGTCTTAAAATCTTCACCAGCTATATCAGCCTCACAAAAAGATAAATCTGATTGTTTAGGACAAGTATCAAAAGTACCAAATTTATCAAATGTTACTTTAGGAACTGATGGCATACCAAATTGTAATTCTTTAGTGTTACTAGAGCCTGCAGTGATAGTGTCCCAATTTGATGCATCATTTCCATAATTAATTCTAATTATAATGTCTCCACTTTTCTTTTTGAGAAATTCAAAGTTTATTTGCTCGTATGCGGCATCTGGTACCTCACTAGTAGAAAAACTGTATGAGTAACCTTTTTCCTTTGTACATTCTAAAATGTTTTCATCATTATTGCTAGGTTCACCATGGGGCCATGTTTTTTTTGGATAATGTGTAGTTGTGTATTGTGTGAGTTTTGTTTCACCAAAAGTTACATAAATCATTTCACTTTCTTTGCCTCTGTCAACTACCACATTAGGGCAATAAGGCGTATTATCATTATAAAAGCTACTTGGTTCATTTAATACCATCTGTAGCTGAAAACTTGGCAGCTCCCATAAATCTAAGAAATATTTACAATCTTCATCATCATTTAAGTTACATTGTTTAGAACTACCATCATCGTCAATATATGTTGCCCAGGCAATTACTTTACTATCATATACATCCACCTGAAGACCTTTACCATATTTTTCACCACCAGTATTTTTATTAATTTGAAAATCTTCATAAACACATGTAAATTTTACGTCGTCAGCATAAGCATCATTAATGCAAAGAACTAGCAAAAATAAAATAAAAGTATATTTAAAATAATTTTTCATATCAGTCATCCTATTCTATAAATATGATATCATACTAAAATAGTAATTAAAATACATTTATTAAAAATATTTTAATAATTACATGTATGTCACAATTAAAGATAGCTTTACAACATAGTTATATAAAATAAATTTAACACGGGTCAATATTATTAATTTTAATCTACATTATTTTATTGCTAATTAACATTAAATATTATATAATTTATATGGTGGTATGTTTGAAAATGAAAATACTTAAACTATTTATGTTACTTTGTAGTTTTTTTACTTTTACAAAAGTAACATATGCAAAAAATGTATTTGTTATGAATGCTAATAATTCATTTAGTTTGATTTTAGATGATAATTTAGAAGATAAAATACAGGATGGATTGGATGCTTTTACGTGTACTAACGAAAATGTTGTAAAACTTCTTAAAATAGCTTCTATTGGTTTAATAATTGTTAAGATTGTAGTTCCAGTTATTCTTATTATAATTGGTATGGTTTCGTTGTTTAATGCTTTTATAGCGGATGATCAATCAGCATTTTCAAAAGCATTAACTGGATTTATTTTCAAACTTGTTATCGGTGTATGTGTCTTTTTATTACCATCAGTATTATCTGCAATGATTAGTTTAATAAATGGAGCTGATGAAGTAAAAAGTGAATTTCAAGCTTGTAGTAAGTGCTTACTTGATTATTGCTCTTGTCCTGGAGTTTCTTGCAATAGAAAGCCAAAAGATAAACAGTCATCAAAACCCCGTAATGTAATTACTATAGATATACCAAATTAAGGAAGTGATAAATAATGTTAATTTTAGGTTGGTCCGAAATTGTAGGCTGGTTTAATGGAATGCTAATTTCCTTATCAACAATACCATTTAAATTTGTTAATATAGTTTATAGAATTTTTTTACAACTTGCTGAAACTAATATTTTTAATGAATCAGCTTATAAATCTTTAACTACAAATATATATAGAATAATTGCAGTTGTTATGCTTTTCGTTTTAGCATATGCAATTCTTCTTAAAATTGTTGATCCAGATGGAAGCTCTAAAGGAATTGATGGGAAACAAGTTTTAATAAAATTTGTTACAGCAATAGTTTTAATTATTTTATGTCCTTCAATATTTTCATTTGCTTATGGTCTTCAAAGTACTGTGCTAAGATCTGGCGTTATTGGTGGTATATTTACTGGTCAGGTAAATAATGGTTCACAAAGAGGAGCTGTTGGTAATAAAAATGGTGGAATAATAATGAGCGTTAATACTTATTTGCCGTTTTTTACAAATGAAACTGGTAATGATGAAGCAGCAGACAAAGCACTCAAAAACTCTACTGCACTAGGTGTAATTACTAGATATACTCCTGCTGGTGAAGAAGCGGTTTTAAATTGTAAAAAAAAGAAAAGCTGTACTTTTGCTGAAGTAAAAGCTTTTGCTAGTGCAACTGGTTCCTTTGCGGGATTTAGAGCTTTTGCTAATAACTGGTATGATGGTGAAGTCAGTTGTGACTGGTTACTTGCACTAATTGTTGGATGCTTTTTATTATATGTTATAGTTAGTTTTTGTTTCGATTTAGGGGTTAGGGTATGTAAACTTGCATTTTTTCAAATAATTGCACCACTTGCATTTATTTGTATGGCTATACCTAAAATGGATGATATATATAAAAAATGGTTAAAAAATACTATGTCTACTTTTATGGGAGTTTTTACAAGAGTACTAGTAATGAATTTTGGTGTATATTTAATTTCTTTAGTTGCAACTGTTAATTTATTTGGAGATTCTTCTGCAGGAACGGGAAACATTATACTGAATTTGTTTGGTACAGTTTTCCTAATACTTGGCATTATTTCCTTTGTTCATGAAGCTCCAAAATTATTGAGTGATTTATTTGGTATTGGTGATGGTGATATGAAACTTGGAATTGCCGACAAATTTAAAGCTAGTATGCCGTATGTTACTGGTTCTGCTGTTGGCGCAGCAATAGCTGGTCATGGTAATCCTGTATCATTTTTTAGAGGAATGAATCGAGGAATTAAAAATAAAGACTTTACTGCAATTGGACAAGAAGCAACTAGAAGAAGAAATAGAATAGAAGCTGAACATGAGGGTGCTACAACATCTTCTTTAGCTGTTGATAGAATGCGCAGAATGTTTGGATTTGAAACTTCGAAAGAAGCAGCAGATCACGCAATAGAAAATGGAACATATACAATTACCGATAAAGATGGAAATGTAATTGATGCTACTCCAGATTTTGTAAAGCAACAAAATGAAGACAAGGATAAACTAAATCTTAAGACATCACAAATTACCGATGCTATGAGAAAGAATATAGATGCAAAATCTAATAATGAGATTTTGACTTCTACACAGGATGCAATAAAAAGTGCTGCAATTTCTGATTTAAGTAAAGCTGATTCAAAAATATTGGAAACTTTGCAAGTTTCAACTGGCTATACTGAACAGCAAAGAGCTGAAGATTTAGAAAATCTTGATGAAATCTATACAAGACCAGGTTCAGATATGAGTTTAGCAGAATATGAAGAACGACGCGCTGCTATTAATAATAGACAGACTATGCTTGATTTAACTGGTAATTACACTTCTTTAAAGGAACAATTGGATAACTCTTATAAAAATGGTGCAATATCTAATGAAGCATATCAAGCTGCAGCTATTAAACTTGCTGAAACGCAAAAGAGCATGGTTGAAAACTATGTTACAGCTGCTGCAACAGGTACTCAATATAATGGAGTAGACGTCGATAAGAGCGGTAAAATTAAAGCAAATTACGATAAATTCCTTGCAGATTTCAATGCCGGAACGATGCATGATGCTGATGGAAATGAAATCGACAGGGCCACTAGAAATGCAATGATTAATGGTTTAGAAGGTTGGGATTTGCTTGATGCGGTTTCAAAAGAAGCTGGCAGCATAAATCTTCAACTTGATGCTAAAAATTCAGCTAATGAAAGAACAAAACGTAACATTGATCAAGAAATTAAAGAAATTGATGGTTTACTTGACCAAGTTGCTAAGCAAAAACAACAACAAAAAAATTCCCCTGGATACAGGGCAAGCAGTGCTTCATCTAATTTCAATGACAAGATAAAATAATTTAAAAGGAGGACTAGTTAATGCAAAATCAATATTTAGTACCTGCTAATAGTAAAAAGTCTCAATTAATATTTGGATTCTTTACTTGGCCAGACTTAATAGTATGTTTAATTGGAGCGTTTATTACGATTATTATGCTAGTTATATTAAAAAATCCCACTACTGTGGAACTTATAATTAGCATAATACCATTATTAATTGCTACTGGATTAGTATTACCAGTTAGAAATTATCATAATGTAATGCAACTTTTAAACAATATACTTGATTATTACACAAATAGAAAAAAATATTATTGGAAGGGTTGGTGTGTTCGTGATGACGCAGATGAATAGTAATAAAACAAATGTAGCTAATACTACAAATAGCTCTAAATATGCAGAAGATTGGTTACCTATTAAATCAATTAATAATGGAATGATTTTAACAACGGATGGTTATTATGTGACTGGAGTAAAAGTAAGTCCAAAAAACATCTTTATTTTTGATGAACAAGCTCAAAATGCTACGCTATTTAGTTTATCAACATTTTATAACACTTTAGATTTTGAGTTTTGGTTACTTATTTCAGATAGACCTGTTGACATTGATATGTATTTAAGTGAATTGCAAGTTTTATATAATCAAACTCAAGATCAAGGCATAAGAAAACTTGTAATGCAAGATATTAATAAAGCAAACATGTTTATGAGTAGAGAATATAATGTAGTTGATACAGAATATACTTTTTTGTTTAAAGAAAAGAAGATGGAACTTGTTCAAAAGAAGTTAAATACTTTAATTAGTGGTCTTGCAAATGCGGGTCTTCAATCAAGACAAACTAGCAATGCTGATTTAAGAATGCTTCTTGATAATTACTTAAATGATGGAATAAGTACAAATTTTAGGGCGGTGATTTAATATGAGTAAATTAAAAAGTGAAGTAGCACCTAAAGGAATATATTTTAAACCAGTTGATTTTATGCTGGGTGATAAATATTATACAATTATGACTATTGTTGGTTATCCAAGAAGCATATTTCCAGGATATTTATCTGATGTAAATAATATTCCTGGTGTAAGAGTAGGTATTAAGCATATACCGATATCATTTGAAATATTGAAAAAGATGCTTAATAAAGAGATAGCAGATTTAAAAATTCGTTATCAACAAGAAAAAGATCAAACTACGCAAGAAAGAATTAGACAAGATTATGAATCACTTGAACAATTTATATCTATGCTAGCTTCAAGTCAAGCTAGAATATTTGATTTTCAATTGCATTTAATGATATCTGCTGAATCAAAAGATGGCCTAGAGCTTACAAAAATTCAAGTAAGAAATTATATAGATGCACTTGGAATGCGTGGAGTATCTTTAATGTTTGAACAAGAAAAAGCATTAAAAAGTATGCTTCCAATATTTCCAGAACAAGATATTGAAAAAAGGATAGGTATACCGCTTCCATCTGTTACTATTGCTGGAATGTATCCATTTGTTTTTGATTCTATTAAAGATCCTGGTACAGGAACTCTTCTTGGGATAGATAGATCTGGTGGTGTCATTTTGTTTAATCAATTTTTATTCAAAAGACAGAAAGAAACTAATCGTAACAATGCTAACATGATTATTTTAGGTACATCTGGTTCAGGAAAAAGTACTGCAGCAAAACTGCTTCTTAGAACTCATTTAAGAAACCAATTGCAAGTTGTATGTATTGATCCTGAAGGTGAACTTGGTGAAATGGCCGCTATGATGAAAGGTGATTTCTTAGATTTAGGAAAAGGTGGAGACTTTGGTATGATTAATCCACTTGAAATTGTAGTCGATGTTGATGAAGAAGAAATTGAACAAGGCTTAGGATACACTGTATTAACTCGTACACTTCAACAATTAAAAGCTTTTATGAAATACTATAATCCTTCAATTGAAGAAGACGTTTTAACATTATTTAGTGAAGTTGTTCAAGATACTTATAAAAGATTTAAGATTGACTATAATACAGATTTTACTAAATTAACAAGTGCTGATTTTCCTACATTTGATGATGTGTATGCAACTATTAAAGGAAGACTTTTATCAATGACTGATGCAACTCGTGAAAGAGATGTAATGGAACGATTGGAACTAAAAGTAAGACCTTTAATTAAAGAATTAAGATACTATTTTACTGGTCATACAACACTTCAAATCAATAGTGACTTTATTGTATTTAATATTAAAGAGTTAATGAACAGTGATGAGAATATTAAAAATGCGTTATTCTTTAATATATTAAAATTTGCTTGGGGTTTATGTTTGGATAAAGATATAGATACAGTTATGATGGTTGATGAAGCGCATGTACTTTTATCTAATCATAATGAACTGGGAGCAGAATTTTTATCACAAATACAAAGAAGAGCAAGAAAGTACAATACAGGTACAATCATTATTACGCAACAACCAACAGATTTTGCTGCTCCAAATTTAATAATGCATGGTAAAGCTATATTTGATAATGCATCATCTTATTTAATAATGAACCTTCGTAAACAAGCTGTTGAAGATTTATCTAAATTAATAGATTTAAATGAAACAGAAAAGGAAAGAATTAAATATTATAATCAAGGTGAAGGCCTACTTATATGCGGTAACCGTAGAATGAATATGACTGTTATTGCTACTCAAGAAGAACTTGATTCATTTGGTTCAGGTGGAGGATACTAAGGGTGAGTTATCACTCTTTTTTTGTTAGTAAATTGTTAATAACCTATCTTTTGTAAAGTGATTTTATTTTAACAATTTATTAACATTTTTTTATAATATTTGATTATATACAAAAATTTAGATAGATTAATTAAAAGGTTACTTAATTACATATTTACCATGCTTTTAAATATTCGTTGTAACTATTGTAGTAACAACAGTTTTTATGATATACTACTATCAGTATTGGTGGTGATATAGTGGATAATAATGAAAATTTTAATGATATACCGGATCAACTCCAAGACGAACCTATAGACAGTTTTGATGATGTTTATAATGATGAATTTAATGGTGATGATTTATATTCAAATAATAACATTAATTATGATGATGGTTCATTTAATGCACCACAGCAAAATAGTAGTGATATTCCAAAAAGAAATAATTCTTATTCATTAAATAAAAAAAGTAGCTCATCTGATGATGGTACATATAAAGCAAAAAATCGTAAAGAAGAATTAGAAAAAGAAAAAAGCATAGATTCAAATAAAAAAGCCACTAAAGTTGCTACTCAAGCTGCTGCAACTGCTCTTGCTGGTCCTGCAGGTGGAAAAATAGCTAGTGTTGTGAATAATACCGAAATAGGTAATAAAATTCACGATAAATTAGCAACCAAAATGGAGGAAGCTTCTCATAGAAACCCAATGGCAAGAAAGATGCAAAAATCTTTGAATAAATTAAATGATGCTGGAGCTTTAGATGCTGCTCAAACTGGTGTTGATATGATGGGCAATCCTGAAGGTGCTGCTCAAAATGCTGCTGCCAAAGGAGCAAGCAATGTTCAAAATGCTGCAAAAGCTGTAGATAAGGCAAATGGAATTAAATCAAAAGCAAGTGGTCTAAAAAATAAGTTTACCGGAAATGGTATTTTTGATAATAAAAAAAGTAGCATAAATGCATCAGAAGATGAAAAGAAAAAAATTATAAGAAAAAAAATAATTAATTTAATAAAGGCTCACCCATGGCTTTTAGCAGTTATTGGAGTATTTTTTCTTATAATAATTATTTTACTTTTAATGGGTGGTGCTGCTGGCGCTGATGATGTTGAAACAAGTGATAGTGATATAAATTATAATTATAGTAGCGCTTGTAGTGAATTTCCAATGAAAACGACATCTCTTACAAAAGATGAATTTAGAGAACTACTCGAAAATAATTTAGTTCCAACAAGTGATGAAATAAAAGAAAGAAACGGAATAGAAGTTTTTATTGAAAATGCTGATACAATATATGAAATAGCAACAGAAAATAATATTAATCCGGAACTTGTAGTTGTAAGAGCTGCTTTAGAGGGATTTACTCCCGGATTTGAGGGTGGCGTACAAACAAATAATTACTGGGGATTAGGTGTTGGTAATGGTACCCATGATGGTATACATTATGAGTCATTTGATGTTGGTGTTTTGGAATTTGTTAGAAATGTTTCACAGTATTCAACAGTAGCACATATGATGAGTAAGTATGCATACATTGGAGATTATTGGGCAAATGCTGGAGATAATTCACTAGGAGGATGTACATATGTAACATATATGCAACCACATTATGAAAATAAGGAACGTGCTGCCGAGGTACTTGAGATTTGTAGTAGAAATTCGTGTCCTTATGCGTATAATGAATTGGGCAATGCTTATGTTACAGATCCGAGTAGTTGTGAACCAACTAATGCTGATGATCAGTTAGCATATGGTGGTTATCAAGCAGAGTCAATGGTATCAAAAAGGCAAACTATTTTTAAACTTAGTCCTAAAGATTGTTCAGCATCAAGTGATTTTGGTGACTTTTCTAGATGCATTATTTTTCAACAAAATGATCCACAATGGGCATACAAAAAATTAGGTACAACAGACACATCTATGGGTGAAGCTGGCTGTGCTGTAACATCCGTTTCTATAGGAATTTCATGTTTTGGAGAAAATTATGATGAATCATTTACTCCAGGAGAATACATAGACATGGCAGATTCTTCAGAATATGTTTCTTCATGTTTTGATGGTGCAAATATATATTGGTCATGTCCGGTAATTCAGCATTTTGCACCTAATATAAAGTATGTATATGATGACCATACTGGATTAATACACAGTAGTAATGAAGAGAAAATAAGTATAATTGATTCATATGATCATCAAAAGTATTTTTTTATAATTCAGTTATATAATGAAAGTAATGATACAACACATTATGTTCTTTTAAATAAAATTGATAGAGAAAATGGGACTTTTGATGCTCTTGATCCTAATAACACTAATGGCATTTCAACAAAAGAAATTGCACGTATAAATGAAATAAGAGTATTTACAAAATAATTTTGAAAGGAGAATTGGGTTGAATAAAAATAAAGTATTAATTATAAGTATTTTTATATTTGTAATTTTTGGACTAATTGGATTATACTTTTACTTTCAAAATGCTGATACAAATGTAACAGGCAATATTAATAGTTCATTAAATAGTCAAAATACTAATACTATTAAAAATAATACAACTTCTTCAGCTGCATCTAATTATTATTTGATTGTAGGTAACTATTTAAATGCTGTTTTTGATGAGAAAAATATGAAATGGAGTGAAGTTGATAATGAAGAATATTCTGAAAAATTTGAAACGTACGTTGATAATATTTACTATGGTAGATATTATTTAATTTATGGTACTGTATGGAATTTATTTGATGATCAAAAAAAATTTGTAAAACATAGTGGTGATATTATTGCACATAGTACAAATTTTAATGTAAAAGTAAAAAAATATCAGGAACTTGAAATTACTGATAATAATGTGCTTGGTGAAGTAAAAAAATATTTATTTAAATATAATTATCAATATGCAGATACATATTTTAATAGAGTATATTATATTGATGAAAATAATTATGTTGTACTTTGCTCAGATATATTGGATTCAGAAAAAACTGTAGGTATGAATTATACAATTGGTTTTATAAAAATAGATGGTAAATTTTTTAATATTTTTAATAATGAATTTGAAGCTAAAGATAAGCTGAAATATCCTGAAAATAAGTTAACTGGTTGGTTAGTAATTAATGGTAAATTATATTTATCTATAAATCAATTACATACTTCTAACAGACCACCAACACCTGCATTATATGAATTTGATGGAAGTAAATTTACCCAAGTTATTTAAAAAATTGTTAATATGTTATATAATATAAATATTAAAAAGGAGGAAAAATGAAATTTAAAGTAACAAAAAAAGATTTTACATTATTTTGTATTTATTGTGGTCTTCTTTTATACTTTTGTGCTGTTGCGGTACTTAATTTTTCATCTTTGTCACAGGATGGGACATTTTATGGACTTCTTCCTTTTAAAGCATTTACACCAGAATATATTGGATTTACATTTGGCCTATTTATTGCAATTTTAATCTTAATATTTACTAGTGTTTCTTCAAAAATATTTAGTAAAGAAAAAGGTGAAGGCTTTGGTTTATTTTTCTCCGAAAAAAGTAGTGATGGTTATTCAAAATGGGCTAGTGAAAAAGATATAAAAACTGATAAAAATATAGTTAAAGTAAAATCCACAGATAATGTAATCGAAGCTGCAGGTGTTGCACTTGTTAATAATGGTAAAGATATGTGGGTTGATAATGGTGAATACCACAACTTAATAATAGGTTCTACTGGATCTGGTAAAACTGAATGTGTTGTAAAACCTTTAGTTAACTTACTTTCAAAAAAGGGTGAAAGTATGGTTATAACTGACCCTAAAGGTGAAATTTATCAGTATTGTGGAGAATATTTAAAAAAACAAGGATATAAAATTGTAATACTAAATTTTCGTGACCCTGATAAAGGAAATTCTTGGAATCCATTATCATTACCATATTATTACTACAAACAAGGCAATGTTGATAAATCGACAGAACTTTTAGAGGATATATCATTAAATATTTTATATGATAAAAGTGAAGGTGGAGATTCTGCTTTCTGGCAAAAAAGTGCAGCTGATTATTTTTCAGGTTTAACAATGGGCTTATTTATGGATGCTAGTGAAAAAGAAATTAATTTAAATAGTATTAACTTCATGTCTACTGTAGGTGAGGAACGTAGGGGAACAAAAACATATATGCAAGAATACTTTAATATGAAAGGTGAATCAAGCCCTGCATATATATTTGCCTCAAATACTATAAATGCTCCAAGTGATACAAAGGGTGGTATTTTATCTACTTTTAGGCAAAAAATAAGACTTTTCTCAACAAAAGTAAATTTAAGTGAGATGCTTTCATATTCAGATTTTGATATGAGAGATATTGGAAAACATAAAACTGCTGTATTTATGATAATTCACGATGAAAAAAAGACATATCACGGATTAATGACAATTTTTATTAAACAATGTTATGAAACTTTAATTGATTGTGCTCAAGAAAATGGTGGAAAACTTGAATATCGAACAAATTTTATATTAGATGAGTTTGCAAATATGCCACCATTAAAAGATGTTGATTCAATGGTTACAGCTGCCAGAAGTAGAGCAATAAGGTTTACTTTTATTATTCAAAACTTTGCTCAATTAAACGATGTTTACGGTGAGGAAGTTGCTCAAGTTATAAAAGGTAACTGTGGTAATTTAATATATTTAATTTCAACCGAACTAAAAGCTTTAGAGGAAATTAGTAAGATGTGTGGTGAAGTTAAATCAAAAGAAAAAGATAAAACAGCTTCAACTCCATTAGTTACAGTTTCTGATTTACAAAAATTAAAACTATTTCAAGCTATTATAATTAGGTGGCGTAAGAATCCATTTAAAACTGATTTAGCTCCTGATTTCAAAATTAATTGGGGTATTGAAAGAAAAAATGCGGAATTACCAACTCGTGAAAAAAGGGAAATTGAATTATTTGATATTAAAAAATTTGTTTCTGAAAAGAAAAAACAAGAATCTTTGAATAATCCCGGAATGATGGGAGCAGGATTTAATCCTAGCCCTTTTGGCAGTTCTCCTTCTGGATTTAATCCATTTATGCAAAATAATAATATGCAAGCACCAAATAATAATAACAATATGAATAATAATTTTGGTGGAGGATTTAATAATCCATTTATGTCTTCCTCACAGCCAATTCCATCTCCTATGGTAAATGCAAATAACGAAGTAACATCTAAAGAGATTGATGATATGGTAAAGGAAATTGAAAAAAAATTACAGGCTATGGATGAAGCTGATAAACAAAATAGTCAAAATTCTACACATAAAGAAAATGTTGAATTATCTAAAATACATGAAGAAGATGAACCAATAATTACACCTTTGAAAAAGAAAGAGCCAGGACCTAATATTGATGAAGTAGTTAAAAAATTAGAACAAGTCCAAACTAATGAAAGTGCTAATGAAGATCCAAATGATTTAACTCAAGAAATTAAAATTGGTGATGAACCTAAAACTAAACTTAATGTGGATAAAGAAAGCAAAGTTATTAATGATACTATTTCAAGTGATGATGAATTTTTTGACGATTTCTTTGATGAATAGGCAAAAAATATAGTTAAAAAATGTTTAACCTCATAATATAATATGAGGTTTTATTATGAATATAATTGAATACCAAAACTATCACTCTTCTTTAGGTACACTTATTGATGTACAACATCCTGAGGATTATGCAAAAAGTCATGACCCAAGAAGCATAAATATTTATGCAGACAAATTATTATTTAATCCAAAGCAATATTTAGATAAAAACAAACCATACTATATAATGTGTAGAAAGGGACATCTAAGTAAAAAGGTTGTAAGAATGTTAACTTATTTAGGTTATAATGTTATTCTTGTAAAAAATTTTTAAAATGCTTATAATTTAGATGGGTGATATAGTTTGTTTAATAAATTATCCGACTTTATTCAAAATTTTTTATTATCAATAGGCTTATTTGCCCCAATTTTTTCTTGTTTATTAATTGTTGTTGAATCAATGGTACCTATATTACCTTTGTGTGTTTTTATAACAATAAATTTTTATTATTTTGGTAGTTTTTTTGGATTTCTAATATCATATATTTTTACATGTATAGGATCTTTTATATCATATATTCTTGTTAAAAAGGGAGTTAAAATATTAGCTATAGAAAGTGCTAAAAAAACGGGATTTTTAAATAAAGCAATTAAGATTATTAAAAAAATTGAATTTCCAACACTTGTAACGATAATAGCAATTCCATTTACGCCGGCTTTTATGGTAAATATTGCAGCAGGACTTGCAAAGCTTGATACAAAAAAATATTTAATTAGTTTATTAATAGGTAAAATATTTATGGTGTATTTTTGGGGATTTGTTGGTGTTAGTCTTATAGAGAGTTTAAAAAATCCATATATATTAATTAAAGTTGCAATTATGGTTTTAACAGCATATTTAATTGCAATTATTACAAAAAAATTTATTAAAGAAAAGTAGGTAAAACAAATTATTCATAAAAAAATCTTATTCATATATTAAAGTGAAGGGAGTAATAATGAATAATAATTTAAGAAAAGCTTACGAATATATAAAAAGAGAAGGCTCATTAAAGCCAAGTTGTTGTTGTAGTGGGAATAGAGGTATTACAGGACCAACTGGACCTCAGGGACCTTCAACAATAACTGTTGGCAGCACGACAACTACTAGTGCTGGAACAAATGCAAGTGTTACAAATTCTGGAACAAGTGAAAATGTTATTCTGAATTTTTCAATTCCAAGAGGTGAAACTGGACCAACAGGACCTCAAGGAATTCAGGGCGTGACTGGACCAACAGGACCTCAAGGAATTCAAGGTG
>CAKONC010000003.1 GCA_934096985.1 uncultured Bacilli bacterium | reverse complement strand
CCAACAGGACCTCAAGGAATTCAGGGCGTGACTGGACCAACAGGACCTCAAGGAATTCAAGGTGTGACTGGACCAACCGGACCTCAAGGAATTCAAGGTGTGACTGGACCAACAGGGCCTCAAGGAATTCAAGGTGAAATTGGACCAACCGGACCTCAAGGAATTCAAGGTGAAATTGGACCAACAGGACCGCAAGGAATTCAAGGTGAAACTGGACCAACAGGACCTCAAGGAATTCAAGGCGAAACTGGACCAACAGGGCCTCAAGGAATTCAAGGTGAAATTGGACCAACAGGACCTCAAGGAATTCAAGGTGAAACTGGACCAACAGGACCTCAAGGAATTCAGGGCGTGACTGGACCAACAGGACCTCAAGGAATTCAAGGTGTGACTGGACCAACAGGGCCTCAAGGAATTCAAGGTGTGACTGGACCAACAGGGCCTCAAGGAATTCAAGGTGAAACTGGACCAACGGGACCTCAAGGTGAAAGTGGTGAGACACCAGTTATTACAATAGGAACAGTTACAACTGGTGATCCTGGAACACAAGCTACTGCTAATATATCTGGAACGGCACCCAACTTTGTACTAAATCTTACTATTCCACAGGGACCAACAGGGCCAGCAGGGGCAGCTGGATAAAATATATTAATAAATAAAAATATAAATCTTTAATTAAGGTTTATATTTTTTTCTTGACAAAGTTTATTGTAATTGCTATCATATCAACGATTTATAAGGGGATGTGTTTAATGCTAGAATTACCAAAAAGGACTGAAAAAGTCAATATGAAAATAAAACATGAATATTCATATTCGGAAATATTAACTCAAAAAGTACGATTAGATCAAGTATGGCAAATAGTTTTATCAAAAGAAGATTTAGATTTGGATATGACAAAACTAATTGAATTATTAAATAATAGATTTGTTGAGATTTGGTGTATGGATTATGAAAGCGTTGTTTTTCTAAATCATATATTAAAAAATATAGTTTTAAATAGAGTATATTTAGTTGATGACGGAATGCATATAAATAGAAGCTATATTGATTTAACAAAATTAAATAATGTTAATGTATACATTCCTTTAACATATTTATTATGGGGTGTTAAGTTTAATGGTGAAGTTAAAACATATTCTACTACAGCAAAATTTCGAGGTGAACATATTACATGTGATCCAGCAAATTCAAATAGAAAAATTTCTGAAGCTGATTTATTAAAAGTGCGTGAAATATCTGAAATGCTTGCAAAGTATAATCCTAAGAATGATGTAGAAAAAGTTATGCTAGTATCAGATTATATTCAAAGTAGAACGCAGTTTATTGAAAGTGTTCAAACACCATCTATTAGGGGTACATTTATAACTCCTGATATTACTACTTGTAGTACTGGTTTAGTAGAAACTGTTGTTAATAATGGTTATGGTGTATGCGTTGGAATTTCTAATCTTTCAACATTACTATTAAATAATGAAATATTTCAAAGTGAAACCGAAACAATGGTGGGTAATGGTCATGCTTGGAATAAAGTTCTTATTGAGGGGAAATATTATTATTTTGATAGCACTTGGTGTATTACTAGAAGTGATAATCCATGTAATGATGGATTAATTACATTATCTTTTCAAAGAAAATATTTATTATTTGGAAAAAATACTGCATCGGATATTGGTTATCATCAAGCAACAAATATAGGCGTATATTCAAATGGTGTTTTATCGGAGGATGATTATAATAAAGCAGTTACATACCACCAACAATTTTCATACAATCAAAAACCAATGTATAGGTCACTTAGAAAAAAAGATTAAGTAATTAAACTTAATTTTTTCTAGTATTTATGGGAAAAATTGTATAGAAACATTTGTTACTTTATATATTGGGTTAAGTTAAAATGGTTAGACTTTAGTATTAATTTATGGTATACTAGTTTTATAGTAGAAGGGTTGATTAGTGTTTTTATATGCTATAAATGTTAAAATACTTTTAACCTAAAAATTGTGTTATAGGAGAATATATGAACTTAAATTTTAAAATGCGTTATCAAGATTATACTATAAATGAGCTTAAAACAATTATTAAAGAACTAAAGTTTGAACTTCAAAATGAAAACAATATTAATATTGATTATTTAAAAGAAAAATTAGAAAATTTGGAACTATTGCTTAATGAGAAAATCAACAAAATTAAGAATAATAAAAGTGAAAATGTAATAAATTCAAACGAAGATGAAGGTAATTATTTAACAAGAATTTGCAAGTTAATAGATATTTCTAAAGATGATATTAATGCTAATAGTAAAAAACTTGATAATCTTAAAGCAACTTACTACTTTAATCCAATAAGGGGAGGTAAATGTATTATTGTGTCAGAAGATGGTTCATATTTACTTGCTACCTCATATATAAATTATCATAAATATTTACAGGATTTTAGAAATGGATTTAGAAATGGTAGTTTTAGTGAAAAAAGCTCAATTGACGACGGTATGAATCCAAGTATAGCTTTAATAGAAGCGGAAAAATTAATGTTTAATACTCCTAAAAATCTAATAAAAGCAAAAGATTTGCTTTTAAGTATTGTTTCTAAAATAGCAAAATATAAAAATACTCTAGATAAATATTATTTTAGTTTTTGTGATGTAGTAGAATTTGCTTTATATAGTAGTATATATAAACCTTCTAAAGAAATTATTTGGGTAAAGACACCATTTACAAAAGCTTATACTTACCTTTCATATATATATAATGAGCTTGGAGATTACTCGAGTGCTATTAATATGGCAGATTTAGCTATAAAATGGGATGAGTTTAATGTATCGGCATTATTTGAAAAATGTGATTCTTATAAAAGAATAAAAAATGTTGGTAGATTCAAGGAACTACTTGATACCATATATGATAAAATTTATGATATAAAAGATTTAGCACGTTACTATAGAACTGTTGCATACTATAATGTGGAAATTAAAAATTATGAAATTGCTTATGCACTTTATTTATTTAGTCTTAAATATCAGGACAATAAAAATGCTAAAAAAATGATTGAGTATATTGATGAAATATTAAATAGAAATTATTATTCTATGGCAGAAAATGATATTTTAAATATAATGAAAAAAAATGGTATTCCGATTGGTCCAAATAGAAAAAATATTACAAGGTTAATATCTTTGTATGAAGACAATTTATTTGATAATCCTAAAAATGAGGCTGTTTTGGCTTCGAAATTGTATTCTCTAACAAAAGATAAAAAATATGCGCCATTTTTTGAAAAAATAGATAAAAAAACAGGCATTTCTATTTTAATACCAAGGGGTTGGACTGAATATAAAAATTCTAAAAATGCTATTTTTACATATCAAACCTTAAATGGATGTATATTTAGTGTAAATAATTTAGGCAAGTGTAGTAATAATGATTTTGCAGAAAAATATAAAGATACTATTAATAGTTATAATATATTTAAGGATATTATATTTGATTTGGTATTAGAAAAAGACTTAAAATTAAAGCTTGTACAAGAAGAGAAATTATTTAAAATGGCTATATTTAATATTAGAATAAATGAACGACTAATTAAAATGGTTTATTATTATACTATTATTAATAACTATATGATATCTTTTTCAATTAACTTAGATAATAATCTTGATATTAATAATGATAATTTTAAAAATCAAATTAATTTACAAGACATAACATTTATTCTTCAAAATATTTATGAAATTTGTTGACAACTTCAGTTAAACTTTACTTTTTTATATACAAAATAATGTACTATGTGGTACAATATATTTAGGGTGAATGTATGGGCGCAACTATAAAGATTAGTAAAGATATGATTTTAGAGGCGGCATTTTCTATTACAAGAGATAATGGAATAGAAAAAGTAAGCAATCGTGAAATTGCAAAAAAATTAAATTCATCGATTAGGCCAATTTATTATCAGTTTAAAAATTCTGAAGATTTATTGTTATGTTTATATAAAAAAATTAATGATTATTTTTATAAATATATATTATCAAATATGAATGACTCATTGCCAAAGTATAAACAAGTTGGTATAAATTATATTAAATTTGCCAGAGAAGAAAAAAATTTTTATCAGGTATTATTTTTTAACAAAAATTGTAATTTACAAACTTTTCATTATAATGATAATGATGACAATTTTGATAAAGTTAAGGATTTTATCAAGATAAGTACTAATCTTTCAGATAAAGATATTAATGAATTTCATTTTAGAATGTGGACGTTTTGCCATGGGCTTGCAACATTACTTGCCAGTGGGAAAATTAATTTAACTGATGCTCAAATTAATAATTTAATATCAAAACAATTTCAAGCTTTAATGTTGCTTGAAGATAACCCAAATAATAAATATGTTTTAAAGGAGGAAAATTAATGGAAAATGTTATAGAAATTAAAAATTTAACAAAAAGTTATAACAAAAAGAAAGCTGTTGATAATTTATCTTTCTCTGTAGAAGAAGGTAAAATACTTGGATTACTTGGCCCAAATGGAAGTGGAAAAACAACAACGCTTAATTGTATATTATCACTTTTAAAATATGATAAAGGTACTATAAAAATATTTGGAGAAGAAATGAGTCCTGATATGTATGAAATAAAAAGAAATATAGGCGTAGTTTTTCAGGATGTTGCGGTATTTGATGAACTTACAGTTTATGAAAATATTGATTATTTTTGTGGCCTTTATATTAAAGATAAATTAACTAGAAAAAAATATATTAATGATGCTATTAATTTAGTCGGCCTTCAAAATTATAAAAAATATTACCCAAAACAATTATCTGGTGGTCTTTTAAGAAGGTTAAATATAGCTTGTGGTATTGCTCATAAGCCAAAACTTATTTTCCTAGATGAACCTACTGTTGCAGTTGATCCACAAAGTAGAAATAATATTTTAGATGGTATAAAAAAACTAAAAGAGTCTGGTAATACTATTGTTTACACGACACATTATATGGAAGAAGTCGAACTAATTTGTGATAATATAATTATTTTAGATAAGGGTAAATTGCTTGCTCAAGGTACTTTAGATGATTTGAAAAAAATATCTAATATTGAAGAGAAAATAACTGTTGAAGTAAACGACTTTGATGAAAGTTTAATTAACAAAATTAGTAAAATGAAGTCAATTTATGAGATTAAATATGAAAATAATTTATTAATTGTAACTTATAAAAAAGGAGAGGATAACTTAGGAAATTTAACAGAATTTTTGAAACAAAACAATATTAAATATAATAAAATATTTTCAGAAAGACCAACTCTTAATGATGTTTTCTTAGAACTTACTGGAAAGGATTTGAGAGACTAATGTTTTTACATAATTTTAAATATAGCTTAAAAGTTCTTTTTCGAAATAAGGGCTTACTTTTTTGGACGTTTGCTTTTCCAGTTATTTTAGGTTTTCTTTTTAATTTGGCTTTTTCTAATATAGAAAATAGTGAAGAATTTAATACTATTGATATTGCCATAATTAATGATGATGTTTTTTCTAATGATGAATACTATAAAAATGCTTTTAACTCTTTAAAAGAAAATAAAATTTTAAATGTGATATATACTTCAAAAGACGAAGCAAAGGATTTACTTGAAAAAAAAGAAATAACAGCATATGCTGATGGAGAAAATTTAGTTATTAATAGTAATGGTGTAAACGAAACAATTGTTAAATATATTTTTGATGAATTAAAAATTAACAAGGATGCAATAAGTAAGTCTATTGAAAATGAATTATATAATAATATTAATAATGGGGAATATGAAATAAATTATGAAATTATTTATAGTAATATTATAAATAAAATTAATGATAATAAAGTAACTTTAAAAGATAATACAAGTAAAAATTTGAGTTATACGATGATTGAATATTATACACTTATTGCATTAGCTGCACTTTACGGTGGGGCAATTGCTCTAAATATTATCGATAAGTCACTGCCAAATACTTGTAGTGTAGGAAAAAGAATTAATGTTAGTTCTATAAAAAGAAATTCACTTATTTTAAGTGGACTTTTAGCAAGTTATATTGTGCAATTAATTGGCATGATTATAGTATTTTTATTTACTATATTTGTAATTCATGTTGACTATGGTGATAACATTGGTATGATTGTTTTGGTAGCACTTTTAGGCTCTTTTGCAAGTTTAAGTTTTGGCGTTATGCTAAGTTCTTGTCTTAAAACAAATGAAAGTACTAAATCAGGTATTTTGATTGCTTTAACAATGTTATTTTCTTTTTTTGCGGGTATGACAGGTATTTCTATGAAGTATATAATTGATAAAAATATTCCTATAATAAATATAATTAATCCGTGTAATATGATGGTTGATTCATTTTATACATTATATTATTATGGTATTAATGAAAGACTATATTTTAATTTAATAAGTTTGGTGGTTTTTTCTATATTAATGATATTAATTTCTTTAAAAGCCTTAAGGAGGCAAAAATATGATAGTATTTAATGCGTTTTGGAAAATAATAAAAAAAAATAAAGGATTAATTATTTTATATACAGTTATGTTAGTGGTTTTTGGGGGAATGAATTTTAAACAAAGTGAGAAAGATAATAACTTTTCAAGTTCAAAGCCTGAAATAGTAATTATTAACCATGATAAAGATGGTCTGCTTGCAAATAATTTAGTGAATTATTTAAATAATAATACAGTTGTTAAAGATAAAAAAAGTGATGACGATATTTCAGATGCATTATTTTATAGGGATGTAAATTATATTATCGAAATTCCTGAAAATTATACTAATAATGTATTAAGTAATAATAAACCTACTATAAATATTAAAAGTACAGGAAATTATGGAGCTGCTTTAGCAGAAATGATTTTACAAAAATATTTAAATGTACAAAATATATATAGTGCATATACAAAAGATGTAAATGAGATAATTAATAATATAAACGAAAGCTTAAAAATTGATACTAAAGTAAGTGTTAATTCTAATGTGGATACAAATGTTACTTCAAAAGTATCAAGATTTTATAACTTTGCTAGTTATTCATTAATGGCTGTAATTTTATTTGGTGTATGTTTAGTTTTATCTAGTTTTAAGGAAGAAACAATTAATAAAAGAACTCTTGTAAGTAGTATGAATTATAAAAAACATAATTTATTATTAACTATGTCAGCACTAACATTTGTGATTATAATATGGTTAATTTATGCAGTTTTAGGATTGGTTTTATTAAAAGACTTGGTTATAAATATAACAGGAATATTTTACTTAATAAATATGCTTTTATTTTCAATAACAACTTTATGTCTTTCATTTATAATAATAAATTTAACTACGAACAAAGGAGCTATAAATGGAATAATTAATGTTATATCATTAGGTCCAGCATTTTTATGCGGCGCTTTTATTCCAACCATGTGGCTTCCAAAAGTTGCATTAAATATTGCACATATTTTTCCAGCATATTATTATGTAAATACAAATGATTATTTAAGCACCTTAGAATCATTTAATTTAGAAAGTTTAAAACCAGTATTAAATAATTTTTTAATTCTAATTATTTATGTAATTGTTTTTATAGTTATTAACAATTTATTAACAAAAAAAAATAAAACCTATTGATATTCCAAAATTTAATAGGTTTTTTTTATAAAATTAATTAAGTCTTTAGCAGAGTGATTGTTAATAAGCTTTTTTTGGCATTCAATCAATTTATCTGCATTTTCTTGTATTAAAAGTTCATTTATTTGCTTTAAAAGTTCATCATTATTTTCACATTTTTTACTCATACCATAATTTTCAAAAAATGTAGCATTATATGTTTCTATTCCAGGTATAGGGAAAACATGAATTAATGGTTTTCTTATAGAGGCAATTTCAGTTGAAGAAAGACCACCTGGTTTTGATAATACTAAATCTGATGAGTAAATTAAATCATTTATATTATTAACAAACCCTAAGACAATTAAATTGTTATTATTTTTTTCTTTTAGTTTTTCATAAAGTGCTTTATTAGAACCGCACACTATAATTACTTTAATATTTTCTTTTAAAAGAAGATTAATACTTTCTTCTACATTACCAAAACCCATACTGCCTAGCATAATAAGAATAACTTTTTCATTGTTGATGTTATAATCCTGTCTAATATTTTTTGCATTATTAATAAAATTACTTGATACAGGAATTCCAAAGTTTAATAATTTATCTTTGTCAATACCTTTTTCTACAAATCTTTCTTCAAGTCCTTTTTGCATAACAAAGTAATCGGGTTTTGTTTCTTCCATAAAAGGACATGGTTCATAATCAGTTGCTACAAAAATAAAATTAATTTTATTAAAATTTTTATCTTTATTAATTGCAGTAAGTGCTAATGCAGGAAATAAATGGGTTGTTATAACTAAATCATAATTATTTTCATTAATAAAATCAAATAATTTTTTCTTATGTAAAGAGTTTATTAAATAAACAGGACTTTTAATTTTTGTTTTACTATACATCTCTCCGATTTTATAAAAACCACTAAACATTTTTCCGTTATTTCCAAGCGTTTTTAAATATACTTTTGATGATAAATCTTTTGCTTTCCCATTTACTATATCGAAAAAATCATAAAACATACATTCAATATTTTGATTTTTTAATTCATCTTCAATATAATGAGCACATGAGTTATGCCCACCACCAGTACTACAAGATAACAATAATATTTTCATAATTTTTTATTCTCCTTTTAAAATACTTTGATAAACTTCATTATGTAAAGTTTCGATGCGTTTTTTATATTCTAAACTATTATCTGGATAAATTGGTTTAAGCACTTTTGCATGAATGCATTTTTTCTTTTTATAAAATTTTTGAATACCTTCTGGATTTTCAAAAGTAAATTTTATTGGTTGAACAGGAACATTTGCTTCAACAGCCATTTTAAAAGCACCATATTTAAATTCTCTTATATTTTCGTAATAGGGCCATAAAGAACCTTCGGGATACATATGAACAATTTTCCCATTTTGTAATGCATCATTAATTTCTTTATAAAATTTTTCTTTATGTTTTTTTTCTTTAGGAATAGGTATGGCATATAACACTTTTATTAGATGCCTCACAAATGGAATTTTAAAGTTATCTTGAATTGTTGGATAATACACTCTAGCAGGAATATTTATTAATCCAATAAAAGTGCAATCTAAGTAGTGAATATGATTTGAGACGCTTATAAATCCTGAATCCTTAATAATATTTTCTTTATTTTCAATTTTAAATCCTAAAAATATTTTGTCAAAAATATATAAAATTAATGCTATAGGAAGTATTATAATTGTGGAAATTAAATTTAGTAGTAAATTACTTGATATGTATTCATAATAATCATCAAGCTTAAAATCGAGTATTGACCATGAATGGCATACATGGTCATCACTTTTTAAATTTTCGTAATTAATATTTTTCATGTTTAAAATTATATCATGCTTTTACTTATTTAAAAACAACATTTTTTAGTCATTTTTGCAAATATGTTGATTAAATAGTTGAAATTTTTAAATTTAAAATATATAATATGAACGCAAAAGGAGGGTTTATGGAAAATAAAGTGTTTTGTACAATTGTGAGTGTTGATTGTGCGCATAATGATCCAGTGGATATTAGATGTGGGGGTCCAGAGTATTTGGGTTTTGATTTTGGCGTTAAAACCGAAAATGTAGATGAAATGATAAAATTTATTAAATTAACTTTAGAAAAGTTTGATGTTCCTTATATAAGTGTTACAAAAGCAACGGTTGGTACACTTCCTGCAAATAGAGTTTGGAGTAAGCATATGATTGTTTCAGAAATTTTAAAAGATAGAGAAGAAATTATTTTTGCTTCTAAAAGATATGGTAGAAGGTAATATGTCTTTTGTACAAACAGCTACTAATTTAGGATATAGTCCTTTACAAATTGAAAATCTAAAAAATAACTATAAGCTAATTTGTTATTCAGATACTACTCTAGAAAAAAGAATTTTAGATGTAAACGAACTTTTTTTATCATTTGGTTATAGTAAAAATGACATAATAAAAATGATTTGTTCATCACCATTAATACTTGCTTTAGACTTGCAAAATCTTACCGAATTTTATGCGGCTTTTTCTACGTGTGGTTATACACAAAAAGAAACATTTAGTATTTTTAAAAAATGCGCAGTTATATTTACTTTTAGCATTGAAAATGTTTCAGAAAAAATTGAATTTTATGGTATAATTAATATACTTGATAAAGTATATAGTAATCCAATGCTTTTAATGCAATCTATTGCCTTAAGTAATGCAAGAATTGGATTTTTTAAATCAAGAAATATTAATATTAATAATTCTAATAGTAAATGGTTGTTTTATAGTAATAAAGCTTTTACTCAAAAATTTGGAATAAATAAGGAAGAATTATTAGAACTTTATGGCAAAAAGAATAATTTGGAGGAATCTGATGAACGAACTACTTAATTTTGGCTTATCTGAAAATACAATAAAAGCAATGACTGAAGAAAATGCAGAAATTATAAATTTAACAGATGATGACGTTATTGAAAAGGAAAATCTTTTAAGAAACATTAATTGTAGTGAAGAGCAAGTTATTAACATTATAAGCAGTAATGCAAGTTTTTTAAGTGCTGATAATAGTGATATTTTAAATTTGTTTAATGCACTTACTAGTTATGGGTTTACAACTTTAAATATATTATTTGATGCAAATCCATATATATTAAATTTACAAGCTTATGAAATAAAAAATTATATTAATGATAGATTAAATAAAAATGAAAGTCTTGATATGGTAGTGGATGATTTAGAATCAAATCCAATTTTATTTAATGAAATATAAGGGGTAATTATGAATTTAGAAAAATTATACTTAAGCTTAGGCTATACAAAAGATCAATTTGAATTAATTAGAAATAGTTATAGTAATAAAAGATATAGTGATGATACATTTTATAAAAAAACAATTGATATCTATAACTATTTTATAAGTATTGGTTTGCCACGCGAAAATATTATAAAAACAACTGTGTCTTTTCCTACAGTATTTAGTTTAAGTGTTAATAGTATAAATCAAAAGATTGATTACTTAAAAGATAGATTTGGCTTGTCTAGTGAAGACGTACAAAAAGTGATAATTTCATTTTCAAGAGTATTTACTTTTACTTCAGAAGTTATTGAAGAAAAAATTGCATTTTTTCAAAGTAAAGGTTATAAAACTTCTCAGATAAATAAATTGTTCAAAGAAAATGCAGAAATATTTGCTTTAGGAATAGATAATATAAGTGCTAAAATTGATTTCTTTTTAAGTTATGGCTTTACTATGGATAATTTTATTAAAATTACCATGGATAATAATTCTGTATATACATACTCTATAAATACTCTAACTAAAAATATGGAATATATTCAGTCATTTGGATATAAAAGGGATGAAATGGTTAAATTAATAACTGGAATGCCAAGACTTCTTGCTTTATCAAATGAAAATTTTAAAGAAAAATTTAATTTTTTAAAATCACTTGGATACACTAGTGAAGATGTTGTTAAAATTAGTAAAAGAAATCCAAGTGTATTTAGAACTAGTGAAATACGAATAAAACAAAAAATAGATTATGTGATGAGTTTAGGCTATACACATCAAGAAGTAATAAGCATGTCTTTATCTTATCCAAAGCTTCTTGGAATAAGTGAAGAAAATATGAAAAATAAAATAGATGATTTATTGGCTTTAGATATAGATTATAAAATTATACTTTCTATGGTAAAAAAATTTCCAGCATTACTAGCATTAAGCACAGAAAATATTTATAGTAAGTTAAGAGTATACAAATATATTGGTATAATAGAAATTATATATAATAATGCTATGTGTTTGATGCAATCTGCAGACCATGCATATGCAAGATATAGTTTCTTAAAAGAAAATGGAATATTAATTACTCCGGAAAATTATAAGTTATTATTTATTGGCAATATTGAGTTTGCTTCACGTTTTAAAATTACAAAAGAAGAACTTTTAGAAAAGTATAAATTACCAAAAAATTTAGATGATAATAGAGAGTTTTAGGTTAATTGTAGTTAAACTATTTACATACGGGTTGAAAGGTTATTGTAAAATATATTAAAAATATTATATACTTATTATAATAGGTGGGAGAATATACATGTATAATTTAGAAAAAGACGAAGTAATTTTATATGAAGGAAACATAACTATTGAAGGTATAAAAAAAAGCGTAAAATTTACCTTAACAAATAAAAATATGTTATTTGCAAAGGAAAGAGGGATTTTTAATAAAAAGTTAAAGATTTACGAAGTTATTCCCATAAGTAATATAAAAACTTATAAAGGAAATGTTCAAGTAAAACAAAAAAAGAATAATATTACAATAGAGACACTAGACAAAATGATTGATTTTACGTGTCCAAGTGCTATTGAAGGTCAAAAGATTGTAAATGACATTTTATATGCAAAAACTGGTAAAAATATAATTGAAAGAAGTAATAGTAAAATAAAAAACACTTTAAAAAAAATTAATGATTCAAAAGAAATTATTTTAACTATAGCGGGAATTGTTATACCTTTACTTCATAGACGTAAAAAATAAAATGATGTCAATTATATGTTAAATTTTTTAAAATACATATTTGACATTATTTTTTATTGATATAATTATTTATAAATTGGATGTTTTTATGCCACAAGAATTAATAAACTTTTTCAATAATAAAAATATTAATGATGATTTTATCAGAAATTTAATACTGGAATATGTAACTATCCATGTAAAGATTTTTGGTAATGTTATTTCATTTGATGAAATAATCGATAGATTAAATGATAATTTAAATTTTATAGTGTTAGTGAATCCAAGTAAATCATTTGGTACATTAGTAGGACAATATGAAGGATTTGACAAAAATACAATCACCATGTATTTTACCAGACAAGATTTAGAAAGCCCCTTGCTTCGTGAAGAATATATAAAAGTATTTTTTCATGAGCTTACTCATAGTATTTATACAATTAAGCAAGAAGACAAAAGTGAAAAGCAAATATTTGGTACCTACATTAAGTTGGACGATGGAACAACACCCATTATAGATGGTAATTTTGTTTATATGGAAGCGATAGTAAATTATGTTGCAAGTCAAATATATGGTAAAAAGAATGGTATTTACCCTGCACAAACTAGTAATATTACAAAACTAGCGAATTTACTGGACAAGGAAAAAATCATAAGAAGTGCTTTTGACTCAGAAGAAGAAAACTTTAAAAAATGTTTTAGTGCTCTTTCAAATGGAGCTTATGAATATTTTACAGAGGGAATGAGCTGGCTAAATACACCCGGAACTTATAGTTATCATGCTGGTAGTAGAATAATGACAAACTTTTTCCAAGGGATAATACCTGTAAATGTAAGAACACATGGTGAATTTAAAAATTTAGATAATAAAATTAAACCACTTAATATAAAACAAGTAAGTTTTGAGCATGATAATATTTATAAAAGACAATAAATATTAATAATAAAGTATGTCAAACTTTTTTGGAAAATATTAATCTTTACCAATAAGTTGCATTTCTTGTGAAAAATGATATAATATATTGCACTTAAGGGGAATATGACTATGAAAAAGGGAAGAGATATTAAACCACTTGATGAAGAATTAACTTTAGTGCAACTAAGAAAAAAAGAAAAAGAATTTAAGAGTAAAATAAATATTAAAGGCAAATTAAGACATTTAATGATAACAACAATTGTTGTTTCTGGGGCTGCAATTGCATTACGAATTTCTTCAACACCAGAAACGTTGAATATTGTTTTAATAACAGTTTTATCCGTTGGTGCTACCATGGCAGGAGTAGATATAATTAAAACAGGACTTGATTTTAGAAAACGTGTAAAAAAAATTAATTCTGTTTTTGAAGAAAGCAAAGAAAAAGAAGATTTAAGTAAAGCAATTGTGAAAGGCCTATCAACTACTCCTGAATTACAAATACTTCAAGAAAAAGAATTTTATAGTACAAAAATGAATGACTATATTACTTATGAAGAAAATAATGATGAAAATGGTTATAATGAAGCTCTTAATATTCAGCGAAATAGAGCAAGTATAAGACTATGTAATCCTAATGAAAATTGTATTTTGTCAAAAGAAGAGGCAGTTGCTAAGGTCATGCATGAACTTGATGCTTATTTAGTAGGGTTAGAGTTGCCACCAATTCAAATTACTGATAATGAATGGGATATATTTTTTAATGCATTATATGATTTACTTTGTAAAAAAAATGCTACTGAAGAATTCTATGATATTGCTGCAATGTTATGTAGAATTACCTTATCAAATAGTTTAGTTTATAACTTTGAGTATATTTGTATAAAAGATTTTATTGAAAGTTTTGAATATTTAGGAAGCGAGTTTGGCTTTTTTAGTGTATCATTAAGTAAAGGTGAAATTTCTAAATTCAAAAAAGGACTTATAGAAAAAACAAACAGTGAAAAAGTAATTTCTTTGAAAATAAATAGGAAAAAATCACAAGATTTATCAAATTAATAATACCTAATTGGGTATTTTTTTTATGTTAATATTCATTGCTTGTATGTAAAATTTATTTATACTAAAATGTGTTTAGGGAAAGGAAGAATTTATGTTAAAAGAAAATATTAAAATATTAAGAAAACAAAAAGGTTTATCTCAAGAAGAATTAAGCATTAAATTAAATGTTGTAAGACAAACAATTTCAAAATGGGAACAGGGTTTATCAGTTCCTGATGCAGAAATGCTTATTGCTATATCAAATGAGTTTAATGTATCCGTAAGTACTTTGCTAGGAGAAACTATTGAAGAAGACAAAAATAATGAATTAAAAGTTATCTCAGAAAAGTTGGAGGTAATTAATAATAAGTTATATTGTGATGGAAAGTTAAAGAAAAAAAGATGGTTATATTTTTTTATAGGCATTTGTATAAGTATCTGGATTGTATTTTTAATGCTCTTTTTCCTAAAAAGTTTTTATATTAATTGGGACTATACTGATCCTGAAATGGCTACATTTGGAGCATTATTTCATGGCTTTGAATGGTTATTTATTAGAATTGCTCCAGTAATTTTTATATGTTCACTATTTGGGATAATTATTGTTAGTAAAAACAAATAATTAAATAATGTAGAAATAATATTTTAAATATAGTATAATTCCTATTGAATGAGGAAAAGAAATGAATGGATATTTAGAGAATGTTGATGAATCAATTAAAGATTATTTTAATATTTTGGAGCCTAATTTTCCAAGTTGGTTAAATGATTATATTAACACGAAGGAATTGTTATCACAGCAATATATAAGCATTACATGTGGCACTATATACTCTGATTTGTTTGAAAGTAGCTTTTTTTATTCCAGTTTGGATCATTCGATTGCTGTTGCCTTAATTGTATGGCACTTCACTCATGATAAAAAGCAAGCTTTAGCAGGTTTATTTCATGATATTGCAACCCCTGTATTTAAACATTGTGTAGATTATTTAAATGGTGATTTTATGACACAAGAGTCAACTGAAGATTTAACAACTGAAATAATAAAGAACTCGAAAGAAATAATGTCTTTGTTAAAAAGAGATGGAATTAAGCTTGAAGAGGTAGATAATTACCATATATATCCAATTGCTGATAATGATACTCCGAAATTATCTGCGGATAGACTAGAATATTCACTTTCAAATGCTTTATTTACATATAATTTATTAGGTTTTAATGATATAAGAGCGTTTTATAATGACGTAAATATTCAAATAAATGAAAATAGTGAAGCAGAATTAGGTTTTAAAACAAAAAAAGTTGCTATAGATTTTGTGAAAATAACAAGTAAATTATCTGCAATTTATCAAGGTGATAAAACAAGATATTCAATGCAATTATTGGCAGATATTCTAAAAAGATTAAATAATGAAGGCAAAATAACTAAAAAAGAATTATATGAATTAAAAGAACTTGATGTAGTTAAAATTATTGAAAATTCAAAATATAGCAAAATATTTAACTATTGGAGAAATGCAAAAAGTATAAATGTTTCTAAAACAGAACCTAAAGGTGTATATTATGTACGCCATGCCTCTAAAATAAGATATATTAATCCATTGTTTGATGGTAAAAGAATATCAGAATGTTCTAGTGTAGCTAATAAATTAATAGAGGATACTCTATCTTATAAAATGACAAATTATATATATTTGAATTTCAATTTTGATGAATAGTCAATATATTGTAAAATAATTATTTCTGTCATAAGAACTCTTTACTTAAACTTTAATTTATGATACGTATTGTGTAATGTAAATTATAAAAGGAGTAATTAATAATGAAAAGAAAAGTCTTAGGAATTTTAAATATTATTGTAGGAATTTTTCAAATAGTTTACCTTTTAATTCAAAATGGTACTATAAAAATTAGTGCTTTTATTGAAGACTATCATTACACTGATGATTTTGAAAAATTAATGGATGTTTTTATGCTAATATTATCTGCTACCATTATTGTTTTGCTAATTTTTACAGTTATCTCATATTTTAAAAGGAAAAAAGAAAACTTAAATAATACAGGTGAGACTTTAATTATAGCAAGTCATATAATTTCTACGATTGGTTTTGCCTTTATGGGCATTGCAACAATTTTATCACCATTATCTATTATTGGTGGAATTATGCTTCTTTCAAAATCAAATTAGCATATAAAATTTAAGCACAATATTGTAAAATAGTCATAAACATGGAAGATAAAAAAATATTACTTACATTTGATAATAAAGATGACAGTAATGGATTAACTAAAGAATTAACTTACAAATATGAAAAAGGTAAACTTTATTTGAATCCTGATTCTGAAGGAAATGAAACATATCAAAAAAATAAAATAAGGGTGATTATATGAAAAAAATATTATATTTATTGTTAATTAGTATAACAATATTTAGTTTGACTGGATGCGGAAATAACATAAATAAAAAAATTGCTGGTACATGGACATATGAATGGAAAACAATTTATGGCACTAAATGTGAAGAAAAATATATATTTAAAGAAAAAGGGACTGGAACATTTTCTTTTTATAATTATGCAAATCTAGATAGTTTTTCCGTCGATGATTTTAGATACGAAGTTAAAGATGATATTATAACAGTTATTTCTGTGGACCCAACTGGTGATGCAAAAAAGGAAAAAATTCTAACATATATTCAGTTAAAAGAAGAATCAAATGGAATAGTTTTAATTGATTTGTGTAGCGATAACAGTTGTAATCATGAATTACAAAAAGATGATAATTAAGGCTATAAAATATAAAATAACAAGAACTATTAAAATGGGTTCTTTGCCGAATGTTGTTTGTGAACAATAAATGAATTGAGATTATGGGATGATGAAAATCATCCTTTTATAATACCTTTAATTAAGAAAGTACAAAATATAAAATATAATATTTTCTATAACCAAAAGTAATCATTTACATAAAAAAAAACTAACTATTTCTAGTTAGCATTTATTACCTCAGAAGATAAATTCCGAGTTTCCTATCAATTTGGAGCGGTTTAAATACATTTTACGAACTTGCTCTCTTTCTATATATGATTATGCATCATTTTTTCTTAAATGACAAATTTTAATAATTATGGATAATTTTTTTATGTCTACCCAAAAATATTTTACACCATCATTCATATACTTCTTAAAAAATAATTGTGAAATTGTGGTATAATTATATAAGAGAGAGCTTAGATTTATTTTTTAGAATGGAGTGGTAGGTGATAAATATTGTGAAAAAAATCTATATAATAACAGGAGCAAATGGTTTTTTAGGTAATAACATTATAAGAAAGTTAGAACAAGATGCTGATAATGAAATTAGGGCTTTTGTATTAAAAGGCGATTCTATTAAATCACTTGAAGGATTAAAATGTAAAATCTACTATGGTGATGTAACTAAAAAAGAAACTTTATCATTAATTTTTGAAAATACTGATGGAAAAGAAGTTTTTGTAATTCATTGTGCTGCAGTAGTATATATAAAATCAAAATACAATCCACTTGTTTATAATGTTAATGTTAATGGAACTAAAAATATAGTAGATAAGGTAATAGAGTCAAAAGCAAAACTTATCTATATTAGTAGTGTTCATGCAATCCCAGAGCCACCTAACAATGAATTAATAACAGAAATAACTAATTTTAACCCTGATAATGTTGAGGGATTATATGCAAAAACAAAAGCAGAAGCTGCGAAGTATGTAATTGATGCAGTAAAGGGTAAAAATTTGAATGCTTGTATAATTCATCCATCTGGTATTATAGGTCCAAATGATTTTGGCAATAGTCACTTAACACAATTAATAAAAGAAGTTGCAAATGGCAAATTATTTGCTTGTGTAAAAGGTGGATATGATTTTGTTGATGTAAGAGATGTAGCAGATGGTGTTGTTAGTGCTTGTAAAAATGGTATTAATGGTGAATGCTATATCTTATCTAATAGATATATTGCAATAAAAGAATTATGCGATTTAATTTGTGATGTGCAAGGAAGAAAAAAGATTAAAATTGTATTACCAATAGGTCTTGCAAAATTAATAGCACCTTTTTTTGAAGTATATTATAATTTAAAGAAACAAACTCCACTTTTTACAAAGTATTCACTATATACACTATCTTCTAATGCTAATTTCAGTAATGAAAAAGCTAAAGAAAAGTTGAAATTTAAAAATAGAAATATGAAAGATACAATAAAGGATACAGTTGAGTGGATGAATAAAAAGTAAAAATAAATAATAATGCAAATTGCAATTTGGAAACTGACAATAAATAATATGATTCCATTTAATATAACAATCATTAGTATACTTTTAATTATTATTGTAGCACTTCCTATTATAGTGCTTGATAATTAGCATAGTAGTTTTAATTATTTAGGCAATTATAACAATACCAAATATTACAAAAACGGAAAATTTAAGTGAAATTGAAAACACATTAGTCATTACTACTAATAAGGGTAATAACATTGAAACGCAATATGAAATGTTTGATGGATTTAAAATAAAGATTCCAAGTGAATTTAAAATAATGAGTGATGAATTTGTTAATGTTAAATATTCAAATAGAAATGCACCATCACTTATTTTTAATTCTTTTGTTTCTATATTTAACATAAATAAGGCTCATTTACATAACAAAAAAACTAACTATTTCTAGTTAGCATTTATTACTCTCAGAAGTTAATTTTCCGAGTTTCCTATCAATCTGGAGCAAATAAACAACAGGTTACGAACTATGTTTCATTTCTAAAATTATTATATATAATTTATTATTTAAATACCACGGAAATATGGAGAATTTTGTTAATTTATAGTATAATAATTATAATTTAAATTTCTAGAGTTGAAATTATGTCGGTGGTAAATTTGTATTTATTAAATGAAAAAGAAAAATTAGCTAGAAAAAAATATAAGGAAAAAATCAACTTGGATTGAATGATAAATTGCAAAAGATTGTGTAAAGCCTGTTTACAATGTAAGGACGTGAAAAAATGAAAAAATATTATGATAATTTAAATACAGAAATAAAAGATTATTTTGAAATTTTAGAACCAAATTTTCCAGAATGGTTAAATGAATATATAGATACAAAGGAATTATTATCACAGCAATATATTAGTATTACTTGTGGCACTATTTATTCAGACTTATTTGAAAGCAATTTTTTCTTTTCAACTCTAGACCATTCTGTTGCAGTTGCTTTAATTGTTTGGCATTTTACACATGATAAAAAACAAACTTTATCTGGATTATTTCACGATATAGCAACACCTGCATTTAAGCATTGTATAGATTTTCTTAATGGAGATTATATGACTCAAGAATCAACAGAAGATTTGACAACAGAAATAATAAAAAATTCAAAAGAAATTATGACCTTATTAAAAAGGGATAATATTGAAATATCAGAAATTGATAATTACCATTTATATCCTATTGCTGATAATGACACACCTAAATTATCTGCTGATAGATTAGAATATTCACTATCAAATGCTTTATTTACTTATAGATTATTAGATTCAGAAATCATTAAAGAAATATATGATGATATTGAAATACAAACTAACGAAGAAAAAGAAATTGAATTAGGATTTAAAACTAAAAAAATTGCTAGAAACTTTGTTAAGGTTACGAGCCGATTATCCGTTATATATCGTGAAGATAGAACTAGATATTCTATGCAATTAATTGCTGATATTCTAAAAAAATTAAGTGATGAAAACAAAATTTCTAAAAAGGATTTATATGAATTAAAAGAAAGTGAAGTAATAGATATTATAGAATCTTCTAAATATAATGATATTTTTAATATTTGGAAAAATGCTAAAAAAGTAAAAACATCAAAAGAAGAACCTCAAAATGTTTATTATGTACATCATGGAGCAAAGATTAGATATATTGATCCACTATTTAATGGTGAAAGGATTTCAAAGTGTTGTAAAAATGCTAACAAAATGATAGAAAATAATTTATCTTACGATATGAATAATTATGTATATTTAGATTTTAATTTCTGATAATAAAGGGTATGGGAATTCCCATACTAGAATTTATGCGGGAGTATAAATTCAGTGCTGGCTAGACAAAAACTTTATTCAAAAATCAAGAAAAATATAAAAAGAGGATTAAATTATTTTGATAATTTTTTCCTCTTTCTTCGATAAAATAAAAACTCACAAACAATTAAGTCCGTAAGCTATATTCAAATGGAGCCATAAAGGTTGAAGTCGGACAACCTTTAATTATCTAAACTATAGGTAGTAATAAACCACTAACTGATATAAGTATACCATGAAAATACCTAAATTTACCAAAATGATGGTATAATTATATGTAGAAGTGACAGATAAATAGTAATTTGTATAACAGATTTAATGATGAATTAGATCAGCTTTTTTTGTACATTTTAATCGATAATTTTTATTATATTATTGTTTTTATTTAAGATTTTTGATAAAATAGTAAATGGTATTGTACTATTAAATAATGATATGGAGGTGTTGGAATGAACAACGATTTTATACAAGAATTGTATAATTTGTATTCTTCTAAAAAAATGAAAAACATTTTTGAATTTGCTCAAGGAGAAAAAAGAGCATTGCTAGAACTCAAGTTAGCAAAAGGAGATATTTCACCAAGTGATTTATGTCAAAAATTAAGTGTAAGTAAACAAAGAATTACATCAATTCTTAATTCTTTGTATGAAAAAAAATATATAACGATAAATATAGATGAAAATGATAGAAGAAAAACAAATATTAAATTAACACCCAACGGTAAAAAATATATTGATAAATTAAGTGATGATGTGTTAACAGATTTAAATAAAACAATAAGTAAAATTTCTTCAAAAGATATAGATAAATTAACTGAAATAATTGCTAATATAAATAAAATATTAAATGGATGAAAGGAGTTTCTATGGTAAGGAATAATTGGTATAAACTTGATAATGTTGGTAAATTTTATTCTTTTACAAACAAGAATAAAATACCTGCTGTATTTAGATATTCGGTTAGTTTAAAAGAAGTAATAGATGAAGAAATATTACAAAATGCTCTTAATGATATTTTAAAGTATTTTCCTAACTTTAATTGTCATTTAAAAAAAGGAATATTTTGGTATTATTTAGAAAACTCCAATAAAATTGTTGAAGTTAAAAAAGAAAATGAGCCTATTTGTTCTAAAATATATAAAGATGAAGATGATGTATTATTTAGAGTAAGCCATTATAAAAAAAGAATAAATTTTGAAGTTTCTCATATTTTATCTGATGGTCGTGGAAGTTTAACTTTCTTTAAGTCCTTAATATATCAATATTTAATTTTAAAAGAAAAATTGACAGATATAGAATTAGATGTTGATTCTTCGATTTTTGAAAAAAACGAGGATAGTTTTGATAAATACTATACAAAAGAAAAAATAAAAATTCCTAAAGGCAGAAAAATATATCAATATAAGGGAAAAAAGAAAAATACTATTACTTATATGGAGTATCATGTTTCTACTAAAGAAACTTTAGAATTAGCCCACAAATATAATGCTAGTTTAACGGCATTATTAACTTCTGTACTTATATGTTCTTATCAAGAGATGATGAAAGAACTAGAATTAAATAAAAGTATAAAGATAGATATACCAGTTGATTTAAGACAATTTTTTAAATCTTCTACTTTAAAAAATTTTTTTGGTCTTACTTCTGTTACATATAAGTTTGATTCTAAAAATTATGATTTTGCTGATGTGATTCATAGTGTGAATAGCGAGTTGCAAAAAAATGTTACAACAGAAAGATTAAAAATAAGAATGAATCAAATGATTTCATTAGAAAAAAATGTCTTTGCTAGATTTGTGCCAATTTTTATTAAAGATATAATACTAAAAATAGCAGATTTAATTTCATCTACTGGTTGTACTTCTTGTTTATCTAATATTGGAGCAATAAAAGTTGATGAAAAGTTAGAAAAATATATTGAAAACTTTAATGTGTTAAATGCTTCTGGATCTCTAAAACTTACAATATGTTCGTTTAAAGATGATTTATCTATTGGAATTTCTTCAAAGTATGTAAATAATGATATTGTCAAAAACTTTTGTCGTTTTTTTAAAGAGAATGGCATAAATGGAGTTATGAATATTAGCGAGGAGGAAATATGAGAAAATGTAATAAATGTAACATTGAATTTAATGGCAATTTTGAAATGTGTCCATTATGTAATTCTAGGATGACAGGAAAAAAAACAGATAATGTTTTTCCAAAAATAAAAACTTCTAATCCTACTTTACTTTATAAAGTTTTATCATTTGTTTCCTTTGCAATAGGAGTATTATTTTCATTTACTGAATATGTAATATCCAAATCTTTTTATATAAGTAAATTTGTAGTATTAGGATTAGTAACGAATTATATATTAGTTAAATTTATTTTGAAAAATTATAAAGATGTTTTAAAA
This sequence comes from uncultured Bacilli bacterium, assembly GCA_934096985.1. GTDB lineage: Bacteria > Bacillota_I > Bacilli_A > RF39 > UBA660 > UBA6448. The sequence goes on along the minus strand of CAKONC010000003.1, from coordinate 127,554 downwards.
ATGATGAATAAATATTTTTGGATAATATTGATACTATTTTTTATATGGTTTCTTGCAACTAAAAGTTTAATTATAACAACATATTTAATTCCTATACTATGTATTATTATTTTTGTTTTCAACAGCATAACAATGTTAGTTTTAAAAAATTCATATATTATTAAGTTTGCCAAAACGATATTACTTGATTGCATTATTGGATTGATTCCACTTATTTTAGTAATATTTAAATTAACAACTTTCGAAATACTCTCTTATATTTGTGCAATATTAGGAATATTGGTTTTTGTTGGTTTGCTTATCTTTTGTAAGGAAGATATTATAGAAGAATTTAAAAAAGTATTTAATTTTTAAGGAGATGAAAATATGGCTTATATAGAATTTAAAAAAGTAGATAAAGTTTATCAAATGGGAGAAGTAGAAATAACAGCATTAAAGGACACTTCATTTGAAATTGAAAAAGGAGAATTAGTTTGTATATTAGGTCCAAGTGGTGCAGGTAAAACAACTTGTCTTAACATTTTGGGAGGAATGGATACATTAACTGATGGGAAAGTCATAGTTGATGGAGTTAGAATAGATAAGTTAAAAGATAAAGAACTCATTAAATATAGAAGAAATGATATAGGTTTTGTCTTTCAATTTTATAATCTTATTCAAAATATGACAGTATTAGAAAATGTGGAACTTGCAGTTCAATTATGCAAAGATTATTTAGATCCTAACACTATTTTAAATAAGGTGGGATTAGAAAAAAGAAAAGACAATTTTCCTGCTCAATTATCTGGGGGAGAACAACAAAGAGTCGCTATAGCACGAGCAATCGCTAAAAATCCTAAATTACTTTTATGTGATGAGCCAACAGGTGCTTTAGATTATAAAACTGGGAAACAAATTTTAAAATTATTAGAAGATACTTGTCGAAAAGAAAATATGACCGTAATCATTATAACGCATAATGCTGCTATTTCTTCGATTGCTGATAAAATAATTAAGTTTAAAAATGGTGGTGTTGATGGAATTATCATAAACAAAAATCCTAAAAGAGTGGAGGATGTTGAGTGGTAAGATGAAAAATAAACTATTAAAACATATTTTTAAGAAAATAAAAGATAATAATAAAAGATTTCTTTCCTTGTTTTGTATGGCTTTTTTAGGAGTAGGTTTTTTTGCAGGAATTCATTCTTGTGGACCTGATATGTTAAAAACATTAGACAATTATTATGATGAAAATAATGTCTATGATATTGAAATTATTTCTAATTTAGGATTAACTAATAATGATATAGAAGAATTAAAAAAAATAAATGATGTAAAAGAAGTAATAGGAACTTACGCCAAAGATACCTTTTTAGAACTCGATAATAAGGAGTTTGTTTTAAGAATTATAGGACTTAATGATAATATTAACAAAGTTTATTTGAGTGATGGAAAACTTCCTAGTAATAATAGTGAAATTGTTGTTGATGAATTGCTTTTAGAAGAAAATAATTTAAAAATAAATGATACCATTACAATTATGAATGAGAAAAAGAAAATTGTTGGTACAGTTATTAGTCCGATATATTTTTCAACTGAAAGACCTACAACTACACTTGGAAATGGCAAAGTTAATTATTATGCTTATGCAAATGAAGAAGTAATCAAAGAAGAAGTATTTACCAATATCTATATTATAGTAAAACAAGCAAAAAAAATGGTAACAAATAGTGATGAGTATTTGGCTACTATTAGTAAAGTAATTGATTCTGTAGAGAATATGAAAGAAGAAAGACAAGATGTTAGATATAGCGAACTTTATGGTGAAAAAATATTAGAAGCAAATCAATATGGAATACAGTTAGATGAGAGTAATTTTATTAAGCCAAAATGGTACATATTTGACAGAAATGACAATGATTCTTATAAAGAACTTGTGAGTGCTAGTGATAATCTAAACAAATTAGGTGCTGTATTTCCAATAATATTCTTTTGTGTAGCCATTTTGGTTAGTCTTATTTCTATGATGAGAATGATTGAAGAAGATCGAACTGAAAATGGGACTTTAAAGTCATTAGGATTTAATAATTTTCATATAACATCTAAATATATTGTATTTTCGCTATTAGCGACCATTACTGGTGGTATTTTAGGAATATTGATAGGGTCTATTTTAATCCCCTATGTTATTTGGAATGTTTATAAAAAATTATTTTTTATACCAAAATTTATATATGAAGCAAATAATCTTTTTAATTTTATTGGTCTTTTAATATGTGTATTTTGTATTTGTGGAACTGCAATATTTATAAGTATAAAGAATCTAAAAAATGTACCTGCTAATTTAATGCGACCTAAATCTCCAAAGAGTGGTAAGAAAATACTTTTAGAATATATTCCATTTATTTGGAAAAGATTAAATTTTTCTAATAAAATAACCGTTAGAAACATATTTAGATATAAAAGTCGAGTAATAACAACGATATTTGGAATTGCCGGATGTACTGCTTTAATATTAGCAGGATTTGGTCTGAAAGACTCCTTAAAAGATGTTACAAATTATCAGTTTGAACATATTTTAAATTACGAAAAAATTATGATGTTAAAAGAAAATACGAATTATGATGTGATAAAGCAAGAGATAAAAAATGAAAAAGCTATTCGTAAAATAGTAGAAACTAATATTGATAATATTATAGTTGGATATAAGGGTAATACTGAAGAAGTGACAATGGTCGTTGCAAATAATAATGAAGAATTAAAAGATGTAGTAACATTAGATAGTGTTAAAGATAAGAATAATACAAATTTAATTCCTAGCGATAATTCGGCAATTATTAGTGAAAAGACAGCAACTCTTTTAAATATAGATATAGGAGATAAACTTATACTATTTGATGATGAAAATAATAAATATGAACTTAATGTAGAACATATTATAAAAAACTATATTAACCAGTATTTATATATCAATAAAAAAACTTATGAAAATACATTTAAAAATTATAAAATAAATTCTTTTCTAATAGATTTTGATAATTTAAATGAACACGATAGCAATGTATTTGATGAAAAGTATATTAGTAAAAATGAGATAACTTCTATTATAAATAATGAAGATATAAAAGAAAATATCAATAGTATGCTAGGTTCTATTGATTCTATTGTGGCAATTTTAATTATCGCAGCAGCATTACTAGCCTTTGTCGTTTTATATAATTTATCGAATATCAATATTAGTGAAAGAAAAAGGGAAATTGCAACTTTAAAAGTATTAGGGTTTTATCATAATGAGGTAGATAGATATATTACGAGGGAAAATATTTTATTAACTATTATTGGAATTGCTATAGGTTTATTGTTTGGATCATATTTAAGTCATTTCATTATATCTACTTGTGAGCCAGATTATATAATGTTTATTAGGCACGTTGATATATTAAGTTATGTTATATCTGCTTTGATGACTATATTTTTTACTATTATTGTAAATATATTTACACATTATAATCTAAAAAAGATAAATATGATAGAATCACTTAAAAATGTTGAATAAATAATGACAAAGGAATTATAAATTACAATTTAATAATTTAAATAAATATTAAATTATATTGACTCTCCCCTTAGAGTAGGTTGTATAAATAATTTGAGGAGGCAAGATATGTATAAAATAGGAGATTTTTCTAAAATGTCTAAAACCACCATAAAGGCATTAAGATACTATGAAAAAGAAGGATTATTAAAACCTACTTTTATAGATCAATATACTAGTTACAGATACTATGAAAGCAGTCAATTAGTAGAAATTTCAAAGATAATATCTTTAAGGCAAGTAGGATTATCAATTAAAGACATTAAAAAGGTTTTAGATGGACAAGATATGTCGTTAATTCTTAATAAAAGAAAAAATGAAATTGAGAAAAATATTGCTAATTTTAATATTGAGCTTTCTAAAATAAATTATTTATTGGAGGAAAACAATATGAAAAATGAGATTTTTATCAAAGACATTCCAAGTTACATTATTTATTATCGTGATGGAATGATAGAGGATTTTAGTAAAATTACAGAATTTGTTTTACAAGCAGGAACAGAATGTGCAAAAGCAAATCCAAATTTAAAGTGCATAACTCCAGATTATTGCTATATTAGTTATTTAGATGGAGAATACAAAGAAAAAGATATTAAGATTAGATATGCACAAGCAGTAGAAAAATTAGGAAATGAAACTGATAGTGTTAAATTTATGAAATTAAATCCTATTACAGCAGTATGTATTTATCACAAAGGAGCTTATAATAATTTAAGAGATTCTTATAATATTATTTTAAAATACATTGAAGATAATGGATATGAGATAATAGATAATGCGAGAGAATGTTATATTGATGGATGTTGGAATAAAGAAAATGAGGAAGATTATTTAACTGAGATTCAATTTCCTGTTAAGAAAAGATAAATATAAATTACAATTTATTAGCAAGATTAGTTTGAAATAAACTAGTCTTTTCTTATGAATGAAAAAGCAATTGCAAATGTCATAGTAATTAATTTATTATGCATACTTTCTATATTAACATAAAATAAAATTCTTTATATAACAAAAAAGCTAACTATCTCTAGTTAGCATCTATTACTCTCAGAAATAAATTCCGAGTTTCCTATCAATTTGGAGCAGATTAGGAGAATCGAACTCCCATCATTAGCTTGGAAGGCTAAGGTTCTACCATTAAACTAAATCTGCACTACATGAACTATTATATCATATTTTTTTTCTATTTCAAGTAAATATTGTTAAAAAAATTGATTTGTGTTAATATATTTGTTATAGGAAAGTAGTTGAAGAAATGAGTAATAAATTGTTTATAGATAGAAAAGATGCTAAAAGATTAAGAAATGTTAACGGACTTTCTCAAATTAGTATAGATTTAAAACCAAGAAGGTGTGATAGTGATGTTTATATTAATCAAAAAATTGATGTTACTAAATTAGTAGAGTATGTTGAAAAAAGAAAAAAAGATGGGATAGAAATATCATATTTTCATGCTTTTGTTACAGCATTAGGAAAACTTTTATATCATCGTGAGAAATTGAATTATTTTGTAGCAAATAGACATATTTATAAACATAATGACATTATCATTTCTTTTGTAGCCAAAGTTACTTTTGATGATAAAAGTGAAGAACTAATGATTTTGATACCAATTAACCCGAATGATAACATTATTTCTATTTCAAGTAAAGTACGTGAAAAAGTAAGTATTTTAAGAAATGGTAAAACAAGTAAAGCTGGAGCAAATAAGGCAATTGATACACTTGGAAAACTTCCTAACATTATAAGAGTTCCTTTAATAGGTGCTTTCAAGTGGTGTGATAAAAAAGGAATTTTACCATCTAGTTTAATTCAAGATAATATTTATTATAGTAGTATGATAGTATCTAATTTAGGCTCTATTAAGTGCGGAGCAATTTATCATAATATAAATGATTTTGGTACTTGTTCATCACTTGCAACTATGGGTGAAATTAAGGATGAAATTGTTATAATTGATGGAAAACAAGAAATAAGAAAAATTTGTGAATTTGGCGTAAATATTGATGAAAGAATTGCAGATGGCTATTATTTTGCTAAATCAATAAAAGTATTGCAAAATTTACTTAATAACCCAAAATTATTGGAGGATAGAATTGATGAGAAAATCGAAGATGTTGAAATTAGATAAGCAGTTAAGACCATGGTTAAAATATTATGGTGATGTTCCTGCAAATATGGAATATCCTCAATATTCTATGGTTGATTTAATTATAGATGCTGCTGAAAAGTACCCTAATAATATGGCGTATTCATATTATGGAAGTAAAGTAAGTTTTAAAGATTTTGTAATTAGAATTAAAAGATGTGCTAAAGCACTAAAAAATTATGGCGTAAAAGAAGGGGATAAAGTAACTATATGTATGCCAAATACTCCTGAGGGAATTACAATGGTATATGCGGTTAATATGGTTGGTGCAATTTGTAATATGGTGCATCCTTTGTCAAGTGAAAAAGAACTAGAGTTTTATATAAATGCTGTTGATAGTAAGTATATTTTAGTAATTGATGCCGTATTTGAAAAAATATTAAAGTTAAAAGATAAAACAAACTTAAAGAAAATAATTATTGCTAAAGCTTCCGAAGATATGAGTCTTCCTCTTGCTAGTGTATATTGGCTTTTGACAGGAAGAAAAATAAAAATACCAAAAGATGATCCAAGTATAGTTATGTGGGAAGAATTTATAAATGGTTCTAGTAATTATCAAGGTGAATATCATGAGCATAGAAAAGCCTATGATCCCGCAGTAATACTTTATAGTGGTGGAACTACAGGTAGTCCAAAAGGTATTTTACTTTCTAATTTAAATTTTAATGCATTAGCACTTGACTGCACGGCTGTAATTGAGCAAGCTGTACCAGGAGCAACAGTACTTTCAATATTACCAATATTTCATGGGTTCGGTTTAGGAGTATGTATTCATACACCGCTTTCTAAAGGTATGGGAGTAATATTAATACCATCATTTAATTTTAAAAAATTCGGAGATATAATTCGTAAAAATCAACCAAACTTTATTGCTGGAGTGCCAACACTTTATGAAGCACTTTTAGAAAGTAACATTGGTCCAAATGAACTTAAGTGTATAACTTCAGTAATATGTGGTGGAGATGCATTAAATTCAACACTTAGAGATAAAGTAAATACTTTTTTAGAGGAACATGGATCTAAAGCAAAAATTAGGGTAGGCTATGGTTTAACTGAAGGAACTGGTGCTTGCTGTTTATCTCCAGAAAATGTATTTAATGATGGTATAATTGGTATGCCGCTTCCAGATATGTATTTTAAAATAATTATTCCTGGTACTCATGAAACTGCTCCAGTAGGTGAGGATAGTGAAATATGTATTTCGGGTCCACTTGTAATGATGGGATATATTAATGATGATGCTGAAACAATGCAAACTCTTCGTTATCATGATGATGGAAGATTATGGCTTCACACTGGAGATGTTGGATATTTAGGGAAAGATGGACTTATTTATTTTTCTCAACGTATAAAAAGAATTATAGTATCAAGTGGTTATAACATTTATCCGACATATTTAGAGTCTATAATAAACTCTCATGATGCAGTATTAACATCTACTGTAATAGGAATTCCACATCCTTACAAAGGTCAAGTTGCAAAGGCATTTATAGTGTTAAAGGATGGCTATGATAATAAATCAAAAATTGAGAAGGAAATAAAAGCATTACTTGCAAAAAATGTTGCAAAATATGCTTTACCATATGAGTATGAGTTTAGGGATAAATTACCTAAAACTTTAGTAGGAAAGGTAGCATTTAAAGAACTTGAAAAAGAAGAGGAAGATAAACGTAAGTAACATTGGTTATCATATAGTAAGTCCCATACTTAGAATTTTAATGTTTTTATTAATGAAACCAAGGGTTATTCATAAAGAAAGAATTCCTAAGGGCGGATTTATATATGCAGGGACTCATGTTAGTTATTTTGATGGCTTTGAAGTAGGTTATACAACTTTTAGGTGTGTACATTATTTAGCAAAAATTGAACTATTTAAAAATAAAATTGGTAATGCTTTTTTCAGAATGTGTGGAGTTATTCCTGTTGATAGAAAAAACAAAAATCCAGAAGCCAAAAATGAAGCTATAGAAAATTTAAAAAAAGGGAATATCGTTTGTATTTTCCCTGAAGGAACAATTAATAAGACTAAAGAAGATATTATGTCATTTAAATATGGTGCATCTTCGATAGCATATAAGGCTGGCGTCCCTATTGTACCATTTGCAATTGTTAACAAGCCCAAACCGTTTAACTATAAAACAAAAATAGTTATAGGAAAGCCTTTTTATGTAGAAAGTGATGATTTTAAAAAAGAAACTGAAAATCTCGAAATAATTGTGAGAGATTTAATAAAGGAGGGAAAAAGTTATGAAAGAAAAACACAAAATAATGTATAATGTAAATAAGTATTTACTCGGGGGTATATTTTTACTATATTATAGGCCAAAATTTATAAACAAACATTTAATACCTAAAGAGGGACCTGTAATATTATGCGGTAATCATATTCACTTATTTGACCAATGCTTACCAATTTTATCTACGCAAAGAATGCTTCATTATATGGCTAAAAAAGAATATTTTGATAGCCCTTTTGCTTTTTTCTTTAAAGCTAGTGGATGTATTCCTGTAAATAGACAAATTCACGATGATAATGCTAAAAGTGCAGCACTTGAAGTGTTAAATGAAGGATACGGATTAGGAATTTATCCAGAAGGAACAAGAAATTCACTTGCTTGCAAAAAAGAAAAATTAGATGAAATTTATGAGATTGTAAAGGATACAAATGTATCATATAAAAAGTTTAAGAAATTAATGAAAAAACAAATGACCCGATTTACTCAAACTGATTTATTATTAAACCTTGTAAAAGAAAATAAAATTACTAACGAAGATATAAAGAATAACATATATAATGTTGATGGATATTTGAAAACATTAGTAACAAATAAAGTTATTACTGAAAAAGAATATTATGATAGTTTACTTTTAAACTTAAAATATGGTGTTGTATCAATGGCACAAAAAACTGGTGCAACAGTTGTACCTTATGCAATAACAGGTAAATATTTATTTTCAAAAAATAAATTAACTATAACTTTTTTAAAGCCATTTACTGTTGGATTAAATGATGATTTAACAGAAAAAAATAATCTTCTTGCAAAAGAAATAAAAGATGAAATTTATCGTGTTAACAAATAGTTAGCACTTTTTTTATGTTATTTAAATTATATCCAAGAGAACTTAACGTTGCGTAAGTTAAAATTAAACTATATATACCATTGGTATCATTTACAGTCATATTATATAAATTATATTCATATTCGAATTGTTTGTAAAAAAAATCTATTTTATAATTGCCTTTTTTTCCTACAGTAATTACATTTTTATATTTTTTTCTTATTATTTTACTAAAACTTTCATCATTATTTATAATTATAGAATCATTTGTTTTATTTAAAATCCTTCTTAAGTATTTATAGTCATTTCCAATAAATGATGTTACAGTAGTATTTCTAATTTCCAGTGATTTTAATATATCACTTTTTAAACTCACATTGTTTATTGCAATAATAAATTGTTTAATATTTTTTTCTTTGGCAATATTTAAAAGTTTATTAATTGTTAGCTTACTAATTGAAGAATTAATTTTATGATATTTTTTATTAATATAATAGCCGTTATTTTTAAGTAAAATAACGCTTTCTTTTTGATTTACAAAGTATTTATATGTGTTAAAAACTACATCATACTTATATTTATAACCCATTATTAAAATAATATTAGTATACTTATTTAAGATTTTATTTTCTTTTTGAATAACTTTCTCTAAATATTTTTTTACATTTTTAACATTTTTAATTCTTTTATCTTTATATTTCTTATCACATATTATTTTACTTACACCTTTTTTTAATAACTTTTCTATATTTCCATAATCATTATTAATCATTACGTAAATATCATTTTTTTTAACTTCATTTATATTTGTTACATAACTCATTAAATCACCCTTAATAAAAAATATTCTTAAAATGTGAAAACAATGTGTAAAATAAAAGAAAATAATTCTTTATTTAGTTTAAAAGTAGGGTATAATATGATTAGAGGTGCAAAGAGTATATGTTAATACTTGCAAAAGCTGCAATGGCATTAATGCTTGGCTTTGTTAGTGCTATTGTGTGTGGTTTAATTATTATTCCATGTTTAAGAAAATTACATATAGGGCAAAATGTATGTGATAAAATTTCAGAAAGACATTTATTAAAACAAGGAACTCCTACGATGGGAGGAATAATCTTTATAATTCCTGTTATTTTAGGACTTATATATTTGTATATTACAAAAAGTATTTCATCAAGTTATAATCTTACAATATTATTATTTGTATTTTTATCATACGCATTACTTGGCTTTATAGATGACTATTTGAAAGTCAAAATGCATAATAATGATGGACTTTCTATAGTAACAAAATTTTTATGTCAAATGTTAATAGCTTTAATATTCTTTTATTTATTTATGAGAAGTGGTGGATCTACAACACTTAGATTTTCTTTATTTCATTTAAATATACCTTTAGGTTGGACATTTGGACTATTTATATTCTTATTACTTGTAGGTATGACAAATGCAGTAAATATTACTGATGGTCTTGATGGACTTGCTGGTGGTCTTTCTGCAATAGCATTTTTAGCTTATGGTATTATTGCTTGGAATTGTGGATGGCTCGAAGGATATCAAGAAATAGCAATTTTCTCATTCATCTTAGTGGGCGCTTTAATAGGATTTTTAATGTTTAACTCTCATCCAGCTAAGGTATTTATGGGTGATTTAGGATCTCTTGCTTTGGGTGGTGCTCTTGCTACTATAGCAATTCTTACAAGACATGAACTTTCGTTATTTTTAATTGGTGGCGTATTTATTATTGAAGCAGCTTCATCATTAATTCAAATTGTTGCTATAAGAAAGTTTGGTAAAAAAATATTTTTAAAAGCTCCACTTCATCATCACTTTGAAGAACTTAAGTGGGAAGAAACTGATATAGTTAAACTTTTGTGGACAGCAGGATTATTCCTTGCTATGATTGCAATTACATATGGAGTATGGTTATAAGGTGTATTTTATTACATCTTTTTTTATAACATAATAAATTATACTTTAAAATTAATAAAAAAATTTGTTAACATTTTGCTAACAAATTTTTATTTTCTTAACTTTCTATATATTTTTAAAAGTGGAGGAAGCATCTTGTTAATTAAGGGTTTATTAATTAAATCATATTCTCCGATAAATTCAGTGTAAGTACCACCCATTTTTCTTTTATATTCATGGATCCCTGCGTAATTTTTCTTTGTTGTACTAGGATCTCCACATGTACCAAATAAATCTAAAAATTCACAATTTTCTTCTTGAGCAATTTTTATTGCTTCATAATATGATCTATTAACTGCAAAAGTATAAGTTGCAAGACTATTATTTCCAATATATAAAGTCCACATTTTTTTATTTATAATAGGGCATATAAGAATAAGAGAAATAATACCATCTTTATGACCTTTATATTCTTCGAAAACTTCAATGTCCTTTTTTAATCTTTTTATAATATTTTCAGTATCAACTTTTTTCTTATCAGGAATTTGACCACTATTAAATTTTTCTTCAATATCTTTTAATTCTTTTTGTGCCTTTTCTAAAAGTTTATCTGGATAAATTTTTATTGTAATGTATCTTACATTGTTATCTTTAGAAAATTCTTTATCAAAATTTTCATAAAACTTTTTTGGATATCCATTAAAATTATCTTTATTTGCAATATCTTTCATTAGTTTATAGAAAGTATCTGCATCATAATAATTTGTTATTTCTAAATCATAATTATAACTTCTTTTTATAGTTTTTAAATATGTTTTATTCATTGATTTTTCTATTTCTTCTAAAGGGCGCTTAGTATTAATTCTAAATGTAAATCTTGGCTGATTAGCTTCGTAAAGTTTTGTATAACCTTTGAACTTATAGCCAAGTGATATCAAATAATCATGTAAATCTTCGTTATTAATTTCCCCATCAATAGGATTTGCATTTTCATCAAGTATATGTAAAATAATTCCCGGATCAATTTTAAAGTAAATACCATTATTTTTCTTTAAATACTTTTTTAAGGCAATTGTAAAATCTTTTAAAAGACTTTTATTTTCATAATCAATTACTGGCCCTCTTGGTGCATAGTAGTATTTTAAATTAAGTGGCATATTCTTTTCAAATGCTAAGCATACTGCTAAAAGTTTATTATTATCATCTTTGAAACCTAAATAAATTGGTTTTAAACCCTTACCTTTTGATGATTCTCCCCATTCATAACTTTGTAAAAAGTGGTTATATTCTGATTTATTAAAAAAATTTTTATATTCTTTTTCTGTAATATTATCTACTATTTTCATATCAAACCTCATAAGTATTATACCAAATTTTTTACATATTAATATATAAAGTTGACTTATTCTTTTAAAAATTATACTATTAATTTGAAAGTAGGTATTATGATAGTAAAATTTATTGGTACAGGTTCAATGATATCAAATGATAATAGTGCTAGTTATTTAATTAATAATAAAATTATGATTGATTTTCCTAATGGAACTACAAAAGTCTTAAAAAGGAAAGATTTAAACTTAGGTTTAGAGTATATATTTTTAACTCATACTCATGGAGATCATTACTTTGATTTACCATTTATATTTTTAGATTGCTTTCAACGAAGAAAAAAACTTAATGTAGTTTTGGATTTAAAAGATAAAAGAAAAATATTAAAGCTTTTGAAACTTGCATTTCCTAGTATGTCATATAAAATTAGAATGAGTAAATTAATTACTTTTTTAAATAATAAAAAAAGTTATAAAATTGATAATATTTTAATAAATAGATTTAAGGTAAGTCATGGACATATGTATCCATGTTATGGATATAAAATTCAAACTGGAAACAGCATAGTTGTTTTTTCTGGAGATAGTAGTTTATGTGAAGGTTTATTTGAAAATATAGCAAATGCAAACTACTTAATTTGTGATTGCACAAATACTAATGGTAATGATTCTCATATGGGGGTAGATAATATAAAAATGCTTTTAGATAAATTTCCTAACCTTAAAATTATTCCGTCACATATGGGCAAAAATTCAAAAATCGAGCTCAAAAAGATTGCAAATAAAAATTTAATAATTAAAGAGGATATGGAAGAATTAATAATTGAATGAAATTAAAAGATATGGTATCATTTATATGATAGGAAGGGTTGTCTATGGCAAGTTTTGGAAAACATTTTGAAGTAAATGAAAAAGAGGGTTTATCTCAAACTCAAGCAGTACATAAAGGAGATTTTTATCGTATAACAGTACTTACAGATAGACTTTTAAGACTAGAATATTCCGTAACTGGTAATTTTAATGATAAATTGACTGATTTAGTTCAGAATAGAAATTTTAGTGTGCCTAGTTATACTTTCGAAGAAGATGAGAAGTATATGGTTATTACTACAAAATATTTTTCTTTACAATATATGAAAGAAAAACCTTTTAAAGGTCCTTCATTTGCTCCTGACACAAATTTAAAAGTTAAATTATTAAATACTGATAAAGTATGGTATTATGGTCATCCAGAAGCAAGAAATTTTTTAGGGTCAGCATTTAGTTTAGATGATTATAAAGGTGGAATCTTCAAATTAGATAAAGGTCTTTATTCTACTGATGGGTTTGTAGTGGTGGATGATTCAACTCCTCTTGTTACAAATGAACTCGGTATACTTAGTAAAAGTACAGAAAATAGTACAGATATATATTTATTTATGTATAAAAGAGATTTTGGTTTATGTTTAAAAGACTACTTTACGTTAACTGGTTATCCAACTTTACTTCCAAGATATGCTTTAGGTATATGGTGGAATAGAGATATTATTTATTCGATGGATAATATTAAGCTATTATTATCATCTTTTGCAAATAATGAAATACCTTTATCTGTATTATTATTAAATGAATTTTGGCATATAAAAAATAAAGACAATATGTTACTTGATAAAACTGGTTTTACATTTAATAAAGAACTTTTTCCAACTCCAAATAAACTAACAACATATTTACATGATAGAGGCGTAAGACTTGGATTAGAACTTGATCCTATTGAAGGTATAAAAAATGTAGAACCTGCATACGATGAGTTTGCAGATGAACTTAATTATAAAAATAAAGAAACAATTCCATTTCTTGCATTTGATAAAATGTTTATTATTTTATATTTTGAAAAGTTGATTAATCCTTTAACAAAACTAGATATTGATTTTTATTGGATTGATTATAAAAAAGATGTAAAGGCATTAAGGGCACTTACTTATTATCATATACGTGATTTTAAACAAAATGAATATAAAAGACCAATGCTTCTTGCAAGAAATACCGGTGTAGCAGCACATAGAAATGGGGTACTTTATTCTGGTCAAACAATTGTAAGCTGGACGACACTTAAATTTTTGCCATTTTTTAATGCTAGTTCAAGTAATATTGGACTTTCTTGGTGGAGTCATGATATTGGTGGATTCAAAGACGGTGTCGAGGATGCCGAACTTTACATGAGGTATGTTCAGTTAGGTACATTTAGTCCGATATTTAGATTTAGTGCTAAAAGGGGTATATATTATAAACGTGAACCATGGTTATGGGATTTTAAAACATATAATATAGTTAAATATTACACACAATTAAGACATAAATTAATTCCATATTTATATACAGAAAATTATCTTTATGCAAATAAAGGAATGCCACTTATTCAACCACTTTATTACAATTATCCGGAGCTTTATGATGAACCTGAATATAAAAATGAATATTATTTTGGTAGTGAACTATTTGTTTGTCCAATAACTTCACCAAAGGATTTGGTTATGAATAGGGCTATTCAAAGAACCTTTTTACCTAAAGGAACTTGGTATGATTTTAGATCTGGTAAAAAATTTGTTGGTAATAAAAGGTATATAACTTTTCATAAAGATGAAGATTATCCAGTTTTTGTTAAAGCAGGAGCAATTATTCCACTTTCAAATATAACTACAAATTATAATTTTACGGGTAATCCAGAAAAACTTGATATTCATATATTTCCTGGACAAAGTAATACGTATAATATGTATGAAGATGATGGTATAACAAGACTTTATGAACAAGGCTACTATGTTATAACTGCAATTGATTATAATTATATGCAAAATAACTATTCTGTAGTAATCCGCCCTTTAGAGGGAAAAACTGCAATTATACCATCAAATAGAGATTATAATATCATTTTCAGAAATACTAAAGAGGCTTCTAAAGTAGAAGTATTTATTAATGGTGAAAAATATGATGAAAATAGTGTTAAAACAGAGGCAAAAGATCAAGATTTTATTGTTAGCGTAATTGGAGTTGATACTACTAAGCAATTAACAATTAACTGTAGCGGAAAAGATATAGAAATAGATGCTGCAAGAATTATTAATGAAGACATAAATTCTATTATTTCAGATTTGAAAATTAAAACTAAGTTAAAAGAAGAACTATATAAAATAGTATTTAGTAATATGGACATAAAGAAGAAAAGAATTGCTATTAAAAAGCTTCGTAATAAAGGATTGGAATCAAGATTTATACGAATGTTTATGAAATTATATGATTATTTAATTGATATTTAATAAATAATATTGTATAATCTGGTTAGCAAGAGAAAAAAGAGTAGTAGTAAAAATTTTTTTCAAAGAGAGTTAATGGTTGGTGTAAATTAACAAAAAAGGCTTTATGAACTTACTTTTGGATGCAAATGGGGTAATTTCCATATCAATTATAAAGTTAAATATAAAGGTGGTACCGTGCAATATGCACCCTTTGGGTATACACCTTTTTTTATTGGAGGACAAATGAATAAAGTTTTAATTTTTGGAATTATACTATTCGTAATATTATTTATACTATTATATTTTTATTATACGTTTAAAATGATTCAGGTTTTAAATAAAAAAAGGAATAAAAAAAATAAAGAAAAGTTTTTATTCCCGGTTAAATATTTATCTAATAAATTTAAAATAGATAAAAATGTTTTATTAACAAAAAAAATGATATTAGTATATTCTTTAGTTGATTCATTTATAATGTCTTTAGTAATAATTATAATTGAACTTATTCCACTTCCATTTGGAATTCAACTATTAATTGGCTTTATATTATTATTTGCATTAATATATTCAATTTATGAATTATTAGGAAGATATGTTAGCAAGAAAGAAGGTTTAAAATGAGTGAGTTTTCAAAAATAGAGAAAAAATGGCAAAGTTATTGGGAAAAAAATGAATGTTTTAAGGCTATAAATGGTAGTGAAAAAACTCCATATTATATCTTAGTTGAATTTCCGTATCCCTCAGGAGCAGGATTACATGTTGGGCATGTAAGAAGCTATACTGCGCAAGATGCTAAAGCAAGAATGAAAAGAATGCAAGGCTATAATGTCTTATATCCTATGGGATGGGATGCTTTTGGTGCTCCTGCAGAGCAATATGCTATAAAAAACCATATTCATCCAAAAGATGCAGTTAAAGAAAATATTCATAATTTCAAAGGACAAATGCAACGACTAGGATTTTCTTTTGATTGGTCAAGAGAATTTTCAACAACAGATCCAGAGTATTATAAATGGACACAATGGCAATTTTTGAAGTTTTATGAAAATGATATGGCATATAAGGCTACAGTACCAGTTAATTGGTGTCCAAATTGTAAAACTGTTCTTTCTAATGAGGATGCAGCAGGTGGAGTTTGTGAAAGATGTGGAAGTCATGTAGTTCAAAAAGAAAAAAGTCAATGGATGCTTAGAATGAGTAAATATGCAGAAGACTTATTAAAAGGATTAGATGATACAGCTTTTGCAGATAGAGTTAAATTAGGTCAAATAAACTGGATTGGCAAAAGTACTGGTGTTGAAGTAAGTGTTGATATTGTTGGTGGTGGAAACTTTTCTATTTTTACAACATGCATTGAAACTATTTATGGTGTGACTTTCTTTGTAATAGCTCCAGATGGTAAACTAATTAAAGAATTACTTCCTAGAGTAGAAAATAAGGAAGAAGTACTTAATTATATTGCTGAAACCACTAAAAAGTCTGATATGGATAGAACTGAATTAAATAAAGGAAAAACTGGCTGTATTTTAAAAGGTATCGAAGCAATAAATCCTGTTAATGGTAAAAAAGTTCCTGTATTTATTGGAGATTTTGTATTAGGCTCTTATGGAACAGGAGCAGTAATGGCAGTTCCTAGTCATGATCAAAGAGATTTTGAATATGCTAAAGCACATAATATTGAAATGATTCAAGTTATTGATGGTAAAGATACTAGCTTGTCAGCATATGAAAAGGATGAATATCTAGTAGATAATTCAAAATTAATAAATTCTGATAAATTTACTGGTTTAACTGTTAAGGAAGCAAAAATTGCTATTACGCAAATGCTTGAAGACATGGGTAAAGCCAAAGTAGTAAATAATTATAAAATGCGTGATTGGATTTTCTCAAGACAAAGATTCTGGGGTGAACCAATACCAATGATTAATTGCCCAAAATGTGGCTATGTTAAAGTTCCTTATAATGAACTTCCACTTTTGCTTCCAGATGTTGCAGAATATGAGCCTACTGACGATGGTGAAAGTCCACTTGCAAAAATTACGGATTGGGTAAATTGTAAATGTCCAAATTGTGGTGCAGATGCTAAAAGAGAAACTGATACGATGCCAAATTGGGCAGGCTCTAGTTGGTATTTCTTAAGATTTATGGACCCACATAATGACAAAGAATTTGCTTCAATGGACGCTATGAAGTATTGGCAAAAAGTTGATTGGTATAATGGTGGAATGGAGCATACTGCAAGACACTTGCTATATGCAAGATTCTGGGTACAATTTTTGTACAATATAGGTCTTGTACCGAATAAAGAAATGATTTATAAAAGAGTAAGTCATGGTATGGTACTAGGTTCTAATAATGAAAAAATGAGTAAAAGTAAAGGCAATGTAATTAATCCAGATTCTATAGTGGATGAATATGGTGCAGATACTTTAAGACTATATGAAATGTTTATGGGAGACTATGAACAAGATGCTCCATGGAACACAGATTCATTAAAGGGATGTAAAAGATTTATTGATAAAGTTATAAGATTAAAAGATTTAGTAAATGATAAAAGTGGTTATACGACCAGCCTTGAAAAAGTTATTAATCAATCAATAAAAAAGGTTACTTATGATTTAGATAATATGAACTATAACACGGCAGTATCACAACTTATGATTTTGACAAATGCTTATTATGATAACAAAGAAATAACAAAAGATGATTATACGTTGCTATTAACTTTATTAAATCCAATAGCACCACATATAACTGAAGAGTTAAATGAAAGTTTAGGTAATACTCCTTTAGTAAATCAAAAATGGCCAATTTGTGATGAATTTAAAATTAAAGATAATGAAGTTACTTTAGTAGTGCAAGTAAATGGTAAAATAAGAGGCAAAGTTATAGTACCTGTAAATATATCTCAAAAAGAAGCTGAGGCAAAAGCATTAGAAATTGAAAATGTTAAAAAGTTTATAGAAAACAAAGAGATAGTAAAAATTATTGTTATACAAAATAAAATTGTAAACATCGTAATTAAGGGCTAAATAGCCCTTTTTTTAATGAAATTAATATGCTAGTATTATTATAGAGGTCAAAATGAGAAGAAAAATTTTAATTATATTAATAAGTTTATTAATTATTTTAGGAGGCACTGGTTGCATTCAAAAAAGTTCAAAAAACATAAATAGTTTAAACAACTCAATTAATGAATACTTTACATGGAATCCTCAATATATAGGAAATCCTTATGTATATAATTATGTTAATGAAAATGAAAATGTTATTGTTGTAGGTCTTTTAAATAACACTAAAGAAGAACAAAAATGGTTTAAAAAAGCAGTTTTAAATTCAAAATATGTAAAATTTGAAAAAGCAAAAAATGTAAACTTTGATGTGTCAAGTACGCTTGATCATATTATAAATAATGGTCCACAGACATCGTCAAGTCCATTTGATTATGTTAATGCAAGTAAAGATGAATATGAAAAATTACTTGCAAATCCTAAAGAAACTTTTGAATATGTTATTAAAGATTTGATTGAAAGTAATGCCTCTAAAGGGTTAAGAAGTTATATAGAAGCCTTACTATGCATAAAAATAAACGATAGTTTTAGTTATGATTTTGAAAGTGCAAATGATTTTTTAGATAACTATAAAAAATATTTAGAAAATAATAATGAAAATTTAAACGAATATGATAAATATGCTAAGTCTTTATTAAATTTATAGGCGTATGTGTTATAATATGGTGATATGAAAAAGGAAAAATTAGATATATTATATGAAGACAAGTTTTTAGTGGCCGTTAATAAAAAAAGTGGTTTACTAACAATTGCAAATGATAAGGAAAAAGAGAGAACTTTGTATCATGAAGTTAGGGAATATTTAAGAAAAAAGAATAACAAAGTTTTTATAATTCATAGACTTGATAAAGATACATCGGGAATTGTTATTTTTGCTAAAAGTGAAAAAATTAAAAAAATCATGCAAAATAATTGGGCAAGTGTAAAAAGAAATTATTTAGCTTTAGTTCATGGAATTTTAAAAAATAAAAAAGGAACAATTAAAAATTATTTAAAGGAAACAAAAACTTTATATGTATATAATAGTAAAGAAAAAACTAAAGATTATGCTATAACTGAGTATGAAGTAATAAATGAATATAATAATATTTCTTTATTGAGTATAAATATTTTAACTGGCAAAAAAAATCAAATAAGGGTTGCTTTAAATTCAATAAATCATCCCATTTTAGGGGATAGAAAGTATGGCAAAAAAGATGGTATGAGAAATCTGTGTTTGCATGCAAATAGACTAGAGTTTATTCATCCTGTTACAAAAAAGGTTATTGTACTTGAATCAAAAGTACCTAAATATATGGAAAAAAAAGATAATTAATCACTATTTTTGACAAAATTTTTAATTAATTATCTTTATTATATTTATGGTGATGTTATGAAAGTTAAGGTTTTTGATGAAAGTCATGAGAAAGATTTAGAGGGAAGTATAAATCTTTTTTTATCCGAAGGAAACTATGATATAATAGATATTAAGTTTCAAGTCGCTATTGCAGTATGTGGTGAGGAGCAAATATATTGTTTTAGCGCTATGATAATTTATAATTAAAGCATGTACATGTTGTTAGAGGATGTTTCAAAATCATCAGTAGTGATAGTGTTTGATTCTAATGTTGAAATTCTTTTGTCTAATCTTATAAGTTGACGTTCAATTTTTGCTAGTCTTTCTTCGATATCTTGAAAGTTTGGCATCATCATTTGATTAGGCATTCCCATATTATAATTAGGCATATTTGGATTTATCATTTGATTTTGATAAGGATTATCATTAAAAAATGAATTTCTATTTTTCTTCATAGAGTCTTCCTTTCTAATAATACTATATGCAAAAGAAAGTGAAGTGTATTATTATGAGAATGAGAAATCCAAAGAATATGGATGATATTTTATCTAGTTGTAATTATTTTTTAGATGAATGTTTATTTAATAATGATAAATTGATTAATTTAGAAATTGGTATGGGCAAAGGTAATTTTTTAAGCCAAATGGCTCTTAATAATCCAAATGAGAATTTTATTGGAATTGAAAAATATTCATCTGTTATATGTAGTGCAATTAAAAAAATTAATGAACTAGAACTTAACAATATAAGACTATTAAATGTTGATGTAAAAAATGTTCCGGAATACTTGTATGGTAAAATAAACACCATTTATTTAAACTTTTCTGATCCATGGCCTAAAAAAAGAAACACTAAAAGAAGGCTAACTTCTTTAGAATTTTTGAAATTGTATGATAAACTTTTTTCAGGCAAATGTCATATAGTGCTTAAAACAGATAATGACGATTTTTATGCTTTTTCAAAAGAAAGTCTTTTAGATTATGGCTATCATATTATAAGAGAATCTTTAGATTTACATAATGATAATATAGAAAATAGTCCTATGACTGAATATGAAGAGAAGTTTTCAAATTTAGGTATTAAAATAAAATATCTAGAAGTAGAAAAAAATTAATGGTATAATATAAAAGTAAGGATGAAGTTATGAAAAATAAAATAATGATAAGTTTACTTGTTATTGTATTTCTTATTACTGGATGCAGTAACATTAATAAACTTTCTTATGATGATATAGTAAATGAACTTGCACAAAAAAATAAATATCAAAATACTATTAATAGTGCATATAAATTTAATTTGCCTAATTATATGAGTCAAGCAAAATATGATAATTATAATTCTGTTTTAGTTGATGAAAATTATAATTATTATTTATATGTAGATATTGTTAATTATTATTCCAAAACAAAAAGTGATTATGAAATATGTAAAACCTGTTTTTATTCAAAGAAAATTGATTATGAGGGAAAAACTGGTTATGTTGAAATTAATTTAAAAGAAAATAACCAATATTTGATTGAAATTATGTATAATTATGCTAAAATAGAAGTGATGGTAGATTATGATGATATTAATCTAGCATTGTTTAATTGTGTAACTATCTTAAAAGACCTAGAATATAATGATATGACGGTAGAATCACTTGTAAGTAATAAATCTTATAATTTCAAAGAAGAAACTTATAATATTTTTAATCCTACAAGTAAAGATAGTAATTATTTAGACATTATCAATGATGACGGTAATGATGATGCAAATGAAAAAAACAAAGATACTGATATGATTAATTAGAAAGGTGATAAATATGGGTTTATTTAAAAAAGTTAAAGACATTCTATTTGATGAAGAAGAAACACAACAAATCAAAATAACTCCGGAAATGCGTAATGAAACGCCTAAAAAAGAGGAAAATGTTGTTCAAAAACCTGTTCAAAAAGTAGTTGAGCCAGTAAAAGAAGAAAAGAAAACTGTATCTAGTGAAAAAGAAGTGTTTACTAGTAACTCTTATCCATTTCTTGATTTTGATGAGGAAGAATTTGATAGTGTTAAGCCACAGGTACCAAAAAGTGTTGAACAAAAAACATCTCAAAGGCCAGGATCAAGATATAGTAATGTTTTAGAATATGAAAGAAAAAAGAAAGTTGAAAAAAGAACAGATTATGGTAGGTATGAAAAAATAGAATCTGCAGAAACTATAGAAAGGAAGAAGTTTAAACCTTCTCCGATAATATCTCCAGTATATGGTGTTCTTGATAGAGATTATAAAAAGGAAGATATTGAAAAACTTGAACGTGACAAAGTTGATGTACAAAAAGTAAGAGATAAGGCTTTTGGAGAAGTTAAGGAAAAACCAGTTGTTAGTTCCTATTATGATCAAAGTGAAACAGTTACTATTTCAAAACCAACAGAAAAAGCTGAAAAAGTTAAAACCATTGATGAACTTTTGGAAGATACTTCTGATGTAGTGGTAGATATTGATAGTGATTTAGAAAATGAATTAAATGATGTTGAAGAAAAAATAGAACATAAAAAGGATAATGATGAAACAACTAAAGAAATTCCAAAAGTATCATCATCTGAGGATACGCTTGAAAGTGATTTATTCGATTTAATTGATTCTATGTATGATTCAAAGGAAGGAGAATAAAAAATGGAGTTTTTGATTAAATTTTTACCTATTGTCATATACTTATTATTGATTGTACTTCTTGTAATTGGAATAGTTTTAGGAATTAAATTAATTGGAACTATTACAAAAGTGGAAAGTATAATTGATAGTGTTGACAAAAAAGTTAATTCTTTAAATCCTATATTTGATGTAATTAATATGACATCATTTAAATTTAATAGAATTATCGATAGGGTAACAGATTTTTTCACTGGCATATTTAGTAAACTATTTTTAAATGGTAAAGAAAGAAAGGAAGAGGAAAATGAGTAAAAAAGGAAAATTTTTATTAGGAGCTGGGCTTGGCATTGGCCTTGGTATGTTACTTGCTCCAAAATCTGGTAAAGAAACTAGAAAAGATTTAATGGACAAATGCAATGAACTTTTAAATAAAGTTAAAGAATTAGACGCTGAAGAAGTAAAAGAAAATATTACTGAAAAAATTACAGAACTTCAAAATGAAATAAGAGCTTTAGACAAAGAAACTGCTAAAGAACTTGCAATCAAAAAAGCAACCGAAATAAAAGACAAGGCAACTGAATTAGTTAAACTTGCAGCAGAAAAAGCAACTCCAACAGTTGAAAAAGCTGCAAAAGAAGTTAGAAACTCTGCTGCTGGGGCATTAAGAAAACTTGCAACTTCAATCGAAGATAAACCTAAAAAGAAATAATACGTTTAAAAACGTATTTTTTTTATCTAAAATAAATAAAAATAAAAGCTGCTAAGAAAATTACATAATATGCAAAATATATTAATTTGCCATTTTTTACTAGATTATTAAGCCATTTATATGAAAGTAGTGTAATCATCAAAGATACACACATTCCTACCAAATATGGGGTTAATAATAAGTTAAAATTAGGTATGTTAATTAAATCATTAATACCAAGTATCATAGCACCAATACTCACAGGAAAATATAACATAAAAGTATATTTTAAAGCAGAGTCAATTTTAAGATTTCTTATTAAACAAGCAACAAGAACTGTACCGCTTCTTGAAATTCCAGGTAAAATTGTAAACATTTGAAATAAACCGATGATAATAGCATCTTTTAAAGTAATGTCATTATCATTTTTATTTCCCTTAATATTTCTTACTATATAAAGACTAAGTGCTGTTAACAAAAATGCAAAACCTAGTATTTTTACATCTGCAAGTTTTTTTTCAATAAAATTTTTTAAAAGAAGCCCACTTATAGTAACGGGAATTGTACTTATAATTATATATAAACAATATAAAAAACTCTGTTTAGTTTCTTTACGTTTATTTTTGTTAAAAATATGAATAAAAAATTCCTTTAAAAGTTTAATAACATCTTTCCTAAATAAAAATAAAATTGCTAAAAAAGAACCAAAATTACAGATTATCTCAAAATTTAAATCATTAAACATATTTGTATTAAAAATTTTTTTAAATAAATACATATGCCCTGAAGATGATACTGGTAGTGGTTCAGTTATTCCTTGAATTATAGCAATTATGATATATTTTATTAAATCCATTTTTATCCCTCATTAAATTATATAAATAATAATAAAATTTATTATGAAATATTTAATGTTATATATATTTTCAATATTACTTATTTCGATAGGATTATTATTTATTATAATTAATTTAAACTTGCTTGTTATTGGGTATAGTTTTTGGAAATTTGTTTATTTTATTATTATGCAATGTGAATGCAATATATTTTTTATAGGAATAATTTTATTAATATATATTTATGAAAGGGGAAAATTTTATGATTATAAATGATATATATTTAAATTTTCTTAAAAATTATTATCCATTTTACGAATGGCTTAGAAATGATAAAATAAAGTTTGTAAAAAAAGCATATGTATATAAAGTTAATAGTAATGTATTATGTGATTTAAAAAATAACAAAGTATGTTTAGACAAGAAATTTTTAAAAAAGGAACCAATAATTTTTTCTGATGAATTTGATTTAATTGCCATTTTATTTGATGATAAAGGAATAAGTAAATTTAAAAGTAGCTTATCATTAAATGATGAAGAAAAAATATTTGGATTAACAAAATATTTAAATAATGAAGAACTTATGTATCAAATTATTTCAAAAGATGAAATACCTAAAAATTTAAGATGTGAAGAAAATATTAAAAACGTTATATGCAAAGAACTTGATAATTTATACAAAAATAATGATGAGGAAAAAATAAAATTTTTATATTATGAATGGTTTAGTAAAGAAGATGATTCTATTGACAATATAATAAATACTATGAAAAATATGCTTAATAAAGATATCACTAATAATGAAATAAAAATCTATAATTTAATATCATCAAATTATAAGGTAGTATAATTAATTAAAATTTGGTAATAATATTAATGGTGAAAAGATGAAAAAAATTTTAAGCTTTATTTTACTTCTTATGGTGTTATTTAGTGTATCTGGTTGCTCTAAAACTGCTACGGATTCTGTAAAAAAATATTTAGATAGTTATAAAAATTTAGAACCTAAAGTTTTAACAGATATGCAAGATATTATAGATAAAGAAAATTTGTCTGAGGAAAATTCTAAAAAATATGCAGATATATTTAAAAAACAATATACAGATTTAACTTATGAAATTGAAAATGAGGAATATAATGGAGATGAAGCCACTATAGGAGTAAAAATAAAAGTTTATGATCTTTATAAGGCTCAAAAAGAAGCTACAAACTATCTTGCAAATAATCCAAAAGAATTTGAAGATAAAAATGGCAAATATGATGCTGAAAAATTTATAACTTATAAACTAAATAAAATGAAAGAAACTAATGAACAGGTTGAATATACAATTGATTTTTATGTAGTAAATACATCTGATGGCTGGGTTGTAAGTAGTCTTTCAAATTCTGATTTAGAAAAAATTCATGGAATATATGATTACGAATCTTAAAAAAAAGATTCGTTTTTTACTTTACTATTTTTTCTTTTTACCCTATAATTATAATAGAAGGGTGAGACGTAGATGGAAACTAAAAAAATTATTCCTATAGTTGTTGCAATATTAATTATTATCGTGGGCATTTCTTTTTATGTAAAAACACATAAAAAAGAGGATGGTTATACGAAACTTATAATTGAAATAAATGAAGAAGCAACAGAAATTGATAAAATTAGTGTTGGTTATAAAATCGATGCAATTGATGCCGATATTATTGCTACTGAGGGAAATAAAATTGTTGTTCGTAGTAATAACGGAAATGACACTGAAATAAAACTAAACCAATCAAAAAAAATATGCAACACCAATGATGTTTGTGCAATAATTACTCTTAAATAGGTGAATTATGAGTTTAATAGTTAAAAGTGCTATATGCATTGTTTGTGCCGTGTTTTTTGTTATAATCAATACAATTATTTTGTTTTTAAAGCCAGAATTTGTATTTGCAAAAAATGATAATGAAAACTATAATGTCTATTACCAAAAATGGATAGGAACAATAGTTTTTATGTCTACTTTAACAGTAGCGTTATTTTGTATTTATTTTGCAATTAATCTAAATTTAATTATAAGTTATTCTTTACTTGTTATTGAATGTATTTTACTTGTTATATATGCTTTATGCAAATATAAATGTGTAACAGTAAATGGTGATGATGTTAAAGTATTAAGGTTATTTAGAAAAGAACTTAATACAAAAATATCTAAGTTTCAACAAGTAATGTATTATCCAAATGCTAAAGTTGTTGTAAAAGTTGGTAAAAATAAAACATTTGATGTTTCATTTAATTCAGAAAACTTTCATAAATTTTATAAAACATTATTAAAAAATGATGTAAAATTTAAAACAAGTCGTATTCCTAATGATGAGAATAATGTTTATTTAACTAAGTTTAATATATCTATCAAGTTTCCTAAAACTATGTTTAGAGAATATTACCAATCTCATAGTTATTTTAGAAATAGCGTTTATTTATTTTCTGCAAGAAGTTTAGAAAATAAAGAGTATATTGAAGGATATTTAAAAGAATCTAACAAATCTATGGAAGAATTTACAGACCTTGTAAAAAATGATTTGGCTTTAAATGGTTTCAAAGTTGTTAGTGATAAGAAAGAAGCTATTGATGGATATGACTTTATGGTAGTAAAATCCCTTTCAACATTCGAAGAAGGAAAGGGTAGAATAGCGTTTATTTATCAATTAAAAAATAAATATTTTGTATTATATACAGATTATCTATTGAAAAATGAATTAGACTTTTATAGTAAAATTAAAAATTCTATTCATAAACCACTTTATGAAGATGGTAAATCTAGACTTACTAGAGTATAAGTGCATGAAAATTGCACTTTTTTTTGCAATAATTTATATATTCTATTTTTTTATTAAATTATCAATAAGTTTAATAACTTCATCTTTATCAGCTTGTGATAGAAGATAATATTTATCAAGTTCATTTGATTTTCCTACTAAATAATCTATAGAGCAGCCTAAGACTTCACTCAATCGATAAACAACGGGAAGTGATGGTATACGTACTTTTTGCTCATATGCTTCGATAGATGAAGTACTTACCCCTACTAGGTGTTGAAGTTTTACTTGGGAATATCCTTTTTTAACTCTTAATTTTTTTAGATTTGACATATCTATTTTTTCTTTTGATATACTAAATTCTTCTTTGTTATTTCTCATTTAGAATCACCTGTAATTATTATGCTTTAAAAAAAATTAATTAAATCTTACACCAAGTAAGACAAATGTAAAAATTTGTGCTATAATAACGTTAGGAGTATTTTTTATTACTTTTATTGTTTTTTTGGCTTTATTTGTAAAAGAATAAAAATATTTCTTATTTGGTTTTAATAAAATAAAAAGGAGGAGTATATGAATAAGAATAAGATATTTATTATTGTTGGTTCAATATTATCAGTAATTATTTTAACAATTATTATTTTATTGATTACTAACAAAAAACCAATAACGTACAATGTTTCATTTGAAACAGATGGTGGTTCATTTGTTGAAACTCAAGTTGTCAAAAAGAATGACACCGTTACAAAGCCGATAAATCCTTTGAAGGATGGCTATGTTTTTGATGAATGGACTTATTTAGGAAAAACATATGATTTTAATCAGAAAGTTACATCAGATTTAAAGTTAGTTGCAAAATGGACTAAGCTTGATGAAAACATAGAAACATTTAAGATAAAGTTTGATGCTGATGGCGGAACAAATGTTTCTGAACAAATTGTAATAAAAGGAAATAAGGTTGAAAAGCCTGCAGATCCAACAAAAGAAGGCTATGTTTTTACTGGATGGACATTAAATGATGAAATATATGATTTTAATAAAATTGTAGAAAAAGATTTAGAACTTAAAGCCAAGTGGGAAAAGGTAGTAAACAATGCAACAAATACGGGTAATAACAAAAATAATAACAATAATAATAACAATAATAATAATAATAAGCCTTCGATTCCACAAAAAAAGACGTTTACTGTAACATTTAATTCAAATGGAGGAAGTGCAGTCTCATCTCAAACGGTAGAAGAGGGAAATAAAGCATCAAAACCAAATAATCCAACAAGAAATGGCTATAATTTTGCTGGTTGGTTATTAAATGGAAAGGCGTATGATTTTAATTCAGCTGTAAATGGTAATATAACATTAGAGGCTAGCTGGACTGAAATTAAAAAAAATAATTACACAATAACCTTTAATTCAAATGGAGGAAGCACGGTTTCATCTCAAACAGTAGTAGAAGGAAATAAAGCATCAAAACCAAATAATCCAACAAGAAGCGGCTATAATTTTGCCGGCTGGTTATTAAATGGAAAGACATATGACTTTAATTCAGCTGTAAATGGCAATATAACTTTAATAGCTAATTGGGTTCAAAAAAGTTATACTATAGTTGCTACAAGAGTAGATGCTTATTCACCAGATAGTGTTTTAACTGTATATGAAGATGGAAAAAAGATATCTGTAAAAACAATAAAATATAGTGATGGAACATATTTATGCTCAGGAACAAACACAACAGTATATACAGCTGATATTGCTGGAGAATCAAATTTTATAATTATATTAAATGATGGTACTCAAGTTTTAGCAAAACTACAATAGTATGAAAAAGAAAAAGGTATTTATCATTGTAAGTATTACTATCATATTTTTTATAGTATTTTTGTTAATAATTAGCAAGGATAAATATAGAATAATGGTTGAAAAAATAGATAGTTTTTCACCTGATAGAAGATTAGTTGTATATCATAATAATAAAAAGATGGATTATTTAGAATTACAGTATTTAGATGGAACATATTTATGTTCAGAAGAAAATCCAATAGTTTCATTTGGTGAAATTATTGAAGAAGAAAAATTACTTATAAAAATTGATGAAAAAAGGCAAGTAATTGCAAAAATTGTAGAAAAGTAGGAGGTAGAAAATGAAAAAATTGATTAATTATTTTACAATTTTAATAAGCATTTTCATTATAGGAAATGTTAAAAATGTTTTAGCTACTGAAATAATTACTGATGATATACCAAACTCTACATATATAATTGGTAAAGCAATGTTTACTAGAGAAGTTAGCAGTAGTTATAATGGTAGTTTATCAACTGATGTTATCATGTTAGCCGCAAAAACAATTGATAGCAATAAGCTTGAAGATATGATTATTTATTATAAAAATGCAAGAGGTGTTTGGGTAAATGCATTAACAAATCAAAAAGTAAATATTGATGAAAAAGTAAATATTGAATATAAAAATAATGAAATTTATCTTTTGTCACCAACATTATCAAATCCAGCAGGAATGGATGCAGAAACATTAAAAGTTCAATTAACAATAAGTTATGAAGGTGTTTATTCAACTGAAGGAGCACCATCAATAACAGGTTATGAATTATACGAAAAAATTGGTACAGAGTTAAAACTAGTAGATACAGCAGAAGGTTTATCACAAATCGAAGTAACAATAGAACCAGGAGAAAAAAGAATATTCGTAGCAAGAGTATATGCAGAGAAAGCAAATGGTGAAAAGGTATATAGTGAATATTCAAATGAATTGGTTTTAGAAAAAAATGTTAAAACCCCAACATTAGTAAATGCAACATTAACAGCATGTGGAACATCACCAGAATGTGAACCATTTGTTCCGGAGTTTAATGAAGGAAAATATAGATACGATTTAAGTATAAAAGATCAAGATTCATCATTTACAGGTTATGAAATCTATGAAAAAAATGGAGAAACATATACAAAAATAGGTGAAGGAAAAGTACATAATCCAGAGGTAGTCATGGTAACAATAGAACCAGGTGAAAAGAAAGTATATGTAGCAAGAATATATGCAGAAAAAACAACAGGAGAAAAAGTATATAGTGAGTATTCAAATGAAGTAATAATAGATCACAGTACATATGAAACCCCAACATTATCAAATCCAGCAGGAATGGATGCAGAGACATTAAAAACACAATTAACAATAGGATATGAAGGAGCATATGCAATATCTAAAAAAGGCAAAGCAATAACAGGTTATGAATTATACGAAAAAATTGGTACAGAGTTAAAACTAGTAGATACAGCAGAAGGTTTATCACAAATCGAAGTAACAATAGAACCAGGAGAAAAAAGAATATTCGTAGCAAGAGTATATGCAGAGAAAGCAAATGGTGAAAAGGTATATAGTGAATATTCAAATGAATTGGTTTTAGAAAAAAATGTTAAAACCCCAACATTAGTAAATGCAACATTAACAGCATGTGGAACATCACCAGAATGTGAACCATTTGTTCCGGAGTTTAATGAAGGAAAATATAGATACGATTTAAGTATAAAAGATCAAGATTCATCATTTACAGGTTATGAAATCTATGAAAAAAATGGAGAAACATATACAAAAATAGGTGAAGGAAAAGTACATAATCCAGAGGTAGTCATGGTAACAATAGAACCAGGTGAAAAGAAAGTATATGTAGCAAGAATATATGCAGAAAAAACAACAGGAGAAAAAGTATATAGTGAGTATTCAAATGAAGTAATAATAGATCACAGTACATATGAAACCCCAACATTATCAAATCCAGCAGGAATGGATGCAGAGACATTAAAAACACAATTAACAATAGGATATGAAGGAGCATATGCAATATCTAAAAAAGGCAAAGCAATAACAGGTTATGAATTATACGAAAAAATTGGTACAGAGTTAAAACTAGTAGATACAGCAGAAGGTTTATCACAAATCGAAGTAACAATAGAACCAGGAGAAAAAAGAATATTCGTAGCAAGAGTATATGCAGAGAAAGCAAATGGTGAAAAGGTATATAGTGAATATTCAAATGAATTGGTTTTAGAAAAAAACTAGCAAATTAAAAGAAAGATTTAAACGTCTTTCTTTTCTTTTTCTTCTAATTCTTCATTTTGTAATTTTTTAAAATCTATTTTTCCCATTTTTGTTTTAGGAAGTGATTTTCTAAAGTCATATTTATATGGCCACTCAAATTTAGCAAGTTTACTTTCTACATATTTTTTAATATTCATACGTAATATGGGATTATCAATAACATCATTTTTAAGTACTATACAAGCTTTTGGAACTTCAACTTTATATGGATGTGGAATTCCTACAACAGAACAAGTAAGCACAGCATCATGTGATTGAATAACTTCTTCAACATGTTGAGGATAAACATTATAGCCACTAGAAATAATCATTCTTTTTAATCTTTGCTTGTAAAAAATTATACCATCGTTATCAATATATCCAATATCACCAGTGTGAAGCCATGTATATCCATCTCTATGAATTTGCAAAGTTTTATTTGTTTCTTCCTCATTATTGAGATATCCTAACATAACAGTTGGAGCACTAATACATATTTCACCATCTTCATTATTTCTAACTTCAGTTTGAGTAAATGGTTTAACTATTTTAACATCATTACCTGGACCTGGTATACCAATTGCTCCAGTTTTATAATGATAATCAAAGTTAGCTATAGCACCTGCTAAACATTCGGTCATACCATACCCTTGACTTATTTCAACATTTGAATTATGATTTCTAAAAAAGTCATTTATCCTAAGTTCCAAGTCCTTAGATAAAGAGTCACCACCTACAACAGCATATTTTACAAATGATAAATCTTTCGTATCACTTTGAAGTAGTGCTTCATATAGTGTTGGTACACCAATTATCATCTGAGGTTTATATTTTTCGATTATTTTGTTAAATTCTGTGGCTTTAAATGTTGGAATAAGAATTACTTCACGACCTAAACATAACATAGAATTTATACTAAGTGCTAAACCAAAACCGTGAAAAACTGGCATAATTGCAAGTATTTTATCACCTTTTTCTAGTTTTTTAAGCATTATAATTTCTTGCACTGTTAGGCTATTAAAATTACCATTAGATAAAACGATACCTTTACTTACTCCTGTAGTTCCACCACTTTGTAATATGCAGGCGGGTTTATCTATAACGTTATAATACTTTTTATATTCAAAAGATTTTTTATATTTTAAAAAGTTTTTATAACTTATATAATTGTTTTCACACGGAATAGTAAATTTATTAAACATTTTTAATTTATAACCAATTTTTAAGAAAAATGGTAATGAGTTTGCAGCAGATACACCAATAATTTTTGTGACTTTTGTTCCATCAGTAATATTTTTAAGTTTATCAAAAGAAGCATCAATGGATACAATGATATTACTTTCATTATTTTTTAAAATGTTTTTAATTTCTTCACTACTTGATAGTGGATGAACCATATTGCTTACCGCTCCGATTTTGTTTAGTGCATAAAATAATGTTACTGCTTCAGGAATATTTGGTAGTAATAAAGTGACAATATCCATTTTTTCTACACCTAAGTAAATTAAACTTTGAGCAGCATTATCAATCATTTTTAAAACTTTATCATAAGTAAATTTTTTATTATAATAATTAAGTGCTATACCTTTTGGATGTTTACTTGCATAGTTATAGAAGCAATCATAAATTGTTTCATCTTTTGCTTTCATTTTTCTTTCTTCTTTTGTATAACATTTATTCCATCTGGAATATGATTTCAATTTTCTTTCTAATTTAAATAAAAACATTTTCACTCCTATATTCACATAATATTATATATTATTTTCTCATAAAATAGAAATGTTTTATGAAATTTTTACATTATTTGATATATTTTAATTACTTGCATATTTTATAAAATCATATATTATTTTAGAAAGGAAGAAAATGAAAAGATTATTATTTTGTCTTACAAATGTGAAGACAGTTATTTCTCTTGCGGCTACCTTTGTTTTTACTTATCTTGCTATTCGAAAGGAAATCCCTATAGAAACTATTACTATGTTAATAGGCATGGTATTTACTTATTATTTTAACCATAAGGAGGATGATGAAAATGGAATATCTAAAATTTCCTAAAAAAAGTTATTATTTAACTCAAGGGTTTGGTGTTAACACTTATTCTCACAAAAGAAGAAAAGCTTTAGATGTTAGTGCAAGAAGTGGTTATAAGGAAATATATGCACCATTTTCAGGATATGTTGCTAAAATATTTGTACGTAATAATGCCTCTTATACAATATGGCTAGTATCAAATGATAAAGTAGTTTGTGCTGATGGCAAAAAAAGATATGCAGTAGTTATGATGACTCATCCAAATGGAATAATAAATTATAAAGTAGGACAAACCTTTAAGGAAAATGATTTTTTATTTAATGATGGTACTACAGGTGGAGTGAAAGCACATTTGGATTTTGAAGTTGCTGTGTACGATACTAAAAATAGTATTGATGCATCATGGCACTATGAACTCGGAGGAAATGGACTAAATAATTCTGTAGATCCCACAAAATATATGGTGATAAGTGATAACACTAAAATTGTAAATACATATTATCAACCTCAAAATAAAAATTATATATTCAAAAAAATTAGTGAAGTAAAAGTTGAACCGGAAAGTGCTTACTCAGTTGGTAATTATAAAACGCTTTATAATATGTATGTAAGAACTGGACCTGGTGTAAATTATGCAGTAAAAAAAGTTAAGGATTTAACTAGAAATGGAAAAGAAAATAGTGTTTATAAAAATGATAATTCAAGAGCATTATACAAAAAAGGAACTATTTTTACTGCAAACATGATTATTAACAATGATTCAATTTGGGCAAAAACTCCAAGTGGATATATATGTTTAAAAGATAAAGATTTAGAGTATGCTGTCAAATTATAAATATTATATAAAGAAAAAATTGCTGTAAAAGAGCAAAAATTAATTAATCAAAAAAGGGTCGGATTTACAATAGTTGAGTGGGATGGAAGAGAACTAAATTAGTTCTTTTTTCATTTTACTGTAAATAATCAAAAATATTATAAGTAAATGAATAAAAATGAATTATAATAATAATGGAGCAGATATGACAAAAAATTATATGTTTTGGGTTATTTTATATTTAATAGTTTCTCTTTTCTTTGCACAAGAATTTAAAAAAGCAAATCGTAATGCAAAAGATGCGGGAGCTTTAACTATATTGCTAGAACTTTTTTCTGCGTTTTTTGCTTGTCTTTTAATACCATTTTTTGAATTTAAACTACCATCAAATAAAAGTATTTACTTAACAATTTTTATCGTAACTATTATTTATGCTGTTACAGATAGACTTAATACAGAAGCAAGATATGGGCTTAATCCTTCAACATTTTCTATGTTAAAACAACTATCTAGTGTTTTTCTTGTCATATTTGGATTTATCTTTTTAAAAGAACCTTTTGCATTTAAAAAAGTTTTTGGCGCTATTATAATTATTTTTGCCAACATTTTACTTGCTTATAATAATGGCAAAATTTCATTTAATAAATACTTTATAATGTGTTTTATATCAAATTTTTTATTTGCGGTTGCCATGCTTATAAATGTTAATATTTCTAGTAATTTTAATATTGCTTTTTATACAGTTCTGACTGTTTTTATTCCCTCAATATATATTTTTATATTTGGTAAATATTCTTTTAAAAAACTTTCTAAAGAATTTAGTTTATATGATAAACCAAAATTCATTTTATCTGCATTTTTATGGAGTATGATGTTAATTTCTTCGGTAAAAGCATATGAATATGGTAATGTTTCTGTAGTAGCACCACTTCTTACTTTATCAATGATAACAAATACAATTTATGAATATTTTACAAACAAAAATAAAAAAGATTTTATTTTTAAACTAATTATTAGTATTGTTATTATAATTGGGGTTATATTAATAAAGGTGTAGGTTATGTGGCTTTTATATGTTTTTATAATAATTATTATAAGTGGTGTTCTAGACATTATTGAAAAGAGTGCTTCAGAAAAAGATGATTTAAAATTTTGGGCATTTGGTTGTTTAACTTTCGGTGTATTTGAGACCATTTTAGGTCTTATATTTTTAGATAAAGATTTTATATTTTCATTTAAGAATCTTTTTTTAGTTTTGCCAGTATCATTATTATCTTCGATAGGCTATTATTTTTCTGTTATGGCTTTTAAAAATGGTAATGTGTCAAAAGTATCTGTTGTAATGCGTTCCAAAATTATCTGGGTTCTTATACTTTCAAGCATATTTTTGCCTAGTGAAAGACTTAAATTTTCTCAAATTATATTAGTATTTATAATTTTACTTTTAAACATTTTATTAACATATGATAAAAAGGGAAGAGAAAAAAGTCTTGGAACAATTTATGCCTTTGGTTATTTATTTTCAAACGGAAGTGCAACATTTATAAATAAAGTAGTAACAGATAAAATTAGTGATACTATGTCAATAACATTTTATTCTGGTATAACAAGTATATTTTCAATAGTCTTAATTCTTTTATTAATTAATAAATTATATTTACTTAATTTAAACAAATTTAAAAGTAAAAAAGAAGTTTTAATAATGGAATCTTTAGAGGTTATTTCAATGATTTTATTAAGGCTAGCTTTAAAAACTGGTAATGTAGTAATTATATCAAGTTTAAGTTCTTGTTCTATTATTATAGCTATACTTCTTGCAAAAATAATTTTCAAAGAGAAAGTAAATTATACAAAATGGTTAATTATAATTCTTACAGTACTAAATTTAATTTTATTATCTTATTTAAGTGTTAAATAATAAAAAAGCCCATAAATATGGGCCTTTTTTGGTAACGTGTGTTTTCTTAATTATTATTTGATGTTGGGTTATGTTTGACTGTACTTAATAATTTTGTCTTGCTAAGAGTTTCATAAGGTAACTCTTTTTTGGTGAACAAAAATTTTATAAATGACGAAAATTCAAAAATAAATACCCATAATAGTAAAAGCACTCCTAAAATAAATTTGTTTTTTAAATGAATAAATCCATATATTTTAAAAAGTATAAAAGGCATTAAAATGTATATTGCAAAAAACAAAATCCTTCTTAGCAAAGTTTTCATAACTTTGTAATTATTTTCATAATCTACAACTTGAATATTTAAAAAATTTTCTGCAAAAGTTTGACCTTTAAAAAATAGGGGTAAAATTAAATAATATAAAGGACTTGTGATTATAAGGGTATATTTATAATTTCTTAAAAAAATATAAAACACAATTTGAATTAATGATAATAAAAATAAATCTAAGCATATTGTTGTAAGTTTTCTTAAACCAGAGATATTTTTTCCTTTTTCAATGGCTTTATAATCTATGTCTTCACGTTTAGGAAGAAGTTTAGATAATGGTTTCATAATTAAATAACCAAGAGTTCCACCAATAGTATTTAAAAATAAATCATCTACATCAAATAGTCTATATCCACGCGGATAAATAAAATATAGACCAGATAATTGCGTTAGTTCGAAAAATAAACTTAAACAAAAGGTTAAAAATATAGTTTTTTTGAAACTACATTTAAAATAATATTTTAAATACATTCCAAATGGTAAAGTTAAAAAGATATTATATAAAGGAACGTAAAAATATGATTCTTTTAAAGCGGAAATATAAGTATGAATGTCATTTATTTTAAATGATGAATGTTTAATAAAATCTATAATAAATTCAAAAGGTATTAACTGCACTTTTGGAGTTGTAAGTGCCTTTACCTCACTAAATTTTGGTAGTGGTAAAATTATTAAAAAATAAGCACATAACAGGTAAAGTATAAAAGAATAAATAATAATAGTTTTTAGTAAAGAAATTGAACCATATTTATGATATTCAATTAATATAAAAGGAAAACTTATAAAAAAAGCTATTACTGGAAAAAATAGTAACGCTGTTTTAATTATATCTATATAACTACCCATATATGCACCTTCCAACCAAATAATTATAACATAGTTTAAAAGAAAAAGGTTATTAACTTACTTACATCGTTAATAACCTTGAATTGTGAGATTTATTTATATATATTTTAATTACTTACGCAAATATTTTAACATAATTTTTAATTTCTCTATCGGTTAAAATTTTTCCATTACTGATTATTTTATCGTTTATTATAAATATTGGTTTATTGACATTTTTATATTTTTCTAAACTTTTTTCATCGTCTACGACAACAATGTCAATATCAATATCGGAGTTTTTAGTGACTTTATTAAGGTTTTTTAAGAGTTTCATACGATTACTTGAATTTTCCCCGATAATCTGTATCTTCATATCCCACCTCCTTTCAAAGTAGTAGTTTTTGAAAAAATTATTTTAAATCATTAATTATTAATTTTTAATTTATTTTTTTATCTTATATTTTATTCTCCTTTCTATCACAATTTAATAATATAATATAGGCCTTAAATGAAACTTAAATATTTTTATTTTTTGCAGTTAATTTAATTTTTATATCTTTTTCTTTATTGTTACGTAAAACAGTAATAGTAATTTCATCATTTACATTACATTTATATAGTTCATATCTAAAGTAGGCTATATTACTCACATCTACATCATTTACTTTAACAATGATGTCACCATTTTCAAGTTTGCCATAGGCAGGAGAGCTTTTTTCAATACTTACAACATAAACACCATTACTTACTGTAATATTTTGATATTTAAAAGAATTTTTTAGATTACTAACATTTGCAATTGAAACACCTATGTATGGATATTCAGTAACTTTATTACTTATAATTTCATCGGCTTTTTTCGTGGCTGTTTCAATAGGAATAGCAAATCCCATACCTTCGATTCCTGTTCCGGAAAGTTTAGCATTAACAACTCCTATAACTTCACCATTAGCATTACAAAGTGGACCACCACTATTACCAGAGTTAACCGCTGCATCAGTTTGCATTACATTTATAACAAAATCATTATTGTTAGAGCTACTTACTTCAACAAGTCTTTCTTTACCAGAAATAATTCCTCTTGTAACAGTAAATGAGTAAGTACTATCAAGTGGAGTTCCTAAGACAAATGTTGTATCTCCGGGATTTACCTTATCACTTTCTCCTATAGTAACTGCATTATAACCATCTACAGTAGCAACTTTTAAAACTGCAATATCTGTATATTCATCACTACCAACTAAAACTGCGTCTATACTTTTGTTATTTGAATAAGTTACTTTAAATGTTTGACCATTTTCGATAACGTGATGATTTGTAATTATATAAGTATCGTTTCCATCAATTTTATAAATGAAGCCACTTCCTGATGCATATAACTCATCATTAACATAATTTGAAATAATTGCTACACTATTGTAAACTTTACTAACTGACTCAGACAAACCAGTATCAGTAATTGTAACATTTTTTTCATAAACTGTTTTATTTTGATTTATCAAAGTAGGGTAGTTATAGAAAGTTGCAATTGTAAGCATTACTCCAATAAAAAATGAACCAATTATTGTAACTATATTTTTTGTTTTATTTTTCATCTTTTCCTCCTTACATGATAATTTTAAAATTGTTATCTTAAATAAACCTTAAAAAAAAGCCAATTATTTTTGGCTTAATGTTACTTTAAAAATAGTATATTCATTTTTTGAACTTGCAGTTATTGTACCATTATGTTTTAATACAATTTCTTTTGCTATTGCAAGACCAAGACCATATCTATTACTGTCTCGATTTCTTGATTGATCAACTTTATAAAATCTTTCAAATATTTTTTTCTCATCTTCTTTTTTGATTTTTTCACCATCATTTTTAACCTCTAAAACAATGTCTTTTCCAGCTTTATATAAGTTAATAATAACTTTTCCTTTAGTGTGCTTTATTGCATTATCAATAAGTATTCCAAGTAGTTCTTTTATCATGTCACTATTGCAAAAACATTTAATATTTTTCTTTACATCATATTTTAATTTAATATTTTTTTCATAAAATAAACTTTCAAATGTAAGAATTTCTCCTTCAGTAATTTTAGAAAGATTTTCTTCTTTCATATCAATATTTTTATCTCTATCTAGTGATGCTAAATCTAATAATTCAATAACAAGTTTGTTCATTTTCTCTGATTCACTTTTAATATTGTGAATCCATTTTTCATTTTTATCATTAAAATAGGCATCACAACTGGCTCCGATAACGGTAAGTGGCGTTTTAAGTTCATGTGAGGCATCTGCAATAAATCTTTTCTGCTTTTCAAAGCTTTCACTTACAGGTACGGTAATCCAGTTTGTTAAAGTGTAGGCAAGAGCTACCACAAGGGCTTCCATTATGATAAATATAATTAAAGTAGTTATAAATGTTTTCAATAAATCACTTTTTATAAGCGTATTATCCATTATTATTAAACTATTTGAATTTGTAAATGCATAAGCATACTTGTGAGTGTAAAGGTTTCCTATATAATAATTTGAGTTATGCATTTTAAT
The DNA here is from genome assembly GCA_934096985.1 of uncultured Bacilli bacterium. Lineage (GTDB taxonomy): Bacteria > Bacillota_I > Bacilli_A > RF39 > UBA660 > UBA6448. Next base: position 88,378 of record CAKONC010000003.1, on the reverse strand, counting down.
AATTTTATTAGCAATATTTTTAATTTTTACTATGTCAATTATATCCTCGAATGTATGACTAACAGTTTCTTTATAACCTCCGGATTCATCAAGAATTACATTATATACTGTGAAATCCATAAAAACTTTTTTGTAGTTTTGGTCAAGTAAATTATTGTTTGATGATTCTAGCATTTTATTTAATACATTTTCAATATTATCTTTTTTCTCTTTATATGCATTAATATTTGTAAAGATAAATACCGAAAATATAAATATTGTTAAAATACTACTTATTGTAAAAAAAACTTTAGATTTTAATTTTTTCATTTTGCAACTCCAATTTATAACCCATATTTCGTATAACTTTAATTTTAACTTTAGAATTTATTAATTTTAATTTTTTTCTTAAAAATGACATATATACCTCTAAACTATTAATATCAGAGTCACTATCATAGCCCCATATCTTATTAAATATTTGTTCTTTAGAGATTATGTTATTTGAATTATTTATAAGTAATTCAAGAAGATTAAATTCCTTACCGATAATATTAATTTCATCATTTGTTTTATTATTTTTTAAAATTAATTTTTCTAGGTTTAAGGATATATCACCATATTCAATCAAGTTTGAACCATTGTCATTTCTTCTTAATTGTACATTTACTCTTGCAAGAAGTTCTTCCATGTGAAAAGGTTTAGTTAAATAATCATTAGCGCCATCATTAAATCCTTCGAGCTTATCACAAATATTATTTTTAGCAGTAAGCATAATTACTTTAGATTTAATTTTATTTAATTTAATACTTTTCAAAATGTCAAAACCATTTTTATGTGGTAACATGACGTCTAAAATTATTAAATCATACATTCCTGTTAAGGCTTCATCTTCACCTGTTATTCCATCAGTGCAAATATTTACCAAATATTTTTGTGATTTAAGCATACTTGCAACAGCATCCGCTAAATTAAATTCATCTTCAATAATAAGAATGTTCATAAAACACCACCCTAAAATATATTAGTTATTTTATCTTAAATAAACCTTAAATTTACTATTTTATTATAACATAATTTTTATTGATTAATTGATTATTTTAAGTTAAACTTAATATATAATTGGAAGTGGTAAGTTTGAAGAAGACTAAAAGTTTAATAATCTCAATAGGATTATTTATAATATTTGTAGTTTTTACAATACTTTTAAAATTTGTTGATGTAAAAAGTATTGGTCCAAATGACTCAAAGGTTGGATTTGCATTTTTAAATGGACATTTTCAAATGTTAATTGGATATAATCGTGCTCTTTATAAAATAACTGAAGTATTAGGAATTGTTTCTTTATTAATTGTTTTAGTTTATGGTTTAATAGGCTTAATTGAACTAGTAAGAACTAAAAGTTTTAAAAAAGTTGATAAAAATTTATATAAATTGTTAGGATTTTATATAGTTGTTTTAATTTTCTATGTATTTTTTGAAAAAGTAGTAGTAAATTATAGACCTGTTTTATTAATAACAAATGATTATTTGTTAGAACCATCTTATCCATCATCTCATACCATATTAAGTTTATGTGTATGTGGAAGTGCTATTATTATTAATAAAAATTTATATAAGAAATATAACTTTTTAAAAATTGTTAGTATTATTTCTCTTGTTTTAATGTTTTTAATTCCTATAGGAAGACTTTTTTCTGGCGTTCACTGGCTTACAGATATTATTGGTGGTATTTTACTATCAAGCTCTTTATTAGCGGGTTTTTACTATGTAATAAAAATGTAGATATAAATCTTCTTATATTATATTTTTTTTATATATTTACAATTTGGATAATTAGAGCAGCCATAAAATTTTTCCTTACGATTTCCTTTTCCTAGATGGTATAGTTTGATATCAATATTTTTGATTATCATTGCCAAAAATCCAGCTTCCAAATTTTAACTTTCAAATACAAATAATCCTTTGTTTGAAATCATTAATACATCTATTTTGGTGGTTTCTTCACCATTTTGAGGTAAGTATATATTAAATAAAAATTTAGCTCCTTGATCTTCAAATTTTTTTAGATATTTATATATTAAATATTCTCCAAATTTTCTAATGTTATATATAACATTAAAATAACTAATTTTTGTTGTTTTATAATATGTTCCTTCCTTATATTTTTTATTTTTATAGTAAATAATTATTATGGAAATCGAAACTACTGGAGTAAAAATTAGCATAATTATTTGATATAATTATAACATTATTTTGGTAATTGTATAATTTTTATTGTAATATTATTGTTTATTTAAATTTATGTTGTTTGTTTGTAAAAAAAGTATAAATCACGTTGACAAAAAGAGTTACATATGTTACCATTTATTTGATTGAAGGGATATTATGGGAAAGATAATTGTATAATATAAAGATATATGGAGACAGCTTAATGATGATGACAAATGAACAATTAAAATTATTATCAAAGATGAAGAAACTAATTAGTCAAGGACGTAAAAAATTCACAAGTCGAAAAGACCGTGATTATATCCAAGAGCTATTAGATATCGGAATAACTGAAGCAATGGCATGGGATGAAATACTTACGTTATCTTCTCAAAATTATGTATATGATTATAAACCGTTTTATTCAAGACGTTCAGAGAATGCACTTATATTTAAGAAAATGATAAATGGATATAAAGTGTATATAAAGATAAAAATAGAAGAATATAATAATGATGATGTAACAGTATGTTTATCTTTCCATATTGACCATAAGTAAGGAGAGTGTGATTATGAGATGTGATGTCTGTAAAAGTCAAGAAACTTATGTAAAAAATTATGAACATAATTATGTTATTAAAGGTAAAAATATTTTTTTTACTGCAAAAAGACGTTTTTGTAAAGTATGTAATAGTTTAGTATACGATTCTAATTTAGATAATGAAGCATCTGAAATTGCTATTAATAAATATAATGAAAAATATGGAATAACAAAAGAAGAAATAATAAATTTAAGAAATAAATTTAATTTATCACAAGCATTATTTGCTAAAATTATGGGATGTGCAAAGAAAACATTGATAAGTTATGAAAAGGGTAAATCAATTCCTAATGATAGTTATTTAATAATATTAAGAAGTTTATTATCAAAACCAGAAACAATCAAAACAATAATTGAGGCAAACAAAGAACAATTTACTGAAAAAGAATTTGCTAAGATTAATGAAAAAGTGGATGCTTCTTTGCCTAATAATACTAAGCAAATGATTTTTAATTGTGAATACATTCCAAATGAATATAACGGATATTCAAGACTTTCAAAAGAAAAAATCTTAAATATGATACTATATTTTGCAAATCAAACAGTGTTAAAAACAAAATTGTTAAAAGAAATGTTTTATACTGACTTTTTATATTACAAAAATACCTGTAAATCAATAACAGGATTAGAGTACACAAAATTACAATTTGGACCAGTTCCGGATCAATTTGAATTGATTTTAAATGAATGCGTAAAAGAAAAGTTGATTGAATATAAAATAGAGTATAATAATCAATATGAGTGTCATAATATACGTGCAATAAAGAAATTTGAACCATCAGTATTTAATGAGGATGAGCTTAAAATTTTAAAACATGTTAAGGAGAAATTTAAAAAATTTGGTTCAAAAGAAATAGTTGATTTTTCTCATAAAGAGGAGGCATTTTTATCTCCAGATTTTTTTGCAAAAATTAGCTATGATTATGCATTTGATATTGATTCTATATAATTGTTAAAAATTTAGAATATTTAAATTAAACTAACTGTTATGTAATCATATTCATATTTAAAATATTTTTACAGTTAAAGAATATTTTTATAAAATAAAAAATAGCTCATTCATTTTTAAGCTATTTATAATATATACAATATAATTGAGTTATTACTAAAAATTATTTAGTGATTTCTCAGTTTTTTTAAATAATATATTTTTATATTTCAACAAGTTCGTAAGAAGTGCTTCCAAGGCCAAGACTTTCAGCATATGGAAGAATATGCCTTCCTTCACGAGAATCTATTCTTTCTTTTATAAGTTCTACGCCATCTTCTTTACATGCCCATATCATGTCAATAAATGCTTGATCATTTGCTACAGGATCTAGTGATGCCACAATTCCTAAATCACTTATAACTGGATCTTTTTGATTTTTCTCACAGTCACAATCAACAGAAATTGCATTCATTACAGTAATATAAACTATTTGTTTATTATTATCTTTTATGTAGTCACTAACTGCTTTAGCAGCTTCGGCCATTGATTCAATAAAATCTTTTTGCTCATATTTTACATTCCATGCATCGGGAATTTTAGAGGTTTGTCCACAGCTATGAATATAAGCTTTACTAGCACTTGAGGCAATACCAATAGATTGGTTTTTTAAGTTTGCTTCAAATCCACACATTGCATGTCCCTTACCATGAGCTAGGTTTATTATTGAATCATAGTTTTGCAAATGAGAACCAACTATATCATATTATAAATGCTTACCATTTTTTACGGGTATTTTAAATTATCCATAATGTCAACTTTTGCATAAGATGTAAAACCATGCTTTTCAGCAACTTTTAAGTGGTCTTCAGTATTTAGTCTTTTTCCAGGGTAGGCAGTGTTACACTCAATTATTGTGCCATTTAATTTTTGAACTAAGGGAGCAATTAATTCTTTTTTTAGAAAACCTTTGCTTCCATCTTCTCCCGTAGAAACTTTAATACCAATATTTCCTTTTAAGTCGCCACCTAATTTTTCATATATTTTTATTAAAGATTCACTGTCAATCTTTTTTGTAAAGTATACAATTGATTTTTCCAAATTTTATCATCTTTTCTAAATGTAATATACCTTATACTTATTAAAATAATACATTTTCTAATTATTTGCAAGTGTAAAAGAAATGTGTTATAGTATAACGGAAATTTGGAGGGTTTTATGAGTGTTGAAAAAATAAATGGTATAAAATGTGTTTGTAGTTGTTGCAATGGAAGTGGAATAAGTTTTATTGATGGTGAGTATGGTTATATTTGTAGTTCTTGCCTTGGAGAAGGTTATGTTATTGAACAAAGTATTATTAAAATAAAAGATTTTTTTTATAAAGTAGTAAAAGTAGGCAAAGAAAAATCGTTAATTGAAGTTAGCCCATTTTATGAGAAAATGGTTATTCCAGGTATAACATTTGTTAAGTCATTTTCACCTTATGATGCTGAAGAAGTTGTGCCTTCGATAATATTTTATGAAGATTTTAAAAAAGGTATTTATCCAACTTTAGGTGGTAATAATGGATGCCCTGTGGATTATATGGACTATATTGGTGTTGCTCATTCAGAAAATATTTGTCCTAATAATTGTAGTTTTGAAAATTGCCCAGATAAACAAAATACTGAAAAATGCTGGCAAACAATAGACAATCCTTTTACAAGAAAATTTAAAAGAAAATAGGACTTAATAGTTTTTCTACTATTAAGTTTTTTTATATGGTATAATGTTTTTATAAGAAAGGATAACGTATGAATAGAGAAGTTAAACCTTATACGATATGGAAACATTTTAAAGGTTCAAGGGCACTAGTTATAAGTATTGCCACTCATAGTGAAACAAAAGAAAAATTAGTTGTCTATTATTGCTTAGACAATGAAGGTAAAACAAATCATGAAGATGGAATTTATGCAAGACCAATAGAAATGTTTTTATCCGAAGTTGATCATAAAAAATATCCTGATGTAAAGCAAAAATATCGTTTTGAAAGGATGAATTAAAATTATGGAATTATATGATGTAGATAGCATGCCTCTTTCTAATGATGAAAGAGTTAAAAATATTCAGTTAAAACTATTAAATAATGAAAAAATAAGTGCATTTGAAAGCGTTATATTAGGAAGAGATAGAATAACTAAATCATTTGGAGATTATAATACAAAGTCAGATCATGTGTATAGAGTTATAAGCAATGATACATTAAATCGTTATTTAGAATGCGGTTTTATTATTGGAGATGGTGAAAATGATGAATATAAAGAAACTTATGAGGATGGAAAAGTTTATAATAATAATAAAGGCGTGAATTGGTATTTAGGTGGTGCATGTGTAGATTATGGTGATATTATAATTGAATGTCCTGCTGATAAAGATTATTTTTTCCCTGCATATGATAATGGTTGTAAAATGGCATTAGATGCTAAAGTAAGATTTTTTAAATCATCAGGCTATCATAATCCAGTACCAGTATCACTTATATCAAAAGTATTTTCTAAAGAAATGATAAATAATGAACTATTTTATGAAGATATAACAGATTTTATAAAAGGAAAAAGGAGAGATTAAATAATGAAAAAAACTTTAATATTTGGCCTTACTAGTCTTTTATTGCTTACAGGTGGGTGTGGAAAAACTGAAAATGAAATAGTTAATAATGAAAACATAAAATACACAAATAAATATGAATGTTCTAGAATAGAAAAATATACTGTAATGCAGATGAAAATGAAAACAGGATATTTCCCAAATGATGAAAATATTTCAAATAGTGAAAACTCTGTTGAAACGAATATTTCTCATATTTATGATTTTAGTAGTGATGGAAAAAAACTTTTATCTTACTATGATGAAGTAACATATAAGTATTTAACAAACTACGATATGGATAAGCAAAAAGAGTACTTTGAGCAAGAATGTGAAAATATTGATAAGAAAACTTATAAAAAATGTACAGTTAGTGTTTCAAATGATTCTATAAAAGTTACATCTGAGGTTAATTTAGATTCCGAAGAAAGCAAAAGTTATTTAACAAATGTAACTTTAGATGAAGTAAAAGAAAATTACGCTGAATCTACATACACATGTAAATAAAGGTAAACCATGGAAATAGTATATAATAAATTAGTTCGAGATAATATTCCTGATATTATTAAAAATAATAAAGAAATTCCTTTTACGAAAGTTTTAGATGATGATGAATATAAAACGGAACTTGATAAAAAATTATTAGAGGAATGTAATGAAGTATTATCCTCAGTTGGAAATGATAGATTACATGAACTTGCTGATGTAATTGAAGTTGTTTCAGCCTTAGCTAAAATTGAAGGAAAAAATTTAAATGATGTAATTAATATTGCTAATGAAAAATCTAATAAACGTGGTGCTTTTGATAAAAAAATATTTTTAGAAAAAGTTATTAGTAAAGATAAATAAAAAACGTAAACCTTAACAAATTGGTTTACGTTTTTGTTTATCCATTACCTGGGATTTAATATAATTTTCAGGTATTTCATTAATGGAAAGGTAAGCAAATCCAAATTCATTTCTGTCTGGAAAAAGCTCACTTTCGTCTTTAACATCATAAATATGATCTGGCACATTAATTAGACCAACAACTTTTTCATTTAATTTTAAATCTCCATATTTTACTAAAATTTCATCTCCAACTTTGATATTGTTTTTAACTGCATAAAAATTATCAAGCCAGACACCAGATTTATTTACATCAAAATTTTCTCCTTTAATTACGTAAAATTTTGATATATTATTTGATTCAATAAAACTAATTAATAAAGTTTTGTTGTTATCAGAAAGCCCTGTAACAGTAAGTTTTCTTTCAGCATCGTTAATATTATCAATACTTTTAATAATATCTAAATCATCACTTGTAAAATTACTTCCAATTAGATTTAAATCTTGAAAATTATTATTTTTATAAAAAATATCAGCAGTTTTGGTCATACCAGTCATGTAGGCATTGATGCCACAGTAAGCCATTATGCCAATTGTAACCATAAGGAAAATTGTAATAAATTGAGATACATTATTTTTAATATCTCTAAACATTTTTTTCTTTAGCATATTACCATTTAACCTCATCAATATTTTTAGGATGCTTATTAATTTCATTAGTTTCTATTTGACCATTTTTAATACGTATAACTCTATCTGCAATATCCACAATTAAAGAATTATGAGTTACTATAATTACAGTTGTGTCATTATCTGCTTGGCTTTTTAAAAGTTTTAAAACTTCGACTCCGGTTTTAGAATCGAGTGCACCAGTAGGTTCATCACAAAGAAGAATCTGAGGATTTTTCATAATTGCTCTTGCTATAGATACTCTTTGTTGTTCACCACCAGAAAGTTCTTGAGGAAATTTATTAGCGTGTTTTAAAAGCCCAACACTTTTTAAAACTTCATCTACATTATAAGTTGTTTTAGTTATTGATTTAATTAATTCAACATTTTCTTTAACTGTTAAAGTAGGCATAATATTATAAAATTGAAATATAAAACCAACATTGTTCTTGAAAATATATTATATTTATTTAAAATACAATAAAAAATGCAAAAATTTATTTTGCACAATTAATTAAGTCGTGAATTTGATTAATTATTTTAGCACTATCATTAATAAATTTATCTTTATCATTTGCTTTTAATTTTTGTGTTAAAATTATTAAGTAATAAGGCCTTTTTTCATCAACGTAACCAACTTCGTGGTAAGCTACATCATAGCTACCATATTTTTTTATAAAAGGTTTATTTTCTATAGATTTTGGTAGTATTATGCTAAATGATGGATTTTTAAGCCAATTATAAAATTCTTTACCATATTTACTATTATTAATAAAATTTCTTATTTTTTCCCAGTAAACTTTCATATCATTACAGTTTATTAGTCCAAATAAATCTTTTCCTTCCATTGTGTGTAGTGCTCCTAAAGACTTACCATACTTTTCTAAATTTTCCTTTTTTACGTAGTTAACTAATTTAATGTATGCCGTATTATCACTTTCAACAATTGTAAGACGAATTAGTTCTTTAATACTATAATAGGTATCTTCTTTTTGAAATTTTATAATTCCAGAATCTTTTTTTAAATCTTTCATTTCAATTAATAATTTTTCATCTAAAGAGATTTTTTTATTTTCTGCCATTTCAAGGAGCATTACACATACTAATATTTTAATGCTTGAGGCAGCATAAAATAGTATATCAGAATTATATGAAATTATACTTTTAGAATTTATGTCTTCATAATAATATGCAACTTTTTCATCGGACTTTAAGTACATAGAATTTAGTTTTAAAAATAAATTTCTAAACTTTTTCTCATCACAATTCACATTTTTTAAATCACACTTAATATTTATTTTATAGTCCATAATTATTATCCTTTCAAAGAAATTATATCATAAAATTTTATATTTAAAAAAATATGTTATAATAGATTTGTTAAGTAGAGGTTCACATGAAAAATAAAAAAGTGATAGCAATTATAATATGCACATTATGCTTGTTAATTTCATTTTTGGGGTTAATAATGGGAATTTGCAGTATTAATGCTTCTGGATTTGGACAAATAGGGGTAATTTTTATATTACCATCAATATTTGCTATTTCAATTATCACAATAGATTTATTAATAACCCTTGATATAATAAAAAAGGGATTAATTTTTTCGTACATTAGCACCCTAATAAAACTTGGAATTGCGATATTTGCTTTACCAAATTTATATGGAGAAATAATTTATGAAATGAATTATGGTGTTTCAAATTTACTCGTATACTTATTTTTAATTATACCTTGCATTTTATTAATCCTGCCGTCGGTATTTAATATAAAAAAGCTAAAAAAACGTCAATAATTTATAAGTCTGTATTAACTTCTTGAACCTTCAGATAAATTAATAGAAAATAATTGCATAATACTTGTAATAGAATAATCTTGTAAATGCTCAGTTACAAAAACCATGTCATCATTTGCATTTTCTTTATTATTTTTTTCTAAAATATACGAAGATAGCAAGCTACCAACGAGGTATTGGTAACCATTTAAAATTAGTACTCCGGATTTAATAAATTCGTTTATTTTTTCATCAACATCTTGATAAGCTATTTCTACTGGATCACGTGTTTCTAAATTAAATAATGATTGCGGTATGTCATTAAATCCTTCATTCTTAAGAAGATTAACCATATTTGTTTTATATTGATTTAAGCCTGCAACTAAATTTCTATTAAGTTCAATTCTTTTTTCAATGGAAAATATTCCATGTTTTTTATACTCTAATACTTCTATAAATTGTATTATTTGAGCAGCATATAATTCATAGTTATTTGCATTTCTCCAGTTTAAAATTTCGTCTACTATTTCTTCTTCATAACCATAATCTTTTAAAAATTTTGCTGCAATGTTTTCGTAATATATTGATGGAAATTCAAGTAAAGAAAAATTAATATCTGGATTTTGACTAAGAGAAACATAATGAATAAATTCGTGAACAAATGTTACAAAAGTCATTATTGTTCCGTTAGAAATTAATTTTATTTTCCATTTGTTTTCTTTTTCATCAAAATAACACTCTCCATTTTCATTTTCATTATCATACTCAAATTCAATTAAATTATTTGCTTTTAAGTAATTATAAAATTCACACCATTTTTTTGGAGCGTTAATATAATCTAGAAAATCGATGAATAGTTTATCAAATTCTTCATTTGTTAATTGCTTAAGACCATTTAATTTGCTGTCACTTATTGCAGCATTAAAATAATTCATACCATTACTTATAAGTTTATTTATTATATCACTTAAGTTATCTAACATTGTTTCATCATATTCCTCTAAAAAAGTAGCCACACAGCTCAAACAATAATTATAAGTATTGATTCTTTGCGTACTTTTAATTTCTTTTATAATCTGATCATATTCATAGGAATTGTCTGATAATAATGTAGCGCTTATTTTAGAAATATCATAATTGTAATATTTAATTGATAAGAAAAATAAAACTAATTCAATTGTAACATTATTTGGAATTTGAATGATTGTGTTACCAGCCATGCCATTTTTAAGTATTAGATATGTTAAATAAAAAGTTGGTAGAAAATCTTTTGATTCAATAACATTTCTAGTGTTATTATCTTGAACAATTTGTTTAACAAAATCTTCAATAAAACTATTAAATTCATTAATATCTATGGTTTCATCATGATTATTATTTTCGTATTCATTAAAGATAAACGTATATTTTTTTATAAAATTTACAACTTTATCTAATTTTTCTTGTTCTAATCCTTCATTGTAAGAAATACTTAAACCATTTAATACTTGAATTTTTTGCATTTAAAATCACCCCTTTTTATAAAGTGCCTACTATTATAGCAAAATTTTTTATAAAGTAAATTAAATTTTAATATTTTTATAGAAAGCATATTTATTTTGTGATACACTCTTTATAAGAGTAGAGGTGTTTAATGGAAAAACATATTTTAGAAAAAATGACAGATATAATGAATAATTTAGCAACTGCAAATGCAGAAGAAGTAACAGAACTACTAAATTATTATAATGGCCCTGCTGTAATGATAAATGGAATAGCCCATCATCCATTTAATGATCCAATGACAGCAGCAAGACTTAATGCCAGATATCATGAACTTACTGGAAGGGATCATCCGAGATTTGTAGAGCAAGTTCCAATTGTTATAGACGATTTATTAGCAAATAAAGACTCTTTATTAAATACAGGTGCATATACACCTTCGTATTTTGATAGACTTAATCAAATTAAAAATAATATAACGAAAGATGCTAATGGAATTGAAATAACAGAACAACATCATCCACTACAAGATTTTAGTAATATATTAAGTCATTTAGATACTGCAAATGCAGAAGAAGTAGCGCAGCAATTAAATTATTATAATGGACCTGCTGTAGTAATAAATGGCACAGCACATTATCCATTTAATGATCCAATGACAGCAGCAAGACTTAATGCTAGATATCATGAACTTACAGGAAAAGACCATCCAAGATTTGCAGAACAGGTTCGAATTGTAATAGATAAATTAATGCAAAATAAAGATGCTTTATTAAAGGCAGGTGTATATACGCCTTCGTATTTTGATAGACTTAATCAAATTAAAAATAATGTAACAAAACAGGCTAATGGTATTGAGATAACAGAACAACATCATCCACTACAAGATTTTAATAATGTATTAAATCATTTAGATACTGCAACTTTAGAAGAAGTAGCGCAGCAATTAAATTATTATAATGGTCCTGCTGTAGTAATAAATGGCACAGCACATTATCCATTTAATGATCCAATGACAGCAGCAAGACTTAATGCCAGATATCATGAACTTACTGGAAGGGATCATCCGAGATTTGTCGAGCAAGTTCCAATTGTTATAGACGATTTATTAGCAAATAAAGAAAGCCTAATACAAAGTGGAGCATATAGACCTGAATATTTTGATAATCTTGAACAAATTTATGAAGCAATTGAAAATAATGATTTAACTCAATCAGCAGAAAAAGGCGTAGGTAGATAATAAAACTTTTTATTTGAAATAAGGATATAAAATGGAAAATGAATTAAAAACGTGGCATTTTGGAATGGATAATGATAAATTAGTGAAATTAGTATTATCTGGCAAAAAGACGGCTACTACTTATTTATATGATGAAAATGATCCTTTAGATGATGAAGAGTCAGTGTTAGTTTTTGACAACGAAAAAAAAGCTTGTGTAACAAAAATGAAAAAAGTAATTATAACTGAGTTTAAAAATATAAATGATGATCTCACAATTCTTGAAGGTGAAGGAAGTTTTTATGAGTGGAAAAAGGCACATATTAGTTTTTTCAAAAGTATAAATCCGGATTTTAATGAAAATACTAAAGTAGTATTTGAAATTTTTGAAGTAACTCGAAATTTAATTAATGAACGTCAAGAAATTGCCGAAAAAATAGCACTGGCAAATAATAATATATTTGGTAAAATCAAAAGTATTCAAGAAATTAATGCTGGTTTTAATAATAGCATTTTTTCCATAAATGATAAGTATATAATAAAAATTTGTGGTGATAAAAATAAAGAAAATTTATTTGATATAGAGGCAAATTTTTATAATTCTAATAAGGATAATGAAAGTATTCCAACACTTTATCTATATGATAAGACAAAAAATGTTGTACCTTATGTTTATGAAATTATTGAAAAAGTTAATGGAAAGTCGGCTTATTATCATTGGTATAAAATGAATGAATTGCAAAAAGAAGAATTAATTAGAAAATTAATGAAGTCTTTAAAAAGTATTCATAAGAAAAAGTATTTACCAACATGCAATTGGAGTGATTTAATAAAGAAAAAAGTTTTGGATAAATTTAATGAAGCCATTGATATGTTTAATGATGAAGAGAGAAATATTATTTTAGAGTCTCTTAAAAAGTATGATGAATTTTTATCTGATAATAGATTTAGTTTAATTCATAATGATTTACATTTTGATAACGTTTTAATAGATGAAAATCAAAATATAAAATTAATTGATTTTAATGATTCTATAATTGCACCATTTGACTTTGATTTAAGAATGTTATATATGAGTGTACATTTACCATGGAAATGGGCAAATATTGAAATGGATCCATTGCAAAAACCTAAAGATTATAAGTGCTTATTTGATTATGTAAAAAAATACTATCCCGAAGTTAATAGTATAAATCATTTAGAGGAAAGAATGCTAATATATTGGGTACTTAATGAATTTAAACTACTTCCAAAATATAGGGAAGAGGATAGTAAAGATAGAATTTTAATGATTTGTAAAAAAATACTTAACCAATAATATATATTTTTAATTAAATTAATGATATATTATTAATAATAAAGGAGGACTTAAGTTGAAAAAAATTCTATTTGTATTTCTGTTTTGTATGTTTATGCTATTTGGATTAACTGGTTGTGGAAAAAAACGTAATTTAGGTGGAGATGAAATTCTAAAGGACCATCAAGAAATGGTAATGTCTATTAGTGCAGGAAATAAGTCGTGCGTTCCTGTTGAACTTTCTATATATAAAGATGGTACTTACGAACTATTTACTGCTTATAAAGCATGTAGACCTGGTGAAACATGTATAAGTATGCTTGAATATTCTAAATCAATAAAAGGTAAAACTGATTTTGATGTTTTAGAAATTGTAAAAGAAGATGGCATTGAAGTTGACAAACCTCATGCAATGGATAATTTACCAGAATATGAAATATACATGGGAAACTCTTACATAGAGCAGGGATATGGTTATTATTATACTGTAGAAAAAGAAACAACTAATAAGGCATTAGAAAAATTATTAAATGAATTAAATGTTGATTTAAGTATTTGTGCTGAACCTGAGTATTTTGACTAGGACAAAGCATATTATTTAATTTTTAATATAATGACATTGTAACATAGGAGTAATAAAAACGGGGTTAGAAGGATTTAATAAAAATAAAGTACTCAAGAAAAATTCATAGGTAGTAGAGTATATAGATAAAAACAGTTTATTTTTATTAAAATTATGATTACAAAAAATTCAATCGAAAGATTGAATTTTTTATGACTTTAATAAATTATATTATTAACGTTTAGGTAAATTTATTTCCTGTGAAAAATTTGCGTTTTTAATAATTACATTTTCGTTGTGGCATTGTGACAACATTGACAATTTATTTTTATCTATAAATGGTTCTAATTTTTTCATATCAGTTATATCTTTTGGCTTTTTTGTATAGGATTTTAATTTATAAACGCTTTCAATTGAACTTGTCTTAAATTCAACATCGTTATATGCTATGGGAGTTTCATCATAGCTTAAAGCAGTTCCCATAGGTGTAGATCGTCTTTCCAAAATATCGGTGACAACTTCTCCTTGATCTAACCTATGTGAATATTCTTTTACTGTAATAGAATTATCTTGCTCTCTTTTAAAACAAAAGAAACCCAAGTGAAACTCATTTTCTGGATTTTGAGCCAAAATAGTGTGTGGTGGTTTTTCAAGTTGTATTTCATTAAATCTTTCTATAGTAGGAAATCGATCATCATAAAATTTATAACCAGTTTCACCTATAATCTTTGCAATTTTGGGAATATCATTCTCATTTACCATTATATCTATATCATCATGATATCTAAATAATGGTTGCTTAGTTTTTAAAAAACACGGTAATGCTCCAACAATATAATAGTCTATTCCATATTGATTAAATAATGAGCAAAATTGTGTTAATGATGATTTTACTAATTTATGATTATCATCTAGTGGCATATTCCCTTCAATTTGGTTAGAAAACATTTTATTTAAAGACTCTTTCATTTCCTCAACTGATGGGCATAAAGTAGGATTTAAATTTCTAATTACAGCTAAGGCATAATTGTAAAACGGGGAATCTGATCCAATAACACGATAGATACTTTTTGCTAAATCTTTTATTACTTCGTCATCTGTCATTGCTAAATATTTTGTTAATAACTTTTCTTTTTGTTCTTCAGTTATGTTTGCCAATTTAGAAAGGGTATCTATCACATTTTTTAATTGATTTTCTTTTGCTATAGATGTATCTAATTGAATTTTATCAATTCTTGTAGTAAGAATGTCATTTGGATTTATTTTTTTATGTCTTACAGCATAACTTATACATTCTGCATTAAGATATTGCTTTTTTTCTTCTTCTGTTAGGTGGGATAAACACTCTTCAAAATCTGCGGAGAAAATTGTTTGATAATTTATATTTGGATATTTATTCATTAAATAATTGCAAATATTTACGTAAGGAATATACTGGGGAGCAATAGTATGAAAAAAATCTTCTCCATTTTTTTCGTGATATTCACAAAACTCATTTGATATTTTTTCTACAAAACCTTCGTTTAGCATGAAGCCAACCATACCACGTGAAGTAATTATATCACCATTAATTAAATTTATAATCATTCTATCGTTTGCTAAATCTTTAGACTTAAGCATTTTAATTATTATATGGAATATTTCGTGAGGTAAAGTTCCTTTTGCATTTATTATACTAGAATAAAAATCTTTGCTTTGTTATAGCTGACTTACATTTATAATTACTTGTCCTTTTTCTGGATCTGCGCTAAAATCATGGCCATCTTCAGGATTATTAATTATAACTATATTATTTGGATTAAGTAGGTTTTCGAGAACTGAAATTCTTTCTTTAGGTATTAGATCTCTATAGTCCTCTTTTATTGCTTCAACAATTTTTTGTGCATATGTAGTTAACTCAGATTTCATTATAGATATTGCAGTATTAATATCTGGAATGTCAGGGTACTTTTGTTTAAGGTTTAATAATTCTTTTTGGTTTCTATCATAAATTTCATTTAATTTGCCATTAGCTTCAAATAAAGGCTTTAATAGCTCCGCGGTTTCTTTAGTAGAAAATTTTGTTGTATCTAATATATCTTTAAATTCCAATGTTTATCACTACCTTACTATTTAAGTATATCATATTATTTATAGTCATTTGCTAAATTTTATTCAAATTTTAATATTAAATAGTATCATCATATATGATATAATGCAGTAAAAGTAGTTAATAAAGTAAACAAACTTTTTAAAGAAAGGTGCAAAATTCAAAATATGAATGAAAAGTTATTAATGATTATTTTTGCTTTTATTATTTTTACAATACTTAATTTACTTATTAAATTAATAAACTATTCATTTAAGGCAAAAAAATATGGCATTAAAACAGAGGCTATTATTGTTGGATATTATATGTATTATGAAACAAAAATAATTATGTGGTATCCAGTTGTAAAATTTATAAAAATGAATGGTGAAGAAATTATTGCTAAAAGTAGACTATCAATTTCATTTCCAGTATATAAAATTGGTGAAAAAATTTTTATACAATATTATGCCGATGAAATAAGTAATATGGAATACAAAGATGTATATATTGATAGGTTTTCTAAGAACAAAGAGAAAATGTATATTGATAGTGGTATAAGATTTAATATATTAGATTTAAAACATTTGCTAGATGTTTTTTTAGAAGGCTTAATATTGATAGTTTTATTTGTTTTATGTATATATAAATAAAAAAGGAGAATTTATGATTGTAGAAATTGAAGTTCCTATTAAAGGAAATAAGGAAGATATAGATAAATTATTACTTAGTAGTGGTTTTGAAGAGTTTCATAAGGTGATAACTATAACAAGCTATTATAAATTAAAATCAGATCATGATATGAATCACAGTACTTTAAAAGCAAGATGTAAAAGATTAAGATACGTTGAACCATTGTCTAAATTTAAAAATAAAAATCAAGATTACAAAAAATGTATTACAAAATACAATTTAAAAAAATGTAAAATGGAAGAAGAAAAATTATTAAATAGTGGTTATGAAAAAATCTATACAGATGAAAAAACTGATTATGTTTATAGGAATGTGAATGAAGAAGAAATGTATTTTCAAATACAAGATATTAATGATGATTGCTTGATAATTGCCTATGATAACAAAAAGTATTATAACTTACCAGAAGAAATTCAACGAAAAAAATTAATTAATGATGTTTTTAAATATGGAATTGAAATAATTGACGAAAAAAATGTTGATAGATTTAAGTTAGTTGGTAAAACATTAACTATTGAAGAAATTGTTGATAAAATGAATTATTATGTGAAAAAAATAATTATAACTAATACAAATAATAGTTGGCTAAAAAAAATATACAAAAAGGTATTTAAAAAGGAAAAAAACTCTAGTGAGTAAAAATATATTAATTATGTCTTCCTTGCTTAGTTATTCAATACACACAAAAATATCATGTGAAAAAGTAATAGAATTTTTAAATAATGTAGAATTATTAGATTAAATGTGAGAAAAAACAGAAAAGTTGAAAAATTACTTTTCTGTTTTAATGTTTAAGTCTTTAAGTTTGTAAATAGGTTTCATATCCGATTTTCTAGACTTTTTCCTTTGTATTCAGAATTAATTATTTCTATCATTTCTTTGGGACTTTCTTTGCAATTATTTAATAACAATTTTTTTATAATAGCCATCATACCAACTTTAAAAAATTCAATATGATAATCCATATTTTTAGTAGTTCCATAATATTTAATCATATCTGATTTTCCTAAATGATTGTCATAATAATTCATAAAATCAAAATTTAATTTTAACATAGTTTTGTAATATATTTGATTTTCTTTTATATGAGCAAATAAATTTAAATAGTTATAAAAATGTTTTTGTTTTATTGATTCTTCTTTATAAAGTTCTAATAAATTAATAAACATTTCTTCCTTTATTTTGTCTGCTAAATCATATATATCAATATAATTTACATAAAAAGTTGAACGATTTATACATGCTTTCTTTACTAAGCCCGTAATATTAGTTTCATTAATTTCTTTCGTTTGAAGTAGTTCAATAAATGCTTTTTTAATCTTTTTATTTGATTCTTTTTTTTATTTGCTACATTCATAACATACATCCATTATTTAGACATTTTAAGTTAATCTGTTGATTGAATTAGACATCTGTCTACATTATAATGTGATAGTATTAAAAGAACAAGTGTCTTTTAATTGAAGGAGATTATATGGCTAAATCAAAATTAGTAAAAATTAATCAAATTTAGTTTGCTTAATTTCATTAGAAATAATTCTTATACCAACTTTTGGTGAAGGTCAAACGGAGTTTTTTGAAATGATGGTAATTGCAACGGGTAGGGGAATTGCTTTAATTATAATAATTATAAGCTTATACATGATTATAAAGTCAACTGAATGGTTGAATAAAAAAATGTAATTGTATATAAAAGATATTGATTATTATTTTATTTTCGTGTTATAATTCAAATACATTAATTGACTTGCTGAAAAACGTTAATGTACTACACTCTAATCGATAATTTATATTTTATGGCAAGAAAAATATATCTATTCGGATTTCTTTAATAAAAGAAATCCTTTTTTTATTATCAGAAAAGGAAAATTGGAAAATGAATTATGGATATCAAAATGAAAATGATTTTGTTTATTTATTTAATAATAAATATTTGAAAGAACTAGATAAAAATTCACAAGAATTTTTAGAAGACATTTATGATGGAAATATAACTAGCGATGAACCCATTAAATGTTGGAAAAATAAAATGGTACAAAAAACAGATATATTTATTAAATATAAAAATAAAATAAAAAATATTAGTTTAAAATGTGGCAATAGTAATTCAATACATCATGAGCAAATTCAAGAATTTGAAAGATATCTATGGAATATTGGATTATCAAACGAGATAATACAAAAATATGTTGGTTATCATTATGGATATAGAAAAGACGAAAATGGACATAATGATTATAATAATCAATTATCTTCGGAAGAGTATAAAACATTATATCAAAAAGATTTAGATGAATTTAATATAGCAATTAATAAAACTAAAATTATTGTTGATATGATAGATAGATTTATTATTAGAGGAAGAAATTCGGATTATGATATTGATGCATTGGTTTGCGGTAAAACTAATGATTATGTGTGGATAACAAAATACGAAATATATGATTTGATATTAACAAAAAGATGCTTAGAGTTTAACTCACCGCATATTGCTTGTTTAACTATAGGGCCAAAAAAACGTTGTTTAAATGGAGTAACCAACAATGTAAAAGATAAATACCTAGTTTGTATAAGATGGAATTTTATTAGAGACGATATTATTAATTTCAAGAAAAAATAAATTATTATTTGATGGAATTTCTTTGGCTGAGACGGCGGTTAATTTAGACATTAAAAAACTTACGACACTATAATAGGTTCGTAAGTTGATTTCAAATGGAGCCAACGTCGTAGATATCTACAACTTTTTTCCAATACACGAATTGATACATAAATATCAATCACTAATAACATTTTAACACAAAATAAGTGTAATGTCTCGAAAAATGTGTCAAAAAATAGTATAATATGACATATATGTAATATTTATATTTGGGAAAGAGGGGCGGTTACTTTGAATAAAAAATATCTTATAATTACAATATCTTTATTTGTTGCTGTTGGAATTTGTACTGCATTGTTATTTATGACTGATTCTGTTGCATATTCTACCATGTTCTCTATTTTTATTCCAATACTTGTGGGAACAATAATCAATTATGATTTAAAGCAAAAAGAAATATATTTGAGATACTATGAGCCCATTTATAGATATATTGTTACTTATCATGATATTTTATCTCAGCCTTTTAATAGATTAACTATGGGAAAAAAGCATGACATGATTAAAAAGTTGTCTAGAGATATGACTAAATTTTTAAATGATAATTTAGAATATGCAAGTGAAAATGTATGTGAAATATTGGAAATCAACTTTTTTTATGAGTATGAAAATTATGATAATCAAAATGAATATCAAGACGTTTATAATTTGAATCGATTAATTCCTATACTTTGTAATGAAATAATTGAAAATTATAATGCTCTTTATTTTAATCATTTTGTATTTAGAAAAATATATTTAAAAAAAGAAGTGCCTCATAAGTCATTTAGATTGATATACAGTTATGTTGATAGTATTTTAATCAACATTGCTCAAAAAGAAATAGATTTTAGTCTTTATGAATTGAACAAATTTTACCAAATGCTTTTAAGCTATAGAAGGGAAAACTATAAAAAGTATTTTAAAATATACTTATTCCTTAAAAAGAATAAAAAATTAAATAATGATGAAATTATTGATTTTATGAATAAAAATTTTGGTTTTAAAATACTAGATTATAAAAAAAGATAGGTTGTGATTTAAATGAGTGATTGTACATATATAGTTTTTGGAGAATCAGGAAATTTCTTTTCAAAAATTATTAAAGAGCGAAATTCAAATATAAAAATAATACATTTTTTAGGTAAATATTATGAAGATTATAGTTGTGCAGATATAAAAGTATATTTGGATGATGTTTCACTAGGATATATCGGCCATTCCTATTCTCGCTACGAAAATTTAGAAATAAATGATAAACTTAATAAAAATATTGATAATGCATTAGAGAATATTCAAAATGTTATAATTATGGATGGTGTAGAAGATGGATTTTACTCTCTGATGTTACTCATTACTAAGAAATCACTAAAAAAAAATATTCATTGTGTTAATTTATTTTTTGAGCCATTTAATTGTTTTGGAAAAAGAAGAAAAGAAATTTATAAAAATTTTTTCAAAGAAATAACTCACATAAAAAAAGATAATTATTATTTTTCTTGTGAATGTTTAAAAAAGTATAATTTAACGAAATATGGATTTTTTAGCATTTTTAATTTGATTAATAAAATACAATATAATATTTCAATTAATTTAGATAAAAATATTAATTTAACGATAGAAAATACAATAAGTAATGAATTTGATACTACGAATGAATCTATAAATAAAAACTTACCTAAGCAATATACTTATGTATCAGTAATATATGATGATGATATTGTGGCAAAAACAATTAATGAACCATCGTTTTATTACAAAACAGATTTAGAAGATATTTGGATAAATGATAAAGTTTTAGTTAATAGAAATGGTAAAGATGTTATTGGCATAGTAATTGATATTGAAAAATTCTATGAAGAAGATGTACCATTCTCAATAGATAAAACAAAAGATATTCTAAAAATAATTGAAGAAGAACAAAATAAAGAAATAAGATATACAAGTTATGAAGATATCCCAGAATCCGAAATAACAAAATATTTAGAAAAATGGCAGGTTAATTTTTTATATAATACTGACATTATAATAAACACTGATATTGTTGAATTGATAGAACAATTATCAGATTATTTACAAAAATATGGCATAGAAAATGATGATATAACGGAGACCGGGAAAATAACTGAAGAAATAATTGATGTATTAACTGATATAAATCCGGATAAAGATATGTATAAATATATTTTCGTCGAACCGAATATTGGTTATGATGACAAAATATTTTGTTATAAAAGCAATATCAACGGAATTTATTTAGGCGATACAGTTTTAATTGAGTTTGGAAATGAACAAATCGAAGGAATTGTTAGGAGTATAGGATATTATTCAAAAGATAAAGTTCCATATCCTTTAGAAAAAACCAAAAATATTATTAAAATCATAGATTATAATTTTTCAAAAGATTCATGTAAAATAAACTATAATTTATTTCAAAAAGATGTTAAAGTAACATTAAAAGATGGCAAAATATTTACAGGTTTATTTTATGAAATATTTAATGAGGAAAATACTATTATGATTGGCAATACAATTATTAATATAAAAGATATAAAAGAAATGAAAGAAATCGAAAACTAAATTTAAATGAATGTTAACAATATTAAATTTATTTATCAAATTAACACTTATTAATTAAAAGTTCTTGTGTATAGCAAAGAAAGTTAATTTCTATTATTAATTATAAATTTTCAATAGAAGTTGTATTAAACTTTTTATATCTTGAAAATTAGATTTTGAAACTAAATTTAATGGTTAAAAAGTTGATTGAGTTTTTATAAATTTTAGGTATATATAGAATAAAGTTGTACCAAAATAAATCTTTTACTATTGAAAAGTCTTACATTATTTATTAAGTTATTACAATAATTATTTTTTAAATTATAATTAAAATTATATACCATAATGAATATGCAAACTAATAAGAGTTTAATGAATGAATAAGATGATACAAGTTAACAAATATTACATATTTAATATTGAATAAAGATTATTTTAAAAATAGTTAGTAATTAAAGCAGGTGGAATTATGAGTAATTTATTAAAAGATAATAAAGAAATTATGAAATATTGGGATTATGAAAAAAATGATAATGATCTACTAAATAAAATAACAATTGGAAGTCAAAAATTAGTTTGGTGGAAATGTGAAAAGCAACACTCATATCAACAAATTGTGAGATCCAAAACAAAAGGAGTGGGATGCCCAATTTGTTCTAATAAACTTATTGTAAAAGGCATTAATGATTTAGCAACAACAAATCCAGAATTATTACAAGAATGGGATTATAGTCTAAATAATGTAAAACCTAATCAAATTAGCAAAGGATCAGAAAAAAAAGTCTGGTGGAAATGCAATAAATGTGGAGAATCATATGAATCGTTTTTATATGCAAAAGAAAAAAATAAGGGTTGTCCTTTTTGCAGTAATAAAAAAATAAAACAAGGATTAAATGATATATTTACATTGAAACCAAATTGGAAAAAATACTGGAACTTTGAATTGAATAAATTATCAGGAATTGATCCTTATATACTCTCTGTAAATAGTCATACTAAAGTTAATTGGATATGCAGTAAATGTAACAAAAAATTTGTAAGGGCATTATCAAAAACTAAAGATACTATATTATGTAATAAATGTTCTACTGACAATGCTATAAATAAGAGAATTAACACTTTAATACTTCAAAATGGAAATTTAAAAGAAAAATATCCATTTTTAATACAAGAATGGGATTATAATAAAAATAAAATATTGCCAGAAAATGTTACACCTAGCTCATCGCAAAAAGTGTGGTGGATTTGCGAAAATGGACATTCTTATAAAACTAGTGTTTCGCATAAAATTAACGGAAGAGGATGCCCAAAATGTTCAAAAGAAAAAAGCATATCATTTCCAGAAAAAGCAATAGTTTATTATTTGAATAAAGTAGATAATCAAATAATTGAAAGCTATCAACCAACATTTTTAAATGGTAAAGAAATAGATATTTATTTAAAAAACAAAAATATAGGGATTGAATATGATGGGGCAAATTGGCATAAAGATATAGATAGAGATATAGAAAAGAATAAATTATGTTATGAAAATAATCTCACTTTATATAGAATAAGAGAAAAAAATTGTCCATTATTAAATAGTTCTTCAAAAGATATATATGTAGAAACAAATGATAACTATAAAAGTCTTGATAAAACAATTTATGAGTTAATTAAAAATATTTACAATAAAGAAGTTTATGTTAATATCAATAATGATAGAATGGAAATTTTAAAATTAGTTTCGTTTACTATAAAGCAAAAATCATTAGAAGTACTCTATCCTGAAATAGCAAAGGAATGGAATTATGAAAAAAACAAGGGATTAATACCATCACAATTTTATGCAACATCTTCAAGAAAAGTGTGGTGGATTTGCAAAAATAATCACGAGTATGAATGCACAATAAGTCATAGAACTATTGATAATAATAATTGTCCTTATTGTTCTAATCAAAAAATATTAAAAGGGTATAATGATTTAGCAACCACAAATCCAGATTTATTACAAGAATGGAATTATAATAAAAATAATAAGCTAGGTATTTATCCTGATTGTGTATTTAGTGGAAGTCATAAAAAGGTATGGTGGATTTGTAATAATAAACACGAATGGAAAGCAAGTATTTCAAATAAATCAAAAGGAAGAGGATGTCCAATTTGTTCTAATAAGATCATTATAAAAGGAATAAATGATTTATCTTCTACACATAAAAAAATATTAAATATGTGGGATTATAATAAAAATAATAAACAAGGACTTTTTCCAGAAAATTATTCTTATGGTAGTTCAAAAAAAGTATTTTGGCTATGTCCAAAATGTGGTAATAGCTGGATTCAAAGAATTAATCATATTACTAATGGAATAGGTTGCCCTAATTGTCATTATAATATATTAAAAGATGATTAGATTTCTATATCATAATCATCTTTTTCTTTGCCTAAATCATGTTCTTTACTGAATTTATAAGTATCATTTAATTCTTTAATCGTGTCATCTTCAATAACACCATGTTCGTATAAATCTCTTGAAAAATCACGATATTTATCTCTATTTTTTCTATTAAATAATCTATTTTTTATAAATTGAATTAGTCTTATAAACTTATTTTTAAAATAGTTAAGTTCTGCAAATAAAGAATTATTTTCTTCTTTTAATTCGTCAATTTCATTATCTTTTAACTTGTTTTTTTCAGTTAGACTTTTAACTCGTAATTCCAATGCCTCATTATTTTCAGTAAGTATTTTTATTTTCTTATTGTTTTCTTTAATATTAGAGTCAACATTGGTAAGAGTTGTTGATAATTTTTGAATATTCTTATATTCTTTATTTGTATTTTCTACTTGGCTGATAAAACTATTGATTTTATCTTTATATTCTTGCGTTATAACATATTTATCTTTTCTACCGAATGCTAATTTTAAATTATTAACGATATCTTTTGCTTCTTTTGTATCATTATCTAATAGGTCAGATTGTTGTTTGGCTTTATTTAAGCTTTTTTGATTTTTTTC
The DNA here is from genome assembly GCA_934096985.1 of uncultured Bacilli bacterium. Taxonomy (GTDB): domain Bacteria; phylum Bacillota_I; class Bacilli_A; order RF39; family UBA660; genus UBA6448. The sequence continues at coordinate 63,245 of CAKONC010000003.1, read as the reverse complement.
AAGTTGTTCTTTCATTTCTAAATAATTGTCCATTTCAGTAATATGATAATCATGATTTCTGCCTTTTTTCTTACCTTTTAAAGTGTTAGTTAAATTATATTCTTTATTAAAAGATTCAATACATAAGGTACGCATTTTATCTTGTAATTTTCTTAAACTTTCTTTTGTAAATACATCTGATTTACCAACTTGTTTTTTCATACCATTTTTATTATTAAATTTTATAGGAACTCCTACGATGTGCAAGTGTGGACTTGTTTCATCATAATGAATAATAGCACTTGCTATTTTAAAAGTAGGTAATATAATTTCTAAATCTTCAATTTGCTTTTTATAAACATTTGTCATTTTTCTTTTAAACTTATCATCTTTTGTATCCCAATACTTTTTATCTCCAAGTTCAATTATTATTTCACAGGCTAAATCATTTTTCTCATTATTACTTATATGAGTGAAATAATCTTTGATTTTTCTATCGTCTCTTACTTGCTTTAGGTTATATTCTTCTTTCGATTCATCAAATTCTTCTTTATATAATTTTTTGACATCATCAACCAATGAAGAACTACCTTTGATAATTTCAATGTCATTTTGATTGTTATCATACTTTCTATAATTATGTTTATCTACTTTCGTTAAACCCGCTGAATTTTGTATGGCGTTATTTGATAGAGAAGTAGAACCACTTCTATTGGATTTAGCACTACTTCTTGATGTGTTTCTTTTATTTTTATCACTACCTAAATGAAAAGAATATGCTAGTTCTATAATAATCACGCTCCTTTATTAAAATATAATGTGGCTTGATTTAGTGTTTCAAAAAATTCTTGACCCATCATAGTTCCCATATTATCAATATAGGTACAAACAATATAATGTAGTTCACAGTTTTCGGCATACACTAAATATAAGTCTTTTTTCTCATCTAATAATTTACACTTTCCATATTTTAAGTTATAAAATTTTTTCTTCATAAATAATCAACTCCTTTGTTTTTTTAGAGATATATTTTGGCTTTGACAAAATATTTAACCCCCTAGGTATTTTGTCATACTAACAAAATAACCTCGTGGGCTAGGGATTCCCTAGAACCCTTTTATGACTTATTCCATAATGTTTTAAAACTTCGTAATAAAACAAAATTACATAAGTCTTATAAAATGCTATCGCCACTTTCATTGCTACGCAACAAAACGTGCCACGCATTTTATTCTTCTTCGTACAACAACTCTTTCTTTACAGGTTTTACTCCAATTTCAATAGGAATAGGTTCTTTCGTATAAATAACACAATCATTAGTTTCATCAGGTATATAATCAAAAGCAGTATTTATATCTTGCATTTGAAACTCATCTTTACCACGAATATAAATAATTCCATATTTGTATTCTTTCATTTTTATATCAGGATCTATTTTCGCATAATCTTCCATAGGGAATACTCTGACTATCGCTCTGTCATCATGAATGAAATTAAAATAGAATATTCTATCTTCTACATAATAAGTTGCTTCTTCAAAACCAACATCATAATATTGTCTTAATCTCATTATATGTTTACCGACTTCTTTTTCAGGTAAGTAATTACTAAATCTTATTTGACCTACAATATTACCAAAAATAACAGGTGTCTTAACATCAATATAACCAGCATCAAATAATTCATTGCAAGGCTTACATATTGACTCTCTAAAATTGATATTCTCAACATAAATATAATTGTTAAGAATACCTAATTTAATATCATCAACATATTTCATAATGAGTTCTGATTTTTCTTCTCTTGTATAATCTTTCCAAGTTTTAGTTCTTTCTTTATATTCCTTTTCTAATTTAACTTTATTTATATAATCAATATCTCTTTTAAGTAAAATATCTTGTGGAGTAAAATTAAGAGTTTCACAAGAGGTTGCTTCATCAAGTTCATTTTGTAATTTTTCAAGAGCAGATTCAACTAACTTTCTTTCATCGTTGTATTCTTCTAAATTAAATACACCGTTAATATAGGCTCTTTTAATCCTTTCAAGTTTATCTTTTTGCTTATTAATATCTTTCTTTAGTTCTTCTTGTGGTTCATCAAATTTTTGCTTAATCATTGGTAAGAAGAACTGATTTACTACTGAATCGTATTCTACGAGTTCATTTACAAAATCATTAAAATATTCTTCAACTAAACTTTCCTTAAAGTTTATCTTACAATCATGGCAGTAATAGTAATAATAAACATTGCCATTTTTCTTTTGAGTTGCTTTACCGCCTAAAATTCTATTACATTTAGGACACTTTAATTTCTGTAAGAATAGATATGTTAAAGTTCTTTGATAACTTTTAGAATTCTTTTTCTTTTGAACTTGGCATTCTTCCCACATTTCTTTACTAACAATAGGTTCAACAACATTTTCATAATAAGTAGGATGTTTCGTCCTTTTACCATGAACAAAATCGCCTTTGTATATTTCATTTTCTAAAATTGCAACAATAGAAGAATCTCTCCAATTTGTTTTACCTAATACTTGTTCTTTATTAAATAGTGTACTTATCTTTTGATATGACATTCCTTTATGATAAAGGTCAAATATTCTTATAACAACATCTTTTGTTAAATGGTCTATAACTAATTTTTTATTTTCATGGTTATAACCAAGTGGTGCTTGATGTGGTATGTGTCCTTGTTTAATTGCACCTGCTAAACCAACCTTAGTTCTTTCACTTGTTCTTTCTATTTCTTGTTGTGATACACTCATTAATATTCTTGAAACCATTTTACCATTAGCATTAGTAGTATTAATATCATCATTAACACAATCAAGATAAGCGTCGTTTTCTTCAAGAAATCTCATAAGTTCTTCCCAGTCAAAAATACTTCTTGTTATTCTATCTTGTTTTAAAGCAATTATAGTGTTTATTTTCTTTGATTTAATATCTTCTTTAAGTCTTTCGAATTCAGGTCTATAATTGCCTGTTTTAGCACTTATACCAGCATCAGTATAATAGTCTTTAATAACAAAGCCTTTGAATTTACAATATGCCTCTAATCTTTCTTTTTGCTCTGGTAAACTAAAACCTTCTCGTGCTTGATCTTCAGTTGATACTCTCATATAAAGACCACAAACTTTTTTTACATCATCCAATTATCATCATCTCCTTTACTAAAAAAGAGCGAAGCAGTACAACTAGGCTTATTTGTACTACTTCGCCCATAAATAAATCAGATATAAGTTTTTCTAATCTAATTATAAACTATTTTCGACAAATTTACTAGTTGGTACGCTTTAAATAATCTTCTAATTCATTGATTTTAATTTTATTACCAAAGTTTTTGATATAAACATCATTAGAATAATTAAAAACAAGAAACATTATATTATTGATAATTACTTTGTGAGGTTCAACATAAGCCAAATTAGATTTATCAATTTTTCTAATACTTCCATTTATAAATGTAGGAGTAGTATTACAAAAATCACAAATAAATTCTAATTTCTTTTTAAGTGATTCATCAATAGGTATTTCTTGTTTGATAATATTAATCATAAACACCATCCTTTCTTTAGGATGATTTCTTTGTAAGACACAAAAAAATCAATCTTTCGATTGATTCTATATATCAAGTTCAAACTAAATAGTTCGAACAGATTCGTCAATGGAGCAAGTGAGCGGAATCGAACCGCCGTCTCAGCCTTGGCAAGGCCGCATACTAACCGCTGTACTACACCTGCATTTCATGTACGTGTAAATATTTTACCATATTATATATAAATATTTCAAGACTAATTGTAAAAAAAAATAAAAGTTGATATAATTAAATTTGATAAGAAGGATTTTATGAAAAAAAAAGTAAATAAAAAAATATATAAAAAAGTCAAAAAATCACTTATTGAATATATTATTTCTAATAGATTATTTTTATCGTATGTACTAATGTCAATATTAAGTACTACTGTTGCACGAAGTAATACAATAGGAATTGGTAAATCACTTTTTCCGTTTATAACAGATATTGGTCTTATACTACTTATTGGATCATTTGGTTATTTTATTAAACCCCAGAAACAATATAAGTATTTTTTTATCTGGATGTGTATTTTTTGCTTGATGGGACTTGTTAATTCTATATATTACCTTTTCTATTCATCATTTGCATCTTTTGGTGAAATAGCATCTTTGTCACAAACTGAAACAGTAACGGGTTCAATTTGGGAAAAGTTCAAATGGAATTATTTAATATTTATTATATTTCCACTGATTTTTGAGTTAGTTCATAGAAAACTAGCAAAATCAAGCTATTATAATTATATTAATTGCGTTGAAAAGAGTAAAAAGATGGTGTCATCAACAATTATTGCAAGCATAGTTTTTTTAGCATTTAGCTTTGCATTTACAAAAGGTTCTGATTATTCGAGATTATCAAAGCAATGGAATCGTGTATATATTGTGGAAAGGTTTGGCATAATTTTGTATCAAGGAAATGATTTAATTCAAACTTTAAGGCCTAAGATTAATAGTTTATTTGGATACGAAGATGCCTTGAAATTATTTAATTCTTATTATTCAAATGAAGAAAACAATCAGTATAAAGAAGATAATGAATATACTAATATTTTAAATGGATATAATATTATATTTGTTCATATGGAAAGTATGCAAGACTTCGTTATGGATTTGAAATTTAATGATAATGAAGTAACCCCGAATTTAAATAAACTTGCAAAAGAGGGAATGTTTTTTTCTAATTTCTATCCTCAGGTTTCAACTGGTACATCCTCAGATACTGAGTTTACACTTTTAACAAGCTTAATGCCTGCAGCTTCAGGTACAGTTTTTGTAAGTTATTATAATAGAAACTACAATACTTTGCCGAAGATATTAAATAGTAATGGTTATTATACATTTAGTATGCACGGAAATGCTTCAACAATGTGGAACAGAAATAAAATTCATCCTTTATTAGGTTATACTGGAATGTATTTCGAAGAAAGTTTTACTTATACTCCAGAAGATGTCATAAATTTGGGTATAAATGATAAACTTTTCTTTAAAGAAGCAATTCCAATTCTTGAAAATATTGAAACTAGTAATAAAAATTATATGGGAACAATAATAACTCTTTCTAATCATTCACCATTTATATTTATTGACAAATATGGAGAACTTGACTTTACAGAAAATTATATTACTATTGATGAAACTACAGGTAAGTCTACTGCTGGAACCTCTAATTATCTTGAAGGTACTGATGTAGGTAATTATTTAACGAGTGTTCATTATGCTGATAGTGCTTTAGGAGATCTAATTAATTATATTAATGAATCATCTGCCTTTGAAAATACCATATTTGTTTTTTACGGAGACCACGATGCAAAACTTACTCGTAAAGATTTAAATTATTTGTATAATCATAATCCCGCAAATGGAGAATTATATTCAGAAAATGAGGAAAATTATGTAAATTATGATTCGTTTAAACATGAATTAAATAAAAAAACACCTTTGATTATATGGACTAAAAATCAGAAATTAAAAAATGTATTTAAAGGAAAAATTGATTATTATATGGGTATGATTGACGTATCTCCAACAATTTTAAATATGTTCGGCTTAAAAAATGAATATGCATTAGGCCATGATATATTTAATATTAAAAATAATAATGTTATTGCTTTTCCTAATGGTAATTATTTAACAAATACAATGTATTATAATAATTCTACCGGGGAGTATTATGTTTTAAAAGATGGTACAATTATTGATGATAATTATGTTAATAAAAATAAAGATTATGTTGAACAAGTTTTGGACGTATCAAATTCAATTATTGTTTACGATCTATTAAATAAAAAGGAGAATAAGTAATGAGTAAAAAGAAGAAGAGGGTAAAAAAAGCAATAATTTTTATAATCATTGCTCTAATAATTGTCTGTGTTGTTTTATATTTTTTATTATTTAATAATAATGGAAATGGCTTTTTAACTAAAAGTGTTGATAAGACAGAAAAATTTGATTATACACTTGATAGAAATAACACCAATTTAATGAAAGAAAATTTTAATGATTTAAAAACTATTTTAAGTAGTGATCAAATAGATTATGATAAGTATGCTGAAGTATTAAGTAAATTATTTATAATTGATTTATATACAATTGATAATAAAGAAAATATGTATGATGTTGGTTCCTTAGAATATGTTTATGATAAAGAAAATTTTAAAAACAGAGTTCAAAGTACATTATATAAATATTTAAAAGAAAAAAGTGTAAGAAAAAATAATGAATATCCAATAGTTGAAAGTATCTCGATATCTGGTAAAGAAAAGTCTACATTTACATATGACAATACAAAGTATGATTCTGATGTTATTACTTTAAATTGGACATATAAAAAAGATTTGGGATATGATGATGAAGGCAAGGTCGAAATAATTAAAATTGACGATAAACTTTACGTTGTATCATTTACACCGGAGGCAAAATAATGAAACAATTAAAAAGAAAATTTCATCGTAGCAAGTTATGGGCAAGAGTCCTTTATTTTGGAGTAATTATTGCATATATAGCAAGCTTTGTCTTTTTTGCTAAAAGCATTATTTCTTTAACTGGAATAGAAACAGTTATAAGATACATTGTGCTGGTATTGCTTGCACTATATCTTGTTTTATATATCATAATAAATTTACTTAAATTAGTTTTGAGAAAATATCTACATTTAATAATTACCTCAGTAATTTCGATAATTTTAATTATAATTTTTTGTTTTGGTTCAACTATTATCAATTTTATTTACGGCAAAATTGGCTCACTTAGTTCAAAAAATAATGTAAATTACAAAACATATTTAGTTACATTAACTGATGGAAAATTTGATAGTAATTCTGTAATTGGTAAAATTAATGATGAAAGTGATTATGAAGGATACACCTTAGCGGATAAGTTACTAAAAAAAGAAAATTTAAACAATGAAATTAAAGAATATGATAATTATTTGGATATGTTATATGATTTATATGATGAAAAAATTAATGCGGTTTTAATAAGTGGTAGTTATGTCATAAGATATAGTAGTGAAAAAGATTTTTCAAATATAGGTAATGAAACTAAAAAAGTGTACGAAATATCTGAGAAAAAGAAGATATCAAATGATGAAAAACTTATAACCAATAAAAGTTTAAATGAACCATTTACGGCGCTTATTTTAGGCGTTGATTCTGAGGGTGATGGTCTTGATGATGATGCAGCCTTTAATGGGGATACCCTTATTTTAGCTACATTTAATCCTCAAACATATAGTGCAACTTTATTTTCAATTCCAAGAGATACATATGTTCCAATAGCATGTAGGAATAACCAATATAATAAAATTAATTCTTCGGCTGCATATGGAACAAAATGTGTAACTGATACAATTGAAAAATTAACTGGCATTGATATAGATTATTATGTAAAAATAAATTTTAAAGGTGTTGTCGATTTAGTAGAGGCCCTTGATGGAATTACTGTTAATGTAGAAACTCCAGACTTTAATTATAATCAGGGTGTTGATTGTAAAGGAAAAGTGTGTGAACAAAATAGTGATAGATTATGGGGATCACATACAGTTTATATAGATACTGGCATTCAAAACTTAAATGGTGAACAAGCGCTTGCTTATTCACGCTGTCGACATTTGTATGCAATAAGTGACTTGGCTAGAAACAAACATCAGCAAGATGTAATTATGGCAATGGCAAAGAAAATGCTTACTATAAGAAGCTACAATCAATTTGAAAAAGTTTTAAATGCAGTAAGTGATAACATTTCTACGAATATGTCAACTGATCAAATACTATCATCATATAAAATCCTGAAAAAAATGGTCGGAAATATGTTGAAAGATGAAGAGTTTATCAATATCCAAAAAACTTATTTAGAAGTTTACAATTTAAATGTTTATATTTCATCAGGCAGAGTATCATCAGCACTTGGATATTATGATTCAAGTTTACAGGACATCATTAAAGTAATGAATATAAATTTGGGTAAAGAAGAACCTATTATAGAAAAATCATTTAGCTATTCAATTAATGATACTTATGAGCCTTATATAGCGGGAAAAGGTTTAAGAAGTGGTGCTACAAATAGTACGCTGCCAAATTTTATTGGAAAAAGTAAAGATGATGTAAGAAGTTATTGCAATCAAAATGATATAAATTGTAAATTTACATATATAGATAATCATAGTGAATTTTATAATGAAGAAGTAGGCATTGATTTAATTGCTTATCAAGATGTAAATGCAGGTACTTTATTAAGAAGCATTAATTCAATAAACTTTTATATTAATGGGGCATCTGCTTTAGATGATTAAAAAAGGTTCATATCAATAATGATATGAGCCTTTTTATCTGGTTAAATTATCAAACATAAGTAGAGAAGCGGAGTCATCTTTATTTTGTAACTCAACTAGTGACATATCTTCCATGTAACTTGAAACATGATTTATATAATCATTGTCTCCACCTCTTGTTTCAGAAATGTGAGAAGTAAAGTCAGAACCATATGTATTAATTAAATTACAAATTGCTGTAATACCTTTATTATAAGCAATAATGGTAGCTAAAATAGAATCACTTTTTGAAATAACTCCTGTAGTAACGTAATTATTATATAAAGTATTATAATAGTTATTTAAAATCATGCAACCAATTTTAATTGAATATTCGGGGTCAGTTAATTTATCTTTTTCGATTGTTACAGTTTCATATGAATTATTCTCAAAATTATATGCACAAATTTCATGGCCATACCAAATTGACTCAATCTGCATAACTCCATTTGCACCAATATTTGAATAGTTAATTTCATTATAAGCATTTTCTTGTGTAAGCATGGCTAATACGAGTTTACTATCTAGCCCATAAATAGCAGAATATTTATTTACCAACGTAGTATAGTTTTCTTTTGCATAATTGCTTTTTTCACTATTTGATCGGTCTTCAAAATTAAATTCATATACAGGAGTATTCTCATCATATGTATAAGGTGTTTCAATTATTATAGTAGGTTCTTTTTCTTTTTCAATATTTTCTACTGAATAAGATGTGCTATCTTGCTTTAATGTTTCTGGTTGCTCTAAAGAATAAGAAGTAATATCGTTTTCTAAAGATACAGCTTTTTCTTCACTAAGTAAATTTTCTTTATTTTCATCAATATTATTTTTTTCAATACTTTCAATTGTTTGCTTGTCTGGCAATGAATCAGATTTGTCATTATTTTTGATTGATTCCTTAATCATCTTTGAAGCGCCAAGCATTGTTGCTACTACCATAACACTAGCAATTACCTTTTTACCAGTGTTTTCCTTGCTTATGCTATTATTTGGAAGCCTACTTAGAAGCCTTTTTATAACCAAGCTATCTGTAATTTCGATTTCATTGTATCCAATTTTCTGATATTTAACATTTTCAAATTCATTTAAAATACGATTAACTCTAATTAAATAATTATTTAAACTGTCAGTATGAGTTCCATGCAAATAATATGCTTCGGATAAATTTCCTTCCTTATCTAATTTGATTATTACACTTCTTGACATAATTCATCCCATTTTTTATAAACGTTAGGTAACATTTCTTTTTTGATTTCTTTTAATAGAATTTTACCTTTTGTTACTTCATATTCATTAGCATATGTCTCAATTTCACCATTACTATTAATACTATCATCTGTATAAATTAGGTAAAAATTATCATCGATATTAAAGTCAGCTAAAATACGATATTCTTTCTTATTATTATTTTCATCAATTAATTCAAATATTTTATCAGTTTTCATAAATTATTTCCTCTTTTTATTCTTACCATTTGTTTTTGGCTTTCTTTTTCTTGAAGTATTTTTCTTTTTCGTAGGTCCTTTACCTTTATATCTTACAACATTATTGATATTTTTCTTATTATTTTTAGGTTTCTTGTTATTTGAATCTTTATTATTGTATTTAATTTCTTTTTTACTTTTGCTAAAATCATTTTTGTAATTATAATTAGCTTTTTTTGAATTTTTATTTTTCTTTTCTTCACTGTTAATTACTTTATTTTTAACATTTAAAGATTTCTTTTCTAAAGCAGCTTTTTTTTCTTTCTGATGCCATAAAATAAGAATAATTAAAACAAGTACAAATAAATAAGCAGAAATAAGTACAATAAAAACTATATCAATTGGATCAAAAACTCTATTCATAATCATCCCTAAATAAATTATATTATAATTTTGATAAAATATAAAGGCATATTTTTAGAAATTTTTCTTTTATTTATGAGAAAAATGTTTTACAATATGTGTGGAGGAATTATGTTTAAAATTAGTAATTTAAATGCTTATATAGATGATAGAAAAATTCTTGATAATTTTTCAATAACAATTAATCCTGGGGAAATTCATGCAATTATGGGGAAAAACGGAATAGGAAAAAGTACTTTATGTAAGATAATTATGGGTTATCCAAATTATAAAGTAAATGGCAGTATAGTATATAATGACATCGAGTTATTAAGGCTTGATACATATGATATTGCTAAAAATGGTGTGATGTTAATAAGTCAAAATCCTCCGGCAATTGAAGGGGTAACTAATGCAGAAGCTTTACGTAGTGCTTTAAGAGAACGTGAAAATCAAAACATTGATATTTTTAAATTTAATAAACAAATGGAAGAAATATGTGACAAACTTAAAATAGATAAAAGTTTTATTCATAAAGAAATAAATGTTGGTGCTTCAGGTGGTGAAAGAAAGAAAATAGAGCTATTACATTTAGGCATATTAAAACCAAGTTTTATTATTTTAGATGAACTTGATTCTGGACTTGATGTTGATGCATTAAAAGTCGTAGCAGATTTTATTAATGAGTATTATCATGAAAATAAACCGAGCATTTTACTTATAACACATCATAAAAATATTTTAGAATTTATTAAGCCTAACTACGTTCATATTTTATCTGATGGAAAAATTACTAAAACTGGAGATTATCATTTAGCAGAAAATATTGAAAATGAAGGATTTAATAAGGCAAGTGATATAAGTGAATAAAGAAAAGGAGAATATATTACTAATGAATAATGTTGATTTAATAAATAAAGATGGAACATTTGATTTTAAAGTAGAGAAAAAACTTTTATTAAATATATATAATGATAAAAGTGAAAATATTAATATTAACATTATTCAAAGGAAAAATTCTTTATTAATAGTTAATTTTACTAATGAAAGTTATGAAAATTCCAATATTAATATTAATGTTAGGATTTTAGGTGATAACAATAAATGTGTTTTAAATTTTAGGGGTATTGCAAGTGGAAAATTATGTAATGTTAATGTTAGTGTAAAAGCTGAAGAAAATACTAAAGGAAATATTATTGTTGAAAATTTAAAAGGTTTATGTGATGGTGGACAGATTTTGATTAAACCAATTTTAGAAATTGATACAAATGAAGTTGAAGCATCACACTTTGTAACTATTGGCCCATTTAGTGAAGAAAGTATTAATTATTTAAAATCACTAGGAATTAGTAAAGAAAAAACTTATAATCTATTAAAAAAGAGTTTTAAATATGGAATATTTAATGATGATTTTTTAAATTTATTAAATTTTAAGGAGGAAAATAATGAATAGAGATGATTTTCCAATGCTAAATAATGACTTAATTTATTTTGACAATGGCGCTACAAGTTTAAAACCAAAATCTGTTATAGATAAAGTTGTAGATTATTATAGTAATTACTCTGCAAATGCACATCGTGGAGATTATGATATATCTTTTAAAGCCTCAAATGAATATGAGGAAACAAGAGAACTTGTGAAAAAGTTTATAAATGCTAGATACAATGAAGAAATAATTTTCACTTCTGGAACAACACAAAGTTTAAATTATATTGCAAATGGATTTTTTTCACCACTTCTTGAACCCGGAGATGAAGTTTTAATTACAACTTCTGAGCATGCATCAAATGTACTCCCATGGTTTAAATGTGAAAATGAGATTAAAACTGTTACCAAGTTAATTGAACTTGATTCATCATTACATGTTACTTTAGAAAATGTAAAAAAGGCAATTACTCCCAAAACTAAGGTAATTGCTCTTGCACAAATAACCAATGTCGTTGGTGATGTAAGACCAATAAAGGAAATATGTAAACTAGCACATGAAAATAATATTTTTGTAGTTGTTGATGCTGCTCAAAGTGCTCCACATATAAAAATTGATGTTCAAGATTTGGATGTTGATTTCTTAGCATTTTCAGCACATAAAATGTTAGGACCTACTGGTGTTGGCGTTTTATATGGAAAAAAGGAATTGTTAGAAGAACTTAAACCAATAAATTTAGGTGGAGGTATGAATGAATCTTTTGATAATCCAAATGAAATTTATTTAAAAGATTTGCCATTTAGACTTGAAGCTGGAACTCCAAATATTGCAGGAGTAATCGGTTTCGGTGAGGCTATCAAATACATAAATAATATAGGCATTGAAAAAATCCATGAAAGAGAAACTAAATTAAAGAATTATTTGATAGATAAATTAATTAAAATACCTTTTATAGATATAATAAATTTGGAATGTGATAGTGCAGTAGTGGCTTTTAATGTTGATGATATATTTGCTCAAGATGTTGCATTTTATTTAAATAAATATAAAATATGTGTAAGAGCAGGAAATCATTGCGCTAAGATTTTGAAAAATGCTACGAAAGTAAATAATACTATAAGGGTAAGTTTAGCATTTTATAATACAGAAAAAGAAATTGATATGTTTGTAGGACTTTTACAAAATAAAGATAAAATTTTAAAGGAGATGTTTTGATGGATCCAGAATTAAAAAGAGAAATCATAATGGAACATTATCAAAACCCACTTAATAGAGATAAAATAGTTAGTGATGGATACGAAAAAGTTAATACTGCAAATCAGTCTTGTATAGATAATTTAGATTTATATATTTTAATTAAAGATGATAAAATTTCAGATATTACTTTTACTGGAGAAGCCTGTGCAATAAGTATTTCATCTACATCAATAATGATAAAAAATTTAATTGGTAAAACTATTGAGGAAGCTAAAAAGTATGTTAATAGTTTCTTAAATATGGTTAATGAAAAAGAGTATGATAATAATATTTTAAATGAAGCACTTGTTTATGAAGATATTTATAAACAGCAAAGTAGAAAAACTTGTGCAACACTTCCTTATCGTGGCATTTTAGAGGTTTTAGAAAAATATTAAACGACTTGAAATAAATAAAAGAATTTGTTATACTATGAACATAAAAACGAAGAACAAGAGGAGTAGTTTAACTATTTTATTAGAGAGGAAAAGTTATTAGCTGAAAGCTTTTCTTAAACCCTGGTTAAATGAAGTAGCTTGCAAGTTGCTTATCTAAGTAAATAGGATAGGCTGTAAGTCCGCATTAAGGATAAAGAGTTAAATATAAAGGTGGTACCGTGCACTTTGCACCCTTTTGTACTACCTTTTTTTGTTGGAGGAAATATGGAAACAAAATATGATTTTAAAAAAGTTGAGGAAGGGAAATATGATTATTGGTTAAACAATAAAACATTTTTAGCAAGCAATGACAAAGATAAGAAACCATTTTCAATAGTTATACCTCCCCCTAATGTAACAGGTAATTTACATATAGGACATGCATGGGATACTACACTTCAAGATATAATTATAAGATATAAAAAGTTATGTGGATTTGATACATTATGGGTTCCTGGGATGGACCATGCTGGTATTGCCACACAAGCAAAAGTTGATGAAAAACTTACTAATATGGGAATTAATCCTCGTAGTTTGGATAGAGAAGATTGGCTTAAATATGCTTGGGCATGGAAGGATGAATATGCTGAAAATATTCATAAACAATGGGCTAAGCTAGGTCTTGCCTTAGATTATACTAAAGAAAGATTTACTTTAGACGAAGGACTTAGTAAAGCTGTAAACAAAGTATTTATTGACTTATACAATAAAGGACTTATTTATAGGGGATATAAAATAATTAACTGGGATCCTAAAGCACAAACGGCTCTTTCAAATGAAGAAGTAATTTATAAAGATGTTAAGGGATATTTTTATCATATCAAATATTATATTGAAGGTGAAGATAAATATTTAGACGTTGCCACGACAAGACCTGAAACACTTTTTGGAGATACTGCTGTAGCGGTTAATCCTAGTGATGAAAGATATAAAGATTTAATTGGCAAAAATGTTTTATTACCACTTACATCAAGAAAAATACCAATCATTGCTGATATGCATGCAGATCCTGAATTCGGAACTGGTTGTGTTAAAATTACTCCAGCACATGACCCTAACGATTATGAGGTAGGACTTAGACACAATTTAGAGCAAATTATATGTATTAATCCTGATGCTACAATGAACGATAAAGCAGGTAAATATGAAGGACTTACTCGTGAAGTTGCAAGAGAAAAAATAACTGAAGATTTAGAAAAGTTGGGGTTATTAATAAAAAAAGAAGAAATAACACATAATGTTGGTCATTCAGAACGTACAGGAGTCATGATTGAGCCTTATTTATCTAGCCAATGGTTTGTAAAAATGCGCCCTTTAGCTGATAGAGTACTTGAAAATCAAAAAGATAAAAATAAAAAGGTTAATTTTGTTCCAAAAAGATATGAAAAAACTATGAATCATTGGATGGAAATAACATATGATTGGTGTATTTCAAGACAACTTTGGTGGGGACACAGAATTCCAGCTTGGTATAAAGGTGATGAAATTTACGTTGGAGAAAGTGCTCCTGCTGGTGAAGGTTGGGTTCAAGATAAAGATGTCTTAGATACTTGGTTTTCTTCAGCATTATGGCCATTTTCAACATTGGGTTGGCCAGAAAAAACTGCAGATTTAGAAAGATATTTTCCAAATGATGTCTTAGTTACAGGATATGACATTATTCCATTTTGGGTAAATAGAATGACTTTCCAATCATTAGAATTTATGGGAGTAAGACCATTTAAAGATTGTTTAATTCATGGACTTATTAGAGATAAACAGGGTAGAAAAATGAGCAAAAGTCTAGGAAATGGCGTAAATCCAATCGAGGTTATTGATAAATTTGGTTGTGATTCATTAAGACTATTTTTAACCACTAATAGTGCTCCAGGAATGGATCTAAGATATGATGAAGAAAAAGTTGCATCATCTTGGAATTTTATTAATAAATTATGGAATGCTTCAAGATTTGTTATTCTTAATACACAAGATTTAAATAAACTTTCTTTTGAGGAGTATAATATATATGATAAATGGATTTTAACTAAATATAATAAGACTATTAAAGATGTTTCTAAGTATATGGACAAATATGAATTTCATAATGCATTTAATGAACTTTATACATTTATATGGGATGATTATTGTTCTTGGTATATTGAAATAAGTAAAATTTTCTTAAATACGACATCAAAAAGTATATTAGTTAAAATTTTAACAGGTATAATTCAAATGCTTCATCCATTTATTCCATTTGTAACTGAAGAAATATATCAAAATCTTAATATAAAAGAAAGTAAATCTATAATGAATAGTTCATATCCTAAATATAATAAAAACGAGATTTTTGATATTAAACTTGTAAATGATATTTTAAATGATATAGTTGCAATCCGTAATTTTAAAGCGGAAAATAAGATTACCAATAATGATGAAGTAAATGTTAAGTTTTTATATGATGAAGAATTTTATAAAAATATGCTTAAATTAAAAAATATAAATATGAATTTATCCGAGGGAACTGAATATAATTCAAACTTTGCTAAATTATTATTTAAAATTGATAATACAAAAAATAATGAAAATAAGCAAAAAGAAATTGAATTTTTGGAAATATCAATTGCCAAAAGAGAAAAACTTCTTAGTAATGAGGGCTTTGTAAATAGAGCTCCTAAAAATATAGTGGAAGAAGAGCAAAATAAATTAAAAGAAGAAAAAGAAAAACTTGCCATTTTAAAAGCTGATTAATAAAAATATCAGCTTTTTTTTGTATAAATCGTATTTATGCATTCTCTTTTATATTTTAGTGATGGATGTATATATAAATTTTGAGTAATTGATGCGCTTGAGTGTCCTAATATTTCAGATAAAGCTTTGGTACTCATTTTTGTTTCATCAGCTTTGGTTGCAAATGTATGTCTTGTTGTGTGAAATTTTTTATGGTTTATTCCCCAATAATTTAAATACTTTTTGTATTTATTTGTATAGCTTCTTGGCTCAATTGCTTTAGTTTTATTGGTCAAAAAATAGTAATCAGAATTCATTTCACTTAAATAATGAATTAAATAGCTTTGTAAAACATCTGGAATAGGAATTGTTCTAATTGATTTTCTACTTTTAGGTGCGGAACATATAACTTTAGTTTTTTGTTTTCCATCTGCGTTTTTTACTCGGATAATTGTATGATTTATGGAAAGTGTCATTAAATTCATATCAAAGTTACTTTTTTTTAAAGCACATAATTCTCCAATTCTAATACCTGTATATAAACTTAAAATGATTCCAAAAACAAATCTATTATCATAAGTTAAAGCAAACCTTTCAAGCTTTTTTATATCTTTTGGAGTAAAGACAGAAATACTTTTAAGTTCTTTTATAGGTACTTTAACATCAATATCAGTCATTCTATTATACTTTAATATTTGCTTTAAAATATTTGCCATGTCATGAACTGTATTGATACTTAAACTATTAGATAACTTATCAATAAAACTATTAATTATTTCTTTATTTAAATTATTTATTTTATAATGCCCAAGTAGTGGTCTGATTTTATTTGAAGCAATTGCATAGTAAGTAGAATATGTTGATTCTTTGACTGTGCTTTTTTTATATTCGAGCCATTTATCTATTTTTTCATTAAAAGTATTTATTTCTGTTTCTATTTCTACATTGCCAAAATTTCTAAGCTTTTCCTTTGCTTCAGAATAAGATGAACCATATATGTATCCATATATAACTTTATTTTTGTATTTTCCCTTAATATACCTGCCTTCATATCTTCCATCACTTCTTTTGTAAATGCTTTCTCCTTTACGACCCATTAAATCACCTCATTTATAACTTTAAAGAGGTAACTTGTTTTTTTCTAGTGTGCAAAATAAAAATATGATTTTAATATCATATTTTTAGATTAATGCTTTAAGACTTAATAATTCACCGAGCTGTTTAAGAGCCTCTTGAATTTGCATTTTTTCATCATAAGTAAGTGAGTCATATTCTACAGCATCTTTTTTATCAAATAGAGTATATTTTCCCTCATCACTAATAATTATTTCACCATATATTTCATATGGACTAGCACCATCATTAATTGTGATTTTATATTCGTAGTCGTTTTTTTCTTTTTTATTAATATTCAAAGTAATGCTTTGATTTTCTTCTTCATAAGAAATGTTTATATTATTATCAATTTTTATTTTGGCAACTTGCGTATTATCTGAACTAATTAATTCTAAATCAATTAATTGATTATCAAAACGATTTACTTTAATAGTCAAAGCTGTTTTATTATTTTGAATTAAAGTAAGAATTTTATTATTATAACTAATCTTGTCTTTATCACTAATATATATTTCGAAATTACCATTATCATAATAAAATAATTTTTTATCAGCTTGAGAAAGTTCTATTCTATTAATCTTTTTTCCAAATAAATCAGTATAAATATTAATATTAATGTCTCCGTTATAACTTCTTATTAAGCTATTTTTTAATTCATTTAAATATTCTTTTACGTTTTTCATAGTATATCCGCTTGGATATCCGTTTTTTTGATTTAAAATATAGAATAATTTTTCCATGTATACTTCATCATTTTCTATATTGTTGATTACGTTTTCTAATAAAGTATCAAATACTGTATTTTGAAGTGAATACACTATCTTTTTTTGAAATGCATATGAACCATTGTTTTTGCTAACATCAAAAATTACATCAAAGTCATCTTTATTAAGATTATTAATTATATATTGTTTTGTTTTATTAAAAAGTAAATAATAATCATTTATTGTAACAACATTTTTACCTGATGTAGTAAATAAATTTTGCTCTGCAATAATTAATGGTTTATTAAAAGCTTTTTTCATAAGGACATAAGAAATTTCGTTGTCATAGTTATATATAAGATTTATTAATTCATTTGTATTTTCAAATAAAGAACCAGCAAAAACGATTTTTTCTTTAGAATAATCTAAATCAAATTCAAAGTTTGCTAAATATTTTTTTGAACTATCTGGATTGTTAACATTTACATTACCGATAACGCTGACAGTATTATTGGAAAAATTAATATTTGTATATTCATTTTGTTTGTTATAAATCATCTCGACATAACTAGCCATACTATTAATTGCCATTTTTAAAGATTCATCACCATTTTTATTAAAGATAAATAAATAATAAAGTGTTCCAGAAAGTAGTGTAAGCACAATAAGAATGCCAATTACTGAAAATATTATTGCAAATTTATTTTTCTTTGGGGGAGCTGGTGGCTCATACTTAGTAATATTTTGATCTGGCACAAGTGGGGGAACGAAGTCTAAAGCATCAACTTGATTATTAGAATTGTTTATACTAGAATTATTTTCTATATTTATACCAGTGCTTTCAGCACTACTAATACTTTCGATATTATTATTTAAATTTGGACTTCCAAAATTGGTATTATTTTCTGCATTTATCCCAGAACTTTCTATTTCTATATTAGTATTATTTTCATTATTCATATTTTAACCCTTTCTATTTTACATAGTATAATGATAGCATATTTTTCAAAAAAAAACTTCACTTTTTGTGAAGAATTTTAAATATAATTAATTCTTTTGTTACTAAGGCTTCGATTAAATGTTAATTCACTTGGCATTAATTTTGTAAATTCATCTTCGAATAGTTTGTACATAAGGCTGTATACAATATCATCATGACTTTTTTTACCAAAACTTAAATTTGGATCTCTTAAAATAAGCTCTATCATGTCATTAAAGTTAAAGCAAAATCCTTTAACATAATCTTCGATAATTATAAATAGGTTATGATAGTATTCATCATATGGTAAATTAACAAAATCCATTTTAGATATTTCTTTTTCAAATGATTCTTTCAAAATTCTATATAAAGTTTGATAAGAGCTATTTATTGGAGCAATAGTTTTTTCCTCATGTGCTTTTGCAATACTAAATTCAATTGAGTATGACTCACAGACATAATCAATATCTAAAGGAACATAAGTTCCAATGCACTCTAAGTTAAAAATAACTAAACTTGATATGCACCAATCACTGAATCCAATTTTATCAAGAACGCCTCTATCAATAAATATACCATCATAGTCTTTTGATATTTTCATATAATCTAAAACACGTAATTCAAAATAAGGACTAGGGTATTTTTGATAAGCTTTTTCAAAATCATTAACAGAATTAATTCTTAAAATATTTGCATTATCTTTAACATTTACTAAAGCACCACAGCCATTGAATTTCATATAAAATAAACTTCTTTTATATTCTAAATAGCCAAGCCATTCATTAGCATTTATTCCATAATAAGGAGAAAGCCATAGTCCACCATATGGCTTTGTTACATAGTTATTTGGAAATGGAACTACTTTACGAAATAGTTCTTGATTAATAGATTTTGTTCCAATAGTTATAAAACTTTCCATAATACCCCCAAAAAAGTAAGTATATTCTAACATATAATGCTTATAATATCAAATATAAAATATTTTTTTAAAATAATTAGCAGTTACTATTGACAAGTGCTAATTATAGTAATATAATGAAAATATGAAAGGAAGATGATAACAATGTTACCAAGTAGAATATTTTTAGATGATTTTTTAGATGATTTAAATTCAAATAAGGAGCACAATAATAAAATGGTTTGTGATATTTATGAACAAGATGGAAAATACTTTATTGAAGTAGACGTTCCTGGATTTAAAAAGGAAGATATTAAAATAGAGTGTGACAAAGGAAATCTTAAGATTGTTGCAGAAAAACACATTGAGAAAGAAGAACATAACAAAAAGAAATATATTCATCGTGAAAGAAAATTCTATGAAAAATGTGAAAGATCATTTTATTTAGGAGATGTAGATGAAAGTAAAATTTCCGCTGAATTTAATGATGGTACATTAAAGATTGTTGTTCCTAAAGAAGAAAATACAAATACTAAAAAATTAATCGATATAAAATAAGGCCTTTAAAACCTTATTTTTTTTTGTTTAAAAATTTTAGCAAATAGTATATAATATTTTATATGAAAAGTAGTAAGAAAAAGGAAAATTCATTTGGACTTATATTTCATTATTTAAAACATGAAAAAGCAAGTATGGTATTGCTTATTATTTTAATGATTTTTAATTACATTCCGGATTTATGTTGCCCGATTTTTATGGGTAAAGCATTAGAATTTTTACTTTTGAAGAATTATGCATTATTTGTAAAGTACTTAGTTTTTTATATTTTAGGATATGCCACTATATATGGAGCATTACTTATACCAAAAAGGGTTTTATATAATAAACTTCAGATGACATTTGTAAATAATGTTTGTAAGGATATGTATAAAAAATATCAAAATTTACCTGCAATTGCCTTTGAAAAAGCAGGAGTCGGAGAACTTATTAATAGACTTTCAACAGATCCAGATAGGGTGCTTGATTTATTAAACCAATTAGTAAAAATGATTTTAAAAATTATTATGGCATTAATTATAGTGGTTATTTCATTTAAAATATCAATATTTATTGGGCTTGAAATAACAGTATTTGCTATTATAATGGGACTTATCTCTTCAAAATTTTTCCCAGTTATTAAAACTACACAAAAGAAAATTAAAGAAGAAAGTGATAAGTTAATTAAAAGGGCTACAGAGAACCTAACTGGAATTAGAGAAATTAAGTCTTTAGGTATAAAAGATAACATGGTAAGATTAATTAATGATGATATAGACCATTATTGTGAAGAATCACTTAAAATTTCTAGATATGAATCTTGGTATAATGGACTTAATAATATTATTTATTATGTTTTACAGTTTATTATCTTACTTACATGCGGGTATTTATTTATAAAAGGTCATATATTTTATAGTGTTTTTATGATGATTAATAATTACATTTGGCGTATTGATGAAGTTGCGGAAACGCTTTCTTCTTTTGGGGTTAATTATAATAAAGTTAAAGTATCTTTATCAAGAATTGATGAAATAGTAAATAATAAAATATTTAATGATGAAAAGTTTGGTAGCGTAAATTTAGAAAATGTAACTGGTAATGTAAAGTTTAAAAATGTTTCATTTAAATACACTAAGAAAGAAAGTTTAACTTTAGATAATTTATCTTTTTCAATTAAACCAAATCAAAAGACCGCTATTGTAGGAAGAAGTGGAAATGGAAAATCAACAATATTTAATTTGTTACTTAGATATTTTGATGCCACTTCAGGAGAAGTATTAATTGATGATGTAAATATTAAAGACTTAACGGAAAGTTCACTTCGAAGCACCATTTCATGTGTTAGACAAAGTCCATTTTTATTTAATATGTCTATACTAGACAATTTTAAAATTGTTAAACCAGATATAACGTTAAAAGAAATAAGGGAAGTTTGTAAAAAAGCATACATTGATGAATATATTGAAAGTTTGCCCCAAAAATATAACACAATAATTGGAGAAGGTGGAATAAACCTTTCTGGTGGTCAAAAACAAAGACTTGCAATTGCAAGAACACTACTTTTAAATACAAAAATAATTTTATTTGATGAAGCAACTTCTGCTCTTGATAATGAAAGCCAAGAGTATATTAAAAAAACTATTGATGCTCTTGCAAAAGATCATACGATTATTATCATAGCACATAGACTTTCGACAATCATTGATGCTGATGAAATTCTTGTGATAGAAAAAGGAAAATTATCAATGAAAGGAACTCATAAAGAACTATTAAATAAATCCAAAATATATAAAGGACTATATAAAAATGAAGAAAGAATGTAAAAAAGAAATAAATGAAATTGAATTTGATGTAAATGACTTAAGAGTTGAAAGAAAAAATGGGATGTTTCTTTCAAATAATCAAGTTAAATTATTACAAAAGTATCATGTTAATTATAATGATTATAAAGATTTATCTAGTTTAATTTTTAAATTAAATGAACTTACCGAAGATGATGACGAACTTGAGTCATTAGCAATGGATATTGATGAATTTAATTATTACAATAATCAAAACAAATAAAAAAGGAGAAGTATGAAAAAAATTAGTATATTTTTATTAAGTTTATTTTTGCTTATTAATGTAAGTGCAAAAACAACTGTGCAAAAAGCAACGTTTTCTAAATGTGTTGATGGTGATACAGCCTATTTTATAATTGATGATGAAGAAGTAAAATTTAGATTTTTAGCAATAGATACTCCGGAATCTGTAAGTACTACGAAAAAGGTTGAACCATATGGGAAAGAGGCAAGTGATTATACTTGTGAAAAATTGACTAATGCAAATGAAATAGTTTTAGAATATGAAGATAGTAATAAAACTGATAAATATGGTAGAAGTCTTGCTTGGATATGGGTAGATGGCGCTCTTTTGCAAAAAGAATTACTTGAAAATGGTCTAGGAAAGGTTGCTTATATATATGGAAAATATAGATATACAAATAGCCTTTGCTTAGCTCAAAAAACAGCTTTTGAAAATAAATTAAATGTTTGGTCTCAAGAAGAATATGAACAAGGATATTGTAGTACAATTAGTTACGATAATGTTACTGACAACATTAATTATGATGATATTGATAATGAGCTAATTAAAGAAGAAAAACTTAACAAAAATTTAGAAAAATTCGAAAAAATTGATAATAAAATAACTAGTGCTTTAGAAGAAAATAATGGAAAATTTGAAAGAATCTTAATATATGTTTTCTTAGGAGCTGGTGTTTTAACAACAATTATAAAGGAAGCAAAGAAAAAGTAGCAATTTTAAAAAGTAATTATATATTAAAATAGGGAGTTGTTTTAATTTATGATTACTTTTTTTTCTAATATGAATTGTGTACTACTTGCATTTATTGCTTGCATGTTTACTTTCCTTATAACAGTTATTGGTGCATCAGTGGTATTTTTATTTAAAAAAGTAAATAAAACTATTTTAGATGCAATGCTTGGTTTTGCTGCAGGAGTAATGATATCAGCATCCTTTTTCTCACTTATTTCTCCAGCTTTATCAATGGCAGAAAGTTTAAAACTAAATGCACCACTTATAGTAGCCTTTGGATTTATTTGCGGAGGAATACTACTTTTTATAGGGGATAAAATTTCCTCGAAACTAATTAAAAGTTCTGGTAATAGCAAAATAAAAAGAACATTTATGCTTGTACTTTCAATTACGTTACATAATATTCCAGAAGGCTTAGCAGTAGGAGTTGCTTTTGGGTCACTAAGATATAATATTGAAGGTGCTACACTTGTATCTTCATTAGTTTTAGCTCTTGGCATTGGACTTCAGAACTTTCCTGAGGGAACAGCAGTATCTCTTCCTTTAAGAAGAGAGGGAATGAGTCCTTTAAAGTCCTTTATTATTGGAGCTCTTACGGGGATTGTCGAGCCAATTGCTAGTGTCCTTGGTGCTCTTTTAGTATTAAAAGTCCAAATGATATTACCATTTTTATTATCTTTTGCCGCAGGAGCAATGATTTATGTTGTAGTCGAAGAGCTAATTCCTGAAAGTCAAACGAATAAATGTAAAGATTTAATGGCACTTTTTACAATAATTGGCTTTACAGTAATGATGATTTTAGACGTTGCTTTAGGTTAAAAAATACTTTTATAGTATTTTTTTTATTGAGAGATGTGTTATAATGTATTATGAGTAGAAAGGTAGGTAAGAAGTAGTGAAGTATAAAATAAATAAAATTTTATTATTTATTATTTGTTTATTTACCTTTGCAAATAACGTTTTAGCAGATACAAAAAAACTTAGAGTTGATTATAATGATGTTAACTTAAGAACCGGTCCTGGAACAAATTATTCATCGATAAAAAAGCTTGGTGTAAGTGCCAGTTTTGATTTAGCAGATGAAAATTTATATCCAAATGAAAAGGGATGTTCAGATGGATGGTATAAAATATATTATTCAAATAAAGATGTCGGCTATGTATGTGCAAGTTATGTAACTATTTACACAGTAAAAGATACACCAGTTTCTGCAACTACAGATTGTGAAAAAGAAATGGAACAAAATGGTTTTCCAAATTCTTATTGGCCAATGCTTTGCTCACTTAAGGAGAAATATCCAAATTGGACTTTTACAGCGGATAAAAATGGGTTACCATTTGATGTTGCAACTGAAAAAGAAAGCGTAGTGGGTAAAAGTTTTATTCAATCAAACTATGAAGGATACTTCTCAACTGAAAGTGGTAGTTATGATTACTTAACTGATACATTTAAGGTAAAAGAAGGAAAAGATTGGTATGCCGCAAATAAAGAAGTTGTAGCATATTATATGGATTCACGAAATTTTTTAGATGAAAGAACTATATTTATGTTTGAAAAATTATCTTTTGATGAAAGCTATCAAACGATAAGTAGCGTTGAGGCTATTTTAGATGGTAAGGATATTAAAGAAAAAGCAAGCGTTATTTATGAAGCTGGAAAAAGTTTTAATGCAAGTGCAATATATTTAGCAAGTAGAATTAAACAAGAAACAGGGGGAAACTATTCAGGAAACTCTTTAAAGGGCACTAAAATTATTTATGATAATAAAGAATATTATCCCGTATATAACCCTTATAATATTGGAGCTTTTACAGGTGTCTATGATGGACTTGTATGGGCTGTAAGTGGAACAAGCTATTTAAGACCATGGACAAATCTTGATAACGCAATAAAAGGCGGAGCAAATTATATTACAAATAATTACATTTCAAAAGGACAAGATACTTCATATTTTCAAAAGTTTAATGTTAGTTCATATTCAGCTTACGCACCATATGCACATCAATACATGACAAATATAAGGGGCGCTGCCACAGAAGCATCAATTACATATAGTGGTTATAAAGAAATGGATTTAATAGGAAGTGTTGCATATAAATTTGTAATTCCAGTTTACGATAATATGCCTGCAGAAATTTCGACACTTCCAAATGGCGGAAATCCTAATAATCATTTAAAAAATATAAAAATAAATAATAATGATGTAATTGGCTTTAGTCATGATAATTATACGTATAATTATTACACTGGTAAAGGAATTAACAAAGTAAATATTACAGCAGAAACAATAAATAGTAAGGCAACAGTATCTGGTCTTGGAGAAATAAATTTAAATAGTGATAAAACAACTGTAACTTTAAAAGTAACTGCTGAAAATCAAAAAGTTCAAGAATATGTTATAAACATTATTAAAACTGAAGGTGAAAGCGCATCTGTTAGTGATATAGTTGCTAGTAGTGGAATTCCACTTAGTGATAATATTTTTATGTTAAGTGCTGGTTATACAGTTGAATCTTTAACTGAATTATTTAAAAAGTCTTCCTCAACTGTTACAGTAAATTTTGCAAATAGAGCAAGCGGTAAACTTTGTACAGGTGATGAACTTACTTTAGTAAATGGTAATGATTCAAAAACATATGTAGTTGCTATTAAAGGTGATCCTAGTGGTGATGGAAATATAAATATTCAAGATTTACTAAAAATTCAAAAATATATCTTAGGCTATTTAAATTTAGTGGGAAGCTATGCTAAAGCTGCTGATGTTAATAGTGATGGGGTAGTAGATATAAAAGATTTATTAAAAGTACAAAAACATATTTTAGGATATACTACAATTAGTTAGAAAGGATAGTTAAATGAAAAAAATAGTAGGTTATTTAATTGTAATAATGTGCATGTTTGGTGTAAGCAATGTATGTGCTGCAAGCGCAACAATAAGTGTTAGTACTAATGCTTCACAAATAATAGTAGGAAATAATGTAACAGTAACAGTAACTGTGTCATCAGCATCTGCTCTTGGCTCATGGGAATACAATTTAAACTATGATAAAAATTTGTTTACTTTGATATCTAGTGACGTTGAATTACATTACGCTGAGGCTGCACCAAATGCCAACACTAAATCTAAATCACATAGATATGTTTTTAAAGCAAATAAAAGTGGTACTGCATCATTTTATATAGATGCTTCTGCAGTTCTTGGCTGGGATGAAAGTATTTTCGATGTTAGTAATGGTAAAAAGAACGTAAAAGTAATAACTTATGCGGAATATCAAGCAAGTTTATCAAATAATAATAATTTAAAAAATTTAACTGTTGAGGGTTATGAAATAAGTCCTACATTTAATAAGGATATAACTGAATATACTGTTAAAGTTAATGAAGATGAAACAAAGATTAAAGTTATTGCTGAAAAAGAGGATGCTAAAGCAAGTGTAAATGGAGATGGAGAACTTGAAGTAAGTGCAGGTACAAATTCATTTAATATAGTTGTTGTTGCCGAAAATGGTGGTGAAAAAACTTATAAATTAAATGTCGAGGTTGTTGATAAAAATCCTATAGAAGTAATGGTTGATAATGAAAAATACACTGTTGTAAAAATTGCAAGTTTATTATCAAAACCAAATAGTTATATTGAAAAAAAATTAACAATTAATGAAATGGAAGTGCCAGGATTTTATAGTGAAGTTACTGACTTTACCTTAGTTGGTTTAAAAGATGAGAAGGCAAATATTTCTTTATTTATTTATGAAGATGGTAAATATACCAAATATGTAGAGCTTACTTTTGGAAGTCTAACTTTGTATCCTCTTAAAATGGATGAAAGCATTAAGGATTACAAGAAAAGCAAAGTTTTAGTAGGTGAAAACAAAATTGAATGTTTAGAACTAGATGCTCAAAATAGGTATAAAATAATTAAGGCAATTAATGTTGAAACAAATGAAAATGGACTTTATTTATATGACACAAAAGATCATAATGCTATTAAATATGATGACAGTTATGTAAAATCTTTAGAAACAAAAAATAAATCTTTAACGTATTCGACAATTGCATTTATTGCTTCAACTGCACTTTCTGTAATTGCTATTATAGGATTAAGTTCTAAAAAGAAAAGTAAGAAAAATAATGTAAAAAACCCTATAACAGAAAAACATATTGATAATGAAATAAATGAAATAAAAGAGAAACTCGAAGATGAAGAAGATATATTTAACATTTTCGAAGATGATAAAAAACGAAAAAAGCTTAAGAAAAATAAACCTTAAGTTTTTTTTAATTGTGAACTATACAACAACAAATATTTTTGATATATTATATATAAATAAAAGGTGATAAGAAATGTTTAAATATATGTTTAATATTAAATTAAATAACAAATGTTTTGCAATCTTTCTTTGCGATGATGGACATAAAGCTTTTTTGGAGATAAAAAATAATAAATTTTCTTATCCTGAATATAACGATTATATGTTGCTAAATAGTGTTTATAATAAGAAAGTGGATTTTATATCATATGAAATTCATAAATTAAATTTTGAAGAAAAAGTTTTGCTAAAAAATACCGCTATAACGGTTGCCCTTTTAGCTGCTGTTACTGCTTCAATTGCAAAAGATATGGTGAAAAAACCAGAAGTTACTGTAGAAGAAAAGCCTGCTTTAGTTGAAGAAGAACCAACTCATAGTATAGTCCCATTTTATACTGAAAATTTAAATATTACTGAAGAAAAGAAAATTAAAAATAATAAAGAATTAACTAGCGTTTTAGGATATGAAAGTATTTCTTATGAAAACGTTATTGAAGCAATAAATAAAAGTAAAAACTTTGATAATGATGATAAATTAAGAGCTATAACTTTAGTGAACACTGTACATAATAATTATCCGGATTTTGATTTTAGAGTATTTTATGAAAATCTTAAAAGTATAAAAATAGAAAAACTAAGCAATGAAGAATTTTTATCTTCGATAGGTAAAATTGTTTTGGGTTACTATGATGTAAAGGAAAATAAAATATGTTACCCAATTAATGCAAATGAAAGTACTAGATATCATGAACTTTTACATTCAACTCAAAATATTTATTATAAAACTGAAAAAATAAATTATTATCGTTTTCCTTATGCTTGTGAAGCTTTAGGTGAAGCTATGAATGCTAAAATTACTGGTCTCATTGTAAAAGATAATAGTTATAGTGACTACCAAACTGTACTTGATTTTTTGTGCTCAAGAGTAGATTATAGTATTAGTGATTATAGCACTAATGGAATAGATGGACTTTTGTCTTCATTAAAAAAAGCATATCCAACGATTGATGTTGATTTTATTACAAATGTTTTAAATAGTCTATATACAACCAAAAGAGACTTTGGAATAAATATGACTCTTGATAAAGCCCCAAGTTTAATGGAAGAATTATTTAAAATAGCAAAATTAAGTGTAAATATAGATTCCGATAATATATATGAGCCGTTTGAAAGCTTTTCTAAGATATTTTTATATGTAAATGATCATTCATCTTTAATAGAATATCTAAAAGATTATAATGAATACTTAACTTCTTTAGGGTATGAAAATATTATTTCTTATGATGATATAAAAAGTAAGGCTAGTAACTTTAAAGGTGAAAAAGATTTTTGCTATTTTGAAGGTGTATTTTGTCCTATTATTAATGATAATGGTACTGATTTTGCAGTTACTTCTTCGGGTAATAAAGAAATATCTTTAGAAGATAACTTTATTCTTAAAATAAATTTTGATTCACAAAATTTTATGGTATACGCATTTATGAATTTGCATTCTTATAATGAATATGATTATATGAGCAAAATTATTGAAAGTACAAATGAGGTAAGTCCTCATTTATATAAAACTATACCAATGTTTTATCAAGGAACATATATTAAAGATATTATGATTGATAGCTTTGTAACGATATCAGTAGGATATAATGAAGATGGGAAAGTCGGAGCAAAACTTTTTAAAGATAATGAAGTTATTTTTTCTACTGATGAAAATTTGAGTAATGAAAAAAAAGTGCCTTTAATAATTTATTTAAACTGCTTTGATTCATATTTAGATAAACTCGAGCTTTCATTGATTCTTAATAATGATTATTTGAATTTATTTTTAAGTAAAAATGATTTATCTATGTCAAGATAAAAAAATCACTAAATTTTAGTGGTTTTTTAGTTTATAATTAATTTATCATAAGGAACGTAATCTTTTAAAAGATTATTATCAATCATAATATCTTCGAGATTTTCAAGTAGGTTTTCACTTATATAAGTACTTTCTAAAAATGAATCCGCATCTTTATATCTTTTTACAATCTTTATTAAATCATTTAATGAAGTATCAGGGAATTGTTTAAGTATACTTTTGGCAATTATTTGTTCATCATTTTCTTTGACAAATTTTAGTCCTTTGTTAATTGCATTTCTAAAACTATTTATTACGTTACTATTATTTTCAACATAACTTTTTTTAGCATAAAATGTTGTATATGGCATTTCACCAGAAAGAAGTCCAATACTTGCTACAACGTGTCCATAACCTTCATTTTCAAGTTTTAAAGCATTTGGTTCGAATAGATTAACATAGTGATAATCTTTAGAACCAATAAATGCTCCAGATAATGAAGCAAAGTCTACACTATAATTAATGTTTATTTTGCTTTCATCAATGCCTTCTTTTTTAAGTGCATTTAGAAAGTTTAATGCTGGCATTCCAGATGATCTTCCTACTAAAATTTGTTTGCCATAAAGGTCAGTTAATTTAAAATTTTCATTTTTAGTTTTAGAAATAATAAATTGACCATCTCTTTTTGTAAGACCCGCAAAAATCTGTAAATAATCTTTTTCATTTTTTTCGTAGATATATATTGCACTTTCAGCTCCAGCAAAACCTATATTTACATCACCAGAAAGTACAGCCGAGCTTACTTTATCAGCACCAGGTGTTAATATTAAATCAATTTTTAAATTTTCTTCTTCAAAATAACCATTTTCAATAGCAATATACATTGGAGCATAAAAAACTGAATGTGTAACTTCTGCAAGTTTAATGGTTTTAATATTTTTATTTTCTTTTTTAGGTAAAAATATTAATAAGCAAATGATGATAATTAATAAAGTTAAAAAACTATAAAATACTTTTTTCAAAATTTTCCTCCTTAGTATTTCTTTGTATTATATTCAGTTTTTTTGAATTTGTGATTTTTGATGTTGAATAAATAGATTTAATCATTTATAATAATTGTAAGAGTAGGAGAGTGTGATGAAAAAAATTTTAAGAGTTTTATTTGTAAGTTTATTTTTGATAACTAGTGTTAATGCAAAAACAATTGAGGAAAGTAGGCAGGCTAATAAAAATATTTTAGAAAACCATGTATTTTCATTTAAGTATACAAATTTAGATTCAATGGTTGAAAAAAATTATAATTGGTTAAAAGCAAATGAATATGATGGTAGCACTTATGAAAAAGAATTTTTAAATAACAAATTTTTTGAATATTTATTTCGTGATGACTTATATAACATAGTTGATTTTGAAAATGTACTAGGTATGGATACTGCATGTTATAGAAAAGGTGATAATTATTATTATGGTAATACACCGCAGATTGCAGATAAAGATTTTTGTGAAGTAATGGTTTACTATGGCAAAAGTTTTGAAAATGAAGTACATGATAAATATACATTGGATGTAACTTATGAAGAAGTAAGTGGAAATGAAAATATTACAAAAAAGGTTGATTTAATAACAAATGAATTATTTGGAACATTTAATGTTGCAGATAAAGATATGATAAATCATTTAATTAATTATGAAAGTGATACAACTACATTCTTTTCTCCGAAAAGATCACTTAAAGAATTTGCTCAAGTTAAAAATGTTGTTGAAAAAAATCCTGATTTTGATTTTTCAATTTCATTTGAAGAGACAAGAAGAGGTATTTCACTTACAGGTATTGCCGATGGTTTTACATTTGTAAAATATAATGGAATTTACTATGGCTTTACATTTAATGGTTTTTATCAATCAAATATGTTTTATGTACCAGTGGGAACTGATGTAAAAGATTATGCAAAGGTTTTAGAAGATAGTTTAAAAAAATATATAAATAATCCTGATGTTAATGTTAAAGTTGAAAGTGATTTTAGTATTGAAGAATGGGAAAATGAAGCACTTCCTGTTGAAGAGGTATTATTCCTTACGATGGGAATTAATACAAAAAAATACTATGAACTTGTTAATACTAGTTTTGAAAAAGAGTATGAAAAATTAAAATCTGGTAGTAGTAATGAGAGCATAATTAACTATTATAAAGACAAAGATGAACTTATAACAACACTTCCTTATGTTCTTACAGTTAACGATAAAAAATATTGTATTGGTATTTTACAGATGCCAGAGGAATATTCAAGTAAATTTGGAGTTATTTCTTCGGTAGATACAAAAACGGGTATAATTTTAAAAACTAAAGCTAGTAATGTTCCTTTAGATGCTAAATTAATAAGTAATAATTATAAACTTTCTGACGAAGAAATAAATATTCTTACTAAAAAAGGCTATGAAACTATAGACGGATATAGTTTAAAATTATATTCAGATATTTTAGATAAAATTATTAGTAATTTTAATGATGTTACTGAAGTATTAATTCCGTATGATAAGGGTGCTGAAGGGTTAGTAATGCTTTACATTAATGATGATGGAAGTATTGAAAAATATAAAGTTGAAGAAACAACTATTGATGGAGTTAAATATCTTTCATTTAAAACAAATCATTTTAGTAATTACATTTTAGCAAGTGATAATTTAAATAATCCGAATACACTTGACAATATAACTGTATACTTTACGACATTTACGTTAAGCATTTTAGCAATAGGTTATATAATTACTAAATTAAGAAAAAATAATTAAAAGGTAGTTTACATTTGCCTTTTTTTTATGCTATAATTTCTATATGATAAAGGGTGTGAAGACAATGAGAAATTTGAATACAGAAATGAGAATGCTTCTTGATAAGTTATATAACTTACGAGGAGAAGATAGTGTTATCCTAGTATCAATGGCTAAGGAAAAAGATGAAGCAGTAAAAACAAAAGAAAGAACTAGTAAAAGAACTACAGAACTTCAAGGACAAATTGAGAAACTTACTAGTGAAAAAGAAGTACTTGCAAAAGAGGGTGAGAGTTTTAAAAATGCTTTAGAAACTATTCGAAGAGATGATTTCGTTAATGTTTTAAAAGAACTTAGTATTGCTTTTGACCCAAATGAATTAAAGAAAGAGTTAGATGTAAAATTACCTAAAACTTTAGAAGAATTTGCATCTGAAAAAGATAAAGCAGAAAAAGAACTTGTTTTAGTTGAAGATGAAATGAATAAAGCTACAACTAAGATTGAAGAACTTGGAATTAGGAAAGATGAGGCTTTATCAAATCAAGAAAGATTAAATAAATATTTTGAACTTGCATTAGAGGGCAATATAAATATTACAAGAGATGAAATTACATCATTATTAGAAAAATTTAATTTTTCTGAAGAAGAGCAAAGAGAGGCCGCTAAACTATTGATGTTCCCTGAGGATGGTTTGTTTGAATATGAAACAAATTATAAAAATCGTCAATCAGGAAAATCAATTAGTGATGTTTTTAAGGAAGCAAAGGAAACTAAAACTCCTGTAATTGATGTTGAACCTGTGGTTAAACCGGAATCAATAGATACATTTAAATTTGATTTCATGAAAGATGTTGAGGAAACTCCAAAAGCCGAGACTCCAGTTGTATCTGAAATCAA
The DNA here is from genome assembly GCA_934096985.1 of uncultured Bacilli bacterium. GTDB lineage: Bacteria > Bacillota_I > Bacilli_A > RF39 > UBA660 > UBA6448. Next base: position 30,391 of record CAKONC010000003.1, on the reverse strand, counting down.
AACTGGTAATGTAGAAGCTCCAAAAAAAGAAGAAACTAAAAATCAGCCAAGTAAGGAATCATTAATTAAATTATTAGAATCACTTGGATATGATTATTTAGATTTTACAAGTAATGATTTTGAAAAGTTACTTGCAAATTATGATGAAGAAACAATTAAGAAAAATACAGAATATATTAAATCATTAAAGATAACTTTAGATTTCTTTGCTGATAATGTAGAACTACTTTATGATAAAGAAATGTCAAATAAAATAGAAAAATTAACAAGCATTGGAAAGATGCCACAAGATATATATTTAAATCCAACAGTATTAACTAAATATGATTTAAAAGGTTTAAATGCTGCAATTAATTTATTAAATCAAAGTGGTTTAGAACCAAAAAATGTTCCATTAATTGCTTATTAGAAAGGAGAATTTATGAGTAGTAGTCTTGTAGAAAAAATTAAAGTTTTGTCAGTTAGTCAAGAAAACTATAAAACTTTATTTAAATTTTACGCAAGTATAACTGACGATGTAGTATCTTATGAAGATTTAACTACTATAGTAAATTACTTAAAAAGTAAAGGCATTAATATTACAAAACCTTCTGAATTTAAGGTTTTTGCAAACCCATTTGATTTTATTAAATCTCAAGTTAGTAAAATGGAAGCACTCGGTCATTTACAAGCATTTGTAGAGGATCCAACACGCATTAATTCTAAAGAGTGCATTATAAGACTTGAATATTGTTTGAAAAATGGTGTACCAGTAAAATCTGAAAGTGGTAAATATAATAAACTTATTTTTAACAAAAGAGATTTTGAAAGAAAATTTGGTGAAGGTGTAAAAAAAGAGGAACCTCCAGTAAAAGAAAATAGTAATGTTGTAAATACGCAAACAGTAAATAGTGTTCCTAGCCCAAGCGTTAACATTAACACTAGTACTCAGACAAGTGTTAAAAATGAGCCAGCAAATGACGTGAATAATAAAAATGTTGAAGCCGAAACTAATCCGTATTTATTAGCATTATTAAAAGATCAAACAATTCGTTTAACTGATGAAATGCTTGCTAAATATGAGGACTTATCACTTCACTTAAGACATGTTTTAGAAGCACTTAATTATGGAAGTGAAATTGATGGTACTAAATCAGATAATATGATTAAATTGCTTGCAAGTGGCATTACTGATGAAAGAGAAATAATTTATTATACATTGACATTTAAAAAGAATTTAACTGATGAAGAAAAAGTTAAAATATATAAAGCAATTGATGCTGAATTAAAATTAGTTCAAGAAGAAAATATGAATAATGTAAGGAGTGCAGCATGAAATTTTTAGAAAAAATTGGATTTAGTAAAGATGATGTTGCATATTTTGAAGAAAATACACCAGAAAAATTCATTGAACTTATTAAAGAACAAAAAAAATTAGTTACAGAAAATCTTTCATTTTTAAAAGATTTAGGAGTAACTAATTATCAAGATATATTTATAAAATATTATGATATGTTCTTAATGGATAGCAGTAATTTTAAATCAATATTTGCTAAGTATGAAAAAGCTGATTTAATTGAAAAATTAAAGAAAAATATTAACATAGTGGAATTTTTATAATCACTATGTTTTTTTTATGCCACAAAAAAACTCTTATAAGCTTTTTAATCTGTATACATTAAATGAAGGCTTATTTAGAGTTCTAAATGGGGTTTTTTCAACGCCAACTCCGTAGCATACATACATCATAGTATCATTTTCTTTATAATAATTATTTGTATAAATTTTAGCACCATCTTTTTTTATTAGTGCACCCCAGAATGGTAATCTAATTTGACCACCAAGGGAGTGACCAGCAAAAACCACATCAATATTATATTCTTTTATCTTCTTAAATTCATCGGGTTTATGCAAAAGACCAATTACAAAACTAGGGCTAATTTCATCTTCATTATTTAAAATATCAACATTAAAATTATTTAAATCCATGATTTTTATTGGAGATATATCTTTATTATATACATATACATAGTTATTTTCTAATACTTCAAAACCATTATTTTTAAGCATAGTTTTAATGTCTTCGTTATCATGATCACCAATAATTGCATATTTATAATCAGCATTAATACTTTTAAACAAAGTGCCAATTTCATTTAATTTTTCCAAGGAAATATTTGATTTTACAACATCTCCAGTAAAAACTACTATATTAGCATTTTGTTTATTTAAATTATCTATAATTAATTTTATTTCTTCGATATCTTCATTTTTTTCATATAATAAATCAGAAAAGTGAACTATTTTAAAGCCATCAAATCCTTCGGTAATTTTATTCGAAGCAATTTCATATTCATAAATTTTATATCCTTTAACATTAATATAGCTTGCATATAAAAATATTGTAACTAACACCAAAATTATAATACATATAAATCTTTTCATTAAATACTCCTATAAAATAAGTAATAATATACTTACGAGATTGTTTAAAAAATGAAAGCTCATGGAAGTAAATATATTATCCGTATCATAAAACATACATCCTAGGGAAAAACCCATAATTGAATAAGGAATTAAATATAAACATTCGACTAAAGACTCAGCTACTAAAAGGTGTAATGAACCAAATGCAAGACCGGTAATTATAGAAAATACCCATTTATTTGAAAATAAATTTTTAAAATTTAATCTAGATAGTGTTTCTTCATAAAAGGGTGCAAGAATGCACATATCAATTATTGAAAGTAATAAATTTTGTGAAACTGATTCACGATTCATTGTTTCGTTAGTGGCTAATGATTTAGTTAAATAATAAATTAATATATTACTTACATACATGAAAAATAAACATATTATATAAATTTTAAATCCTTTTGATAAATGACTTTTATAATTTTTTTTAAAATCTAAAAAATAAGTTTTAAATTCTTTTCTATAAACAATTAATAAGTACAAACTAGCTACTGAAAAAATAATTATTTGCCATAATGCAGCATTTTTATTAATATATTTTCTAAAGATATTAGCAAGTAAAATTATAATAAAAATAAATCCTATAATCACACTAAGATCTTTGAATAAATTTTTAAAAAAATTTTTAATTTTCATAAAACCATCCTTTATAAAAATATAACATATCTTTTAAATTCAATCAATTTTTATTGAAAAAAAATTGTCAATATGTTACTATTTTAATAGTAGGGATGGTGCAAAAAATGAAGAAATTAAAATATTTTTTTCTTATGTTGTCAATGCTACTATTTAGTATTAACGTAGATGCGGCTTGTTCATATGAACAGCAGGCTAAAATTAATAGTGAAGCAGCAACTATAAAAGCAATATATGAAGAACAAATTACACAACTTGATAAGACTAAATATACTTGTGCAGATGGTCAAGATGATTGTGATTTGTCATATAGTTATTTTAAAATATCTATATTAAATGTTAGTGAAAATTTCTATGTAGTTGTAAAAGGAGATAATGGATTTAATAAAACTTTTACAAGCAAAAATGCTGTAAATGGAATTATATCTTTTGATATTGAAGATATTATGACTGTACACACATTCACTTTTAATGTATATAATTCGAATAAAACTGATTGTAAAGGTACACTTAATAGAACTTTTTATTTAACTACTCCAAGATATAATATTTATTCTTCATATGGTTATTGTAAAGATAATCCAGAGTTTTATATGTGTAATAAATATGTATCATACACTGATACTGGCTTTGAGGATTTTGTAAATAAAATTGAAGATTACAAAGAAGAGCAAATAAAAGAGGAAGAGGAAAAAAATAAAACATTTTTCCAAAAACTATGGGAATTTGTTAAGAAAAACAAAGCCGTTTTTATAGCAGGAACATGTGTAATAGTAGTTGGTGTGACAGGCTATATTATAATTATCAAAAAAAGAAGAAAGGACATAATATAATATGAAGAAAATATCAAAACTATTATTTATATTTATTTTTACTTTAATTCTTGTTCCAAATGTTTATGCTTTTAAACTTGGTGAAGCATTTACAATTAAAAATGACCATAATTCAACTGATTCTGGACTCGGCTTCCCATCTAATATGGGCTATTCAAAATCAAGTGCAACTCAAAGTTCCACAGGAAAAAGCTTTGAGGCATTTTGTATAGATAGAGGTAAAACACCGGATGCTTCGAATTTCAAGGTTGAAAGACTTTTACCATCTTCGACTAGTGCTACCGTTACAAAGTATGATTATGCAGCTTTGTATATAATGAACAATTCAGATAAATATAATGTAAAGCATTATGCATTAAGAATTCTTACTGACGTTGTTCAAGCAAGCTTTAGTAATGCTAACGCAGATGATTATGTAAATCAGGAAAAAGCCCTTGTTAAAGAGTTCCAGAAAGATCCAGATTTTATGAATGCATATGATGCTTATGGTGGAGCAAAATTTACCACAGATGTTACATATGCTGGTGTTGCCAGTAAAGCTGACAAAGTAAGAGTTCTTTTAACTAAAGCTTTAAATTATGCTGCGGAACATGCTGCAGATAATAAACCAACTAAAGTTGAAAAAGGTGAGGAAGGTCAAATTACCAGAGTTGTAGAAAATGATAAAATAATTTATAAAAAGATTGTTTCTGTTAAAATTGAAATAAATAATATAATTGGTGATGGGGATAACGAATATTTTAAATTAACAAAAGCTCCGGAAATAACAGTAAATAATGGTGCGGACGTTGAAATGATTGGTGTTTCTAAAACCTTTATTGATGGCACAGAAGGCTGGGAGCAATTAAGTTCTTACAATGAAGATTTATCACGTAAACTAGATGATAGAAAAGGTACTCTTTATTTAGGTTTTGCTATAACTCTTCAAAAAGATGATAGATTTGATGATGTCGATGAAAATGATACTGAAGAAGATTGTTCAGTAAGTATGAAACTTGAATATGAATATACTTCATCTTTTACAGGAGCTAGAATTTCTCCATCTGGTGTAGAAACTCAAAATACTCAAAGATTCTTAATATCAAGTACTGAACCAACTAAAGGAGATTTTACTCTAACCACACAACTTTGTAGTGATACTAAATGTCAACCAACAGTAACAATGCCTGCAATTTGTGAACCAGGTGATACTGATAAATTAAAAGAATGGAAAAATAATGATATTCAAGATCCATCAGATCCTGATGCAGATGCAGACGATATTCAAAAATATTTAGAATATGAATTTAGAGAAGCATATAATTCTGATACAAAAACTTATAATATTAAAAAATGTCTATTAAAAAAAGGCAGCAAAGATATAGCAGATAATTCTTATACGTATGATGGTGATAGTGCTTCTGCTGTTAGTGGTAATCCTTATTGTGAAATAAAATGTAAAGAAGATTATAAATTTGGTGTACCTTATAAACAAACAACTGAGGCTGGAAGATACTTCCAAATAAGTGTAAAGATAAAAGGACAGCAAGACTGTTATACAACGAAAATTGATAAAGAACAATATAATAGAGATATTGTTGATAAACAAATAGAGATAGCAGATGCATACAATGAATGGTTATTCTATCATGAAAACTTAACATTTATAAATGAAGATGATTGGACTGTTGAAACATCAACATGGAAAAAAGACACTTCTGATGAGAGAAAAATACCATGTAATAACGTTGATGATAGTGATGTAGATTATCCATATTACATTGTTCATAGTAGTAACTATATAAGTTATACTACTTCAAATGGTGGTCAAAGTATAACATTTACTTCAGGAAATGTAAGTGATGTATTTACTAATGATACTACAAAAGAAAATAACACTTATTTTGGTAAATATGACTCTAATCAAGAACCAACTTGTGTAACTGCTAAAACTGATTGGAATGATCAAGAAAATACTTTTGAGACTTATAGAGAAAATGCTAAAGCTAGACTTAGAACCGCAATTAGTGAACTTAAAACAATAGTTGATAAATATAATTCATGTGGTGATGACAAATCCTATACTAGTGTATCTGGAGATGCTGCTATTAAAACATCTTGGGATATAGTTTATACTTATGATCCATATGTTAAATATAGTTACCAAGAACCAGAACCAAATAATAATTCGGTTTCAAAATGGATAAATGAAGTTCAAGGAAAAACAGGAAGTACTTGTGCAAAAGGTACTTGTGATATCATGGTAAGTCCTGATGAACACGTTAATTCAGAATTTTGCTTATCTGATGATATAGCTTCTGGAAAATGTAAGTATACTACTCAAGTAGAAGATATTGATGGAAACATTCATGATACAACATGGCGTTGTGATGGTGAAGTAAATAATGCTTATGACACTTGTAGTGGAAGTACTGATATATCTTATAGCACAGAAAAATATCTTGTATGTGATATACCGGATGATGGTAGTGATATAACTTGTTCTAATACTGCATCAACATCTGAATTCCCTGTAACAAATGTAAAATACGTTCATAAAATTGCTACATCAAATGGAACATATAACACTGCTAAAGTTTATTTTTCTGGTCATGATGATGGTAATATAGTTATTGATCCTAATGCACTTGAAAAAGAAAGTTATGATAGAATTAATGGTTTACCAGTTGGAATTAATACACAAACAGGTACATATTATTATATTTTAACTCTTGATAATATTGGAACATTTTATGATAGATCACCAGAACTTGGCCGTATATTTGGAAGCACTGGTAATAGTATGTCAAGTAGATTTAATGATCCTACCAAAAATATTAGACCATCAGAAACTACGGTTACAGATGATAACTCTGGAATAACAATTGAGGGAAATCAATATGCATGTACTTATGAAGTATCTCAAGGTGATTGTGTAGATGAAAATGGAAAGACACACTACAAGACTGAATGTACCGAGGGTGAAGATTGGGAAACTTGTAAGGCAAGAGTATGTAGAAATTCTTCAGAACCACATTACTGTGTAAAGGAATCAGATGGATATTATGTTTGTGATAATAATTATTTTGATTCATCTTGTCAACTAAAACATAATAGAGATGAGGCTCTTGCTGAAGTAGGCTGCGTTCCTGGAGAAAAATGTGAGAGAAACTATAATTGTTGTCCAGACTGCACTGTTGTCTGTATTGACTGTATTTTAACACCGGACCCACCTAAACCTTCTTATGACTTTAAACCTGTAAGTCCTGGAAATTTATTCCCAACTAACCGTGTAATTGGATTTAACTGGGAAACAGATCCTACAGTATATGGAAATAAGCTTGTTGCAAGAAAGGCTCAAGATACAAGAAATGAAATAACTACACGTGCAACTACAGAAACTGGTAATAGTGGTGGAGGCTCTTCTTCTGTACCAACAGTAGAGAAGTATTCTTTAAAAGTTACAATGGATACGGACATGATAATGAAAATTAGAGAATATAATAAAGAACAAGGAACATACAATAATGATACTTTGGTATGTAAAGATTATATTTTAAGAGATTATGATGAAGCTCGTTGTACAAAAAGTGGCTATTCATATAATGAAAGTGATAGCACTTGTAGAATGACTAACGTATTCTGTTATAGTACATTTATTGATAAACTTATAGATGATTATGCAAGTGATGGCAAAGTTGAATTAACTGGTGGTACAAATAGTAGACCGAAGAACAAAGAAAATTTTGATAATTTTGGACCATACACTGGACCTGATGATGTAACAGTAAGTGACGTTATAAAAAATGATTACTGGACAATCTATAAATTTAGTTCATTAGATTTAAATGGTGATGGTCTTCCAGACGTTGGACCATCTTGGAAGTAAGGAGGGTATGAAATGAAAGAATCCTATTGGGGCTATTGGCTAATGGTTTTAGGAGTATTTATCATAGTAGTACTCCTTCTTGTCCAAAGCTATACTTCAACTAATACACAAGATTATTATTTAGTAAAAGAAATTACTGAATCAGCTATGGTTGATGCTGTAGATTATGCTTATTATCGTCAATATGGTGAAGTAAAAATAAACAAAGAGAAATTTTATGAAGTTTTTATAAGAAGATTTGCTGAAGAAGCTTCACTTTCAACTGTATATACAATTGAATTTACTGAAATTTATGAAGCACCACCAAAAGTTGGTGTTCAAGTTTCTAGTAAATCAGCCGCATTTAATATAAGTGGTGATTCTACAACATTTGATATTGTAAATAAAATCGATGCTATACTTGAAACAAAAACCAAAGAAACTTCAGGTACGGAGTAAGATGTTTGAAAAATTGATTTTTTACAAAAAGTTAAGTTAAACGAAAAAGAAATTGACACAAGTAAAAATTGTGTCTTTTTTAATGATATGTTATTGAAAATCATTTCAAAAATTGCTATAATTTTAATTGATAGTAGAAGATTATCAATATGGAGGATAAAAATGGGAAATATAAAAGAATTTATTAAAAAGACTGTTGCAAACAAAAATACAGTTACTATTTTATTAGTACTTGCGGGTATAGTTGTCCTTTGGGCATTTTATACAATGAGAGTAAAAGAAGCTACAACACCAATAAGAGTACCATATGCAAAAGAAGAAATTAAAGCTACGGAAGAAATTACTGAGGATAAAATCGGTTATGTAGAAGTTAATAATAAACTTTTAAAAACAGCAGATATTATTCAAAGCCAAGGAGCATTAATTGGTTATTATGTAACTACTGGTACATCAATTCCTAAGGGAGGTTTATTCTATAAGTCTCAAATAGTTACTAAAGCCGAACTACCAAACTCAGTATTTGATAATATTCCTGATAAACATACAATTTATAGTATGTCTGTTAACAATCATACTACTTTTGGTAATTCAATTTATCCTGGTGATAAAATTGACCTTTATTTAAAAGCTACTGATGATAATGGAAAAATTATGTTTGGTAATTTTATTGAAAGTATTACTGTTTTAGGCGTACGTGATGCAAGTGGAAAAGATGTATTTGGTTCTACTGAAACAAGATCACCTGCTGAACTTTTATTTGCTGTACCAAATGATATGTATAAACTACTTATGTATGCTGGATATATTTCAGGTATAACATTAGTACCTGTACCTCGTAATAAAGCGTACACTGAAAAAAATGCAAGTACAGTTACTGTAGAGTATTTAAAGAACTTTATATTAGCTAAGACTTCACAAATACCAGAAGAATAAAAATAAAGGGAGTGATTATTTGTGAAAGAATCTATATTTTCACAATTAGATTTTGGACCTATAACTGAGTTTCTAAATGATGATAATATCACAGATATTTCGTACTCAAATGGTGGAAATGTTTGGCTAAAAACTTTGGACAAAGGTATTTATATGGTTAATAGACCAGAAATAAACAATGCTTTAATGGAAAAACTAGCTTTTCAATGTTCAAATGTTATGGGAACGACATTTAATATGGCTCATCCATTTCTAGATGCAGAAAGTACTGAACTTCGTCTTAACTTTGTTCATGAGAGTATTGCTACAAATGGAATTGCATGTGTTATAAGAAAAACACCTGCAAAAATAAGACTAAATAAAGAAAAATTAATTAATGAAAAATATGTTACAGAAAATGTACATAATTTTTTAATATCATGTGTTAAAGCACATTGCAATATTATTATTTCCGGTGAAACTGGTTCAGGTAAAACTGAACTTGCTAAATATTTAGCTTCAAATACTGAAGAAAATGAAAAAATTATTACAATCGAAGATACTTTGGAGTTACACTTAGATAGAATATTTCCACATAGAGATATTGTTGCAATGAAAACCAATAATATTGCATCATATTCAGATGTACTAGTAACATGTATGAGACAAAATCCTAAATGGATATTACTTTCCGAGGTTCGTTCTGCAGAAGCTGTTACTGCGGTACGTAACTCAATATCATCAGGTCATAATATTATTTCGACAATTCACTCTGATAGTGCAAGTCATATTCCAATGCGTATGTATTCACTTCTTGAAAGTAATCAGGATATTGAACAATTTTTAAAATCAATCCATAGATATGTACAAATTGGCATACACGTTAAAGGATATATGAGTGCTGAACTTCAAAGATTCCAACGTGAGATTGTTGAGGTTGCCGAATTTTATGTTGATGAAAATAATGAAGCTGGAGTTAATAAGATTTTTTCTAAAAGTTTAGATGGTACTATTTCTCTTAATAAACCAACAAAATATTTAAAAGATTATTTTGGTGCTCAAGGAAAAGTACTTAATGAAGCTTTATTTGCAGAAGCTAATAACACCGATGAAGTAAATAAAAATACAAATAATGATGTAAATATGGTATTACCAAAAATGGAAGCTATTGATTCATTATAGAAAGGAGTTTATATGTATGCGTTAGAACTTATTATACTTTTATTACTGGGAATTTTTATTATTTTATATCGTAAAAATCCTGGAGAAAATGTTTATAAGTTTTTTGTTACTACTGCGTCAAATGCGTACGAAAAATATGCTCCGTATTCATTTAAAACAGTAAGAGCAAAAGCAAAAGAGCTTGGACAAGAATTTACTACAAGACAATATTTATCTCAAATAGTATTATTTGCTGGATTTGCTGGTGTGGTTGGTTATTTATATTTTTACAACGTATTAATATCAATTGCTTATGCAGTAGTGGCAGTATCTGTAATTCCTTATTTAGCGTATTTAAGATGTCAAAGAATATATTCAGAATTTATATTTGAACAAATTGAAACTTATACTACTAACGTAATAATGGAATTTAATACAACTCAAAGTTTTGTTAAATCATTAGAAGGAGTTAGGGATTCAGGTATTATTGAAGATCCAGTTTTAAGTGACTTAAAAAAAATGATAGATATGTCTTATCAAAATGGTACTATAGATGAATCGATTGATTATTTTAATAAAAAATATCCATATTATATGGTAAAAAATATGCACCAACTTTTCTATCAAATTACTAAAGAAGGTGCAAGAGATGCCGGCCAAAGTTTGGAAAATATGTCAATGGACATAGATGCCCTTGTTGAAGGCGTTTATAGAGACCAAATGGATCGTAAGAGTTTCCATGGTAGATTTATTAAGTTTGGTTTAGCATTATTCTTTTTAATATTAGCAGTTCAATATATGTATGGCACTGAAAGATATATGGATCTTTTAAATATATGGTATGTACAAATTATCCTTCATGCAATAATAATAATTAATGCTTTATTCTTATTAAAAGGTGAAAAATATTATAATGAAGATGTGGGGGTAGAATAATATGTACTATGAAATATTTATTTTAGGAGCTATTATTTATCTAATAATGTTTACAACTGGACAAATTAGCTTTAGTAGATTAGTTAGTGATAACGAAGCCATTTTTAGAAAACTAAAAGAAGATGATTGGGATTTTTATGTTAAGGCCAAATACGGAAATGCCGTAAATCCTGATATTCTTTTTAATAAACGTGTTAGAAATGGTCTAATTACCACCGTACTTGCAGTATTTTATGTAATGATGTCAGGTTATTCTACAATAAAACTAGTTATTGCAGTTGCAATAGGTTATGCTGTATTTAAAGTAACTTATATGCAGTTAAAGAGTTTTCATAGAAAACATATTTCTCAAATAGATTCTTTACTTCCACATTACTTAAAAAGTATTGAAATATTAATTCAACATTATACTGTCCCTGTTGCAATAGGTAAATCGATTAATGATGCACCAGAAATTTTTAAACCTGGTTTAGAGGAACTTATAAATGCAATTAATTCAGGTGATGATTCAATCAATCCGTACATGGAGTTTGCTAAAGAGTATCCTGTTAGAGATAGTATGAGAATGATGAGACTTCTTTATCGTCTAAGTTTAGGAAGACAAGAAAGAAAACAAGAACAATTATTAACATTTTCTAAATCAATTTCATCATTACAACAAAAGGCTAGAGAAACAAGATATAAAAATCGTCTTGATAAAATGGAAAGTATGACTATGAGAATGCTTGTTACAACAGGCATAGGAGTAATGGTTATTTTAATACTAGCTGTACTACAAATGATTAATATATAATGTAAAATATATTGATAATTAAATGAAATGTTGTTATAATAAAAATATAAGATAAAGGAGGATTAAAGGTATGAAGGAAGCTACAGGTGAATTAAGTAACACTGTTATAACTGTAGTTGCAATTGCTGCTATATTAACATTATTTACAGTATTCTTATATCCATCATTAAAAAGTGCTATTAGAGCAAGAACTTATTGTCATGCTGCGGTGCAATGTACTGCTTGTGTTAATGGCAAGCAAGAATGTCATTACTACATTGATGATAATTCTACAGCTGGTGTTACGATGAGTACTAACACTATTGAATGTGATTGTAGTGTAGGTAGTAATAGAGTAGTAAATGGTACGTAAAAAAGGAGTAAAGGTAAAATGAAAAATGCTACGGGAAGTCTTGCAAATCTAGTTGTTGTATGTGTTTGTGTGGCTATTCTCGTAGCTTTTTTTTACTTTACAATATGGCCAATAATTAAAACTAATTTTGTTGCACAAACTAGCTGTGAAAAAGCAAATTGTTCAGTATATCCTGATGCAAATGGCATGGTAAATTGTACGATGGACGGAAAAGACTTTCAATGTGTATTTAAGGGGTAATAAGTTATGAGAGAAGGAATAGGTGGAATACAATTATTTTTAATTGTTGTTGTAATGGTTCTTATTTTTGCAGGCGTTATGTCACTTACTTTAAATCAGGCTAACGCTTTTGCTGTTAAGGATCAAATTGTTTCAATTATTGAAACTGCTGGAAAGTTTGACACTAGTGCTCAATGCCTTTATGGAAATTGTAGTGGACAGGAAACTTTACAAAATATTGTTGATGCTTTAGAGAGTAATTCTTATCGTCAGCAAGGAAGTTGTGAGGATATTTCATTTAATAGTGATACAAATAATGTTATTGTAGATATGGTTGGGTATCAAAGGAATGGTGATAAAACGTTAAGCGGTAAAAAAAGTTCTTTTTGTATTGCCAAGATAGATAGTAATAAATCTGAGGATACATTAAAAGGTTATTATTATCGTGTTTATGTTTTTTATCAATTGGATATTCCAATTTTACATGCCATATTTAATTTTAGAGCAATTGGTGAAACAAAGTTATTATATAGCTAAGATAGGAGGTTTTTATGAACGTTATTATTTCAAATAAAAATGAAACATTACTTGCTGGTTTAAGCATTGATGTTATTAAAACATTAAATGGAGTTTTTGAAGTTAATGATTTAGCATCTCAATTTAAAAACTTTTATTATAATAAAATGATTTTAGATATTACTGCACTTCAAAATTATGAAGATATTAATACAATTCAAAATTTATCTGTTGCAATGGATATGAGTAAAGTTATTTTACTTTTAGATGATTCACCAAAAGTAAATTCACCAATGTATTTATCTAGTTTAGTATCTATGGGTATTTATAATTTTACAAAAAATGTTGATTCTATACCATTTTTGATAGATAATCCAAATACATACAAAGACGTTGCAAATTATCACAATTTGAATATGGTTGTTGAAGAAAAGAAACTTAATGATAAAGTGGCTGATAAAAGTGTTGGCTTTATTGGAAGACGAGTTTTAGGTATTAAAAATGTAACTGAACATGCTGGAGCAACAACTTTAGCTTATTTATTAAAAAAACATTTAGAAAAGCAGTATAAAGTTAAAGCTGCAGAGCTAGATAAAAGTGATTTTGTTTATTTTAATGATAATAATTTAAAGAGTAATGTTAATAGCTTTGATATAGAAAAATATTTAGATGATGCAAGTAATAAGGATGCAGAAGTTATTATAATTGATATGAATAATGCTGATGTAACTTCATATTGTACTGATATTCTTTATTTAATAGAACCAGGACTTATTCAACTTAATAAATTAATTAAAACTGATCATAAAGCTTTTGAAAAATTAAAGGGTAAAAAAATCATTTTAAATCGTAGTGTTTTAAATGATAATGATGTAAATGATTTTGAAAAAGAAAGTGGTAGTCGAGTATTTTTTAATTTACCGAATGTTGATGATAAAATTGATGATAATAAAGTGATTAATACATTACTTAAAGAGTTAGGCTTTACTAGAATTTCTGATAAAGAATCATTTGGATTTAGTATATTCAGATAATTGTAAACTAAATATACTAAATATTGACATAAATACATAAAAAAGGTAAAATATAGGTATGTAAAGGAGAGTTGTATATGAGATTATTTGATGATTTTGATCCATCTACTTTAGGCGGTGCTGACGGATTTTGCTCACAAACAGCTGACGTATGGCAATTTGTTGGAAGAATTGTTTTAGTTTTAAAAATAGTTATTCCAGTTGTTTTAATCGTTTTAGGAATTATTGGACTTGGAAAGGCAGTTCTTGCAGATGATGATAAGGAAATTAAAACTCAAGTTAATAGATTAATAACTAAGTTTATTGCTGCAGTTGTAATATTCTTTTTACCAAATATCGTTACTGCATGTTTTAATTTAGTAAATGGATTTAATGACGTTAAACCTGATTACATGGTTTGTATTGAATGTATTGGCAGTCCACAATCTAAATGTCCTGTATCTGGAGGAAATTAATAATTAGCCATTATCTTAAGTGATGATGGTTTTTTATTTGTATTTTTTATGAATATATGATATAGTTAATGATATATTTTTAATGAAGGGGAGATTTGTATGGGACTTGGAACTGAAAATGGGTTTTGCCAAAATACAATTACTATATGGCAAAATTTAGGATACATACTTATAATTGTTAAAATTTTGCTTCCAATAGTATTAATTGTTTTAGGTATTTTAACATTGGGAAAAGCAGTTGTTTCCGATGATGATAAAGAAATAAAGAAAGGTATTAGATCACTAATAAATAAGTTTATTATTGCTGTAGTAATATTCTTTTTACCTAGTATAATGAATGGAATATATCCTTTGATAACTGGATTTGATGCTGTAAAAAGTGATTACGATGTTTGTATGGAATGCTTTACAAAACCAAAAAGCTCAAAATGTATTAAAAGAGTTGAAAAATATAATATGGATAATGGAAACTAACCATTATTTTTTTTACTTTTTAATACGAACAATTGTATTTGATTTATGAAAGAAAATATGTTATAGTAAATATGCAAAAAATTTTAATTTTGTGGTAAAATAATAAAGCTTGGAGGATGTATATATGGATAATATTGTTATAAAGGGTGCAAGAGAAAATAATTTAAAAAATATAGATTTAACTCTTCCTAAAAATAAATTAATAGTTATGACTGGTGTTTCTGGTAGTGGAAAAAGTAGCCTAGCTTTTGATACTATTTTTGCGGAAGGTCAAAGAAGATATGTTGAAAGTTTATCTGCTTATGCGCGCCAATTTATTGGTAATATGGATAAACCTGATGTTGATTCAATTGAAGGACTTTCTCCCTCAATAAGTATTGATCAAAAATCAACAAATAAAAATCCTCGTTCTACAGTAGGAACAATTACTGAAATATATGATTATTTACGATTACTTTTTGCAAGAATTGGTGTGCCTTATTGTCCAACTCATAAAATTCCTATAAAAAGTCAATCTATAGAAGAAATGACTAATAAAATAATGGAATATGAAGGTAAAAAAGTTCAAATTTTATCTCCGGTAGTTCATGGTGAAAAAGGAAGACATGAAGAAGAAATTGAAGAAGCTAAAAAAAGTGGTTACACAAAACTTAGAGTAAATGGTGCGTATTATAACGTTGATGATGAAATTACTTTAGAAAAAAATATTAAGGATAATATTGATATAGTCGTTGATAAGTTAACCATAAGTGATGAAGAAAGAAGTAGAATTTTCGAAGATATTGAAGCATCATGTAATATGGCAAATGGCAAAGTTGTATTTATTATAGATGATGAAGAAATTGTTATGAGTGAAAAATACGCTTGTACAAAATGTAATTATTCAATTCCAGAATTAGAGCCACGAATTTTCTCTTTTAACTCTCCGTATGGCGCTTGTGATGAATGTAAAGGTATTGGTACAAAATTAAAAATCAGTGAAGACTTAATAATGCCAGATAAAGATAAAACTTTAAACCATGGTGCATTACTTCCAATAAATAATGAAAATAATTTATATTTTAGTGCTTTAAAACAAGTTTGTGAAAAATATAGCATTGATATGGATACTCCAGTTAAAAATCTTTCTAGAGCAAAACTTGATATAATTTTTTATGGTACAAAAGAGAAAATAGATTTTAAATATGAATCTAAAACTGGCAATGTTAGATACGTAACAGATTATTATGAAGGTGTTGTAAATTTATTACAAAGAAGATATGTCGAAACAACTGCTGGCTGGATTAGAGACTGGCTTTCTAATTATATGGTAGAAAGTACTTGTGAAAAATGTAAGGGAACAAGGCTTAAAAAAGAAATTTTATCTATTTATATAAATAAAAAAAATATTTATGATTTAACCGCAATGAACCTTACTAAATTAAAAAAATTTTTATTGGATTTAACTTTATCTGATGAAGAAAAAAATATTAGTAGTTTAATTTTAAAAGAAATAATTAATAGATTATCATTCTTAGAAAATGTTGGTTTAAATTATTTAACTTTAAATAGAAGTGCTGAAACTTTATCAGGTGGTGAAGCACAAAGAATTAGGCTTGCAACACAAATTGGTAGTAAACTTTCTGGCGTTTTATATGTTTTAGATGAGCCTTCAATAGGACTTCATCAAAGGGATAATCAAAGACTTATTGATAGTTTAAAAGAAATGCGTGATTTAGGTAATACCTTAGTAGTAGTTGAGCATGATGAAGATACAATGAGACAATGTGATTTTTTAGTAGATATTGGCCCAGGAGCTGGTGAAAATGGTGGTAATGTTGTAGCCTTTGGTACTCCCGAAGAAGTTATGAAAAATCCAAATAGTTTAACTGGTAAATATTTAAATGGTACTTTGAAAATTGAGGTACCTAAGAAAAGAAGAGAAGGTAATGGTAAATTTTTAAATATTATAGGTGCAAAAGAAAATAATTTAAAAAATATCGATGTTCAAATACCGCTTGGAAAATTTGTCTGTGTAACTGGTGTATCTGGTAGTGGAAAAAGTACTTTAGTAAATGAAATACTTTATAAAAATCTTCAGAGTTATGTATATAAATCAAAAGTTATTCCTGGAGAATGCAAAAAAATCGAAGGTATGGAAAATATTGATAAAGTTGTAATGATTACACAAGACGCCATAGGAAGAACTCCAAGAAGTAATCCTTCAACATATGTAGGTGTTTTTGATGATATTAGAGATTTATTTACAAATACTAAAGAGGCTAAAATCAAAGGTTATGATAAAGGAAAATTTTCATTTAATGTAAAAGGTGGAAGATGTGAGGCATGTTATGGTGATGGTGTTAAAAAGATTGAAATGCATTTTCTACCGGATGTTTATGTAACTTGTGATGTTTGTCATGGAAAAAGATACAATAAAGAAACTTTAAGTATTACATATAAAGGAAAAAATATTGCAGATGTTTTAGATATGCGTGTTAGTGAGGCTTTAACATTCTTTGAAAATGTTCCTAAAATATATAATAAATTAAAAGTACTAAATGATGTAGGACTTTCATATATTAAACTCGGCCAAAGTGCTCCAACACTTTCTGGAGGAGAGGCAGGAAGAGTTAAACTTTCTAAAGAATTACAAAAAAAGGCCACGGGAAAGAGTATATTTATACTTGATGAACCTACAACCGGACTTCATACTGATGATATTAAAAAACTTTTAGAGATTCTTAATAATATTGTAGATAATGGTGATACAGTTGTCGTTATTGAACATAATTTAGATGTTATCAAGGTAGCAGATTATATAATTGATTTAGGTCCTGAAGGGGGAGATGGTGGTGGAAAAATCGTTTGCGCTGGCACTCCTGAAGAAGTTTCTAAAGTAAAGGGTTCATATACTGGTTTTTATCTAAAAGAAATTTTAAAAAGAAAATAAACGTTTTCTTTTTTTTATATATTTTTTTCTTATTTTTTGCTATAATATTTAGTATGAATCCATATGTTTATAAAATAGGTAATTTTGGTATAAGATGGTATTCACTTTTAATTTTAATTGGAGTGATTATCGGTATTCGTATGCTTGAAAAGGAAGGACAAAGATTTAATATTAATAAAGATTTTTTGTTTAATTTAGCTTTTTGGGCAATTATTATCGGCATTCTTGGAGCAAGAATTTATTATGTAATATTTAATTTTAACCTTTATAAAAATGATATTTTTAGTATATTTAAAATTTGGGAAGGTGGTCTTGCAATTCATGGAGGCATAATTGCAGGAGTTATAACAATTGCTCTTTATTGTAAAAAATATAAAATGCAATTTTTAAGAATTACAGATTTATGTATAGCGCCTCTTTTACTTGCACAAGCATTTGGAAGATGGGGAAACTTTTTTAATGGTGAAGCTCACGGAGCAGTCACTAGTTTGGCACATTTAAAATCATTACATATTCCAGAGTTTATTATTAAAGGAATGAATATTTCAGGTATATATTATGAACCAACATTTTTATATGAATCAATTTTTTGTTTAGTTGGTTTTATAATTATTTTAATTGTAAGAAGAGGAAAATATATTAAGATAGGTATGCAAACAGCACTTTATTTAATGTATTATTCTGTAATAAGATTTTTTATTGAAAGCATGCGCACTGATTCATTAATACTTGGAGGCTTTAAAGTGGCTCAAATTGTATCAATATTATTATTTTTGACAGGCCTAATTATGATAATGATGATATCAAGAAAATCAAAATTCGAAGATTTATATAATAATGTTTATAAAAATGATATAAAATTTTAGAAAGGGGATAGTAAAATGTATGATGTAATAATTATAGGTATGGGTATTGGTGGTATAACTGCAGGTATTTACGCTAAAAGAGCGGGGTTAAACGTTTTAATGTTTGAAAAGTCTACTCCTGGAGGAACGCTTACAAAGATTGAAAAAATTTCTAATTATCCTGGATATGAAGAAATAAAAGGTGTAGATCTTGCAATGAATTTATTTAATCAAGTTAAAAAATTAGAAATACCATTTAAAATGGAAGAAGTAATAAGTGTTGATGCAAGTGGTGATATTAAAATGGTAACTACAAAAAATGGTAATTATCAAGCAAAAAATATTATTGTTGCTACTGGTAGAGTTCCAAAATATTTAGGACTTGATAATGAAAAAGACTATTTAGGAAGAGGAATTAGCACATGTGCTACATGTGACGGTTTTTTATATAAAGGTGAAGATATTGCAGTAGTTGGCTCAGGTAATTCGGCACTTCAGGAAAGTCTTTATTTAGCAAAACTTGCAAAAAAAGTCTATTTACTTCATCGTGGGAATAAATTTAAAGGTGATGATGCTTTAGTAGAAAATGTAAAAAATACTAATAATATTGAAATTATTGGTGGAGTAAATGTAGAAAAAATTAATGAAGAAAATGGTAAGATTAATAGTGTTTTACTTGATAACGGAAATGTTATTAATGTTAAAGGTATATTTATTTATATTGGTTATAGACCAGATACAGATATGTTTAAAAGTCTTGACATAACTAATATAAATGGTGATATTATAGTAGATGAAAATTTTGAAACTGAAATTGATGGACTTTATGCAATTGGTGATTGTATAAAAAAGGGTGTTTATCAATTAGTTACAGCCGCAAGTGATGGTTGTATAGCAGTTTCAAATATAGAAAAAAATGATTTTTAGGAGGTAGTATGAAAGTTAGAACTAGATTTGCTCCTTCCCCTACAGGATATATGCACATAGGTAATTTAAGAAGTGCCTTATTTGCTTATTTAACTGCAAAAAGTATGGGTGGAGAATTTATTTTAAGAATTGAGGATACTGATCAAGAAAGAAAAGTTGAAGGAGCAGTAGAATTCATTTTAAATACGCTTAATATGATGGGTTTAAAACCTGATGAAGGCGCTGGAGTAGGCGGAGATTTTGGCCCTTATTATCAAAGTGAAAGATTAGATATTTATAAAAAGTATGCAGAAAAACTTGTTGAACAAGGTGATGCTTATTATTGTTTTTGTGATGAAGAAAGACTTAATAAACTAAGAGAAATTGCTAGTGCAAGAAAAGTTCCGTTTACTTATGATGGACATTGCTCACATATTCCTTTAGAGGAAGCTAAACAAAGAATTGCAAGTGGTGAAAAATATGTTATTCGTCAAAAGATGCCAAAAGTAGGAGTAACTTCATACATTGATACTGTTTATGGAGAAATAAAAGTTGATAATTCTACTTTAGAGGACCAAATTCTTATCAAAAGTGATGGCTTTCCTACATATAACTTTGCCAATGTAATTGATGATCATTTAATGGAAATAAGTCATGTTAATAGAGGTAATGAATATTTATCTAGCACACCAAAATATTTGCTTTTATATAAAGCTCTTGGTTGGGAAAGTCCAATATACATTCATCAACCTTTAGTAATTAAAGCAGATGGCACAAAAATTAGTAAGAGAAATAAAGATGATAATTTAATGGACCTTATTAATCGTGGCTTTTTACCCGAAGCAATTATTAATTATATTGCCTTAATTGGTTGGGCTCCAAAAGATAATAAGGAAATATTTACTCTAAAAGAACTTGAGGAAAATTTTGATATAACAAGAATATCTTCAGCTCCGGGATGCTATGACATAAAAAAACTAGAGTGGTTTAATGCTCATTATATTAAAGAAATGGATGATGAAAGATATCTAGAATGGATAAAGCCATTTATTAAATTTGATATTTCTAATAAATCTGAAGAGTGGGTAAGAAAGCTATTATTAACATATAAAACTCATATAAACTGTGGAGAAATGATTAATGATGTAATTAAAAATTTCTTTTTCGAAGGATATGAATTAGATGATGAATGTAAAGCATTTTTAGAAAGTGATGAAATTATTCCAGTAGTTATTGATACATTTGCAAGAGAAATCGAAGCTATCGAAGATTTTACAACTGATAATATTAATATTGCTATTGAAAACACCAAAAATAGCTTAAATGTAAAAGGCAAACTTTTATATATGCCTCTTAGGATTAAAGCAAGCGGATTTATGCATGGACCTGAATTAGATGCTTGTATTTATCTACTTGGAAAAGAAAAAACTCTTGAAAATTTAAGAAGGTAAATCCTTCTTTTTTAATAGACAAAAATTAGAATTATAACCTTTTGGTTTTTACTAAAATATAGTATAATATACTGATAAGGAGAAAGATTATGAAAATATATAATACATTAACACATAAAGAAGAAGTATTCATTCCTTGGAAAGAGGGAAAGGTTACATTTTATACATGTGGTCCAACAGTTTATCATTATGCACATATCGGTAATATGAGAAATTATATTGGACATGATATACTTGATAAAACTTTAAGATTCATTGGCTTTGATGTTACAAGATGTATGAATATAACTGATGTAGGTCACTTAACATCTGATAGTGATTCAGGTGATGATAAAATGGTTCAAAGTGCCAAAAAAGAACATAAATCAGTACTTGATATAGCTGCTTTTTATAAAGATGCATTTTTTGAAGACTTTAAGGCTCTAAATTGTAAAATGCCTGAAATAGTAAGCAACGCTACAGATAATATAGATGAATATATAAAAATTATAAGTAAACTTCTTGATACTGGCTATGCATATAAAGCTGGTGGTAATGTTTATTTTGATGTATCTAAATTAAAAGACTATTATGTTTTAACAAATCACAAAGAAGATGAAATGGTAATTGGCGCTCGTGATGGAGTAGATTTTGATGAAAATAAACGTAATCAAGCTGACTTTGCTTTATGGTTTACTAAATCTAAATTTGATGACCAAGAACTTAAATGGGATTCTCCATTTGGAACAGGTTACCCAGGATGGCATATTGAATGCTCTGGAATTTCAATTAAATATTTAGGAGAGCATTTAGATATTCATGGTGGAGGAGTTGATAATATTTTTCCACATCATACAAATGAGATTGCTCAATCAGAAAGTTATTTAGGACATAAATGGTGTAATTATTGGTTTCATAATGAACATTTAAATGATGAATCTGGTAAGATGAGTAAAAGTAAGGGTGATATTTTAACCGTTCAAACATTAATTCAAAAAGGTTATGATCCACTTTCATTTAGATTTATGTGTTTACAATCTCATTATCGAAGACAACTTACATTTTCTTATGCTTCCCTTGATGGAGCTGAAATTGCTTATAAAAAATTAAAAAATAAAATATTATCTTTGAAAAAAGAAGGTAATGTAAACTCTGATGCATATGAGTTTTATAATAATAAATTTACTGAATATCTAAATGATGATTTAAATACTGCAAATGCAATTACACTATTATATGATTTACTTAAAGACGACCATACAAATGATATTACAAAATATGAGCTTATTAGTAAGTGGGATGAAGTTTTATCACTTGATTTAACAAAAGAGAAAACTCATAATTTAGATGAAAATTATATAAATGAAATGATTGAAAAAAGACGTATAGCAAAAGAAAATAAAGATTTTGCTTTGGCTGATTCAATTAGAGAAGAGCTACTTTCAAAAGGTATTTTATTAAAAGATACTAGAGAGGGTACTACATATGAGGTGAAATAATGGATTTAATACTATTTTTAATTGTTCTAATTGTTCCTTTAGTGGCAGATATATTTGTTAGGATTAATTATGGGGTATATTCTAAAAAAATAAACAATTGTGGTTTAAATGGTGGAGATGTAGCAAGAAAGATACTTGAAAAAAATGGCCTTTCAGATATTTATGTTGTTGAAACAAATGGTTATTTAACCGATCATTATGATCCTAATAGAAAAGTAATTAGACTTTCTCACAATGTTTATCAAAGTGATAGTGTTGCTTCAATTGCTATTGCCGCTCACGAATGTGGACATGCACTTCAAGATAAAGAAGGATATTTTTTCTTAAGACTACGTTCATTTATTTATCCAATAGTAAATATTGCAACATCAATTTCATATTATATTATTCTTATTGGCTTTTTATCTGAAGCACTTAATTTAGTATATATAGGTATTGCTTTAACAGCACTTGGATTATTATTTCAAATAATAACTTTACCAGTTGAGTTTAATGCAAGTAAAAGAGCAGGAAAAGAAATTGATACTTTAAAACTTGCTAATAAAGATGAAAAAAGTGGAGTTAAAAAGGTATTAGTAAGTGCAGCACTAACTTATGTAGCAGGTGTTTTAGCAAGTGCAATTCAAATATTAAGACTTATTTTAATGGCAAAAGATAGAGACTAGGAAGTTTAACTTCCTTTTTTTATGCAATAAAAAATGTAATAGTTAAACCATTACATTAATAATTTTTTATGTACAAATCAATATATTCTTCGAGACAAAGTTTTTCTTCGTACATTATTTTAGCATTTTCTTTGCCTACATAACGAATATGCCAGTTTTCAAATTGATAACCTGTAATATTTTCTTTATTTTCAGGAAAACGCACTACGAAGCCATATTTATAAGCATTATTTTCAAGCCAGTCATAGTTTTCATCAGTTAATCTAACATTTCCTTTTATAGCAATATTTTTAAGATCTATAGCAAGTCCAGTTTGATGTTCTGAATATCCAGGCCTTGCGGAAAATGTATCAGCATCACTTTTACCGTATGATTTTACATAGTTATTATAAAGTGTTTCTTGAAAGTTTTCCTCTCTAAATGCTGTCGTAGGCATTAATGTTATATTAATTTCGTTTTTAGCACTTTCTTGTAAAGCTAGAAATGATTCTTTAATAATTTTCCTAATAGGAACTTTATTACCATAAGCTCCATCAAGATAGTCTAAATCACTTGGTTTATAACCTTTAGGAAGATAATTATATTTATTTACAAGAACAAGTACATCATCAGCATTTTCGACCATTTTAGTATCACTATAATAAGGCAAATCAATATTAATATTTACCATAGTTATAACGTTTTGATAACTTTCATCACTTAAAGTTTTATAATCATTATATCTTTCTATTTTACTTGCATCAAAATTTTTATATTGATAATAATTGCTTATATCTTTGTAGTCTTTGCTCTTTAAAATATCAATGTTTTTGTCACTTAATTTTAAAATATAATTTATTTCTTTTCCTTTATATCCTTTAGGAAGAAATGTAGTTAAAATACTTTCAAAATTGTCTTCGTTATTAAACTCTATATCTTTATATTCGTTTAAATACTTTTCATCATATATTCCATTAAGTAAAACATATTCTAAAGTTTTAGAATAATACTTTTCATCAATATTATTTTCTTTCATAATTGATATAGTTTTATTACTAGGTTTATCATCTTTTTTATTAAATAAGAAAAAACCTATTATAAAGACTATTATTAATATAAATAAAATTCCACTTTTTTTAATTTTTTTTCTTCTTTTCACCATATCTACCTTTCCAATATTTTATCATAATATCAAATTATTTTGAACCTTTGATTTCAAAAAGAATATCCCTTAATTCCATTGCTTTTTCAAAGTCAAGATTTTTAGCGGACTCTCTCATTTCATTTTCAAGTTTTATAATTATTTCAGCTTTATCTTTTTTACTTAATTTAGTTTTTGTTTTGCCATTTGTTTCATCGGTTGTAGGAAGTTCTTTAATACTTTTAATAATTGTCTGTGGTGTAATATTATGTAAAGTGTTGTATTCCTCTTGGATTTTTCTTCTTCTTTGGGTTTCTTTAATAGCCTCATTCATAGCTTCACTATAATTATCAGCATACATTATAACATGACCATTTTTATTTCTTGCAGCCCTACCAATAGTTTGAATTAAACTTCTGGTACTTCTTAAAAATCCTTGTTTATCAGCGTCAAGTATACATATTAGACTTACCTCGGGAATATCAAGTCCCTCTCTTAAAAGATTGATCCCTACGATACAATCATATACACCAGCTCTTAAATCATGAATAATTTTAAGTCTTTCTAAAGTTTTTACTTCATTATGTAAATAGGCAACTTTGATGTTTAAACTTTTTAAGTAATCAGTTAATTCTTCACTCATTTTAATAGTAAGTGTAGTAATTAAAACTCTTTCATTATTTTCTTTACATTTATTTATTTGTGAAACAATATCGTCAATTTGTCCTTCGGTTTTCTTAACTTCGATAGTTGGGTCTAAAAGACCTGTAGGTCTAATTATTTGTTCAATATATTTGTTATTAGTAAGTGATAGTTCATAGTCTCCGGGAGTTGCGGATACATAAATAACTTCATTTATTTTATCATTAAATTCATCAAATTTTAAAGGCCTATTATCAAGAGCACTTGGAAGTCTAAATCCATAATCGACTAAAGTTTGTTTACGCATTCTATCACCATTATACATGGCTCTTACTTGGGGAAGGGTAACATGACTTTCATCAATAACAAGTAAATAATCTTTAGGGAAAAAATCCATAAGTGTCGTAGGGGTTTCTCCCTCTTTTTTCAAAGATAAATGCCTTGAGTAGTTTTCAATTCCATTACAAAATCCTGTTTCTCTTAGCATTTCAATGTCATAATTAGTTCTTTCTTTAAGTCGTTGTTCTTCGATTAATTTATTTTGCTCGTGTAATTCTTTAAGCCTTTCCTGAAGTTCAATTTCAATATTTTTCGTAGCAATTTCTAAAGTTTCTTTACTTGTGACAAATAAAGATGCTGGAGAAATAATTACTGTTTGCTTTCTTTTAAGTACGCTACCTGTAAGTGGGTCAAATATTACAATCGAAGAAACAATATCATCTTCCAGGGTAATTTTAATAGCCTCACTTTTTTCATTTATGGGAACAATATCTATACTATTTCCACGAACTCTAAATGTACCACGATGAAAATCCATTTCATTTCTTTCATATGTCATATCTACGAGTTTGGAAATAATGTAATTTCTAGAAAAATTATCATTTAAATTTATAACAAACATGTTTTTTTCATAATCTTCTTTTTGTCCAATATTGTAAATACATGATACACTTGACACTACAATGACATCTTTATAATTAATTAATGCAGATGTTGCTTTATGTCTAAGTTCATCAATTTCATCATTTATCGAAGAATCTTTTTCAATATATGTATCTGATGAAGGAACATATGCTTCGGGTTGATAATAATCGTAATATGAAACAAAATATTCAACATGGTTTTCAGGAAACATTTCCTTAAGCTCTGCATAAAGTTGTCCAGCCAAAGTTTTATTATGAGATAAAACTAAAGTTGGTTTTCCTGTTTTAGCAATTACATTAGCAATTGTAAATGTCTTTCCAGTTCCAGTTGCTCCCAATAAAACTTGATGTTTTTCATTATTATTTACGCCTTCAGTAAGCTTTTCAATTGCATTATTTTGATCTCCCGCAGGTTTATATTTAGAAACTAATTTAAACATAATAATCTCCTTTTCCTTAATATTTTACCATCAATTAAAAACTTTATAAATATAGTTTACCTAATAAAATAAGAATTATGAAATATAATATTTTTAGTTTACATATATAATATAATAATGCTATAATCTTTTTTGAAAAGGAAGAAACCTTATGAAAATTATTAATAAATTATTAGTAATAATTCCTATTATAGTACTTATATTTTTATCATTATATTTTGTTTTAGAATATTATAACGTTGGTAAATATGATAATTTTATTTTAGTATCAAAAGATTTACCAAACAATAAAGAAGAAGTATATGAGGAAAAAATTACGTCATTAAAAAAAGAATATAATAATGATGATGTTGTAGGAAGCATTCAAATAAATGATACTAATTTTAATACTGTAATAATGCAAGGGAAGGATAATAGTTATTATTTAAATCATTTACCAGATAAAACCTACAATATAAATGGTTCAATTTTTTTGGATTATAGAATAGATATTGATGAAAGTGAAAAACTTTTAATATTTGGTCATAGTTCTCCGAATTACATGCTCCCAATAATGATTATTGAAAATTATGTAAATGAAGATTATTATAAGGCTCATCAATACGTTTATATTTCTACTACTAAAAAAGTAAGAAAATATCAAATTTTTTCTGCATACGTAGAAACTAAAGATTGGGATTATATGAAAATAAATTTTTCTTCTGCAGAAGAAAAAGAGGCACATTATCAAAAACTTAAAAACAAATCATTTTATGAAACTGGTATAAATGTAAGTGTAAATGATAATTTATTAATAATTCAGACATGTAGTAATTTAAAAGAATATAGTAAATATAAAAATAAATATATGCTTGTTATAGCAAAAGAAATTATTTAGCACATTTTGTGCTTTTTTAATATTCCTATATAAATTGAAATGTGTTAAAA
The DNA here is from genome assembly GCA_934096985.1 of uncultured Bacilli bacterium. Classification (GTDB taxonomy): domain Bacteria; phylum Bacillota_I; class Bacilli_A; order RF39; family UBA660; genus UBA6448. Next base: position 2,981 of record CAKONC010000003.1, on the reverse strand, counting down.
TATTCTTATGAAGGATAATAGAGAGAAATTAAATATATATTCAATTTTAGCAATATTTATGTTAATTACAATAGTGGTTTCAGCATCATTTGCTTTTTTGGGTAAATTTAATTTAGATTTAAATGGCTCTGTAGCAGTAAATATTAATGCCTCTGCTCCAGGAAATATATCATTTGTAACAAGCAGTTCAGATTTAAATCTACAGGTACCTGCTGCAAATATGACTGATTTTGATTCAAATAATACAGTAGCAATTGCTGAAAACGTTGCTACAATTAATGTGTCTTTATTTGGTACATCAGATGTTAGTACAAGGTGTACTTATGATGTAGTATTTGAATATGATTTAAGCTCAAATATATATGGAGTAAGCCCAACTACTAAAACAAGTGGTGCTAATAAAGAAATAACTTTTGAAGTGGAAGGACCAACTGGTACATCAAATCCTTTTGTTGAAGAAACAAACATTGATTATAGTACATCAAAGGGTTGGATAGCAAAAACTAGTACTACTGGTGCAAAAATAAAACTTGTAACAGGTGCTACAATAACAAATAATGGTGGCAGTGAAAGCACACAAACATTTAAAGTAACTGCAAGATATTATAATTTAGATGCGTTTCAATCTCAGCTTGCAGGTAAAGCTTTTACAGGGAAAATATATGTTGATAATTTAAACTGTGAAGGAACTTAACCAGATAATTATATATGTTTAGATTATAATTTATCAGGAACATGTGCCGAAGATAATACTTTTAGAATAATCAAGTATTTGATGGAAAAGTAGAATTAATGTATGTATGTGGTAATGGCAAGTGATTGTGTTGGAAGTATAGTTAGCTATTCAAATAATAGTTCTGTTAAGATTCAACTTGATGTGGAAAAATGTTCAATACAAAATTTGCTGTACAATAAAAATTTTATTAATAATTTTGAATGGACAATTTCTCCATCATATAGTTCAGGAAGTCATACGTATATTGTCAATTCGAATGGATACATATATGAAAGTGCTTATTCTAATCTTGGTTCTGTTCGTCCTGTCTTAAATTTAGACACTAACATTGAACTTACGGGAAATGGAATCTTAAGTAATCCATATAGAATTAAATAAATAATTTAAAATAAATTAATCAAATTTTCCAAAATTTGGTTTTTTTTTGTATAAATTTAAATATTTATTTCTATACTACTAGAGAAAGGAAAATGTTGATTGACAATAATATTTTTGTATGGTAGTATAGTAAACCATCAGGAGGTTTTTGGTTTATGAAGAAACTAAAATATTTTTTTACTAGTGCAATTGTTCTTGTTGCAGTAGTAGTTTCAACTGTGGTTTTTGCAGAATATAAAGAACAGAAAGGTGATTTAAGATTAGGTAATCAAATTAGTAATAAAAGTGTTACTGTAACTAAAGGTAGTTTAGCTGAAGATGGTGATGTGCAAGTTACTAAAACAGTATCTAAAACTGATGTAGAGGGTAAATACAATGTTACCTTTGAAGTAAAAGGTAAAAGTGTTAAAACAGAAACTTCAAATAAAAAAGATGTTTATGCTGTTGTAGTTCTTGATAAATCTAATTCTATGTGTAATAGTTCTAATTGCTCTAAAGATGCAAAATGGACAAGCGCTGTTAATGGTGCAAAAACATTTGCTTCAACATTACATAAAAAATTACCAAACGCAAAGATTGCTCTTGTAACATTTGCTGATGAAGATGGTTTTTTAGGAATATTTGATAATGCCTATAATGATGCTACAGTTTTAAGAGATTTCGATAATAAAGATTTCTCTAATGTAAAATTTGGAAAACCAAAGGGTGGAACAAACTTACATGCTGGACTTTATGAAGCAAATAAATTATTAACAGCATCAAATGTAAAAAAAGACGCTATTAAATATGTTGTTGTAATAAGTGATGGTGAACCAACATTATATTATGATGAAGACGGTTATACACAAGGCCCAGGCTCATACATGGACGCTACTACTGAAGCCAAGACAAAAGAAATGGCTAAAACAGTTCAAAAAAGCGCTGAAGTATTTGCTATTGGATATGATTACAATGGTACAATATTAAGTGAAGTAGCTTCAGGTGCAGATCATGTATATTTATCAGATCCTACAACAATTGTAAATAAATTTACTGATATTGCCACTATAATAGGTAAAGCTGATGCTGGTACTAATGCAACTTTAACTGATAATATTGGTGCAAAATTTGTAATGACAGACGCTCAAGGCAAAACTTATACAAGTGAAAAATTTGACATTACAGAAAAAGGTAAAGTATTCTCATTTGATATTACAATTGATGAAGACAAAATTACTGATGATGGTTGGTATGCCACAAATGCTGGATTTACTTTAAGTTATACTGATTCACAAGGTAATGAAAAAACTATTACTTGTGATGAAAATCCTGAAGTATATTGGGAAGTAGATAAATACGATTATACTATTGAATATTATTATAATAATGTTAAAGATGCAGATTTAACAGAAACAGGCACACTTGCAAAAGGTAAAGAATTTGGTGTAACTGATGAAAAAATTAAAGCTAATACAAAATATGGTTATAAATTTGATAAAGCTACTCCAGATAAAACTTCTGTTATAAGTTCTAAAAAAGAAAACGTAATAAAAGTTTATTATGTTGCAGATGAAAGTCAAACAAAGGAAATTAGCTATACAGTAAATTACTATAAAGATGGTGTTTTACAAACTAGTGATACAGAAAAAGTAACTAAGACAATACAAGTTTTAGATACTACAGGAAAAGTAGACACTAGCAAAATCAATGTAACAAACAAATATGTTGGTTATAAATTTGATAAAACTAATCCTAGTGTTATTCCTGAAACTTTCAAAAATGGAGACGTAATTGATGTTTACTATGTTCTTGATGAAAGTCAAACAAAGGAAATTAGCTATACAGTAAATTACTATAAAGATGGTGTTTTACAAACTAGTGATACAGA
>CAKONC010000002.1 GCA_934096985.1 uncultured Bacilli bacterium | reverse complement strand
GATGAAAGTCAAACAAAGGAAATTAGCTATACAGTAAATTACTATAAAGATGGTGTTTTACAAACTAGTGATACAGAAAAAGTAACTAAGACAATACAAGTTTTAGAAACTACAGGAAAGGTAGAAACTAGCAAAATCAATGTAACAAATAAATATTTTGGATATAAGTTTGATAAGACTAATCCAAGTTCTATTCCAGAAGTTTTCAAAAATGGAGACGTAATTGATGTTTACTATGTTCTTGATGAAAGTCAAACAAAGGAAATTAGCTATACAGTTGAATACTACATAGATGGTGTACTTCAAACAAAAGATACACAAGTAGTAACAAAAACAGTACAAGTATTAAAAAGTGATTATTTAACTGTAAATAAAGACGAAATTAATACTAAAGATAAATATGTTGGATATAGATTCAAAGAATCTGATCCAAGTATTATACCTGATGAAATTGAAACAAGAAAAGTAATAAAAGTTTACTATGTACTTGACGATAGCCAAACAAAAGAAATTAGTTATACAGTAAATTACTATAAAGATGGTGTTTTACAAACTAGTGATATAGAAAAAATAACAAAAACAGTACAAGTCCTAGAAACTACAGGAAAAGTAGATACTAGCAAAATCAATGTAACAAATAAATATTTTGGATATAAGTTTGATAAGACTAATCCAAGTTCTATTCCAGAAGTTTTCAAAAATGGAGACGTAATTGATGTTTACTATGTTCTTGATGAAAGTCAAACAAAGGAAATTAGCTATACAGTTGAATACTACATAGATGGTGTACTTCAAACAAAAGATACACAAGTAGTAACAAAAACAGTACAAGTATTAGAAAGTAATAATTTAACAGTAAATAAATCTGAAATTAATACTAAAGATAAATATGTAGGATATAGATTCAAAGAATCTAATCCAAGTATTATACCTGATGAAATTAAAACAGGTGAAGTTATAAAAGTATATTACATTCTTGATGAAAGTCAAACAAAAGAAATTAGCTATACAGTAAACTACTATAAAGATGGTGTTTTACAAACTAGTGATATAGAAAAAGTAACTAAGACAGTACAAGTTCTAGAAACTACAGGAAAAGTAGATGCTAACAGAATTAATGTAACAAACAAATATGTTGGTTATGTATTTGATAAGACTAATCCAAGTTCTATTCCTGAAATTTTCGAAGATGGAGATGTAATAAATGTTTACTATGTAAAAGGTAAATTTACTTATGAAGTTAGATATTATTATGATAGAGTTTTAGATGAATCAAAAACTGATACATTTGATGCTTATTATGGTGATGTAATTGAAAGTTATACTGATAAATCAACTACTGATTATGTACTTGAAATGGTTGAAAATTTACCTTTAATAATTACTGAAAAAGATAATGTTATAAATGTTTATTATAAAACTGATGGAAAAGGTGTAATTGTTCCAGATGAAGATCCTCTTCCACCAAATACTTCAAGTAATGCAAGCATTTATATTATGCTTACTTTAGTAAATGCTTTAGGTGCTAGTGTACTTTTAAGAAAAAAAGAAAACTAAAAAAAATTGCGTAAAATTTTACGCATTTTTTTATGCCTTAATTTCGTATTTAATTAGTTTTGCATGAACTACCATTTTTTCTGTATCATTATAGCAGGTTGAAAGAGTAAGAATTTTATCATCACTATTAAGATCTACATTAAAATTAAATTCAGAACGATTTTTAATAGTTTCTAAAAAAGCCATATATTCATCATCACTTATAAAACTTGTTTTAATATAATCACTTGTTGTGGGAATTTTATAAGTACTAAATATTTGCCACATAGTTTTTACTTTTTCTGTAGACATTCTTATTATATAGTTTTCTTCATTACTTTGCCAAGATGGTTTTAAAGTGTCTTTTAAAGAACCAAACATAGTACCATTTACTCTACCGTGACCGTAAATAATAGTATTTCTATCAAGTGATAGAAAGCTATTTCGATAATCTAAAAATATCCATCCTGCGTAATTAAAGGTTTTATCAAAAGATTTAGTTAAATAATCTTCATTATTATCAGTCTGAACAAAAGGGTAGTTTATATTGGTACCTTCAACTTTAAGCCATCCCACAGTATCTTCATTATACCTTTTTAATTTATCAAGGTCTACATCAATTAAACTCATTTTAATGTATTCAAAATAAGCATTAGTTTTATTTGACGTTTCAATAATTACTTCATTATCACTTTTTGTTTCTGTAATTTCTGTAATATTACTAGCAACTTTTATAATTTTATCAGTTTTTTTATTATCTATTACCCATATAAAAATCTTTATTAAACTAAATATAAAAGTAAAAAACATTAAAACAAAAAATATAAGTAAAAATAAATTTTTTTTATTTAATTTTCTTTTCTTCATATCCTAGTAAATTATATCATATAGTCATCTATAAGTCACTTAACAAGTGTATAATGAATTGTATAAAATGGTATTTTATAATATAATTTTGGTAGGAGAGTAAAATATGAAAACAGAAAAACCCATTTTAAAGCTTGATAAAGTTAGCAAGTTTTATTATAACAAAGGAATGGTTTCTTCGGGATTTAGTAAAGTTTCACTTGAATTTTTTTTAGGAGAGTTTGTGGTTATTACCGGAGAAAGTGGTTCTGGAAAGTCTACACTTTTAAATGTACTATCTGGTCTTGATACTTATGAAGAAGGAGAAATGTATATTAATGGCAAGGAAACAAGTCATTATAGTAGCGAGGATATTGAAAATTATCGTAAATGCTATATAGGAAATATCTTTCAATCATTTAATTTGGTATCAAGTTATACAGTATATCAAAATATTGAATTGGTACTTCTTTTAAATGGATTTAAGAAAAAAGATGTAAAGCAAAAAATTCTAGATTTAATTAAAAAGGTAGATTTGTATAAATATCGTAATACAAAAGTATCACATTTATCTGGTGGTCAAAAGCAAAGAGTAGCTATAGCACGTGCCCTTGCAAAAGATGTACCAATTATTATTGCAGATGAACCTACGGGAAATCTTGATAGTCGTTCAAGTCAAAGTGTTATTAGAATTTTATCGGAAGTTGCTAAAGATAAATTAGTTATCGTAGTTACTCATAATTATGATGAAGTAGAAAAATATGCTACAAGAAAAATAGAGATGAGTGATGGTAAGGTTAGAGAAGACATATCTTTAAAAGAATATAATAAAAGTACTTTGACTATTCACGAGTATAAAGGAATTAGCTTTTTTAATAAAATTAGACTTGGTGTAAGAAATACTTTTAACATTCCAATGAAATTTATATTACTTTTAATTGTATTTTTACTTATTACGTTAGCTTTTTTCGGAGAATATTCATCTATTAGATCTTCTGAATATGAGGCAAATAAATTAGGCTATAATTATTATTTTAGGGATTTATCTGATGAAAGAATTGTTTTAAAAAAGAAAGATAATAGTTATATTTCTGATAGTGATATAGAAAAACTAAAAAAATTAGAGCATGTAAAAAAAGTTAATTTGAATGATATTATTTTAGACAAGGAATATTATTTAACAGACAATAGTAACTCTTATTGGTTTTATGGCTTTTTCAAAGAGGCCAGCGATATTAATGAAAAAATAATTGGTAAAATGCCTGAAAATGATAATGAAGTAGTAATGAAAATATATAAAAATAATTACTATGTAACTAACTCTAAAGAAGATATATTAAATACTAATTATAATTTATTTTCTACGAGTTCAAAAAATGCTTCATCATGCGTAGAAAATGTTAAAGTAACTGGACTTATTTTGACAAATAGTTTATCAGAAAATGAAACATTTTATGCAAGTGATAAGCTTTTAAATAATATAAAAACTTGTGCAAATGTTGATTATAGTAATATAAAAATGCTACTTAATAATAAAGAAATATATGTAGTATTTAGACCTAACGAGAATGTAAAACCAGGTAATGCTTATATTCCATATCAATTAAATAATTATTGTAATTATGGTAACTGCATTAATAACGAACTTTCTATAAAAGTAAAAAATCAGTATTATGAAAATTCAGTTAAATTAAATGTATCAGAAGTTTATACGAAAAATAATTTTTATGGTTTAGTAAATATTAAAGACTATGATAATAATAATTTTGTTATATATATATCAAATGATGATTATAATAGTTTATTTAGTAAAGAAAATTATCAAGTATCCGTATTTGTAGATGATGTAAAAAATATTCAAAGTGTAAAAAAATATTTAGATAAAAGTGAATATCAAGCATTATATATAAAAGATGTTAAAGTAAGTTTAAATTATGGCGTTTCTGAGGTTTTGAAAATATTTAAAGTAGTTGCAGTGGCATTTTTATTTATAGTACTATTTTTCATCGCATATTTTGTTATTAGAATAATTGAAAAATCTAGAAATGTTTATTATGCAACTTTACGTATTTTAGGAGCTACGAAAAAAGTGTTAAAAAATATGATTAGTATTGAACTATTTACTGTTTATCATATTGCATACATTTTAGTTATTTCATTTATCGTTTTAATTTCAAAAGATATTATAAATTCTCCGACTTTAAGTGATATGATTAATTATTTAACTTTAAAAGATTATATAATAGTTTATTTAGTTTGCTTTGTAATGAGCTTACTTATTTCATTAAGATATTCAAGAAAATTATTTAAATCATCAGCGATGAAAACATATAGAGACGAGGAAATATAATGATAAAGTTAGAAAAAGTAAATAAATATTTTAATAGACATAAGAAAAATGAATTACATGTTATAGATAATACTTCGACTACTTTCGAAGATAATGGACTCGTTTGTCTTTTAGGACCTTCGGGATGTGGAAAAACAACACTTTTAAATGTTATCGGAGGCCTTGACAAAGTAAAGAGTGGAAGTATTTTTGTAAACGGAAAAAGGCTTACTAGAAAAAGTACATATTATGTTGATAAAGAAAGAAATTTAAATATAGGTTATATATTTCAAAATTATAACTTATTAGAAAACTTAAGTGTATTTGAAAATGTTGCTATATCACTAAAAATGATTGGTATAAAAAACAAAAATGAAATTCAAAAAAGAGTAAATGATATTTTAGAAACGCTTAAAATTTATCGTTATCGAAATAGACCTGCGGGAATGCTTTCTGGTGGTGAAAAGCAAAGAGTTGCTATAGCAAGAGCATTAGTAAAAAATCCTAGCATCATTTTAGCAGATGAACCTACGGGAAATTTAGATAGTCAAAATACTATTGAAATAATGAATATTATTAAATCTATTTCAAAAAATAGATTAGTTATATTAGTTACTCATGAAACTGATATTGCTAAATTTTATGCAGACAGAATAATAGAACTTTCTGATGGTAAGATAGTAAATGATTATGAAAATAAACATGAAAATTCTTTAGATTATAAGATTGATAATAAAATTTATTTAAAAGATTTCAAATTTAAGGAAGAAAATAATAGTATTAATATTTATGCAGACGATAAAATAAAATCAAAAATTACTTTAGTAGTTAAAAATAATAATATTTATATAAAAACCGAAGGCAATGAAAGAATTATTGCTGTTGATGAAAATTCTAGTGTAGAGTTTATAAATGATCATTATAAACAGATTGATAAATCTATTTATGAAAAATATGAATTTGATATTAAAGAAAACAAAAATGAAAAACACAAATACTCTTCGATATTTAATATTTTTAAAGTAGTACATTTAGGATTTAAAAAAATTCTTGATTATTCATTTATAAAGAAATTACTTTTACTTGGATTTTTTGCATCTGGTGCATTTATTATGTATAGTGTTAGTAATATATTTGGACTTTTAAATGTTAAAGATAGTTATTTTATTGAAAAAAATAAAAATTATCTTGAAGCAAAAATACCTGTTATTAGCGTAGATAATTTTAATAAATATGTTTCGTATGAAAGTATTGACTATATTCTTCCTGGCTCCGGAGTAGCAAAATTTAAAATAAATTTTGATGATTATTATCAAACTTCTGAGTCATCGGCTTTAATAACTGGTGGTTTAGTAAAAAAAGAATATGTAAGTAATAATGATATTATTTATGGTAGTAATATTTCAAATGATAATGATGTAGTTGTGGATTCTTCGGTTTTAGATAGTTTATTTACTTCTGATGAAAGATTTGCTATTCAAACGGGGCATAAGGATTTAAATGATTTAATAGGTTATGAATTACAATTAAAAAATATGACATTTATTATTAAAGGTATAACTGATAAAGGCGATCATAGTATATATATGGATGAAAAATATATTTATGATGTTTTATACTTATCAAGTAATATAGGTTATGAAGTAGATGATGAAACAGCTTCATATTTAAATTATAGTTTTGATACAACTTTAAATATTAAAAAAGGAAGAATGCCAATTAATGATTATGAAGTAGTGCTAAATTCTTCTTTAGAATATGATTATCCACTTAATAGTAAAATTGATAATAAAATAAATGATCAAAAACTTACAGTTGTAGGATATTATGAAGGTAGCAATCAATACCACTATGTAAATGAAAATATGATTAAGTATCTTTTGATAGCAAAAGAGAAAAATTTAACGATAATGCCTAAAGATGAAGAAAAAGCAATAAGTGATTTAAATAAGGAAAATTTAGAGGTTAAAAATTCTTATGAAGTAAGTAAAGAAAACTACATGGAAAGTAAGAAAGAAGCTGTTAATTCAGGACTTATAGTATCTTTGATAATTTTAGCCATTTCTTTTGTAGAAATATATCTAATGATTCGTTCTTCATATCTTTCACGTATTAAAGAAATTGGCATTTATAGAGCTATTGGTACAAAGAAAAGTGATATTTATAAAATGTTTTATGGGGAGATTATTGCTATTACCACTGTTGCAAGTCTTCCGGGAACACTTTTTGTAGCATATGTATTAAAAACATTACAAACAATAAGCTATTTTGAAATAAATTATTTAGTAAATCCATTTACTATATTATTAAGTATAATTATTATATATTTATTTAATATTATCGTAGGCCTTTTACCAATAATGAAAATAGTTTCAAAAACACCTGCTGCAATACTTTCAAGAAAAGATGTTGATTAAAATGTGTAAAGTTTAGACAAATAAATTTGTTTAAACTTTTCTTTTGTTTTATAATTGTACTAGGTGATGAAAATGAGAAATGTAGGAACAGTAGTAAGGGGTATAAGAACTCCTGTAATTAAAGAAAATTCAAATTTAGAGGATATCGTAGTAGATAGTCTTATTAAAGCAAGTGAAAGTGATAATTTTACTTTTCACGATAAAGATATTGTAGCGGTTACTGAAGCTGTAGTAGGTATAGCAATGGGTAATTATGTTACTGTTGACGAGATTGCTAAAGATATAAAAAATAAGTTTAAAACCAATCATATAGGAGTAGTATTTCCAATACTTTCAAGAAATAGATTTGCAGTTTTATTATCTGCAATAGCAAGAGCAATGGATAAAATTACTTTACAAATATCTTATCCATCAGATGAAGTAGGTAACGATATACTTGATAAACAAAGATTAAAAGAAAGTGGCATTAATCCTTACACTGATGTTATAGATGAAGCAACTTATTATGAGAAATTCGGTGATTGGAAACATATCTTTACCGGCGTAAATATGGTTGATTTCTATAAGGATTTAGTAGAAAAAGAGGGCTGCAAAATTGAGATAATTTTAGCAAATGATCCAAAGAAGATTCTTTCTTATGAAGAAAACGTACTTGTTTGTGATATTCATACAAGATTTGAAACTAAAAAAACTTTAAAAGGAAATTCAAATGGAATTATTTTAGGTCTTGATGATATTTTAACTAGTCCAGTTGATGGTAGTGGCTATAATGAAAAATATGGCCTATTAGGTTCAAATCGTTCTACAGAAGAAAGAGTTAAATTATTTCCTAATAATGCTCAAGGTTTAGTTGATAATATTCAAAGAAAGTTACTTGAAAAGACAGGTAAAAATATTGAAGTAATGATTTATGGTGATGGTGCATTTAAAGATCCAATAGGTGGAATTTGGGAACTAGCAGATCCAGTGGTATCTCCATATTATACTAAAGGCCTTGAGGGTAGTCCTAACGAAATAAAACTTAAATATATTTCTGATAATAAATTTAGTAATTTATCTGGTGAAGAGTTAAATGAAGCAATTAAAAATGAAATAAGGAGTAAAGACGCAGATCTTAAAGGTACAATTGCATCTCAAGGAACAACTCCAAGAAGATATGTTGACCTTATTGGTTCATTATGTGATTTAACTTCAGGATCAGGAGATAAAGGTACACCAGTTGTTTATATTTCTGGATATTTTGACAATTATAGTGTAGACAACTAAAAAAATTTATGATACTATTGTAATGGCTTTAGCCCGTTGGTGAAGTGGTTTAACACACTGCGTTCTCAGCGCAGCATTCAGGGGTTCGAACCCCCTACGGGTTACCATTATTAATACAAAGTCTCTTTTATAGAGATTTTTTTATTTAATTAAATAATCTTAAATTGACAAATATACTAATTTACTTTAAAATACACGACAGATTAGGCAAAAAATCTTAATATATTAAAGGAGAAATCACTATTATGGATAAAAAAGTAAAAAGTTTTGTTGAAAAGAAATATCAAGGTATATTAATAAGCGAATGTATAGAAACTGAAGTGACAGAAAAAGATCCAATGAAAATTAAAAATGATGGTTATATGCAATGTTTTCGTTTTTACGATAGAACATTTATTACAATCGAAGGAATAAAGTATACTAGTGAAAAATGTAATTGTTCTAACTGGATTTATTTTGGTAAAAGACTGAGTTTTAGTGAATTTATAACTCGATATGGTAATAATCCAGAGTATAGAGATTTAATTATCAATATGGCAAATGATAATTGCCAATTTGTTTGTCAAATACAGAATGGTTCTTTTTTACCTATGAATAAAGGAGACGTAACTTTTGATGAATATGCTGATTATAGAAAATGGAGAGAGGAAAAATTAAAACAAAAAAATTTAGATGCTAAAAATGTTACTCGAAATGAAGAAAATAAAAAGCAAAAAGTTGAATCGGATGTTGATAAAGTGAAAGAAACCAAGACTAGAGCAAGTAAAACTACCACGAAAAATGTGCAAGATAAAAACTTAAAAACATTACCTGTAGATAATAGTGTTAATAAAAAAGAAGAAAACAAAAAAACTAAACAAACAACTTCAAGTACTGATACAAAAAATCAAATTAATGCTCCTGAAAAGCCTATTGCTAGTGAAAAAACTGATAAAGAGTCAGTTGCAAAAGCTATGTTTGATAAATTAGAAAAACATACCGGAGAAGAAGTAACATGTACATGGTGGTGGTATGGCACCAAGCAGGAAACAACAGACGAATTATTTTATGTTGAAAATTTCCTTTTGATTCAAATTGGCCTAATTGAAATTCCATTTGTTGATTATGGAATGGCAATATCTAGTATAATAGCAAAAAATGGTGAGGTACTATATTTAAATTCATATATTGAGGATGGATATAACATAACAGATCCAATAGCCATATATGAGTCAAAATCAAAAATATTTGGCAGTAAAATAGTAGAAGATGAAAAGGCGGGAAAATTGGAAAAATGGTCAGATTATAAAAAGAAATCTGATAAACTTGCAAGAGAAGAATCTGGTTACTATATATACTATGGATTTAATATGGTTAAACCTGAAAAACAATATCAATGGGCAGTTTTTTGTGCTAATAATCGAAATGAAAAATATTCAGAAATTGTTATTGAGGCAACTTTTGAAATGATAAGAAGGTTAAGTGTCAGTACTATTCCTTTTGAAATAGCAGAAAAAGAAGTTTACAATGAAATGTTTCATCTAAGTGGATATATGATTGCCTCCGTTGCAAATGCTGTGGTGTACTTTTCAGAGCGTGGCGAAGAATATGGAATGTATTGGAATGAACAATGTGTTATCAAAAATTCAGGAGTTAAAAGAATTAAAAAGTTTTATAATGCATAGTTACTAGAATATTTTACTTCATAAAAAAAACAGACTCACTGGAATTTTTATATTTGAATCAATCATCTAATAGTGCTTTTATAAGATTTTGAACATCGTGATATTTTTTTCTTTTAGAATCATTTGCAATTTTTTGTGATTCTTTTATTGCTTTTTTTAAATCTTTACTTAATTTTGGCTCAGAAATTTCAAATGGAATAGATTGGCTTTTTACACATTTAGTTAAAAATACATATAAATTGAAAATACACAGACATACATAAACAAATAAGGTATAATAAAGAAGAGGTGATAAAGTGAACACTATTAATATAACTAATGCTAGAAACAATTTATATAAATTGGTTTCAGATGTAAATATTAATCATAATCCGATAACAATTATTAATAAAAAAGGAAAAAATGCAGTATTAATTTCTGAAGAAAAATATAAAAGTATGAAAGAAACTTTATATTTATCAAGTATACCTAATTACGTTAACAATATAAATGACATAAGAAAACATGAAAATTGGAAAGATACAAAGGAGTATACTAAAGGTGAAGAATGGTAACAAATATATAATTAATTTTTTTAACAATTCTTTTGAAAAATTAACTGGTGATTTAAGTGGATTATATTAACGAAGAATTAATAGACAACATAGGACTATTTATGAGGTTACAAAATTAAAAAAAGAAATACATATTTTGAGAATGTGGATACATTATGAATAAAAGAAATACTCATTAATTTGAGTTTTTTTGTGATTTGCTATTTATTAAATAAAAAAAGATGCTATTTTCTAGCATCAAATTTTTTTCTAAGCTCAGTATTTAAAATTTTCTTTCTCATTCTTAAATGATGAGGAGTAATTTCTACGAGTTCATCTTGATTAATAAAATCAAGAGCTGCCTCTAAAGTAAATATTCTAGGTCTTTTTAATACAACTGTTTTGTCTGCATAAGCACTTCTTGTATTAGTAAGTTCTTTACCTTTAACAACGTTAACTGCAAGGTCAACATCTTTATTACATTCACCAACAATCATACCTTCATAAACTTCTTCATTTGGTTCAACAAACATTGTACCACGATCTTCAAGACCACCAAGAGAATAAGCAGTTGCTTTTCCTTCTTCACTTGCTACTAAAACACCTAATTTTCTTTCACCAATATTAATATTTTCAACAGGCTTAAATTCAGTGAATGTATGATTCATTATTCCATAACCTTTAGTAAGAGTCATGAAGTTTGTAGGAAAACCAATAAGTCCACGTGAAGGAATTTCATAATTGATTCTTATTAAATTACCTAAATGAGTCATATTTCCCATTATAGCGCCCCTTTGAGAAAGCTCTTCGAAAACACCACCCATGTATTCATCTGTTATTTCGATTTGTAAATCTTCATATGGTTCACATTTTCTACCATCAATTTCTTTGATAATAACTTTAGGTTTAGAAACTTCAAGTTCAAAACCTTCACGACGCATATTTTCAATTAAAATTGATAAATGTAGTTCACCACGACCAAGTACCATAAAGTTTTCACTATCAATTTGTTCAACTTTTAAGCTTACATCTCTTTGAGTTTCTTTGAATAATCTTTCACCAATTTTTCTTGATGTTAAAATTTTACCATCTTTTCCTGAAAATGGAGAAGTATTTACACCAAATGTCATTTGAAGAGTAGGCTCATCAATATGTAAAATAGGAAGGGCATCGTGCTTGCCAACTTCTGTTAAAGTTTCACCAACAGATATGTCCTCAAGGCCTGCAACAGCAACTATATCACCAACTGTAGCACTTTCAATTTCCACTCTTTTAAGTCCAATATAACCAAATAATTTTTGAACTCTAAAGTTTTTTTCACTACCATCAAGTCTTATACAATTTACCATTTGACCAACTTTAATGTTTCCATTAAATACTTTTCCAACACCAATTCTTCCTACATAGTCATTATAGTCAAGGAGTGCAGGTTGAAATTGTAGTGGAGCATTTTCATCACCTTTAGGTTCAGGTACTTCAGAAATAATTAAATCCATTAAACATTTAAAACCTTTTTCTTGGTTAGCTGGATCACTTGAAAGAGAACTTGTTCCATTAGCGGCACTTGTATAAATAGTTTTAAATTCAATTTGTTCATCATTTGCACCAAGTTCAATAAATAATTCTAAAACTTCATCAACTACAGCTTTAACTCTTTGAGTTGGCTTATCAACCTTATTAATAACAACAATTGGTTTACAACCAGCTTCTAAAGCTTTCTTTAATACAAATCTTGTTTGAGGCATAGGACCTTCATAAGCATCAACTACTAAAAGAACACCATCAACCATTTTCATAATTCTTTCAACTTCACCACCAAAGTCAGCATGACCTGGAGTATCTAGAATATTAATTTTATAACCATCATATTCAACTGAAGTTGTCTTTGCAAGAATAGTGATACCTCTTTCTTTTTCTATTGCATTTGTATCCATGCTTAAATTACTAAGATCTTCATTTTCTCTAAATGTACCAGTATATTTAATAATTTCATCAACTAAAGTAGTTTTACCATGGTCAACATGCGCAATAATAGCAATATTTCTTTTTTTCATAAAATAAATCACACCTTTTTTTCCTTTTGGTATTATAGCACTAAAGTAAAAAAATAATCAATATAAAATGTATTTTTTTGTTTATATAACCATATAAATATGGTAGAATAAGTTTTATGTTTCAAATTTAAAAGGATATTTTATGAATAATAAAGATGTCACTAGATTAATGATAAAGGTATTTAAATTAAAAGAACTTGGCTATGACTTTATGGGTTATGATTTTTTAGATGTCAAAGATTTAAGTTTTCATCATTTAATAGTTGCTAGAAAAGATTGTACTCTTCTAGGTATTGGTGATGGATATGTATTTTGGAATGGAGCAATTTTAGGAAGAAAAACATCTCATGAATATCTTCATTTAGTGGAAAGACTTGATCGTGATAGATTTAACTATATAAGTGGTTTATTAATTGATGAAAATGTAAGAAATCAAATAGTTTATGCAAATTTAGTTAAAATATCTGAGTGTTTAGATGGTTTTGAACAAGAATACTCTGGAAAACATAATCCGGATAATAATAAGGTTTATATAAAAAAGGAGTATACTCGAAGAAGATACAAAAGATAAATCTAGACTTTTACTTATAAATTTAGTAAAATTAACTTGGGTGTTAAAATTGAATTTTGTAGTTAATAATTATAATATTTTAGAAATACTACTTGTAACTTATATAGTGAGTTTTCTTTTAGTATTTCTAACAAAAAAAATTGCTGTACATGTAAATGCACTTGATTATCCAAATGAAAGAAAAGTTCATAAAAAGCCTATGCCAAGACTTGGTGGTCTTGCTATTTATGGAGCATTTTTGTTTGGCTATATTATGTATGGAACAATAAATACACAAATGATTTCAATTTTAATAAGTTCGTTTATCTTAGTTTTGTTAGGGGTTTTTGATGATATTAAACCAATTAGAGCAAAAGTTAAGTTACTTGTTCAAATTGTGGTTGCTTTAATCGTAGTTTTATATGGCAAACTTTATTTTAGTGAAATTTCTATTTTAGGTTTAAAATTATTTTTACCAATTTGGTTAAATAAAGCTATTGCAGTATTTTTTATAGTAGGAGCAATTAATGCCATTAATTTAATTGATGGTTTAGATGGATTATGTGCAGGAATAAGTTCAATTTATTTTATAACAATTTCTATAATTGCATTAATATTAAATAAAATGAATGGTCTTGATACAATATTATGTATTATAATGCTTGGTTCGACATTAGGTTTTTTAACACATAATTTTCCTCCGGCAAAAGTATTTATGGGAGATTGTGGTTCAACATTTTTAGGCTTTATGATAGCGGTTATTGCTTTATTAGGATTTAAAGGAGCAACATTTACATCACTTGTTATACCAGTTGTTATCTTAGCAGTACCAATTTTTGATACATTATTTGCTATTTTAAGAAGAATAATTAAACATAAAAGTATTGATGAACCTGATATGAATCATTTACATCATCAACTTTTGAAAATGAAATTTTCACCAAAGGTTACAATGCTTATAATTTATGGAATAGATATATTATTTTCTACGGTATCAATATTTTATGTCCTTGGAGATAATCAAGTATCTATGATTGTTTATTTAATAATGATGACACTACTTTTATATATAGTTGCAAATACGGATATTTTATATGAAAAAAAAGATAAAGGAAAAAAATAAAATTGATTTAAAATATATTTTAAAACTAGTGACTATTATTTTTTTAAGTAGTAGTCCTTTTTTTGATACAATTTTTTTCCATAGTAGAATTACAACTTTATGTAGAATTTTTGTAATTACCATGATTTTAATTACAACTTTATTTTTATATAAAGATAGTAGAAAACATTTTAAATATTTACTAATTTATTATGTGTTATGCACTTTATATTTATTTTTAAATTATTACCATAGTAAAAATTTTAACTCTTTATTTCCAAATAATTTTAATTATTCATTTATAAAAGAGTTTTATACAATTTTAAAATTAATGATGCCTATAACGCTTATATATTCTTTATATTATCAAAAACTAGACAAAAAAGATTATAATATAATATTTTCTTCATGGACCTTAATAATTACTTTAATAATAATTATATCTGATATATTTTTGATCGGATACTCAAGTTATAGTAGTGAAGTTATTAAATATAATATTTTTAATTGGAAAAAGGGTATGTATTATGTATTTACTGCTTGCAAAGGATATTTTGTTTATGCTAATCAAGTTGCTTTAACACTTTTACTTTTACTTATATATAATGTTTATAATTTGTTAAAAACTAGAAAAAGCATTATATTTATTACACTTATTTCAATTTCTATGATTATTCTTGGAACTAGAGTTTCTTATCTTGGGGGACTATTAACTTTAAGTTGCTTATTTTTAAGCTTTATGTTTTTTGCATTTCTAAAAAAAGAAAAGTTTACCAAAAATATTTTATATATATTACCAATAATTTTACTATGGATTTTGATTTTACCATATACTCCTTATGCAAATAGAAATGTGGAATTAAATAAATATAAAACTACCGAAAATAATAATGATTTTGCTATTAATAATGAAACTTATGATGAAGAAGATTTAACTAAAAAAGAATACATCGAAAAAAATATTAATGAAGAACTTATTCCAAAATCATTTTATAAATCATATTATTCTTATGAGTATGATCCTGACTTTTGGATTAATTTAATAAATAATACCGAAGAAAGTAAAATAAATTATCGTTTTGTAGAAGAAAGTATTGTTAAAAGAATAATTCAAATAAATAATAATAAATATGACTTTTTACTAGGAATTTCCAATACAAGAATTCAAAATGTAGTAAATTTAGAAAAAGATTTCTTACTTGCATATTATGCTTTTGGAGTTATTGGCTTAATGATCCTATTATTTATCTATTTTGCGATGATTATTATATGTTTTTATAACTTTTTTAAATATTTTAATTATTTAACATTTATAAATTTAGTTATAACTATTTTATTTTGTTTTTGTGCTTATTTAACGGGAAATATAATAAATTCTATTTCAATGATGATAGTTTATAGCACTTTTTGTGGTTTTTCCCTTAAATATGACAAAAACTAACTTTACAAATAGTAAATTTATGGTATTATATAGATAATTTTTCGGAGGTAATATGAGTAAAAATGATGTTATAAGAGAAGAGAAAAAATTTAAATTAGATAGACCAATTACTGGTAATATCAAAAAAGATCGTATTTGGGAACAATGGTATGATCCTGAAAAAATGAAGGAAAGTCTGCCTAAAATGAATCAAGCAGATTATGAAGAAATGTGTAATAAGGATTACCCAAATGATTTTATTATAGATAATAGGGGAATGAAAAGAATAACTAATAAAGAATTTATTGAAATGCGTAATAGTTTTATTCGTTCACTTAAGGCTCTAGGTATTGGTAAAGGTGATATTGTTGCTTCAGTAGCATTATCTACTCCAGAACTTATTGCATTTAAATATGCATGCGCTTATGTTGGCGCAATTACTGTTCATTTGAATTTTATGGAAGATAAAAATGAAATGTATAATCATATCAAAAGATTTAATCCGAGCATGATAATGTTTTTAGACATTTTAGAGCCTAGTATCTCTGAGGTTTTAAATGAGAAAGAATTTGCTAGTATAAGAAAATTAAGACTTCCAATTAATAATTCAACTCCAATAGTAAATATAGATAGATTAAAAGTAGCTTTATTTAAACTTAATAATAGACTTCATAATAATAATGTAAATAACGCTATTGATTTAAAAGATTTTATAACATATGGTGAATATTATAAACGAAGACTTGAAAGTGTTTATGAACCAGGACTTGCCTCAAATATTGCTCTTTCAAGTGGTACCACTGGAGAAAGTAAAGCAATACTACTTTCACATGATGCAAATAATGCTCTTGCAAAACAACATGAAATTGCTGATTTAGGATTACAAAGAGGTGATAGAGACCTTGCACTTGTCCCACCATTTTTAGCCTTTTGGGATGCCGATATTATTGGAATGGCAATGAGCCTTGGTATTGAAAGTATTATCGAAGAAGATTTATCTTATGAAAGTGTACCTAAATATTTAAGAAAACATCAACCAGATTATGGTATATGGAGTCAATATTTATGGGATTCAGTTTTATATGATGAAAATAAATTTGAATATATTGATGCTCTTAAAAAAGTTGTTATAGGTGGAGAAAGACCTGATATAAATCAGGTTGATAGATTTAAAGAAGAAACCGGTATAATTCAAGAGGCAGGTTTTGGAGCAAGTGAAATGGACTCATGCTTTAGTGTTGCTCATCCAAATTGTAATATGGTCGGCTCTTCGGGTCTTCCACTTCCATTTAATAACGTAATGATAAAAGATAGTAGTTTTAATGATTTATCTTATAATGAGCCTGGTAGAATATGGGTATCTGGTCCTGCAATGATGAATGGATACTATAATAATCAAAGTATGACTGATAGCGTTATTTTTACAGATGAGGATGGCGTAAGATGGTATAATACAAAGGATTTTGGATTTGTTCATGATACAGGAAGCCTTTTTGTTCTTGATAGAGATCAAAGTCCAATTACTATTAATAGTAAAGATGTTAATTTAATTTTAGTAGCAGAAAAAATAAAAGAGCTTTCTTGCGTAAAATTATGTAAGTTAAATTATTCTGATAAAGGAATTATTTGCCATGTATCTTTTGATGATTTGTGTGGTAAATCTAAAGAAGAGTGTTTTGATTTATTAATGGATTTTATGGAAAGTACTTTAATTCCTGAAGAAAGACCTTCTTTTGTAGCAGTATATGATTCACTTCCTAGAACTCCGCTTGGAAAAGTTGATTATCCTGCACTTTCAAAAAATGCTCAAAATATTGAAAATTTAGGAATAGATGAAGTTTTAGTAAGAAAACTTACAAAGAAACATAATGATTAATTTCACTATGTTTTTTATTTAAAAAAATAAAAAAATATGTTATTCTTATAATAGGTGAGTGGTATGACTGATAACATATTTTTTTCAATAGTAAGTTTATTTTATAGTATTATGCTTATTATTATTTATTTTTCTAAACAAAGAATAGAAACTGAAGAAAATAATATTTATAAGAAAATAATTTTAATTAACTTTTTAGGACTTGTAATCGAGATATTTCCCGCTACATTAGCAATAAGACTTATTAATAATATAAATCCTAAAATTGCCATATTTATATTAAAATTTATTTTATATTACTTTGTAGTTTGGCTTTCAATATTTACTTATTATATTTATGTAATAAGCATCAAAGATAGAATTAAAGATAAAAAAATTTATTTGAAAAAAATTAAACAAATGGATAAAATTATTATTAATGAGGTAATTTTATCAATTATATTAATAACAATTTTACCTTTATATACGAAAAATGTTAGTTATACTTATGGGCCTGCGGCAAATTTTGTTTATTATTTAAGTGGTGCTTTAATCACATTTTGGATATTCCTTTTGATTAGAAATATTAAATATATAAAACAAAAAAAATATACTCCAGTATTTTTATTTATTGGTCTAGGGATCCTTACTATGATTGTTCAATATTTAAATCCTGAATTAACTTTATTAATTCCAATGGAAACTTTTGTAACATTTTTAATGTATTTTACAATTGAAAATCCAGATATTAAAATTCTTAATGAATTATATAAAAATAAAGAAATTATGGAACAAAATTATGAAGATAAATATAATTTCTTATTTGAAATAACTCAGGAAAGTAGAAATCCACTTAAAAATATTGAGGAGCTTTGTGCAGAAATTAAAGATGAAAAAGATATTTCTAAAATTAAAGCTGGTACTATTGCAATATCGGGTATGGCGCAGCAACTCGATTTTACAATTAATAATATTATGAACGTATCCTCTTTAGATGCTCAAAAATTAAATATAATTGAAAAAAAATATAATTTGAAAAAAATATGTGATGATTTAGTTACAAGAGTTAAACTAGAAAATAAGAAAAGTATTGATTTTAAAGTTCATACAATAGTATCTGATTTGTATTTATATGGTGATGATATGAAACTTAAACAAGTTCTTTATTCTTTACTTACTAATAGTATAGAAAAAACTAGTAAAGGATTCGTAGAATTTAAAGTTAACACCATTGAAAAATATGATGTATGTAGAATTATTTTTACAATTACAGATAGTGGTCCTGGAATTACAATTGATAAAATTAATGAAATATTATCTTCGACTGGTTCACTTGATAGACAAGAACTTGAAAATCTTGAAAAGAAAGAAGTTAATGTTCAACTTTGCCAAAAAGTTATTAAACTAATGGGCGGAAATTTAATGATTAAATCAAATCTAGGAACTGGTACAGAATTTCAACTTACAATAGATCAAAGAGTATACCATGATAAAGAAAATAGTATTTTAACAG
Organism: uncultured Bacilli bacterium; assembly: GCA_934096985.1. Taxonomy (GTDB): domain Bacteria; phylum Bacillota_I; class Bacilli_A; order RF39; family UBA660; genus UBA6448. The sequence goes on along the minus strand of CAKONC010000002.1, from coordinate 205,830 downwards.
AATATGAAAATATGATTAATAATTATAAAAAAGTATTAATTATTTCCCAAAATAAAAAATTAATAAACAAAGTTAAAAGTGCTTTAAATAGAAATGATATTACATATTCAATTTTATATTATGGTAAAGATGCAATAGATAAAATAAAACTTGGTAAAAAATATGATTATATTTTAGTAAGTGATGAAATGAATGAAATGAGTGGACTTTCTTGTTTAAAAGGTATGCAAAAAATTGATAACTTTAATATACCAATGATTGTTATGCTAGAAAGTGATAAAGATAAAATAAAAAAACACTATTTAGAAGATGGTTTTAGTGATTATCTTTTACTAGATGATATAGATAATGAACTAAATAAAATTATTAATAAATATTAAAAAAATTTGACTATAAAAATAGTCATTTTTTTATGTTCAATTTTTAAGCATATATTAGGCAATAAATTTTCTTAAATCTAATACATTTAAGAAAAAACGTTCCCATATCTTCGTACTATTACAATTTAATATTATCATATTTTTATAAAAATTTGTATAATTATATAAATAAAATGTCAAAATTTGGTAAAAATTTATAATATTTTAATCTAAAAGTACTTAATTTTTTTTAAATTTCTAGTCAAAAAAATGGTCAAAAATTTTTATGATTCTTCTTTTATATACTGACTAAAAAAGACATTTTCAAAAAATAATTTTTAATAATTTCTAGTCAAATTAATTTTATAATATTTGTTATTTCCCATAGTTATGCTTAAAAACAAAAAATTTTCCTAAATGTATTAGATTTAAGAAAAATGAAACCCGTATTTATGGGAGAAAATAAAGTATGAAAAAAAGATTTATATTATTAATTAATGGAATAATAATTTGTTTAGGAATATTATTATATTTTCATGTCAGTAATAAACATACTTTGAAAGAAAGTAACGCAGAAACTAAAAATAATTCTATGGCCATAATGATTAAAGAAGATGGTGCTACAGAATATATTAAATCATCTTCAAATAGCATTCCAATAGGAGATTATGTATTGAATGAAGAAAAAACAACTTGTGAAAATGGTGGAAAAATTAGTGATTATAATTCGGCAACTGGTAAAATAAAAATATCTTTATTAGGAGCAGACAAGTGTTATTTATATTTTGATTATAAAGAATCAAAAGAATTATATAAATTAATTGCTAAAAGATATAACAATAATGATACTTATGTAAAACTATATAGTGAGTCAGATGCCAGCACATATGCAAATCCAGTATATTATTTTAATGGGGCAGTAGAAAATAATAATGTTATATTTGGTGGCTTTTGCTGGAAGATAGTAAGAACGACTGAAACTGGTGGGGTTAAAATGATATATAATGGAGTTCAAAAAGATGAAGTTCCCCTAACTCTAATTGAAGAATCAGAATATACAAATTTAACTAATGATGCAACATATCCATATACATTTGATAGTACCAATAAGACATGGACAAGTACAAATCATGATAATAATAAAACAGGAACAATAACTTTTACAGTTTCTGAGCCTGGAGATTATTATTTAAGCTATACAATGTCATCAGAAGCACGTTATGATAAAGCATCATTTTACAAAAATGGTACTGCACTTGAAAATCATAGTGGAACAGAATCGGGGACAATAGCACTTACTGGACTTACAACATCTGATGTAATAAAAGTATCATATACAAAAGATGTTAGTAGTTCAGACGGTAATGATACAGTAACATTTAGTGTAGGCAAGTCAACTGGTGAAATCGTAATATCATGTAATAACACAGGTAATGCTTCACAGTTAGCAAGTACAAAAGCATTTAATAGTAGTTCTGATTCACCAGCATATGTGGGATATATGTATAATAAAGTTTATACATATTCAAGTAAGACTATGTCATCACAATCAAATATAGTATTTGGAAATACATTTACGTATAATGGAACATATACTTTAAGTGGTACAAAAACAGTAAAAACATGGTCAAGTGGCTATAATACGATCAATAGTAATCATTATACGTGTTTTACAGCAGGAACAACATGTACATCACTTTATTATGTATATTATACAATTCCAAGTATTGCATATTATATAACACTTACAAATGGTAAATCGGTAGACGATGCATTAAATGAAATGTTATATGCAGATGATGTAAATAAAACTGATAGTACAATAAAAGCATATATAGATTCATGGTATAAAGACAAAATGACAAGTTACACAGATAAACTGGAAGATACAGTATTTTGTAATGACAGAACTATGCGTGACCAATCAGCAAATGGATGGAATCCAAATGGAGGAAGTACAACAACTTATTTATATTTTAAAACCAATAGTACAAATTATAGTTTAGCATGTACAAATGAAACTGATAGATTCAGTATGAGTAATAGTAAAGCAAAACTTACTTATCCGGTCGGGTTATTATCCGAACCGGAGGTATTGCTAGCATATAGAAATGCCAGTTATAGTACATACTATTTAAATACCGGCAGTTGGTACTGGCTTGCTTCCCCTAACTACTTCGACCACAGCTCCGCCGGCGGCATGAGCATGGACGCCACGTACGAGTACCACTACGTCGACGCTACGGGGGGCGTGCGTCCGGCCGTTTCCTTGAAGCCTGGCACCGAATATACCTTAGGAGATGGGTCGTATACAAAACCATTTGTAGTAGAATAATAATTAATCACTTAATTTTGAGGTTAAGTGATTTTTTGTGAAAATGATTAAAAATACCATTTTTTGCTTTAAAACTTGCTACATTAGATTAATTTTAGTATAATTATTTAGAGGAAATAAAGTATATGAAAAAAATAATTAATAATTTAAAATATGTTTACAAAAAATATTCTTTTTTGCTTGAACAACTTGTCTCAAGAGATTTTAAAGTAAAATACAAAAGAAGCATTTTAGGAGTACTTTGGAGTCTTCTTTATCCTATACTTATGATGGCTGTTATGGCAGTAGTTTTTTCTAACGTATTTAAAATGTCTACTCCGGGAGTAAGCTATCTTGCATATTTACTTATAGGACTTACATATTTTAACTATTTTAGTGAAGCTAGTAATCTTGCTATGAGTAGTGTTGTAGGAAACTTTAGTTTAATTAATAAAGTTTATATTCCTAAATATATTTTTCCACTTTCAAAATGCATATTTGTAGGTATTAACTTTTTACTTACGTTAATACCACTTTATATTGTAATACTTGCTACGGGTACTGGACTATGTTGGCAACATATACTACTTCCGTATTCATTTATTTGTTTATTTTTATTTACTGTTGGAATGGGATTTATTTTGTCTACTGTATCTGTATTTTTAAGGGATATGTTTTATATTTACGGAATTATTATAACAATTTGGACGTATTTAACTCCGATTATGTATGATATAAAATCTATTGGGAATTTAACACTTCAATTCCTAATGAAGTTTAATCCAATGTATCAAATTATTAATTTTGCAAGAACGATTATTTTATATCATAATACACCGACTCTTGGCCAATTTGCGGGTTGTGGTGTATCTGCATTAATTATTTTCTTACTTGGAATATTTATCTTTAAGAAAAAACAAGATAAATTTATCTATTATGTTTAGGGAGGTATTTATGGAAAAAGAAAATATGATTGAAATAGAAAATGTTTCAATGAAGTTTAACCTCGGAATAGAAAAAGGCTTTTCTCTAAAACAGTGGTTTGTTGATTTGGGAAAACATAAAAAGAAAGTTAAAAATGAGTTTTGGGCGCTTAAAAATGTAAATGTAAATATTAAAAAAGGTGAAGTTGTTGGATTTATTGGTTCAAATGGCGCGGGAAAATCTACACTTTTAAAAGTTGTTGCAGGTGTTATGAAACCTACGGAAGGAAAAGTTAATGCATATGGAAATATATGCCCTATGATTGAACTTGGAGCTGGTTTTGATCCACAACTTACAGCAAGAGAAAATATTTATTTAAATGGTGCAGTTATGGGGTATTCTAAAGAACTTATTGATTCAAAATTTAATGAAATTGTTGAGTTTTCGGAATTAAAGGATTTTCTAGATGTACCAGTTCAAAACTTTTCATCAGGAATGGTAGCAAGACTTGCGTTTTCAATAGCTACAATAGTAGATCCAGAAATACTTATTGTTGATGAAATACTTTCAGTTGGTGATATTGCATTTCAAGCTAAAAGTGAAAGAAAAATGATGGATATGATAGGCGGAGGAACTACAGTACTTTATGTATCACATTCAACTGAATCAATAAAAAAATTATGTGATAGCGTAGTTTGGATAGAACATGGGGTCGTTCAAAAAATAGGTGGTAAAGAAGTATGTGATGAATATTTGAAATTTATGGAAGGTAAAAAATAGGTGTAGTAATGAAAAAAATACTATTAAATCATTTTTTCGATGTGAGAAAAAGAATAAAAAAAAATAAATCAATAATAATTGTTGCCCCATATTTTAATGAAGAGAGATTAAAAGATGGTTATTATAAAAGAGTTAAAGCGGTTGATGAATTATTTAAGGATTTTTATAAAGTTTATGTAACTTATGAAACTAATAGTAGTTCATTAGTTTTTGAGGAATATCCAGAAAGAAATACAACAGTAGTAAGATATTTGCCTAGTTCTAAAAAACAAAAATTTATAATTGCTTTGCTAATGATTGCTTGTAAGAAAATATATTGCCATTCTGTTTGGCAAGCAAAAAAGAAATTTTATAAATTACCAGGTGTAAAAGTATACGTTGATGTTCATGGTGTTGTGCCAGAAGAAGAAACTTTATACGGAAGATATGAAGATGCTCAAATGTATGGGGACATTGAGGAAGTTACAGTGCAAAAAGCTGAATGCCTAATATGTGTAACTAATAAAATAAAGGAACATTTAAAAACAAAATATGGAAAAAAATTTAAAGCAAAAACAATTATAATGCCAATTTTTGATAGTAATCTTTCACAATATGATGTTGAAGTTCCTAAGGAAAAAAAATTTATTGATAATAAACCAGTTGTAATTTATGCTGGTGGCATCATGAAATGGCAAAAGATAGAATTAATGCAAGAGTCGATTCATAAATGTATTGACAATGCTAATTACATGATTTATTGTCCGAATCCAAAAGAGTTCTGGGCTACTTGGAAATATTCTAAACCAGAAAACTTAGTCGTAGGTTCAAAATCATATCAAGATTTATGCAAAGATGTATATATGAAAGCCCATTATGGTTATGTTTTAAGAGATGATATTACAGTAAATAATGTTGCTTGCCCTACCAAAATAGCTGATTATTTTAAATATAGAATTGTTCCTATTGTAAGTAGTCCAAAAATAGGAGACTTTGTAGATTTGGGTATGAAGTATATTACTTTAGACGATTTTAATTCTGGAAAATTATTAAATAAAGATCAACTGAAAGAAATAGCCGATAACAATGAAAATGTTTTGAAAAAATATGTTGAAATACATGAAAAAGGTAAAAAAGAATTTATAAAAATGTTTAATGAGGTAGGGAAATGAAAAAAATATTGCACAAAATAAAAAAGTTACTAAGATTTATTGGTGCTTTATTCTATCTTCTTTATTATAGAATTAGAAATATAGGTAAGAAAAAGGGCATAGCTCAAGTTGTAGAATCATTTAAAAGTGGTGGATTAGAACAGGTTGCCGCTAACATATATAAAGCATTTAAAAATAATGGAGATATTTCTACGGTAATATGTATTAGTAATACAACTGGCCCAATGTTTGAACAAATTTATACACCAAAGGATATTAGAATAATTTATTATGATGTAGTAGAAATGATTAAGTATTGTGCTAAAAATAATATTGGAACTTTAGTATTTCATTTTACTACATTTCATATGATATTATTTAAATTTTTGGGATTTAAAAATTATTATATTATTCATAATACATATATCTGGTATACTGATGAAGAGTGGATAAAGTTAAAAATAAAATTAAAATTTGTTAATGGCATTATTGCTGTTTCTGAATGGTGTAAAGACTATTTCACAAAAAAAACAGGTTATAAAAATATTAAATTAATTTTAAATGGCATTGATTTTAATAATCTTGATAATGGTGAAATATCTTCGATTACTAAAAAATCTTTGAAAATAAAAGACGATGAGTTAGTATGTTTAACGATAGGTGGATACACATCAGGAAAACATCAAATGGCAATCATAGGTATTGCAGAAGAGGTTATTAAGATTAATAAAAAAATTAAATTTGTGTGTGCTGGGCCAATTTTAGATGAGAAATTGTATCAAACAATTTCTGAAAACGTTAAAAAGTCAAAAGCACATAATAATATAATTTTATTAGATTATATTCCACAGGAAGAAGTGGGAGATTTTATTACTAAAGTTTGTGATATTTATTTACAACCATCAATTCATGAGGCAGGAGTTCCATTAACTGTTATGGAAGCTTTATTAAAAGGAAAACCGGTAATTATGACTGATTTTATGTTAAATAAAACTTTTCCTAATACAAGCCGCATAATTGGTGTTAAACCACCATATGATGATATTTTAAGTATTACTCCAAAGTTAGCAAACAAAATGAGCATGAAAGTAAAAGATTCTAGCACTAGTTATTTTGCAAAGGAGATTATTAATGTATCTGAAAATATCGATAAATATAAAAGAAATTTTGAAAAAAATGATTATGAATTTTTAAGTACAAAACGAATGAGTGATGATTATTTAGATTATATAAAATTGTAGTAGAGGTTATTTATGCAAAATGAAGAAAAAGTAGAAAAATTGGAAAAAAAAATCAAAGAATTAACTAAAGAAAATAAGGAAAAAGATTTGTATATTGCACATTTACTAAGTGAGTATGAACATATAGTTAATGTTTATAGTAATGAGTTAAACAAAATTAATTCCATGAGATTCTTAAGATTAAATTATTATTATATTAAAAACAATGGAATATTTAGATGGATATTGGAGTGTTTTAGAACCTTTGGCAAATTAATTAAATTTCTTTTTAATAGTGTTAAAAAGAAATTTAATAAATATATTTATAAATCTAGCCTGAAAAAAATATTAAAAAAAGAAAAATATAAACGAATTTTTGTATTTTATCCAGGTTATGATTGGTATATGAAAATGTATCAAAGACCACAACATATGGCCGTACACTTTTCTCATGAAGATGTTTTATTCTTTTATTGTACAGTTAATTGGAATGATAGAGTGGAAGGATTCGAAAAAATTAAAACTAATTTATATGTAACCAATCAATTTGAATTATTAAAAAATTGTTTGCCCAAATATACACTATATTTATATGCTAATGAAAATGGTTGCTATATTGATGAACTAAAAACAATTTTAAAAAAGGGAAATAAGTTATTATATGAATATATTGATGATTTACATGAAGATTTGACAAACATTTCTGATGAATTGCTTGAACGACATCGATTTGTTTTAAATAATTCTAAAATTCCAGTGGTTGCAACAGCTCATTATTTATATGAAAAAGCAAAAAAAATACGTGGGAGTTCGGAAAATATTTTGTTTTCAACTAATGGTGTAGTATATGATGATTTTCATATTACTAGTAGCTTACCAGTCCCAACTGATATAAAAAAAATAGTTGCTCAAAACAAGCCTATAATTGGTTACTATGGAGCTTTAGCAAAGTGGTTTGACTATGATTTAGTAGAAAAAATTGCATTAAAGCATAAAGATTGGAACATAATTTTAATAGGAATTGATTACGATGATTCTTTTAAGAAACATAAATATTTTAAATATTTAAGTAATGTGTACTATCTTGGAACTAAAAATTATAAAGATTTAATAAAATATGGTAATTGTTGTGATGTTCTTACAATACCATTCGTAATAAATGAAATAACTTTATCTACTAGTCCAGTAAAAGTATTTGAATATATGTCTATGGAAAAACCAATAGTTACTACTGATTTACCTGAATGTAGGAGATATAAATCTGTTAAAATTGGAAAAACTCCTGAAGAATTTATAACGCTGTTAGAAAATTGTATAAAGGATAAAAATAATGAAAAATATAAAGAATTGTTAAGAAAAGAAGCATTAGAAAATACTTGGACAAGTAAAGTTAGAGAGATTTTAGATTTTTTGAAAGAAAGTGAAAAGAGGAAAGGAAAATAATATGAAAAAAATCAAAGTAATGAGTGTATTTGGCACAAGACCTGAAGCAATAAAAATGGCTCCATTGGTAAAAGAATTAGAAAGCAGGCAAGAAATTGAAAGTATCGTTTGTGTAACGGCACAACATAGAGAAATGCTTGATCAAGTTCTTGAAACATTTGATATTAAACCAAATTATGATTTAAATATTATGAAGCAAGGTCAAACACTTGCGGATGTTACAACAAGAGCTTTAATTGGTTTGGAACAAGTAATTAAAGAAGAAAAACCTGATATAGTTTTAGTTCATGGTGATACAACAACTACATTTGCTGGTGCACTAGCAGCATTTTATAATCAAGTTGCTATTGGACATGTTGAAGCTGGATTAAGAACTTATGATAAATATTCACCATTTCCAGAAGAAATGAATCGTCAAATGGTTGACAGAATGACTGACATGTATTTTGCACCAACTCAAATAAGTAAAAATAATTTACTTAAAGAAAATATTGATGAAAACAAAATATATATAACAGGAAATACTGCCATTGATGCAATGTGTACAACAGTTGATGAAAATTATACTCATCCTGAACTAGGCTGGATTAAACCAAATGAAAAAATGATTTTACTTACAGCTCATCGTAGAGAAAATTTAGGTGAGCCTATGAGAAATATTTTTAAGGCTGTAAAAAGAATAACTGATGAATTTAATGATGTAAAAGTAATTTATCCAATTCATCTAAATCCTAAGGTTAGAGAAATAGCAAATGAAATATTTGATGGTGATGATAAAGTTCATTTAATTGAACCCCTTGAGGTATTTGATTTTCATAATTTTCAAAATAAAAGTTATATAATTTTAACAGATAGTGGTGGAATTCAAGAAGAAGCTCCGAGTTTGGGAAAACCAGTATTAGTTTTAAGGGATACAACTGAAAGACCGGAAGGAATAGAAGCCGGAACATTAAAATTAGTTGGTACCGATGAAGAAATAATTTATAATGAGACTAAAAAATTACTTCTTGACAAAGAAGAATATGAAAAAATGAGTAAGGCATCTAATCCTTATGGAGATGGACACGCTAGTGAAAGAATAGTAGATGCTATAATTGGGGCTTTTAATAATGAAAAAGAAACAGAAGAATAAACAATTGGCAGAAAGTTCAAAAGAGTATAATACATTTTTCACAGACATATTATTTAATAGTGGATTATTTATTTTACTTTTTATTGTAATAAATGTTTTACTAACGTCAACTATGTTTATATTTCATGTAAGTATATCTCAATGTTATTTATGGATATCCTTATTTTTGACAATTATTATTATGATGTATTTTTTAATTAAAAAAAATAATTTAAATTTTAAATACATAATTGGTTCATTTATATTGCCATTAGTAATTATTTTTCTCTCTATATTTGGTTCTGGCAAATTTTTTGATTTTACGTGGGATGGCAATTCATATCATAAAAGTACAATTGGTTTTCTTATTGATGGTTGGAATCCTTTATATGAAACAATGAAAGAGTTTGATGATTCATCGAAAGTACCAATAAATATAAATGAATCATCATATATATGGGGCGAACATTATGCTCAATTTTCACATTTTTTTGCAGCAAATATTGGAATAGTAACAAAAAATATTGAGAGTGGTAAAGCATTAAATATTATGTCAATGTATGTTCTCTTTGCATTTGTTTTATGCTTATTATTTAAAAAATATCCAAAAAATTATTTATTTAATATTTTATTTAGTTTATCCTTAATTACATGTACTACAATAGGCACGCAATTTTTGACTAATTATGTTGATCTTTTAGTATATATATATTTATTTCTATTAATTATAATATTTTTCTATTTTGAATTTGATCAAGATAAAAAAAATGAGAGTGAACAATTACTAGTTTATTTTTCAGTACTTATTGCATTAATTAATATTAAATTTTCATCTTTTGGTTATGCGGGAATTATGTGTTTAGGATACTATATTTTGTATTTATTTAGATATAAAAAAATTAAACCTTTTTTTATAAAATTTACGATCGTTTCTGTTTTAGCAGTTTTGATTGGCGTTTTTGTAGTTGGACTTTCTGTATATCCAAAAAACTTTAAAGAACATGGCCATCCTTTTTATCCACTATTTGGTGAGGGAAAATATGATATTATGACTGCTAATCAGCCAGAATATTTTCAAACTAAATCACCTATAGAAAAATTTACTATTGCTACTTTTTCTAAGGCAGCAAATATTTCTTTGGCAGATAAAAAAACTGCAGAATTTAAATTACCATTCACTGTTTATAAAAGTGAATTAGAATATTTGAATTCTTGTGATTTGAGAATTAGTGGTAACGGAATTTTCTTTAGTGGAATTTTACTAATTTCACTTGTTGTCCTGTTATTCGGAATGCGTGTTATTTATAAAAAAAATATTAAGTTATTTTGGTTAATTTTAATACCATGTGTAATAACTTTAGTTTTAATTTTTACAATGAGCGACGTTTGGTGGGCTAGATATTTTCCTCAGCTACACCTAATTGTATTTTTTGCTTTAATTGTATTAAATGAATTAGAAAATAAATATTTTAAATATTTTAAATTTTTAATTTTAATTGTTTTACTAATTAATAATATAATACCATTAATTATGACAACTAAAACAGCATATAATCATACTTTTAATGTTAATTATCAATTTGTTTTATTTGAGCAAAATACAACAGTAAAAGATTGTAATTTAATTGTTGATAATCATATTTTTCAAGGAACCTATTTTGATATTAAATATAAATTACCGGAATATAATATAAAATTTGACAATTTAAATAATAATTATGGTTATTATTTTGACGACGGATTTGCAGTTGGAATTTGTGAGGAACAATTGAAAAATGCAATTCAATAAAGACTATAAAATATAATATGTGCTTTTCAAGAAAAAGCCAGAGAAAGGAATTTAAAAAAATGAAAAATTATTTAAAATTAATTAGAGTTAAGCATTGGATTAAAAATGTATTAATCTTTATTCCAATGGTTTGTGCAGGTCTTATTACATATAATAGCGTTTTATCTTGTATTGGTGGATTTTTTGCATTTAGTTTTGCTTCTTCATTTATCTATATAATTAATGATATTAAAGACATTGAAAAAGACAAACTTCATCCAAGAAAAAAAGATAGACCATTACCAAGTGGAAAGATTAAAAAATCTACAGCAATATATATTGCTGTATTAATGGTTATTTTAGCAATAACCATTAATAGTATAATAAATAATAATTTCTTAAATACATCACTATATTTTTTAATGGGATATATAATTATAAATATTTGCTATAGTATGGGTTTAAAAAATGTAGCTATTGTTGACATTGTATTATTAGCATCAGGTTTTGTAATCAGAGTATATTATGGTGCAAGTATTATTGATGTAAATGTTTCAAGTTGGTTATTTTTAACTATTATGTCAGCTTCTTTATTCCTAGGATTTGGAAAACGTAAAAAAGAACTTATTCATAGCAAAGATTCTAGAAAAGTATTATCAGAATACAATGAAGCTTTTTTAGATAAATTTCAATATCTAAGTTTATGTTTAACAATAGTATTTTATTCTTTATGGACTATTGAGCAAAGTGTTAAATTTATGTATTTAACTATACCATTATTAATTATAATATTTATGAAGTATTCTTTGAATCTTGAAAAGAATGATGAAGGTGATCCTACCACGATTCTTTATAAAGATAAAATGCTTATTGGTCTTTGCTTATTATATGGAGTTATAATGCTATTATTATTAGTTTTGGTGTAGTATGAACATATATGATTTTGATAATACGATTTATGATGGTGATTCTAGTAAGGATTTCTTTAAATATTGTTTAAAAAGAAAAAAGACAATAATATTTGATATTATTCCTATTTGTTTTACGATGTTCTTATATTTGATAAAGATAGTAGAAAAAGAAAAATTTAAAAGTAGTTTCTTTAGATTTTTAAAAAGAATAGATGGAAAAACATATATAGATGATTTTTGGAAAATCAATAAAAAGAAAATAAAAAGTTTTTATGTTAAAAATCATAAAGATACTGATGTTATAATTAGTGCATCACCATATTTTTTGTTAGAACCAATAGCTAAAGAATATAATTTTAAATTAATTGCAACATCAATGGATATAAAAAATGGAAAAATAAATGGCAATAATTGTTATGGACAAGAAAAAGTAAAAAGATTAAAAGAAAATGGAATTAGTAAATGTGATTGCTTTTATTCTGATTCTCTTAGTGATGCTCCATGTAGCAAACTTGCCAAAAAGTCTTTTATCGTTAAAAATGATGAAATTATACCATGGAATAATTATAAGGAAAGTCGTAAAAAGAAAATACTTAAATATTTTTTAAGTAGGGATTTTATAACATTTCTGTTTATCGGCTTCATTAATGTAATAAATGGAATTTGGATTTCATTAGTATATTCATTAGTCATTAATGGGGATGTACTTGCTTACATAATGGGCTTTTTTACAAGTTTGGTTATATCATATATTTTAAATTCTTTACTAAATTTTAAAAGTAAGCTAAAGTTAAATAAATTTTTAAAATTTGCGATTAATAATATACCAAACTTTATTATACAAGTTCTATGTTTAGTTATACTTTTAAATAAATTAAACTTACCAAAAATCATTTGTTATGCAATTTCATCTTGTATAGCGGTACCAGTAACTTTCTTGTTAGTAAAGATTAATGTTTTTAGTAACAAAACTAAAGATTAAATAAATAGTGCCAAAATATTGGTACTTTTTTTTTATCATGATATAATTAATTTAGATAAAGGAGACATATGAAAGAAAAAATAAGTAAACTTGTAAATGTATACAAAAAATATGGATTTAAGGGCTTTTGTAAAAAATTAAGAGCTTATATAATTGCTAATTATTTAGATAAGATTAGTTTAAAAACTTTTTTTTGCAAAAGAAAATATACAAAAGAAATTAGTGAAATTTTAAAAAATAATAAATATGATAGAATCATTTTATGGAGAAGTAGTTTTGGCTATAATGTGCCACTTTTTCAAAGACCTCAACATATAGCAAATAATTTATCTAAGAATGGTTGTTTGGTTTTTTATGAAGTAACAACTATGACAGATAAAGTTAAAATATATAAGAAGTTTAGTGATAATTTATATTTAATTAATTATAATAATATTACTTTAAATAAAATACTTATGAAGTGTTTAAAGAATGTAAATAAGCCCAAATATATTCAGCTTTATTCCACCGATTGGAAATTATCTGTAAAAAATATTGAAGATTATTTAAATAATGGTTTTAAATTTATATATGAATATATCGACCATATTTCTCCGGTACTTTCAGGTACGAAAGACCTTCCTAAAAATATATCTGATAAATATGAATACGTTTTAAATCATAAAAAAAATGTTTATGTTGTTGTAACTGCAGATAATCTTGAAAAAGATATAATTAAAAAAAGAGGTAAAGAAAATTTAATATTTTCATCAAATGGAGTAGATTATGAGTTTTTTCAAACAATTGACAAAAATTTTAAATACGAGGATGAATTTAAAAAAGTTTTAAATAAAACATGTATATGTTATTACGGAGCTCTTGCAAGTTGGTTTGATTATGATTTAATAAAAAAAATAAATGATACAAATAAATATAATATTGTTTTATTTGGAATTAAATATGATGATAGTTTTGATAAAAGTGAGATAGGAACTTTAAAAAATGTTTACTTTTTTGGCCCAAGGGATTATAAAATACTTAAAAACTATGCTATTAAAATGGATGTAATGATAATACCTTTTGTACTTAATGATATAACTAGTTCCACAAGCCCTGTGAAATTATTTGAATATATGGCAATGGAAAAACCTATTGTTACAACAGACATGCTTGAATGTAAAAAATATAAATCTGTTTTAATTGGTAAAAATCATGAAGATTTTATTAAAAAATTAGACTTAGCAATGGAAAAGAAAAAAGATAAAGATTATTTAAAATTATTAAAGTCTGAGGCTATAGAAAATGACTGGAGTCACAAAGCTAAAGTTATTATTGATTATATTAAAAAGGATGAATAATGAAAGATATTTTAAATTTAATATATAAAGATGCTGAAAAAAAGTATTATGATTATTTAGATGATTTACTAAAAAATAAACAAAAGAAATTTATAATAACTGTTAATCCAGAGATTATTATGAATTCATATAATGATGAAGTTATTAAAAATATGCTTTTAAATAAAAATAATAGTTTAGTTCCTGATGGAATTTCTATTATAAAAAAAGCAAAGAAGTATGGCATTAACATTAAAGAAAGAATTACTGGTGTAGATATTTCAAAGAAAGCTTTAGAAATATGTAATGAAAAAGCTCTTAGTATTTATTTATTTGGTAGTAGACCCGAAGTTATTGAAAAACTTGTCGAAAAAATTAAAACTACTTATCCAAATATAAAAATTTTAGGTTATGATCATGGATATGTAGAAAATAAAGAAAAAGTAATGGAAAAAATAATTTCATTATCACCAGATTTAGTATTGGTGGCTCTAGGGGTGCCAACTCAAGAATTACTAATAAATAAATATATTGATAAAGCCAAAAAAGGTGTTTATATAGGCGTTGGAGGAACATTTGATGTATTAAGCGGTACTAAAAAAAGAGCTCCGAAAATATTTATAAAATTAAATTTAGAGTGGTTTTATAGAATTATTTGTGAACCTAAAAGAATAAAAAGATTTATTAAAAATAATGTAACTTTTATGTTAAAAAAATGATAGACATATTTTAATAAATAAACTATAATTTATTTAGAGTATATGAATAAAAGGAAATTAATTATTATGCTATTTAGTTTACTTATTATATCATTTATTGCAATGATACTATTTTATTTTTATAAAAGTAATAAAGATAAATCTAATAAGGAAAAAGAAAACGCTGAAATTAGTATAAAAGTAAATGATATATATGAAAAATATAAATCCTATATTGATGGTGAAAAAGTTAATAATAGTGATACTTTAAGCATTTATTTTAATAATAACATTGAAACTCATGAAAAAATAAATTCTATGAAAATAGAAAGTTTATCTATCGAGGATATTAAAAACCCTACGAAGTCATATGAACAAATTTTGAATGTTGAAAAAGACATTAATTTATTAAAATATGAAGATATTGATAATTTCATTGATAAAAATTTAAGTCAAAAAGAAAAAGATGAAATTTTAAAAATATATAGTGAAAGCATTATAACAAAAAGCATTAATGATGATGAAAAGCAAAAAGAAAATTTATTATATAAAAATAATGTAAAAAAAGACTTTATTAACTTTTTAAAGGAAAATAATAAGGATTATTATGTTTATCAAAATAAAATAATTTATAGTAATGAAAAATTTGCTACATCATTTAAAAAATATAATACTGGATTTTCTTTAGTATCAGAAATATCTTTAGGTAAAAAGATTCCAATTTTAATGTATCATGCAGTTGATGATAATGCATGGGGAGATACATCACTTTTTGTTAATGTTAAGGACTTTGAAATGCAAATGAAGTATTTAAATGATAATGGTTATACCAGTCTTTTCTTATCAGAAATAGACAAAGCTGATGAATATGAAAAGCCTATAATAATTACATTTGATGATGGATATAAAAATGTTTATGATAATGCTTATCCAATACTAAAAAAATATAATTTAAAAAGTTGTTTTTATATAATCACAAGATGGATGGATGGAGACACTTATGTAACTAGTGATATGGTTAAAGAAATGGATAATTCTGGTATCATGGAGATAGGCTCACACACTTTAACTCATATTAAGCTTGGTCAAAATAGTTATGAAAAACAGTATGAAGAGCTTACTTTAAGCAAAAAAGATTTAGAAACTCTTTTAGGTAAAAATATTAATACAATAGCTTATCCATATGGAAGTTATAATAAAGATACTATAGCTATAACTAAAGAAAACTATGATTATGCAGTTACAGTTAATCCAGGATTTAATTATAGCAATAATTTATCATCAAAAGCGTTAAATAGATTTAAAGTAGGAAGAAATATGAGTATTAACTCATTTATAAATATGATAGGAGGAAATAATGAATAAAATATTAGTTACTGGTGGTGCTGGATATATTGGTTCACATACAGCAGTTGAATTACTTAATAAAGGTTATGAAATTATTATAATAGATAATTTTATAAATTCGAAGCCAATTGTGCTTGAAAATATAAAAAAAATAACTAATAAAGATTTTAAATTTTACGAAGGTAATGTAGAAGATAAAACTTTGTTAAATAAAATATTTAATGAAAATAAAATTGATGCAGTAATTCATTTTGCGGGTTTAAAGGCCGTTGGTGAATCTGTTGAGATGCCACTTGAATATTATAGAAATAATTTATTTTCTACAATTAATTTACTTGAAGTAATGAAAGAAAATAATGTTAAAAATTTTGTGTTTTCTTCGAGCGCTACAGTATATGGAACTCCAGAAAGATTACCACTTACTGAAGATTGTCATTTGAGTACAACAAATCCTTATGGATCTACGAAACTTATGATTGAAGATATTTTAAAAGATTTATATAAATCAGATGATTCATGGAATTTAATGATTCTTAGATATTTTAATCCTGTTGGATGTCATGAGTCTCATTTAATTGGTGAAGATCCAAATGGTATTCCAAATAATTTAATGCCTTATATAGTAAAAGTTGCTACTGGAAAACTTGAATGTTTAAGTGTATTTGGTAATGATTATGATACAGTTGATGGAACTGGGGTAAGAGATTATATTCATGTTGTTGACCTTGCAAAAGGACATGTTAAAGCATTAGAAAAAATTTGTGACAATCCTGGACTTGTTATATGTAACTTGGGCACAGGAAAAGGTGTAAGTGTACTTGAAATGGTTAAAACTTTTGAAAAAGTTAATGGTGTTAAAGTAAACTATAAAATTACAGGAAGAAGACACGGAGATATTGCTACTTGCTATGCATCTTGTGATTATGCAAATAAATTTTTAGGATGGCATGCCGAAAAAAATATTGAAGACATGTGCAAAGATGCTTATGAATTTGAATTAAATAACAAATAATTTTGGAAGTATTATGAAAAGATTAATTAAAACATTGTGTGCATTTTTACTAATTTTTTCTTTAAGCGGATGCAAAGAAAAAGAAGAGGTAAAGCCTAAAAAGAAGGACTTATACAAATATAGTAATGAAGATTTTGATTATTTATTACGTAAAGATTTAATGTATCAAATTGAATACACTGGCAAAGCTAATGGAGTTAGTGTAAAAAATAAAGTTACAATTATGGTTAATAAAGATGGAAGTTGTTTTGAAACTGGTTCTAGTGAAAACACATATGGTGCAAATTATATAAATTCTACGAGTTGTACATATGACAAAAGTGGTGATAATATAACATTTTATATAAGTTTTAAAAATATATACACTTGTTATGATATGAGTAACCCAGTTTGCAGAACAGGTGAAACAACTTATGAACCGAATCAAGTAATTAATGGTACTTTTTTAGAAAAAGGCAAATATTTACAAATAGATGATTTAAAATATCCTAATTTTGCATATACTTATTTATGGAGAAACTACATTGATTATATCTTATATGATAAAGAAACAGATTCTGTTTATACTATGGATGGATATCCTGCATTTAATGATGAAGAAGACTATAGAAATGAAAATCAAATAAACGTAGATGATTATAACATTGTTGATGCAAGTACTTATGTAAATGAAACTGACACAAACGAAGGTGAAGAAGAAAATACCGATATTGGTTGTGATGATAGCTCTCCAGTAGAAGGAAGAGGCTCATGCATTCCAGATAATTATTTCGAAGAAAATGCGGATTTTATTACTAATGCGTCTTAAAATGCATCAATGAGTGATGCATTTTTTGTTGATTTAAGTATTTTAAAATGGTACACTATAGGTAAGAAGGAAGGTATTATGGATAAAATTGCAGTTTTGATTCCTTGTTATAATGAATCAAAGACAGTAGCTAAGGTTGTTAAAGATTATAAAAAAGCATTACCTGAAGCTACAATTTACGTGTATGATAATAATTCTAGTGATCATACAGACGAAATAGCTAGAAAAGCTGGAGCAACAGTTGTTTATGAATATAAACAAGGAAAGGGAAATGTTATTCGTTCAATGTTTAGAGACATTGATGCTGAGTGTTATATCATGATAGATGGTGATGATACTTACCCTGCTGAAAATGCTCGTGAAATGTGTGATTTAATTCTTGCTAAAAAAGCTGATATGGTTATAGGTGATAGATTATCTTCTACATATTTTACTGAAAATAAAAGACCATTTCACAATTTAGGAAATAAAATGGTAAGATTTTTTATTAACAAATTATTTCACAATAATGTAAAAGATATAATGACTGGATATCGTGCATTTAGTTATGATTTTGTTAAGGGATTCCCAGTTTTATCAAAAGGATTTGAAATTGAAACTGAGATGACTATTCATGCTGTTGATAAAAATTATCATTTAGTAGAAGTTCCAGTTAATTATAAAGATAGACCTGAGGGTAGTGTATCTAAACTTAATACATATAAAGATGGATTTAAAGTACTAAAAACTATTGCTACTTTATTTAAAGAGTATAGACCAATGGCATTCTTTGGAATAATTGGTACACTTTTATTAATAGTTAGTTTAATTTTAGGAATTCCTGTTATGAATGCAGTTAGTGATCATTCAGTAAGATTTATAATAGCTGGTATGCTTTTCTTACTTACTTTAATGACTTATGCTTGTGGTATTATTTTAGGAGTAATTGCTAAAAAACATAAACAAGAATATGAAATTTTAATGAACTTAATGAAAGAAGAAAAATGAAAAATCTAATTAATCAAATTTTAAAATTTGGTGTAGTAGGTGGCATAGCATTTGTTATTGACTATGGTATATTATTTCTTTTAGCAAAAGTAATAGGCTTAAATGAATTAATAAGTGCCGCAATATCATTTGTTATATCATTAACATTTAACTATTTTGCTAGTACAAAATGGGTATTTGATGCTAAAAAACAAACTCCGAAAGAAGTTATTATATTTGTTCTTCTTAGTGTAGTAGGTTTAGGAATTAATGAATTATTAATTTATTTTGGTACTACGAAAATGCACATTGATGTAATGATAGTAAAATTATTTGCTACAGCGGTTGTTATGGTTTATAACTTTATAACAAGAAAACTAATTATAGAAAAGCATAATTAGTTTTTTTTTTTATATCTTTTTGATATAATATATCTAGCATTTCTTGAAAAAAGAAAAATATTTAATGAAAGAGGGAAAAGTTATGGGTAGAGCATACGAAGTAAGAAAAGCAAGCATTCAAAAAACTGGTGCTGCAAGAGGAAAAATTTATACAACATTTGCTAAAGAAATTTATTTAGCAGCTAAGAAAGGTATTCCTGATCCTGATTCAAATATTGTTTTAAAAAGAATTATTGAAAAGGCTAAGAAGAATGAAGTGCCATCTGATATAATTAATCGTGCAATTGATAAAGCAAAAGGCATGGGACAAGATGAATATGAAGTTGTAACTTATGAAGGATTTGGTCCTGGTGCATCAACACTTATTATAAAATGTTTAACTGATAATGTTAATCGTACTGTTGGTTTTGTAAGAGCAGCTTTTAATAAAGTTCATAAAAGCTTAGGTGTTACAAATTCAGTTGCATATAATTATGATTATCTTGGCATTGTTTCTTTTAAATATGATAATGGTGAAGAAGTTTTAGACAAATTAATTGAGGCTGAGATTGAACCAGTAGATTTCGAAGATGAAGATGGAGTAATTACAATCTCTGTAAACCCTACTGACGAAAATAAGTTAAAAGATGTAATTGAAAAAATTATTCCAAATGTAGATTATTTATATGACGAAGTAGGAATGTTTGCTAAAGAAAAAATCACTTTAGAGGGTGAAGATAAAGAAAAATTTGAACTTCTTTTAAATATGCTTAATGATGTTGAGGATGTATCAAATATTTATCATAATGTGGAGTTATAATGTCATTTTTTAGCAAAATTAAAGAAAAATTTTCTTCGAAAAAAGAAAGTATTTCAGCATCTGAAGAATCTCAAAAATATGATAAAGGTCTAGAAAAAACTCGAAAAGAATTTGTTTCCAAGTTAAATTTACTTGGAATTAAATATACAAAAGTAAGTGATGAATATTTTGATGAACTTGAAAATATTTTAATAAGTGCTGATATTGGTGTAAATACAGTATTTAGTTTTATGGATAGACTAAAAGATAGAGTTAAAAAAGAACATATTGAAAATACAAAATATTTAAATGAAGTTATAGTTGATGAACTTTTCATAATTTATGTTGAGGGTGAAAGTTTAACTGATAAAATTAATTATGCTTCCGAAGGTCCTACAGTAATACTTATGGTTGGTGTAAATGGTGTAGGAAAAACTACCACAATTGCTAAACTTGCTTATAAATTTAAAAATATGGGTAAAAGTGTTATGATGATTGCAGGTGATACTTTTAGAGCTGGTGCGGTTGAACAATTAAAACTTTGGTCAGAAAGAGTTGGAACATCATTTTATGGAAAAGAGAATATTGATCCTGCCGGAGTTATATATGATGGTTTAAATGAAGCAGTTAAAAATAATAACGATATAGTTTTGATAGATACTGCTGGAAGACTTCAAAATAAAGTAAATTTAATGGCTGAACTAGAAAAAATAAATCGTGTAATAGGGAAAATCATTCCTGGAGCACCACATGAAACATTACTTGTAATTGATTCAAATACTGGTCAAAATGGTATAATGCAAGCTATGGAATTTCAAAAAATAACCAATATAACAGGTATTGTATTAACTAAACTTGATAGTACTGCTAAAGGTGGAATAGTTTTAGCAATTAAAGAAAGTACACATATTCCAGTTAAGTTTATTGGCTTGGGTGAAAAGATGACGGATTTAGAAAACTTTGATATTGAAAATTATATATATGGTTTATTTAAGGACTTATTATAATGGAAAATTTTATTTATTATTCTGAGCTTTACAATATTTATAAATGTTTGTTTACAGAAAAACAAAGGAATATATTTGAACTATATTATAATGAAAATTTATCACTTAGTGAGATATCGGAATTAAAAAATGTTTCTAAAAGTTATGTTGGAAAAGTTATTAAAGATGGTCAAATAAAACTCGATTATTACGAAGAAAATATTGGTTATTATAAACTATTAAAAAAAGATTCATTTTAATTTGAATCTTTTTTCTTTGCTTCATCGACAACACTATTATATTGTTTAATAATTTTTTCTCTTTCTTCTTTGTCAAATAAGTCGTTACGAGAATATAGTCTATAACCTTTATTTGTATTCTCATATAAAACAAAGTAGTTATCAATGTCAGTGTCAATATGACTATATAAATAATCATCAGTGGCTACGAGTAAATGAGTGAAATTATATTTTTCTAAGAATTTATGTACATCTAATGAACCATGTTCTAAATCGTAAAACTCTTTGAAAATATCGGCTTTACCATTATTTTTCTTTAAAAAGTATTCAGCACGTGGATCAATATATGCTTTGTATCCTCGAAATTCTACATATCCTCCATCATTAAATGATGAATATACTTTAGCAGTTTCCGTATCTTTATAATATTTTTCTAAAGTGTCTATTGCACCTTCGGCATTATGTGATAAGGCAACATTTTCTTTTGATGTTACATAGAAAAATCCTAATGCTCCAAAAGCTACAATTGAAAAAAACATAAAAATATAATTAGTTACTTTTTGAACAGGTTTTAAAATAAATCCTAAATCTTTTGGCAACATATCCTTGAAAAAATATGCAAGTGGAAAAAATGCTACCAAGATAAAATTACTAAATCCTTTTAATGCCATAAATCCTAAAATCATGGTTCCACAGAATAAGCAAATATATCTTACCCTTATATTTCCTTCCCTGAAATAAACATAAATAAGTC
The DNA here is from genome assembly GCA_934096985.1 of uncultured Bacilli bacterium. Lineage (GTDB taxonomy): Bacteria > Bacillota_I > Bacilli_A > RF39 > UBA660 > UBA6448. The sequence continues at coordinate 183,583 of CAKONC010000002.1, read as the reverse complement.
CTATGGCTAAAATTATAATGGCCATATGTTTACATAAAGAAGTATTTATACTAAATGGCAACAATTCTTTAATAAACATTCTCATATATGTATCAGAAAATGAACCAAATATAAATGTTATTGCTTTATATCCATATGGATTAATAAACCCTACTAAAATTGATATAAGTATAGCAATAAATAATGGCTTTTTTTCATACCCTTGAAGCCTTAAAGCAGGACATCTTATTGAATCAATAACATAGCATAAAATAAATAAAAATAACATTATCCATAATGAAGCATGCATATTTATTTGAATAAATGAAATAATTGGCAGCCAAATTAAGTACTTTTTATTTTTTTTATGTATATAAAGTTCTAAAACATAAATAAGAGATAATAAAGTAATATAACTAAATATTTGTGGTCTAGATACAATGTAGTGAGTTAATAAAGTTAAATCACAAATAAACATAATTATTGTAGATAAAATTTTGTTTTCATCACTTATTAAATAAGATATTTTATAAATTAATATACATATCATAGCGTTACAAAGTACAATTAATGCAAGTATTCCCATTTCTCCGAAAAAGTCATAAACTATCCATAAAAATGAAGCTGAAAACCAGTTTTGAACAACTACATTTAAGCCTTCGTGCATAGATAGTGGGTCTACATGAAATATTCCATGTTTTAATATATATCTTCCTTCGGTAAGAAGATACCATAAATCGTTATCAAGTTTACTATTACTTAATACAACAAAAATAGATAAGAAAATAATAAAAAATATCGGTAGCCATTTTGAAGATTTATAGCTATCTTTCTTATCTTTTCCTTTTTTCTTTCTCAATATCATCACCTTCCATAAAAATTATATCAAATGCTTTAATAAATTCAAAATAAAATAGTAATTTTTTCAAAAAGATAATAATAAAAATTAGTATGAGGTGTTTATGAAAAAGATATTTATATTTGTATTAACTTTATTTTTGTTATTTTATTTTACTAATGTAAACGCTGTAGAAATGGAATTAGGTGCTAAAAGTGCAATTCTAATAGATCAAAATACAGGAAAAGTGTTATATAACAAAAATGAAAATGAAAGATTAGCTCCAGCATCGATGACTAAAATAATGAGTTTAATTTTGATAATGGAAAAAATAGATGATGGCTCGTTAAGACTTGATGATAAAATAGAGATTAGTACTGAGGCATCCTCAATGGGTGGAAGTCAAATATTTTTAAATCCTGGTGAAAGTTATTTAGTTAAAGATTTAATTAAAGGTGTAGCTATGGCATCGGCAAATGATGCAGTCGTTGCTTTAGCGGAAAAAACCTATGGTTCAAAAGAGCATTTTATTGAGGCAATGAATAAAAAAGCTGAAATTTTAAATCTAGCAAATACTCATTTTTCAAATGTTCATGGTCTTGATGAAGAAGGACATTATTCAAGCGCATATGACATGTCAATTATGGCAAGAGAACTTTTAAAACATGAGCAAATTCTTGATTTTACAAAAGTGTATGAAGAATATTTAACCAAACCAGATGGTTCACAAATTTGGCTTGTCAATACTAATAAATTAGTACGATTTTATGATGGAGTAGATGGACTTAAAACAGGATATACAAAAAATGCTGGTTATTGTTTAACTGCTACTGCTAAAAAAAATAATTTAAGACTTATAAGTGTTGTAATGGGTGAAGAATCAATAGAAAAAAGAAGTAGTGATACAGTAAAACTTTTAAATTATGGCTTTAATACTTTTAAAGTAAACTTAATAAAGGATAAAAATGTTTCATTAGGAAAAATAAAAGTTCAAAATGGTAAAAAAAGTAGTGTTGATGTTGTATTAGTAAATGATGCAATTGAACTTTTAAATGTAAGTGATAAACCAAGTGATTATCAATTTAAACTAAATATTGATAAAGTAATTGCTCCAGTAAAAAAAGGAGATATCATTGGTAAGGTTAAAATACTTGATAGTAATGGCAAACAAATAAATGAAGTAGATATTACAATTAATGAAACTATATTAAAAGCCAATCTTTGGGACTTATTTAAAAGAAATTTAAAATATAATTTAGTTTGGAATTAATACCCGATTGGGTATTTTTTTATGTATTGCTACTCTTAAATATTAAAATGTTAATATGAATTAGAGAAAAATTGACAAATTTGAAAAAAACAAACTAAGAAAATTTAATTTATAAGAAGATATTAAAGAAGTTATAATCAATTTAAAAAATATTTTTATACATTTAAATAATTATGAAAAGAAAATGTCGTATTCTAATTAAAATCTGTATTAAATAAAAAAAGTCCGGTTAGAGGTGGAGTTTTTGATTACAGAATTCCGATTTTATATAAAAATTTAAATGAAATGATAAAAAACACCAAAAACTAATGTATAATAAATAATAATGGAGGTGTTTTATGAGATATGTTAATACTCAGGTTCATCATGTTGATGATGAAAATATGATTTTAAAAGATGTATTTTGTCCTAGGTGTAATGAAAATATGAAAGTTATCAGAACCAGCAGAGGTACTAAATTATATCAATGTTTAAATTGTAAATTTACTAGTGAAAATATTCCTGTGACTTATGAAAAAATGGATTGTCCAAAATGTGGTAAAAAATTATTAATTAAAAAAGCTAGATTCGGTGAATATATTGTTTGTGCAAGATTTCCAAAATGTAATTTTCAAGAAATAATAAATAAAAGTAGTACTAAAAGTAGTACCAATATTAATGAGCATAAAATAGAATTTAAAAAAGGCAAACGTGATGATATTGAGGAAGAGGTTATGTCTTCATGGGAAGCAAATATAATACGTTTATTTAATTATTTGCAAATAGATTATAAATATGAAAATGATGGATTTGTTTTGGATAAAAATGATTGTGATTATAAATATATGTCTTTTATGTATGTGCCGGATTTGATTTTAAATGATGGAACATTAATAGAGATTAAGGGTAATTTAGATTACAGAAGTTTGCAAAATATGAAACGTTTTAAAGAATTATATCCTGATAAAAATATAGTTGTTATTGATAGAGATATTTATTATTTGTTAGAAAAAAAGTATAGTACTTTGGTTCCTAATTGGGAAAATACAGCAAACAGTTTAAATTGTTATATTACTGTAGTCGGAATAACTTTAGCAGAAAGAAAACAATATGTTGATAAATTAAAGGATAACGAAGAATTATATATTGTTAGAGAATTAAATAATAAGTTTGATACAAATGCTATAAAAGTATTAGATAAAAATCATAATCATATAGGATATATTTCTGGTGATTATGCTTGCTATTATGCTCCGAAAATAGATAAAGGTATTAAATATAAAATAATAATTAAAAAACGTGAAGAGAAAGTCTTAAAATGCTCTATTATTGCAACTAATTTAGATAGCTATGATGTTAGTCAATATTTTGATATATTTAACTAACTTATTTTAATAAATTTTTAATACTTTTAAAAATAAACTAAATATTGACAAAGCAATTGTTCCATTAAAAAGGGGATATCATTGGCAAAGTGATAGTAATGGTAAACAAATAAATGAAGTTGATATTACAATTAATGAAACTATATTAAAAGCCAATCTTTGGGATTTATTTAAAAGAAATTTAAAATATAATTTAGTTTGGAATTAATACCCGATTGGGTATTTTTTTATATATTGCTATTATTAAATATTAAAATATAGTAAAATTAAACCAATAGTGTGTGTAAAAATAATTATTAAAATGATAATATTTTTATAGGAAGTGATAATATGGACCAGAAAAAAATTGGTAAATTCATTGCAAGTTTGAGAAAAGAAAAAAATATGACACAAAGTGAATTTTCAGAAAAAATGGGCGTAAGTATAAATGCAGTAAGTAAATGGGAAAGAGGGATTAGTTTTCCTGATGTTTCACTATTTAAAAAAATATGTCATGAACTAAATATAAGTATCGAAGAGTTAATTAATGGAGAAAAAGATAATAGTGATGAAGCTAAAGAAAAAGCAATTATAACTTCGATAAAAGATAAAGAAAAAATGAAGAAAAAAAATAAAAAGATATTTACTATAAGTTCAATAATCTTTTTAATAGTAATTAGTTTTTTAATAATTTATAATTTTAAAATGAAGGTGAATTTAGTAAATGATTCAAATTATTTATATGATGAAGTAATTGACTTTCTTAAAAAGAAAGAATTTAAGGAAAATCCTGATGTAAAATATGAGGACTTTAATGTATTTTATAGCTATTATGGTTTTGGTATTGAAAAAGATGGTCAATATAAATATGCATATATGTGGATTTATAATGGAAGTTTTTATATAGAAAATGAAGAATATGGAGGTGCTTTAGCTTCTTCTTCGGGAAGTTCGATGCCAATAAAAGCAGTATTTAAAAATAATATTTTACAGGAAATTATTTACTCAAAAGATGGTGATGATTATACCTCTTCGATAAGAAGAATGTTTCCTAAAATAATTGCTCATCAAGTTTTAAATTTTGATAAAGATAAAAACATTGATAAATTATATAATGAAGTAGAAAATAAAAAAAATATCTATTATAACTATCTAAATGTAGATGTAAATAAAATAACTTTAGATGATTTAGCATATGGAGATTTACTATTTTCGGTTGAATCTCCAAATACTTCATGCGTTCCTGTAAAACTTGATGTATATAAAAACAATAAATATATTTTATATACTAAATATAAGTCTTGTAAAAAGTGGGAAACTTGTCTTGATGTACTTGAGTATACGGGTTCAATCAAAGGTAAATATGATTTTGATTTAATTGAAATTATTAGACATAGTACAGATGCAAATTTACATACATATATTACGGGAAATTTTTCAAATTATACTATTACTTCGGGAACGGGTTATAAGTTTACTACAGATGATGATAATAAATATTTAAAAGATTTCTTAAAGTCACTTAACATTAATTTAAAAGAGTGTGCACAGCCAAAATATAATAATTAATTTTTACAACTAATATGGATGTTAAAAAAATGTAAAATTCTATATTAATAATATTTAATAATTATTCACAAGTTTAATTTTTTTTGCTATTTCTATTTTTAGGAAAAGAAAGTATGATATAATATAAAAAGAAGTTATAATTTTGAAATGGAGGACTGAAAATGAATAAAAAAATATTAAGTATTTTAATATGTATGATTATGATTTTAGGAGTAACCGGATGCAAAAATTCTAAAAATAAATTTGATATAGGAAATGTATCTGATGTAAAAATTTCACAAAGTGATGTTATTTTGTCTATTAAAGAGGGTACATTAACAAATGAAGGTGCAACTTTAATTTTAACTAATAATAGTGATAAAAACTATCAATATGGTTATCCATATACAATAGAGATAAAAAAAGATGGAAAATGGCATTATATAAATGCTCAACTTGATTTCATTTTACCAGCATTACACCTTCTTGCAAATGAGAGTAATGAAATTGAACTAAATTGGAAATCAGGTTATGGAAAATTACCAGAAGGTACTTATAGAATTATAAAAAGTATTGATTATGAAAAAGAAGAAGGACAATACGAAACTTTTAATGTAGCCGTGGAATTTACTATTAAAAAAGATTTAAATTCTGGTGATGATTTTGACTTTTATATTACAAAACCGCAAACACATACAGATATTAGATATAATGAATATTATACCTCTGATAATAATAGTATTTATTTAGCTGGTAACATCAAAGAATTTTATATTAAAGAAAATGATAAAGATATAACTTTAAAAACTTATTTATCAACAGCATTTCAAACAATTGATGATGGTATAAAAAATATTACTAATAAGTTAGAGTTAAAAGAAACTTTACAAGATGGGGAAGTTCAAATATATAAATCAAAAAATAAAGATATAGCCATGATAATATGTAATACTACTAAAAATAATAAAAATATATTAGTTGGTGACTATTCTATGAAGTATAATGAAAATGACTGTAAAAACTAAAAATAAAACTAGAACTTCTAGCTTTATTTTTTTATTCTTTAACAAGAGGATTAAAATTATCAATGGCTTCGACTAATTTAGGATGTTTTATTACAAAATGAATTACAGGATTAGAACTTTTTGAAATTATCACATAATTACCATTTATAATTGTGGTTGTTATATTTTTAAATGTTTGCACCTCTTCATATTTAAGATGGTAATTAGTATTTTCTTTTTCATATTTTTTAGTAAGTTTTAAATGCTCTAAATATTCATCATAAGTGTAATTAATTTTTTTATCATAAAACATATTTTCTAATGAAAGAGTTATATCAGTAGAAAATTCATTTTCTTTTGTAACATAAATATAATCATTAACATTATTATTTTTTAATATATTATTCATATATTTTAATTCATTATTTTTATATTTAACTATTTCTTCGGTGTCTAAAATGCTCACTTTATTTCTTTTTAAAATCTTTTTTAAAAGTTCATCTGATATCGTAAATAATGGTAGGGAAGATAAAATCCTTTTTCTATTGCCAATAACTTTTTCATTATTTTTTAGGAAGAGTTCATACTCATTTTGATTATTTTCTCTATATATTTCCATAAGTGGTTTAGCTTTTTTTAATAGTAAATCACATTTTTCTTTATAATATTTAACTTCGTTTTTATTTGTCGTTAAATAGTACATTCCTTTGTTATGATAGCCTTTTATGCATTCTCCAGTTAAAGCAGTTACCCCAGATACATAGTTTAAATGATTATAAACATTATTTTTTACACTATTTAAATAATATGGTGATATTTGCCCGGTCATATAAATAGGGATCCAACTTTCAAGCCCAAGCATCATTTCATTAAATGGTCTATCTAAATTATGAATAATGTTTAAATGATGACCTTTTTTTAAACACATTGCTATAGCAAACATCCATTTCTTACCAAAATCAGTATCTTTTGCCATATCTTCCATTGGCATATCACTACACATAAAAATATCTTCTTTAGATTTTGATAGTACAGTGGATTTAAAAAAGTTTAATTCTCCTTCCTTCATTTCTTCGATACCATAATAATGTTTTGTTTTACCTTTATAAAAAGGAATATTTGGAACTTTTAATTTATCAAATTTTATTACTTTTATATAATCATCTAAATTAAATGAATCAAGATTATGAAGAAAATCTGATATTTGATTTTTAAGTATCTTTTTTTCACTTGTTAGAAATGTAAATAAAACATCATATATTTTTTCATTTGCTATGTCTTTATCACATCCAATTATCTCAATTAGGTTATTTAAATCATCAGGACTTTTATATTTAAATATGATATATGAACATATTTTATTTGTAAACTCTATTGGATTTGAGGGTTTAGATTTTCCATATCTAATTCTTGATATGTGAGATGGATCAAATACAATGAATTTTGCCATTTCATTTATATTTATTTTTAGAGATGTTATTAACGTATTTAAATTATTACTAAATGTTTCATAGTCAAAACTATCATTTTCAAAAGCGACCTCAAAATCACTTGTTATTTTATTAAGTGAATAGTTATTTTTACCACTTTCTTTAGCAATATTAAATAGGGCATTAATAAGTTTTTTAAATTGTTTACTATCCTTTGCAGGAGTTCTTTCACCACTTCGATATCTTGATATAACAGGTTCTGATAATCCAGACTCCTTTGAAAGTTTTTTCGAAGAACAATTAAGAGTTTCTAAATACATATTTAAGACATCATTAAATTTCATAATTACACCACTTTCTAAAAATATTATACTATATTTTTTTTAATAAAAATATATTTCCATATAAAACATTGTTTTATATGGAAAGTTTGTTGCTTACTTAGACTTTTATAATTATAATATATATTATAGGTAGGTGCTTTATGAAAATTGGAAAATATGATATTTCTAAAAAAAATCTTGTTATAATTGGTGTCATTTTTCTTATTATTATTGGAGAAACTATTTTACTTACTAAGGGTGGTAGTAAAGGAAAAGGAGTATTTTATAATCCAGATAAAAATATTAAAATAGTTAAATCAGAGGCAAGCCAAATAGAATTTGAAGATTTTAGTAATGGTGATATTACTCTTAAAAAGCCAAAGGGATGGAAAGTCATTACAGCAGGAAGTAAAGACCAATATGCAATTAGAGTATATGATTCTAAAAATTCTATGTATCAGGTATTTTTAAATTTAAAGACATCAGGATATACAAAATCTGCAGATAGTAAGAAATATTGGCAAAATTCTATGCCAAACAGTCCTATGGCTCAACTACCTTATATAGAAGAAAAAACAACTGAAGGATTTTTCAAAATGTATACCGAAATGTGTGAACCTGAAACTACAGATGTAGTCGTTTTACCAATAATAAAGAATTTTCAAATAAGTGAAAATTTAGGAAAAAGTGTTTTTGGTGGAGACATACTAAGAGCAACATTTAAAGATGTAAATGGTAAAGAAGGGGAAGGAATATTTACGGCTTATGTATTTGATCCAGGACCTTATTATATTTATGAACATGTTTATTATGGTAAACAAATAGATATGTACTATTTAAATGTATATGATACAATTATGATTACTACACCAAAAGATAAGTTTATTGATTGGGAAGAAACATTAACTACTATTTTTGGGTCACTTACATTTACAGATTCCTTTATTAATGAATTTAATAAAGTACAAACTGAAGGAATGAAAAACTTTAATAAAATTAGAGAAATCGGTAACGAGATAAGTGATGGAATAATGGATTCTTGGAATAAGAGAAACGCATCCTTTGATATAATGAGTCAAAAACAAAGCGATGCAACACTTGGTTATGAAAGAGTTTATGATACAGAAACTAATGAAATATACAAAGCATATAATGGATTTACTGATGATTATGATGGTGAAAGATATAAATCTATAACTGATGATATGTACTCAAAAAAGACAAGCGGATATATAGAAAAATAGATATTATAAAGAAAGGAAAAGTGAGATTTTATGAAAATTGGAAAATATGATATTTCTAAAAAAAATGTGATGATAATTGGTGGTGCTATTCTTGTACTTGTTATAGGAATTATTTTGTTAACTAAAAAAGATGGAAAAATATTTTATAATCCTGATGCAAATATAAAGATAGTTAAATCTGAGGCTAACCAAATTGAATTCGAAGATTATAAAACTAATGAGTTTTCTATTAAAAAACCTAAAGGTTGGAAAGTGGATACTTTTGGAGATTATATTCATTACACAATTAAAGTATATGATCCAAATAATCCCACATATCAATTTTTCTTTAATATGAAATCCGAAGGATATAATAAATCTGATGATGCTAAAAGGTGGCAACAAAAATATTATCCAAATAACCCATTTGCTAAAACTAGTGTAATTGCTACAAAAGATACTGAAGGTTTTTATAAAATATTTAATGATATGGGGCCATTAAATAATACGGCATCATTTACTTTTCCTGTTTTAACTGATTTTACTGTAAGTGAAAATTTAGGTAAAGGTACTTTAGGTGGAGATATGTTAAGAGCCACATTTAAAGATTCAAATGGCAAAGATGGAGAAGGAATATTTACGGCTTATGTATATGATCCGGGACCATATTATGTTAATGAAAATATTATATCTGGTAAACAAATTGATATTCAATATTTAAATGTGTATGATGCAATTTTTATTACAACACCAAAAGATGAATTTATTGATTGGGAAGATATTCTAAATACTATTTGTTCTTCTTTAAACTTTACTGATACATTTATAAATGGATTTAATAAAGAGCAAGATGCTGTTATGAAAAATTTTCAGCAAATTAGAGCCATAGGAAATGAAATAAGTGATGGAATAATGGATTCTTGGAATAAAAGAAATACATCCTTTGATATAATGAGTCAAAAACAAAGTGATGCAACACTTGGTTATGAAAGAGTTTATGATACAGAAACTAATGAAATATACAAAGCATATAATGGATTTACTGATGATTATGATGGAGAAAGATATAAAAGTATTACGGATGATATGTACTCAAAAAAGACGAGTGGATATATAGAAAAGTAGGTTTTAGATGAAAAATAAAAAAATTATTTATATTGCTATAGGACTTATTTTATTAATTGGATGTATTGTAACTATCATTTTAGTAAAAAATAAAAATAGTAATAATGATCTAAAAGACCATACTGACTTTGAACCTATATCTTTAGTGCAGGAACTTGCAAAGAAAAATCCTGATAAAAATTATATAAAAATAAATAATGGGGAAATTTTAAATGAAAATACAAGTTTTAGAAATTATGCTTTCATAAGTAATAATGAAATTTATATTTTTAATCCTAAAAAACTTGATAATGGAGATTTTGAATATAAAAAAGTATATGATATTGATAGTAATATAAATGTAATGAATATTTTTCCAGGTCATGGAGCTGATATAAAATTTATTGATTACAATGATACACTATATACTTTACACGATGATAATATAGATAATAAAGTTGAAGATAGTTATGAAATGTATTTAAAAGCAAATTATAGACTTAATGATTATTTAAAATGGGAATATTCAACTGAGTTTTTAGGTAAAAAGATAGATTATGATTTTATGTCTAATTATGTATATGCCAAAGATAATATTTTATATAGGATGCTTTATACAAATGATAGTAAGTATCCGGAAATTAATATAGTAAGTGGCAATTATGAAGGTGAAAAAGTAATTAGAATATATAATGAACGTATACTTAAAACCGATAAAGGCTTTTATGAACTAATGAGTTATTTTGATACAAATGAAAATAAAACAGTTACAACTACAGTTAAAATAAACTTATTAACAAAATATTATGATGAAGTATTAACATTTACTTATAAGTATGTAGTATTAAAAGATTATACAATTATTCCAATAAATGATGTTATGGAAAATAGAGTAAGAGAATATTCATATGACTATTTCTTAAGTGGATTTAATTATATGAATGAAATTAGATATGAAGAATAACCGGTCTAAAATTATAATAAAAAATTTTATTCTTGAAAAAATTTTAAAAAAATTATATAATTTTTTTCGTAAGACGAGTGGCTTTTAAGAAAAGGCGTAAATCCAGTTTATGGGTTGCGCCTTTTTTTCTTGTCAATATAAGAAGGAATTATGAAAGAAAAAGAGCAAAATAAAATGGCTATAACACCTATGAATAAGTTAATCTTAAAAATGGGACTTCCTATGATTATATCAATGGTTTTGCAAACACTATATAATGTCATTGATAGTATTTTCGTGGCTAACATGGGTGAAAATGGTGCTATAGCTAATCAAGCTTTAACTTATGCTTTTCCAGTGCAAATTATGATTATTGCTATTGGTGTTGGAACTGGCGTGGGGTTAAATGCAATATTATCTAAATCCTTGGGAGAAAAAGATAAAGAGAAGGTAAATATTATTGCGGGAAATGGAATATTTTTAAGTATTTGTATTTATGTAATATTTTTATTATTTGGTATATTTGGTTCAAAATGGTTTATTACACTATTTACAAGTGATAGTAAGATTATTGAAATGGGAAGTTCATATTTGAAAATTTGTAGTTGCTTTTCACTAGGCTCTATAGGATATACGGTATATGAAAGATTTTTACAAGCTACTGGCAAAACTATGCTTTCCACTATATCACAGATATCTGGAGCAGTTGCAAATATAATACTTGATTATATTTTGAAAGAAAATAAAAATTTAGTTAAAATATTTATATATGCTTCGATGGATTATAAAATAAATAATGTTATGAAAAATTATAAAGATAATGCCTCTGATGCAAGAAAACATATAATTAAATCAGATAAATCTAGAGCAAAATATTATAGTGCAATAGCAAATAAAGTATGGGGTGACAAAGATAATTATGACCTTTGTATTGATGCAAAAATAGGCAATGAAAATGTTGTTAAGATTATTTGTGACTATATAAAAAATAAATAATACTTTTTGAGTATGCATTTATAGATTACTTTACAGTGATTTGGTGTTTTCACTAAAATGTGCGATAATTATCGTATTTAAATGGTAAGTTCTTAATTCAAAAGAGGATGTAATAAGTAAAATTATGTATGAATTAGAGGCATATTGTTTAGGTTTAAATTTACCTTCGATGGAAATATCAAATAATGAGTGGCAAATATATTTTGATACACTTTATGATGCTTTTAGTCAAAAAGGTGTCACTGATGATTATTATAATGCAGTTTCCAGATTATGTAGAATAACATTATCAAATAGTTTGGTTAATAAATCTAAATATATATCTATAAAAGACTTTATTGATAGTGTTGAATATTTAGATAAGAAATTTTCATTTTTTGATATATCTTTATCTAAAGGCGAAGTAACTGCACTTCAAAATATGTTGAATGAAAAAATTAATAGTGTAATTACTTTAAATATTAGTAAAAAAAGTAAGCTATTTTTAATAATTAAAATTAAACATCTTGCATAAATGTATAAATAAATGTTATATTATAATTAAGGAACGTGCAAGATATCACGTTACCTATTTTTTAGATAGTTGGCGCTTATCCAAATAAAAGAATAAATACAAGTCCTTTTAAAAACTGTATAAATTCTTTTACAATACGGATGGCGCCTTTTGCAAATTCAGGATAATAAACCCCAAACTGTAAAAGTATAATCAAAAATAGTACTCTTATGAGTTTCTTCTTGCTCATTTACCGTTCCTCCTTTCTCCAGTAAAATCTTGGTTGCCCAAAACCCCAAAAAAATTAAGAAGGTAACGCCATTCCTGCACGTTCAAGTAAGTATTATATATAAGAAAAAACTAATTGCAAGCACTCCGACAAAACAAGACAAAATATGCTATGAATTTATAGAAATTTTACTTTATATAATGTTATAATTAGATATAAAGAAGTGGTGATTATGAATGAAAAATAAAAAACTAATTAATAGTTTCAAGTATGCTTTTGCAGGCATAAAAAGTGCTTTTAAATCAGAAAGAAATATGAAAATACATTTATCTATAGCATTACTAGTTATAATATTTGGAATTATTTTGAAAATTAAAACTTGGGAATGGATTGTTTGTGTAAGTTACTTTGCTCTTGTAATAGGTGGAGAATGTTTTAATACCGCAATTGAAATTGCAGTTAACTTAGCAATGCCAAAGATAAATGAAGATGCTAAAAGGTCAAAAGATATATCTGCAGGAGGAGTGCTTGTATTTGCAATTGGTTCTGCAATAATTGGTCTTATTATATTTTTACCTAAAATAATAAATTTATTTAAGTAGTTTTTACTAATTGTTAAATAATTTTGACATAATTAAAAAAATTTATATAGAAACGTAAATACATTTTATGTTATAAATTATGTGAAAGAAAAAAATATGAATTTAGGAAACAATATATCTAGTTTAAGAAAGGCCAAAGGACTTTCACAAGAATCTTTAGCGGAAAAACTTAATGTATCAAGACAAACTATTTCTAATTAGGAGCAAGGACAGACATCTCCGAATCCAGAACAATTATTATTACTTTCGAAAGTATTAGAAAAAAGTACAGATGAACTATTAGAAAATAGGATGTTACTTGAACATAAAAAGTATTTTCCAATTTATTTATCTTCAGTTACTATTTGCATAAGCATAGCATTTATTTTCTCACTTTGTGCAAATAGATTTAGAAATGAAGAAATTCTATTTATTATAATATGTAGCGCTCTTATAGGATATTCTATTGCATTAATTATAAATTTAATATTAAAAAAGAATAGGTAACATATTGAAAAAAGTATAAAAAATGTGCTATAATATGCTTGTTTTAAAAGTTTTGATTGGGACAAGAAAGTATTTTAAGTCTTAAATAGCGAAGTTATGATGGTGAAAGATAACTTAAGAACAAATATTTTTACTACCCATGAACTGGTCTTGAAAAAGAACCCCGGCTAAAACCGTTATAAAAATTAAGTAAAAAAAAGGATGGTACCGTGCTTAGTCACTCCTGCGTAAGCGGGAGTTTTTTTATTGAAGGAGGAAATTATGATAAATATAAAAGAAGATGAAAAATTAAGCGTATTAAACCATAGCTGTGCACATTTACTTGCACAAGCAGTAAAACATTTATATCCAAATGCAATGTTTTGGGTAGGACCTGTAATAGAAGATGGCTTTTATTATGATATTGATTTAGGTGATGTTACTTTAACTGAAGAGGATTTACCAAAAATTGAAAAAGAAATGAAAAAAATCTCTAAAGATGGTAAAAAGATTATTAGAAATGAAATAAGTAAAGAAGAAGCTTTAAAAGAATTTAAAGATGACCCATATAAGGTTGATTTAATTAGTAGAATGGATGAAGATACTACGATTATTTCTACATATTCACAAGGTGATTTTACTGATTTATGTCGTGGACCTCATGTAGACAATGTTAAAATGCTTAAATATTTTAAATTATTAAAAGTTAGTGGTGCATACTGGAAAGGTGATGCTAAAAACAAAATGCTTCAAAGAATTTATGGTGTATGTTTTACTAATGAAGAAGATTTAAATAATTGCTTAAATGAAATAGAGGAAGCAAAACAAAGAGATCATCGTAAAATTGGCAAAGATTTGGAAATATTTATGACTGATGAACTAGTTGGTGCCGGTATGCCTTTATGGCTTCCAAATGGTGCTATTATTAGAAAGCAATTAGAAAATTATATATATGAAAAAGAGCAAAGATTAGGATATAATCACGTATACACTCCATGCGTTGGAACAGTAAATCTATATAAAACAAGTGGACATTGGGATCACTATAAAGAAAATATGTTTCCAATGATGAAAGTTGATGAAGAAGAATTTGTTTTAAGACCAATGAATTGTCCTCATCATATGCTTATTTATAAAAATAAATTACATTCTTATAGGGATCTTCCTATAAGAATTGGAGAATTTGCTACAGACTTTAGATATGAAGCAAGTGGTGCTGTTAAAGGCCTTGAAAGAGTTAGATGTATGTGTCAAAATGATGCCCATTTATTTGTCACTCCAGAACAAATTGGTGATGAATTTAAAAAGGTAGTAAGCTTAATACTAGATGTATATAAAGACTTTGGTATTAAAAACTATAAATTTAGATTATCATTAAGAGATAAAGAAGATAAAGAAAAATATTTTGATGATGATGAAATGTGGAATACTGCTGAAAATAAATTAAGAGAAGTTTTAGATGAACTTGGTGTAGATTATTTTGAAGCAAAAGGTGAAGCAGCATTTTATGGACCAAAATTAGATGTTGAAGTAAAACCTGCAGTAGGACCAGAGGTTACTTTATCAACTTGTCAATTAGACTTTTTACTTCCTAGAAGATTTGATTTATCATACATTGATAACAAAGGTGAAAAAAAAGTTCCAGTAGTAATACACAGAGCTATTTTTGGAACATTTGATAGATTTACTGCATTTGTTATCGAAGAAACTAAAGGAGCATTCCCATTATGGCTTTCTCCAGTGCAGGTAAATATTATTCCAGTTAATAATGAGCTTCATCTTGATTATTGTTATGAGATTAAAAATATTTTAGAGGAAAATAAAATTAGAGTTAAACTTGACGATAGAAATGAAAAACTAGGATATAAAATGCGTGAAAGTCAAACTAGGAAAATGCCTATAACTTTAATTATCGGAGATAATGAAGTAAATAATAAACAAATTAGTTATCGTAAATTTGGAAATCCTGAAACTATAACTATGTCAACAGAAAAGTTTGTTGAAAAAATTAATGATTGTATAGAAAATAAAAAATATAATATTTAATTAAGAGCATCATTTAAATTAAAAATGGTGCTTTTTTATGTCAAAGTTAAAATATCATGTCAAGTTAATTTATTTTAAGTTCTAAATAATTTTATTGTGTTATAATTTTAGTATGGTGGTAAAAATGAAGAAAATATACGCTATTATTTTAACTTTTTTTATAAGTATTAGTTTTGTATATGCTGAGGAATTTGATGTTAGTAGCAAAAATATTATTTTATATAATTTAAATGATAATACAGTTTTATATAATATAAATGAAGATGAAAAAGTTTCAATTGCTAGTTTAACAAAAATCATGACTAGTATTGTGGCAATTGAAAATATTAATGATTTAAATGAGTTTGTGGTTATTCAAAATAAAGATTTCGAGGGTTTAAATGGTTATTCAAAAGCTGGCTTTAAAGTAAATGATAAAGTAACTTATTTAGATTTATTATATGGTATTTTGCTTCCAAGTGGTGCAGATGCGGTAAATGCAATAATAAATAATACTTTAGGTTATGATAGTTTTATTAATCAAATGAATGAATTAGCAAAAAAAATTGGTATGAATAACACTTCATTTTCTAATCCAATTGGCATGGATGATGAAAATAACTATTCTAGTGCAAAAGATGTTTCTATTTTATTATCATATGCATTAAAAAATGATACTTTTAAAAAAATTTTTACTACGAAAAGTTATACTACCACAAATGGAATTAAACTTTTAAGAACTGTTGATGTTTATAAAAATGGTTTAAATACAGATGAAATTTTAGGTGCAAAAACAGGGTTTACTTTAGATGCAGGAAGATGTCTTGCTTCAACTGCTAACTTAAATAATGTAGACTATATGCTTATAGTTCTTGGGTCAAATCCTTTAAATGCCTCAAGTGCAATAAAGGACTCTTTAACTATATATGATTATTATAAGGATAATTATAGTTACCAAAAAGTTTTATCAAAAGAAACAGAAATAAAAAGATTACCTATTGAAAAAAGTAAAGAAAAAGAATATATAATTTATGGTAATGATGATATTGAAATGTATTTAAAAAATAATGCTGATATTACTTATGAATATGATGGGGTAGAAAAGGTTAAATATAATACGAAAAAAGGGGCTCTTCTTGGAAAAATAAATATTTATAATGGTGATAATTTATTAACTTCTTTAGATGTACATTTAGATAAAAATATAAAATATAATCCATCAATTATTATAATTATTGTAATTATAATTTTATTATATATGTTTTGGAAAATAGTAAAAAAACTTTTAAAAAGAATGAGAAAAAAACGTCGAAAAATGTCAAAATAATTCTAGTTTTTTCTAGTTTTGTCGAAGTACTTGAAAATAGTTTTAAATTAGAGTAAATTACAACGTGAAAGCGGGTTTTGGATAAAAAGTAATTCATATCATGCATCCCTAATTTAAAAATACTTCTTCATTAAGCTTTAAACTTAATAAATATCCTAGAATATCCAAAATCCCTTTCAATTAAATGTTAATTTTGTTATAATACATTTTGTTGGAAGTGATTTTTTTATGTTAAAACCAGATTATAATATAGCAAGAAATAGAGAGAAAGTTAATATTAATTATTTAAATATAGATAATGAAATTCAAAAAGTTTATGAAAATAAAAAATATTTTTTAAAAACTTATGGTTGTCAAATGAATGTTCATGATTCTGAGGCAATTGCTTCTTTCTTGGAAAGATTAGGATTTTCTAAAACCAATGAATTAGATGATGCAGATGTAGTAGTTTTAAATACATGCGCTATAAGAGAAAATGCTCATGATAAAGTTTTTGGCTATTTAGGAAGATGCAAACATTTAAAAAATATAAAAAAGGATTTAGTAATTGTATTAATGGGCTGTATGGCAGGTCAAGTTGATGTTGTTGAGGATATTGAAAAAAATCATAAATATGTTGATATTGTCATTGGTCCAAATAATATTTTTGATTTACCAAAATTATTATTAGAAAAATTAGATAAGCAAAATATTTTTGTTCAATCAAATAGTGATGTTGTTCCAGAAAATATTATTTATAAAAGAGATTCAAATATATGTGCATGGGTAAACGTTATGTTTGGTTGTGACAAATTTTGTACTTACTGTATAGTTCCATTTACTAGAGGAAGAGAAAGAAGTAGAAAAATGGAGGCAATTATAGAAGAATGCAAATGCCTTGTTCAAAATGGGTATAAAGAAATAACTTTATTAGGACAAAATGTAAATGCTTATGGAAATGATTTGAATTTAGGGTATGATTTTGCAGATTTACTTGAAAATGTTGCAAAACTTGGTATACCAAGACTTAGATTTGTTACATCTCATCCTTGGAACTTTACTGATAAAATGATTGATGTAATTGCAAAATATGAAAATGTTATGCCTTATATTCATCTACCTATTCAATCTGGTAGTGATAGAATTTTAAAGAAGATGAATCGTCGATATACTAAAGAAGAATACATTAGTTTATTTAATAAAATGAAAGAAAAAATACCAGGAGTATGTATTACTACTGATATTATTGTTGGTTTTCCATCAGAAACTGAAGAAGATTTTAAAGAAACTTTAGATGTAGTTAATAAACTTAAGTATGATGGTGCTTATACATTTATTTATTCTGAAAGAAAAGGAACTGCATCATCACTTATGAAAGATGATGTTTCAAAAGAAGATAAAGAAAGAAGATTACATGAATTAAATGAACTTATTAATAAATATTCAAAAGAAAGTAATGAAAAACTTTTGAGTAGAGTAGTTCCTGTACTTTTAATAGGAGAAAGTGAAAAGGACCCGGAAAAATGTTTTGGTTATACTGATACAATGAAACTTGTAAATGTTTCTTGTGATAAATCATTAATTGGCCAAATTGTTAATGTAAAAATAACTGATGCTAAAAGTTTTAGCTTAGATGGAATAGTGGAATAAGATAAAGTCTTATTCCATTTTTTGAAAATAAAAAAGCACTTAACAAAAATGTTAAATGCATTATCTTAATAACATAAAAACGACTTATAAAAAGCCGTTTTTAGTATACTCGATAAATACCGAGTTTATTATCAATTGGTATCCCCGATTGGATTCGAACCAACGACCGACCGCTTAGAAGGCGGTTGCTCTATCCAGCTGAGCTACGGAGACATCACAATTAAATTATATATCAATGTTTAATTAAATACAAGTAAATTTAGCCATTTTTTGTTAAATTTTGTATTTCGTCAGCATAAAATATCGAGTTTTCATTATTATTTTCATATTTAATAGAAAAAATATCTGGTATTTTATCCATAAAATATTTAGTTAAAGCAATAAATGTTATTTTATATTCACTTAAATAATTTTGATAAATATCTTCATTAAAATTTTCTATGGACTCATTTATGATATTTTTGATATTTTCAGAAAAAAGTTCATTATAATCTTTGTTTTTAAGTTTGTAACCTTTTATATATTCTAGGTTAAAAGCAAAACTTAATTCATAATCTTTAAATTTATTTTTATATACTATTATTGGCATAATTATCACTAATATATAGTATTTACAATTAATTAATATTTATAACTATATCTTCGATATTAAGAGAATCTCTTATTGAAAGAGCAAGAGAATATTTTACTTTTTCTGTGATTTCCTCATCATTTAAATTAGCTAGTAATTTATTATTAAAAGTTAGTGATATAGAGTTATCTAGTATTTCATAATTTTCAAGTTCATAAGAAGCAGTTAAAAAACTTAGTAAATTACTTTCATATGTGGGGGATGATTTAAGTTCATCTATAATTATTTCAATACATTTTTTATCACTATTAGTGATTTTAGTAATTGGTACGTAATATAAATCGTCTTCATATTTTTTCATATAGTATACTGTAGTTTTAACAATACCTTTTATATTATTAACATCATACACTTTATTTACACCAAAACTTTTATCAAGCACAGTAGGTAATTTTATTTTTGAGTTTGGTAGTTCATTTAATTCTTTTCCTTCAACAAATATCATTATTTTATTAATGCCATTTATTTCACATAAAGAGTATATTAAACTTTCAATCATTTTTTCTTCATCTTTTTCACTTACATTTAGTAATTCTTTAGAAAAGTTAAGTTTTAAAATATTATCGTTTAATGAGTAATCAAGTAGTTTTGTGTTTTCGGGAATAACTGGTGTAAAATTTGTAGCCAAATAATTTGAATTAATACTATTTTTAGTAAGCACACTTATTATATAATTTATATCATCTTCATTTTTTTTGATAATATTAGTCCTAGCAACATAACTATTTTGATCAAGCGTGTAAAGAGGCATTGTAAGTTCATTAACATAAATTACTTCTTCGGGAATATTAAATTTTTCTTGTTTTGGAAAAATATATATCAATAAAAAAATAAATAATGCACCAGTTGAAGTAATGATTCTTTTTATGGCCCTTTTTTTTAGCATGTTATCACCTAATAAATTATATTATAAAAATATTTCTTTATTCAAAAAAAAGCCCGAAGGCTTTTGGTTTAATCTAATGAAATTGCTCCAAGTTTTAATAATTCAATTATAGCATTACAACGGCCCTTTACACCTAATTTTTGCATTGTATTTGATATATGGTTGCGGACAGTTTTTTGACTAATATTTAATTGCTCGGATATTTCTTTAGTTGTTTTGTTAAGTACTAAAAGTGAAAATATTTCGTGTTCTCTTTTAGTAAGTAGTTTTTTCATAGGCCTTCCTTTCTTACACTATTCATAATATTTTATGAATTTTTTATAAAAAAGGTCCTTACATATGCCTATTTATCTTGAAACTTAACGGTTATATACATCTGCTCAGTATAAAGAGATTGCACAGATTTTATAACATTATTTGCAAATTCAGCATCTTGATTTTTACTTGACAAGGTAATATTTATTTTGTTACCTTCGATTTTTACACAAGAATCTAAATTAAATTTTTCTTTTATAAGCTTTTCAATTTCAATTATTTTACCTTTTTTTGAATTTAATTCTTGTAAAGATTCGTAAGCTATATTTTTTTGCTCTGTTGTAGAACTGCTATCTAAAAGAATCTTTTGAGCATTTTCCATTTCTTTTAAAATTTTTTCTTCCTCTTCAACTTTTAAAGCAATTATTACATCAGAATCAGTAACTTTTATAGCATTATCCAAGTTATTTTCTGTGCTAGAAAATGTTGGCAAGCTATTATCTGGTAAACTTATATAATAAATTCCTAGTATTAATATTAATGCAAATAAAGTGATAAACCATAGATTTTGTTTATTAATCAAACTTTTTTCCTCCTTATTATAGTAAATTATATTGCCTTATATAAAAAATATAACTGTTACGAAATGTAAAAATATAAAAAAATAAATTAAATTTTACAAAAATAAAAGGAAAACTTAATTTTAATGGGTATAAGTAGGGTGAAAGGAGGAAAAATAGATGAAAAGAAAAATGGTTATTGTACGTCAGAAAGACATAAAGGATTGTGGTGCTTGTTGTTTGGCCTCAATAATTAGATATTATGATGGATATGTTTCTGTAGAAAAAATAAGAATGGATACATTTACTTCACTGCAGGGGGTTAGTGTTTATCATTTACAAAAAGCTGCAGAAAAATATGGCTTTGATGTATCTGCAAAGAAACTTAAAATTAATGATTTATCTAAAATTATTTTACCTTGTATTGTACATGTTATTTATGAAAATGGATTAGCACATTTTATGTGCTTATATGAGATTAGAAAAAATGACTATGTATTTATGGATCCAGATAAAGGCAAAATTATAATGGATAAAAAAAAGTTCGAAAGCATATTTTCAGAAGTTGTATTAGAATTATATCCTAAAGACAAAATAATCGTTCTTGAAAAAGAAAGTAATATATATTCGTTATTTTTTAATATTTTAAGAGACAATAAAAAACTATGCTTAAATATGTTTTTATGTAGTTTCTTTCTTATGATTTTTACAATAATTTATGGTTTATATTTTAAAAGTTTAAACCAGTTGATCTTAAATGGATCAACCACTTTGATAAAGTATATTATATTTCTTTTCCTTATTAGTTTAACTTTTAAAATTGTGTTTAATTATTTGAAAGATTATTACGAAAATCACTTAAATAAAAATATTGATATAAGTGTATATAAAAACTTTCTTAATCATCTGTTTTCTCTTCCTTTAAATGTTATTGCTTCAAGGACGTCAGGAGAGATAATAACTAGAGTAGGTGAAATTGGAAGTATTAAAAGTTTATTTTCTGAACTTTTTGTTACTTCCTTTTTAAACCTTTTAGTTTCTTTTGGCTCATTTGTTACTTTATTTATTATTAATAAAACATTAACATTAATTTTATTTGTTTTTATGCTTGTTTATATCTTATTTTCTTTATTAATAAGTTCCTATATTTATCAAAGAATAAAGAAAAATATTGAATATCAAACTACTTTTAATAGCTTATTAGTTGAAAATATAGATATGATAAGTAGCATTAAAAATTTAAATGAAATAGGAAATGTTTTGAGTAAAATTGAAAGTAAAACATGTGATTTAATATTTGATAATTATGCATTTACTACCAGTTTAAATTTTATAAATTTCTTTCGAAATATGCTTTATGAATTAAGTATGTTTGCAATAAATACTTTTGGATTTTTCTTAATTTATAATAATAAATTTACTTTGATAGAACTTGTAATGTTTAATACTTTTGTTTCTTATTTTATTGAACCAATAAAAAATATCATATCATTAATACCAAAATATAATTTTTTACGAGCAAGTTTTGAAAAAATATGTGATTTTATAGATATAAAAGAAGAAATTCTTGGCAATAAACAAAAATTTTTATCAGGAAATATAAATTTAAAAAATGTAAGTTTTACTTATAATGATTATAACCGAGTTTTAGAAAATGTTAATCTATTAATTAAAGAAAATGAAAAAGTCTTAGTGAAGGGTAATTCTGGCTGCGGAAAAAGCACTTTATGTAAACTTATTAATCGAAGTATTGAACCTACAAAAGGTAATATTTATATTAATGGCATATGTTTAAATGATTACAGCTTGAGAACGATTAGAGACAATATTATTTATGTAGGTCAAAAAGAAAAAATTTTTACTGGTACTATTAAAGACAATATTATGTTAAATCAAAATGATGAAATTAAATTTCAAAAAATATGTAAAATATGTTTGATAGATTTGATAGTTAATAAAAGAAAATTTAGATATAATTTTGGAATTAGCAATGATTCAATTAATATATCTGGTGGTGAAAAACAAAGAATTATTTTGGCTCGTGCATTAATGAAAGATAGTAAAATTTTAGTCTTAGACGAAGCATTAAGTGAAACTGATTATTTTATGGAAAAGACAATAATAAATAATATAATAAAAAATTTTCCTTATAAAACATTAATTTATGTTTCACATAAAAAAATAGATAATCTTTTTGAACGAGCTATTAATATTGGAGAAAATTATGAATAATTATTTTTGGTTAAAAACTATTCCTTATAAAAACTATTTATTAATATTCATCATAAGTGGAATATTGCTCATATTATTGTTTCTAAGTTTTAATTTGAAAGTATATAGTTCATTTACCGTATATGGTGTATTTCAAAAAAATAGTATTTTAATACCCGTTGATTTAAAAAACTCTGACATTATTGTAAAAGGAAAGAAAATAAAAATAGATAATAATGTATACCAGTATAAGATAGAACAAATATCTGAAATTTATACTAAAGACGCTAACAATTATCAAAACTATAAAATAAAAACAAATTTGAATTTAATGGAAAATGAAGCAAAAAAAATAACATTTTATTATAAAAAAGAAAGATTAATCAAAAAAATTATTGATTTTATTTTCTAGAAAGGAGGTAAGCAAGTGACTAAAATAAGTGATGCTGATGCAATTAAATATACTGGTGGTGCAAAACTTTCTGGCATGGGTTTATTTATAGTATCTGTAATTAGTTCTTTTATTTTTGGAATTATTGATGGTTTTTCTAATCCAAAAGCTTGCAATATTAGATAATATGGTGTTAAATAAAGATGAAAGCATTTTATATGTTGGAGGAGCAGGCGTAACAGCTGCACTTTTATCCGCTGTAGGTAGAATCATTATTGCAGTATATGGATATGGACAAAATTTTGGTTCAACACTAAGAAGATTATTTAATCATACTAGTTGCTAAAAATCTTGTCAAAAAAAGTGGTAGGTGTTATAATATGTTTAGCTAATGAAGGGAGGGATATGATGACAAAGGTTGTAGTTCAAAATGGTAATGTTGATCTTGCTTTAAAAAAGTTTAAAGCAAAATTTGCTCGTAGTGGCGTCCCTTCAGAACTTAAGAAGAGAAAATGCTATGAAAAACCAGGCGTAAAAAGAAGAAATGAAAAGAAAGAAAATATTAAAAATTCACGCCGTAGAAGCCATAATTAAGGAGTTAATATGGAAAATCAAATTGATTTAGATTTAAAAGATGCTCTTAAAAGTGGTGATAAATTTACCTTGTCTGTCTTAAGAATGCTAAAAAGTGAATTAATTAATGAAAGCCGTAAGGGTTCATTACATGAATTAACTGATGAAGACATTTTAAAAGTTATAAAAAAACAAGTTAAAACTCGTAAAGATTCTATTGAAGAATATAAAAAGTATAACAAATTAGAGACAGTTAATGAACTAGAAAAAGAGGTAGAGGTATTAAATAAATACTTACCACAGGAGATGACAGAGGAAGAAATTATGAAAGTTATTGACATGGCTTTTGATGAAGTTAAGCCAACTTCTATGAAAGATATGGGAACATTAATGAAAGTGATTTCTTCAAAAATAACTAATGCAGATATGTCACTAGTTAGTAAGATTGTAAAGGATAGATTAAATTAATAATCTTTCCTTTTTTTTATCTATACAAATAATGTATTACGTGATACAATATAATTGTATGGAGGACTTATGATAGAAATTAAAAA
This sequence comes from uncultured Bacilli bacterium, assembly GCA_934096985.1. Taxonomy (GTDB): domain Bacteria; phylum Bacillota_I; class Bacilli_A; order RF39; family UBA660; genus UBA6448. Next base: position 158,751 of record CAKONC010000002.1, on the reverse strand, counting down.
TGTTAGTAAATCATATAATGGTAAAAATAAAGCATTAGACAATATTTCATTTAATGTGCCGGATGGAAAAATCTTTGCCTTTATTGGACATAATGGAGCAGGCAAAACAACCCTTATTAAAATGATAATGGGTATAATTGATTTTGATGAAGGAGAGATATTAATTAATGGTAATAATATTAAGACAAATCCAATTAAATGTAAAATGGATATGGCTTATTTACCAGATAATCCTGATTTATATGAAAATATGAAAGCAATAGATTTTATAAATTTTGTTTGTGATATGTATGAAGTAAATAATGAAAAAAGAAAAGAGAATATTTTAAAATATGCCTCACTTTTAGAAATGGATAAAAATTTAAACGATGAAATATCATCTTTTTCTCATGGAATGAAACAAAAAATTGCACTTATTTCTGCACTGTGCCATGAGCCTAAAGTCCTTGTAATGGATGAACCTTTTGTTGGACTTGATCCCAAAGCAGTATTTGATATGAAAAAAATAATGAAAGATATGGCAAATAGAGGTTCTATAGTTTTTTATTCAACACATATTTTAGATGTAGCAGAAAAATTATGTGATGAAGTTGCTATTATTAAAAAGGGAAAACTTATTAAGTGTGGAACAATGAAAAGTATTAAAGGTGATGAGTCACTCGAAGAAGTATTCTTAGAACTAGGTGAATAATGAAAAAAGTTATTTCTTTAATCAAAGCCTCAATGAGTGAGGGGATGAATATATTTAAAGTAAAACAAAACAATAAAACGAGTGATATAAGAAAAAAATTATTTCCTATTTTTCTATTTTTGATAGTTATGTATGGTATAGGTACATATGCTTATTTAATTGCCAAACCACTTTCAAAAATTGGCCTTACTTATATAATGCTATCCATGATGATTATGTTTGTTTCTATGTATACAATAATTGAAGGATTTTATAAGTCACAAGGAATGCTTTTTGAATGTAAGGATAATGATTTAATTTTATCTATGCCTATAGAAAAAAGAACAGTATTTTTTGTAAGAATGTTTAAGTTTTATTTATTCCAACTTATGTATGATAGTTTATTTATTTTACCTGCATTTATAATTTATGCTTATTTTGAAAATCCTAATATAAATTTTTATTTAATATCTTTAATAATGCTTATTTTATTGCCATTACTTCCACTTATAATAGCTTCAGTTATAGGTTATATTATAAAAATTATTTCATTAAGTTTTAAAAATTCTAAAAATGTTCAAACAATTATTTCAATGCTTTTACTTGTGGGTGTATTTTATTTTTCATTTAATATAGAAAATTTGGTAAGTAATATTGTTAGCAATGCAAATGTTATTAATAGCATTATTACCAAAATATATTATCCAATAAACTTATACATATTACTAATTAATAAGTTTGATCTTATCTGTTTAATAAAGTTAATTTTAGTAAATATACTTCCATTTGTAATATTTATTTATTTAGGTTCATTATATTATTTTAAAATCATTTTTAAATCTAAGAATGTAAGCTCTAATAAGAATAGTAAAAAGTTATCCTTCAAAAGAAAAAATGCTGTTTTATCACTTACCAAAAAAGAATTAAAAACATATTTTTCAATTCCAGTATATATTGTAAATACATTATTTGGAATGGTATTAATGGTTATACTAACTGTATTGCTATGCACAAATGTTAATGGTTTTATTTCGATTTTACAGTCAAGTTCAGATATTATTATTACACCATATTTAATTAACAAGTATGCTCCAATATTTTTTCTAGAAATGATTTTATTTACTGGATTTATGACTCAAATTACATGTTCATCAATTTCCCTTGAGGGCAAAACATTTAATATTTTAAAAAGTTATCCAGTAAGTGAAAAAAAGATTTTTATATCAAAAATATTATTTAATATGGTTTTAACTACTCCTATTATACTTATGTGTGATTTAATATTTTTAATAAATTTTAATGTTAAATCAATTTATGTTGTTTATATAATTTTATTTTCATTTTTAGCACCACTTTTTTCTTCATTATATGGACTTGTTATTAATTTGAAATATCCAAAACTCAAATGGAATAATGAAACTGAAGTTATTAAACAAAGTACAAGTACAATGATTTGTACGTTTACAGGTATGGGGCTTTTCTTTGGAAGCGTCTTTATAGTTATAACATTTATAAAAAATATTAATTTTGTTATTCTAATTGAATTATTTGTATTATTAATCATAAATTTAATTTTATGGTTTACTCTTTTAAAAAATGGTACAAGTGAATTTAGAAAATTAAGTTATTAATGTAAATAAGTTTGTTCTTATTTACAGTTTTTTAAATATGTAGTAAAATTAGGGCAAGATAAGGGATGTGTGAGATATGGAAAATGAAAAGAAAGCAAATAATGGAAAAATAATATTTATAACAGCAATAATATGTATAGTACTATGTATACCAATAGGAATAATTTTAGGAAAAACATTACTTGGCAAAAATGATAAGACTAATACTAATGTAATAAATAATGCAAATAAAATAAATAATGCAAATAATACTCAAAATGTATCAAATGATGTACAACAGAATGAAACACTTAATTGTACAAAAGATAATTACAAAACATGTTTACCTGATGTTGAAGATAGATATAAATATAAAATGATATATATATCATCTGATACTAAAAGTATTTCTGATATTCAATACTTTATTGCAGACAATTTATCATATAATATTACTATATTACTTGATGGTAATGTTATACTTAAAAAGTCTAATAAAAGTTATTATACATGGGATGTTATATATAATGAAAAAAATATTGGTTTAGTAAACATAGTTTTAAATTATTATAATAATGATAATTATATTATATTTTTATATGATAATGTTTCTTCTATTGGAAGTTCACTTATTAAAGATAAGGGACTACTTGTATATGATATTTCAAATGAAAATGCATTTAATGAAAAAGTTAACTCAATTTCAATTACAGATAGTAAATTAAATATTCTTGTAAAAACAATCAATTTAGATAATGATGTTGACAAAGATAAATTGTGCTCAAATGCATCCATGTCTAATGATATATTCGGTTATAAATACTCTATTAATCTATTAAATAAAGAAAAATCTAGTAATGAAAACATTTTAGTAAATGATTTTTGTTCGGAATAAATTTAATAAAACAAGGAAGAGTGATTTAAGTGAAAAATAATAATGGTAAAATAATATTTATAACCTCTATAGTATGTATAGTACTTTGTATACCAATAGGAATAATTTTAGGAAAAACATTACTCGGCAAAAATGAAGGTAATAACGTATCAAATATGCAAAATAATTTAACAAATAAAATAGATAATGTAATAGGCAACACTCAAAATGAAACTGATAATATTCAAAATAATAAATATGAAAATACAACGAAAGAGGAAGTTGATAAAATTTTTAATAAATTTGTTATGATTTTTTTAAACATCAGTTATACCCATGATTTATATTTTAATTCTTCCACTAGTAATTTAAGTTTTAAAGATCCATGGGGAATTGAAAATAATTCTGATAATTTAGCAAATTATTTAGCTATTAATGGAAATAATATTCAAAAAGTTAAAATTGAAACTTTAGAAAATGGAAATAAAGACTTAATTGATAACGGATATAGTTTTTTAAACTTAATGATAAAAAATGATGATGTAAAAGATAAATATTATTATTATTTTAAAAAGGATTTTCCTTATATTCCAAGTAAGTATCTAAATATTGGTGCTTGTGAAATAGCTGAGTATAAAGAAAATATGGATGCTTATATTTTATATAAAAATTCAAATGCTTGTGAAGGTGGAACATATTTTAAAGATATTGTGGAAAATGCCGTAAAAGAAGAAAATTATGTGTATATAATAACTTATGATGTAAGTAGAAATGAAAGACTTAAATACACTTTTGAATTTGAAGATGGAGAATATAAAATTGTGAGTAGAGTTTTATTTGAAAATAAATAGGGAGAAAATAATTATATGGAAAATGAAAAGAAAGCAAATAATGGAAAAATAATATTTATAACAGCAATAGTATGTATAGTACTATGTATACCAATAGGAATAATTTTAGGAAAAACATTACTTGGCAAAAATGATAAGACTAATACTAACGAAATAAATAACGCAAATAATACTCAAAATATAGATAGTGATGAAAAAATTTTGATTAATGGGGAGTATTACTTCCGTTCTGAGGTAGTTAGTGATATTAATGAAATTGATGATAAACTTAACGGATTTTCTTTTGATGATTTAAATAATGTTGATGTATATGGTGATGATGGTTGGAACAATGATAGTCAGAAATTAAATAGATATGATTTATTATTAAGAATGTCTATTTCTGATGAAAATTATTTATATAATTTAATTAAATTTGTTTTATTAAAAATGAATGTTGCAAAGGGACAATTAAATAAAAAATATATGAATTTTAATATATCAATTTCTGAACTTATTAATATATTAAATAGATATAGCAAAATTACTATATCAAAAAATGATTTAGATGGTTTTATTATTACTGATGGTAATTCTATAAAATGTGATAGTAAGGAATGTAACATATATAATCCTGGTTCATTTCCGACTGTTTTGTTAAATTCAGGTAATATAATAATGTCTAAAAAGATACAAAATACAACTGTAGAATTAGGATATGTATATTTTTGGGGTGATGATAATTCTTGTAAGTATTATAAAAATTTTAAACAAACAAAACTTTTAAAAGAAATAGATACAGATGTTGATATATTAGGCTTATATACGTATTGTAAAAACAATTATAATTCAAATGAGTATACTACAATAATATTTGATTTTGAATCAAATGATTTAGGAGGATATAGGTTGTCTAATATTGAAGAAAAAACTAAACAATAAAAAATAGAAGTTAAGTGCTTAAAAAGTTATTAAAATACTTTTATGAAATGATTTTAACCTTAATGTTAAATGATAATAATTATTATGCTTTTGATAAAATTAAGGTTACAATAAATTAAAGTTAGTATAAGCGTGTAAAAATACTAACTTTTTTGATACAATGCGTATAAGTATTTCATGAAATTAAACCATTTGATAAGATAATTAGAGTCGTAAAAGACATTAAAATAATTTGCAATGTAAATAAAATACTCATTTGTTTACATTTTTTTAAATTAAATTAATAATCTATGATATAATTTATATGAAGGTGAATAATGAAAGAATATAAAAGAACTAGCGTATTTATAGTATATTTTTTATCATTTATATATATGGAATTTATATATAGATTTTTATTTTATAAAAAAGTATTTGTTTTATCAAATATTAATATGATAATATTTATATTATGCTTTTCGATATTATTATATATTTTGACTAGACTATTTAATGAAAAAATTAATAAATTTATTTTTTATTTTACGTTTGCTTTTTGGTCATTATGGTTTTCTGCACAGTATGTTGTTAAGGGATTTTTCGATTTTTATATATCATTTTCAATTTTGCAAATAGCAGATCAAGTTACGTCATTTTTAGGTAAAGCAGTGTATGAAGTAATTAAAAGACTACCTGGAATATTGCTAATTTGCTTACCACTTATTTTGGTTATAATATTCAGAAAAAAGATTTGGTTTAAAAAAACAAATAATATAAAAATTGCTATGGCATTAATTTTATTTATTTTATCTTCGATAGGTTATGTATATTCATTGAGAATAAATAAAGATGATAGTTATAGTCCATATGAACTATTCTATCACGTAAATAATCCATCACTAAATATTGAGAAAGTTGGTATTATAAATACATTTATTATTGATTCGTATAGATTTATTTTTGGCTTTGATGAAAAAATTGTCATTGATAATGATAGTCAAAGTAAACCATCTTCTACCGAATATGAATTAAATAATTTAGATATAGATTTTGATAAAATTTTAAATGATTATAAGGATAATGATAAAGTTGTAACTCTTACTAATTATATAAAAGGAATTACTGGAACTTACCAAAATGAATATACAGGTAAATTTAAAGGCAAAAATCTAATCCTTTTTATGGCTGAAAGTTTTAATGAAATAGCCGTAAGGGAAGATATTACACCAACTTTATATAAACTTGCAAATAATGGATTTGTTTTTGAAAATTTTTATACTCCAACTATATATAGTACCATTGGAGGGGAGTTCCAAGAATTAACGGGATTATATGCAAATTTCTCTTCACTAAAAACCTTTAGAGAAGGCACAAATTCATTTCCTCAAGGAATAGGTGATATGTTTAAAAATGAAGATTATAATGTTTACGCATATCACAATAATTCTTATGCTTTTCAAGATAGAAATGTATATCTAAAAACATTAGGATTTGATAATTTTACTGCATGTTTTAATGGACTTGAAAAGAAAATAAATTGTAATACTTGGCCACAAAGTGATGTAGAAATGATTGATTCAACATTTGATGACTATGCTAGGAGTGAAAAACCATTTATGGTATTTTATGCTACTGTTTCTGGTCATGCTGGTTATAAATTTAACCAAAATGCTATGGCTAGAAAACATGAAAATGAAATTAAATCATATAACCTAAACTATTCTGAAGGACCTCTTTCATATTTAGCTGCAAATATGGAACTTGATAAAGCACTTGAAAGCTTAATCCAAAAACTTTCTGAAAAAGGAATTTTAGATAATACAGTAATTGCTCTTGTGGGAGATCACTATCCATACGAGCTTACGATTGATGAGGTAAATGAAATTTCAAGTTATAAAAAAGATGCGAAGATAGAAGTCAATCATAGTAAATTTATTTTATATAATTCTAAAATTGATACAATTAAAATTGATAAAGTAGGCAGTTCTATAGATGTTCTTCCAACTTTGTATAATTTATTTGGACTTAAATATGACTCAAGACTTATTGTTGGAAATGATATTTTATCAAGTGAAGAGGGCATGGCAATATTTGATAATCGTTCTTGGGTTACAAATGAAGGAAAGTATTATGCATCTTCGGGAGAATATGAAAGTTTATCTGAAAACAAAGATAATGCTGATTATATAAAAAAAGTAAAACAAATAGTTAATAACAAAGTAAATATAAGTAGTTATATAATTGATACAAATTATTATAAAATTGCTTATAATTATAAAAAATAAATTGATTTAGAAATTAATAATTGATATTATATAATTTAATTGGAGGAAGAAATGAGAATATTTTTAATAGCTGGAAAAGCTGGTAGTGGAAAAAATGTAGTAGCAAAATTAATAAAGGAATATTATGTATACAAACTTGAAGAGTGTGCTATTACAAGTTATAGTAAGTATATTAAAAATTTTGCATTAGAACTTACTGATTGGGATGGAACTGATATAAAAAAACCACGTGATTTTATGCAACAATTGGGAGATAAAATGCGTGCAGAAGATCCCAACTTTTTAGTTAATGCAATGCTAAAAGATATTATTATTTATCAAAAGTATGTAGAAAATTTAGTAATAAGTGATGTAAGAATGCCAAATGAAATCGATAATATAAAAAATGCTTTTGATAATGTGTATTCTTTTTATGTAGTTAATCAATTTGGAAGTAGTAAACTTTCAATTGAACAACAAGCACATGTAACGGAAACGGCACTGGAAGATTATCAAGATTTTGATTATATAATTGCAAATGATGAACTTGATAAATTAAAAGAAAAAGTTTTTGCAATTCTTGATAAGGTGAAGTAATGAAAGATATTAATTTAAAAGATTTATATTTTGAATTTTTTGAATCAAAGGGTCATAAAATTATTCCAAGTGCTCCTGTAGTTCCTGAAAACGACCCATCAGTTTTATTTAATACTGCGGGAATGCAACCACTTATTCCTTACTTAATGGGAAAAGAACACCCATATGGAACAAGACTTTGTGATGCACAAAAATGTATTAGAACAAATGATTTGGATGTTATTGGTGATACATATCATCATACTTTTTTTGAAATGCTAGGAAATTGGTCTTTAGGAGATTATTTTAAAAAAGATGCCATTAATTGGAGCTTTGAATTTTTAACCAAAGTTTTAAATATTCCTGTAGAAAGACTTGCAGTAACTGTTTTTGAAGGAAATGATATTATTCCCTTTGACGAAGAAAGTTATAATCTTTGGTTATCTTTAGGTATTCCTGAAGAAAGAATTGCTAAAACTGTGGACGATAATTTCTGGATTGCTGGAGAAACTGGACCTTGTGGCCCAGATACAGAAATGTTTTATTTTAGAAGTAATGATGTAATTCCTGAAAAATTTGATCCTGAAGATGAAAGATGGGTTGAAATATGGAATGATGTATTCATGCAGTATAATAAAGATGCAGACGGAAAAGTTGAACTACTACCAAAGAAAAACGTTGATACTGGAATGGGCGTTGAAAGAACAACTGCAATCTTAGAGGGCGTAAATGATAATTATTTATCTTCAATATGGAAAGATGTTATTGCTTTAATAAGTAAGATATCTGGCAAAAGTTATGAAGGCAATGAAAAATCAATGCGTATTATTGCAGACCATATTAGAACATCTGTATTTATTTCGGCGGATGAAGCAGGTATAAAACCTTCGAATGTAGGGCAAGGATATATTTTAAGAAGACTTATTCGTAGAACTATTAGACACGCTAAAAATTTAGGTATTGATGTAAATACTGATTGGGAAAGACAAATAGCAAGTTTAATTATTAGTAAATATTCTAAATATTATGAAGAACTTGCTAAAAATGAAAATGTAGTTTATGAAGTTTTAAAAAATGAAAAAGAAAAATTTAATAAAACACTTGAAAAAGGTTTAAGAGAATTTTCAAAAATTACAAGTAATAATGAAAATATTGATGGAGTAACTGCTTTTCATTTATATGATACATTTGGTTTTCCAATAGAGCTTACCATAGAACTTGCTAATGAAAAAGGCTTAAGTGTCGATGAAAATGGCTTTAATGAAAAATTTAAAGAGCATCAAAGTTTATCAAGGACTGCCTCAAGTGGACAATTTAAAGGCGGTCTTGCAGGAAATTCTGAAATTGAAACTAAATATCACACAGCAACGCATTTACTTAATGCAGCATTAAAAATTACAGTTGGGGAAAATGTTCATCAAAAGGGTAGTAATATAACTGATGAAAGAATGCGTTTTGATTTTAGTTGTGATCATAAACTTACTTCAGAAGAAATTCAAAATACAGAGGATTTAGTTAACAAATGGATAAATGATAGTTTACCTGTAACTGTTAAAGAAATGCCAAAAGAAGAAGCAGTAAAAACTGGTGCTGAAGCAATGTTTATTGAAAGATATCCAGACATTGTAACGGTATACTCTATCGGAGATGTCTCAAAAGAAATTTGTATGGGGCCACATGTTGAAAACACAAGTAAGCTTGGAGAATTCAAAATAGTTAAAGAAGAAAGTTCTTCCGCAGGCGTTAGACGTATTAAAGCAGTACTTAAATAAAAAAGAAGGTATAAAAAATGTTCGAAAATAAAAAAATATTTATCTTAGGAATGGCTAAAAGTGGCTATAATGTAGCCAAACTACTATGTAAAAATAATGAGATTCTTATAACAGACAAAAATGACCAAGATGAAGAAAAAGTTAAAGAGCTTGAAAGTTTGGGAGTTAAATTTGTAAAAAGTGATAATCCATTAGAATTATTTGATGATAGTTTTGATATGGTAATTAAAAATCCTGGAATTATGCCATTTCATGAATTATTAATTGAGGCAGAAAAATTAAATATTCCAATTTATAATGAAATGGAAGTAGCATATCATTTTCTTCCTAAAAATATAAAAATTGTTGGTGTTACTGGTTCAAATGGTAAAACAACAACAACAACAATGCTATATGAATTATTAAAAAGAGAAAATATTAGCGTCGTTTTAGGTGGAAATATAGGTTATCCTTTAAGTGAAGTAATTCCTTTAATAAAGGATGGTGATGTACTTTTACTTGAAATATCTGATCATCAATTATTAAACTTTCATGACTTTAAAACTGATATAAGTGTTCTTACAAATTTATGTCAAACACATTTAGATTATCATGGAACATATGAAAATTATAAGAAAGTAAAACATAATATATTTAATCATCATACAAAAAATGACCTTGCTATAATTAATGCAGAAAATACTGACAGTATGCTTCTTACAAAAGATATTAATAGTACTAAGGAATATTTTAATGGTAAAGATGCTTACGTTTCTGATAATGCAATTTTTATTAAAGGTGAAAAAATAATTGATACTAAAGATATATTAGTTAAGGGAAAACATAATTATGAAAATATAATGGCAGCGTTACTAGTTTTAAAAGAATTTAAAATAGATAAAAATGTTGTTAAAGATTTCTTTAAAGAATTTAAAGGTGTAGAGCATAGAATTGAATTTGTTTGTCAAAAAGGAAATTTAAAATTCTATAATGATTCTAAAGCTACGAATCCCACAAGTACAATTACTGCACTTAATGCTTTTGATGAAGACACATATCTTCTTTTAGGAGGTATGCAAAGAAAACAAGATTTTCATGAACTTGACAGGGCAATAAAAAATGTCAAAAAAATATATGCTATCGGAGAAACTACTGATGAGGTTTATGATTATGCACAAAGCGTAAATATTCCTTGTACAAAATGTTATACTTTAAATGAAGCTATGAAATGTATTAAAAAAGATAGTATAGAAAGTGGAGTAGTACTTCTTTCTCCAGCATCTGCAAGTTGGGATCAATATGCAAAATTTGAATTACGTGGGGATGAATTTAAAAATCTTGCAAAAAATATATAATAAAGATATAATTTAATTATAGTAAAGGGTGATAGTGTGAAAAATGATATTGGGACAGATCCAACTTTAGTAGAGGTTATTGACTCTCTTGATGTTGTACCCGAAAATAAAAAAGAAGATTCGGGCAAAAATGATAAAAAACCCTCAAAAGGAAAACTTAGTTTAATAAAACAAATTTTATTTATTTTACTTATACTAATTTTAATGGCTGGTGTAGCATATGGAGTTTATTATTATTTGCAACTTGCAAGAAAGAAAAATAACCAAAACACAACTCCAACGTTTTTGTTAAATGATATAACAGTAAATGTTAATGATAAATTATCAGCAAGCTTAAATGATTATGGAAACTTTTCTAATTTAGATATTACAAATTGTAAGTTAAATACGAGTGAGGTTGACACATCAAAAGTAGGGGTTTATCAATACTATGTTATATGTAGTACTTCAAAATATACTGCAAAAGTAACTGTTGTTGAAAAGGATAATAAAACTGATGGTAATGAAGATGTTCAAAGTGAGTTTAAAATTAAAAATGAATTTGTTTATTTAACTAAAGGAAGTGAAATAAATCCGGAAAGACTTATTTCTTCCGATGAAAAATACACTTATGCTTTTGAAAATAAAGAAAATGTAAAAGCAATTGTTAATAATTTAGGAATTCAAAGTATAAATATAAAAGTAACTGATGAAAATAACTTTGAAAAAACTTATACGTCATTTGTATATGTAATTGAAAATGATCCGAAAATTAAATTTAGTTGTCAAAGTCCAGATGGAAAAGTAATAGATAAGACCTTATTTGATACAAACAAAGAAAATATGAACAAATCTGTTAGAATGAACACTTATATTTATAGTAGTGATGCTGAGTTAAATAGTTTAATAAGCAAAATAGAAAATGGAGTTCTTTCTATTGGAGATGATAAAGGTTATGCTTTAATAGATTATTCAAAGAAATCTATAACCCTAGTAAAGATACTTCAAAATGATATTTTAGATCAAGAATATGGAAGCTCATTTCCTACATCATATAATGAAATAAGCAATTATTATAGAAACAAATTAAAATTTGACTGCAAGTTTGATTAGAAGTGGCATGTTATCATGCCATTTTTTTATGTAATTTAGGCTATTATTATTTACTAAAATTTTTTTAATTCATAAAATACATTGGTGATTAATATAAAAATATGTGTTTATGCAATTTGCAAAAATGAGGAAAAAAATATCCTAAAATGGTATGAAAGTATGAAAGAAGCAGATGACATTTATGTTCTTGATACAGGAAGTACTGATGGTAGTGTGAAAATTTTAAAATCATTAAATGTTCATGTAAAATGTAAAAAAATTATTCCATTTAGGTTTGATAATGCTCGAAATGAGTCTTTTAAAATGATTAAGAAAAAATACGATTTATATGTATGCACTGATATTGATGAACGATTTAACAAAGGATGGAGACAAAAACTAGAAAACAGTTTTAATAAGAACTACACAAGGGTTAAGTATTTATATAATTGGTCATTTGATGAAAAAGGAAAACCTGCAACTACATTTTATTTAGATAAAATTCATACAAAAGATTATGTTTGGACTCATCCAGTGCATGAAGTTTTGCGTCCATTAAAAGACGAAAAAATTTTATTAATTGAGGGTATAACTTTAAATCATTATCAAGATAAATTAAAATCTCGAAGTAATTATTTACCACTTTTAAAATTAAGTGTTAAAGAGTCTCCAGACGATGATAGAAATCTTCATTATTTAGCAAGAGAATATATGTATTACAATCAAAATATGAAAGCAATTAAAACGTTTCATAGACACTTAAATTGTAAGAATAGTGTTTGGAAAGATGAAAGAAGTGCATCAATGAGATTTATGGCAAGGTGTTATCAGAAAGTTGGCTATAAAGAAGAGGCTATATTTTGGTTTAACAGGGCAATTAATGAATCTCCATATTTAAGGGAGGCTTATGTGGAACTTGCAAGTCTATATTATAATGATAAGGAATATGAAAAAGCTCTTGAGCTTCTTAACAAGGCTTTCTTAATTAAAGAAAAAAGTAAAAGTTATATAAATGAACCATTTGCTTGGAATGGAGAAATATATGACTTATATGCTGTAATACTTTTTTATTTAAATAAAAAAGATATTGCTTTAAAATATAGTAATATAGCAATATCTTTATCAAGTAATGAAAGAATATTAAATAACAATAAAATTATTAAACAAGTACTGCATGAAGAACAAGTCTAGTTGTTTCACTTTGACAAGTAGAAAGTGTAAGTATCTTACTATTTTCATCAAGAGTGACGTTAAAATCGTAAATGCTACGATTTTTTATTGTATCTAAAAATTCCATCTTTAATTTAGTATCATCAAAATTAACTGTTAAATAATCATTTGTAGTAGGTACGATATAAATTGAAAACACTTGATATTTATATGAATTATATAAAGTGTCTAGTCTTATGATTTGATTTTCTTTATTTGTATACCAATCTTTATAAAGCGTTTTGTTAAGAGTTCCAAACATAACACCATTTAAGTATCTATTATGACCATAAATTATTATGTTATCATCAGTGTGGGTTATATTATTTTCATAATCCATAAATAGCCAACCATTATTATCTTTTTTCTTATATAAGTTATAATTTAAATAATAATCATTATCAAGTGTTTGAGTAATAGCATAATCTATGTTTGTATTATTTACTTTTAACCAGCCAACGACATCAGGATTAATTTCTGTAAGTGAGTAAATATAGTTATTTTTAATTTCTATACCATTTAATGTTTTTACAGTTTTAATTTCTTCTTTAACTTCTTTTTCTTCGATATATTTAGTAACTTCTTTTTGAATTTTACTTACTTTCATCATTGAATTATAGTTATCATAAAAAACATAGATAAATGAAAATGCTACGATAAGTAATATTAAAAGACCACACATTCTTAAAATTCCATTATTGGTTTCTTTAAAAATATTATCTTCGATATACTTATCTGAGTATTTTAGTTTAAATGAAATTTTGTATTTTTTCTTAATTATTTTATTATTTTTTCTTAAGTACTCAATTACATTTTCATCATGTTCATCACCATGTAAAATTATTTTGATATTTTTTTGATTATTTTCCTTTAAAATATAAATTATTTGTTCTAAATTTACTTTATTAATTTTATTAATATGAATTATTTTAAGATGCCTATTAATATCACAGAATGCATTAAAGTCTTGAATATCTTCATTTGATAAAGGAAACTGTAAATAAATATTATTTTTATAAAATAACTGAGAATATGTTTTTAAATTATTAGTTTGCATAAAGTTTGATGTAAATAATATTTCACTTCTTGATTCTGGGATAATACCATATTTATCAAGTAGTTCAAACATGTAAACTGGGATATATTCAAAACTTATATACTTTAAATTATTTATTTTTTTTAACTTTTCACAAAGTTTATAAGTTATTAATTCTTCGGATTCTACATATATAGAATTAATATTTTTAAATTTATTTATAAGTGGAAGAATAATATTTAAAACTTCAATATTTTGAAAAGATAAAGTTGTTATAGAATAAGTTTTTATAAGTTCATTTAAAAATGTACAAACTATTTTTTGATTTAATAAAATATATTCATCACTAAATACAAGCTCATTATTACTTATTACATTTGTATTAAGCATATTTTTGTATTCTATATTAAGTTTTTTTCTGTTAATAAAACATAATCTATCGTTTTTAATTTTTATTAGTATCTTCACTTTTATCCACCTTATATTTAATATGATAGCACAAGTTGACATTTTTTAATATAAATTTTTTAAAAATATATTGTTTTTTTGAATTTTATGATATAATTAGGTCATAATAAAGATAGGAGAGTTGATGGATGAAAAAGTTTTTTAGTTATTTACTAGTTTTAGGTGCGTTTTGCTTGCCATTAATAGTTAATGCTGTAGTGGAAAAAGTTGATGTTCCAGCAGATTACACTACCAAAACACTTGATAATGGTGATCAGCAAAGAACATACAAGGTTAGAGTAATTTTAGAAAACAACACTGAAAATCATAAGGTTACTAAAAAAACTGTAAAGTTTGTACTAGGTAAAGCTATTACTGAAGCTACATGTGGAGACTATGGTGAATTTGTTGCTACTACTACAAATAACGGAAAAAGTTCAGATGGTAAAACAACTATAACTTGTGTATTTGACAAAAATGGGTCTGAAGACACAGGAAACGATTTCCAAGTTGGAACAATTACTGTAACTATTCCAAAAGATAGTAAAAGTGAAGACTGTAGTATTGCTGTAGCAAATGGTGGATCTCAAGGTACAACTAACCCTAACACTGGTGCTAGCTTACCAATAGTTATTATTGCTGTTGGTTTAGTTCTTGGAGTTGGTGTTTATTCAGTATCTAAGAAAAAAACTAAACTTTATAAAATATAGTGATTAAAGGAC
Organism: uncultured Bacilli bacterium; assembly: GCA_934096985.1. Lineage (GTDB taxonomy): Bacteria > Bacillota_I > Bacilli_A > RF39 > UBA660 > UBA6448. The sequence continues at coordinate 143,415 of CAKONC010000002.1, read as the reverse complement.
TTAAAAAAGATTATTAGTACTTTCTAATAATTTTTTTTTGTGTTAAAATATACCCAGTGGTGATTTTATGAGAGAATTTACAGAACAAGAACAAGTAAGAAGAGACAAACTTACAAAACTTAATGAGCTTGGAATTGATCCATTTGGTCAAAGGTTTGAAAGAAGTGGATTTGCAAAAGATATAAAAGAAAAATATGCAGATATTCCTCATGACGAATTTGAAAATCGTAATGATATTGAAACTGTTGCAGGCAGAATTATGTTTATAAGAAAAATGGGTAAAGCATCATTTTTCTCTATAAAAGATAAAACTGGTAATATTCAAATATATATTTCAATAAATGACGTAGGGGAAGAAATTTATAACTTATTTAAAAGTGCAGATATTGGTGATATAGTAGGCGTAAAAGGTAAAGTTATGAAAACCGGAACTGGAGAGGTAACTATTAAATGTCTTGAATATACGCATTTAGTTAAAGCTTTAAGACCACTTCCTGAAAAGTTTCATGGACTTACTGACATTGAAGAAAGATATCGTCGTAGATACGTTGATTTAATAATGAATGATGATGCTAGAAAAGTTGCTTATACTAGACCAAAAATTATTCGTTGCATTCAAAATTTTATGGATAATAGGGGATTTACTGAGGTTGAAACTCCAGTACTTCAAACACTTCTTACAGGAGCAAGCGCAAGACCATTTATAACACATCATAATACTCAAGATATTGATATGTATTTAAGAATTGCTTTAGAGTTACCTTTAAAAAGATTATTAGTAGGTGGAATGGAAGCAGTTTATGAAATAGGTAGAACTTTTAGAAATGAAGGAATGGATCCTAAACATAATCCTGAATTTACTTTAATGGAAGCATATCTTGCATATTCTGATCTTGAAGGTATGATGGATATGACTGAAAAAATGTATCAAGAAATTGCTACTAAAGTAATAGGTAAAATGGAGTATAATTGGTGCGGCTACGATATCAATCTAACTGGACCATGGAAAAGAATTAGTATGGTTGACTCTATTAAAGAAGTAACAGGTATTGATTTTTCTAAAGAAATGAGTGTTGAGGATGCTTTAAGACTTGCAAGTGAGCATCAAATTGAAGTTCAAGAACATGAACATACTGTTGGGCACATTATAAATTTATTCTTTGAAAAGTATGTTGAAGAAACATTAATTCAACCAACATTCTTATATGGCCATCCAGTAGAAATTAGTCCGCTTACAAAAGCAAATCCTAGTGATCCAAGATTTGTAGAAAGATTTGAATTATTTATTGGTGGTAAAGAATTTGCTAATGCTTATACTGAACTCAATGATCCAATTACCCAACTTGATAGATTTGAAAGTCAACTTAAAGAAAGAGATCTTGGTAATGATGAAGCAAATGATATCGATATGGACTTTATTGAAGCACTAGAATATGGAATGCCTCCTGCAGGTGGAATAGGTTACGGTATCGATAGACTTGTGATGTTATTTACTGAACAAGACTCAATTAGGGATGTAATTTTATTCCCAACTATGAAAAATATTAAGAAATAAAGCAAAAAAAGTGTAATTTGCTTTTTTTTTTATTTTATACGTAGTATAATTTTGTTAAGGAGGTAGAATATGGGAATTGTTATTGGCATTGTTATAGTACTTGCTCTTGCAGCATTTTTTGCAGTATTAACATGTAAAAGCAAACATAGTGATTTATTCAGATGGTTACTTATCATTTTCTTTGTTGCATTCTGTTTTACTTGGGTAATTCCTTATGGTTACTTTAGTGGAACAACATACACAGAATATGGAATGAATCGTCTAGGCCTTGGAGATCTTACATCTATAGTTTACTATGGCGCATATTTTGGACTAACAACATTAATTTTCCTATTTGTTTTAGGCGGATTTTATGGTGTTTTATCTAAAACAAAGATTTATGAGGCAACAGTTAAAAAAATTGCTAAAAAAATAAAAGGAAAAGAACTTTTATTTAGCATAATTATTTCATGCTTATTTGCAATTTTAGCATCACTTTTAAAGAATACATTTGCTTTATTAGTATTTGTTCCTTTTGTAATATCAATTTTATTAAATGCTAAGTTCGATAAATTGACAGCATTTATTGTTACATTTGGTTCAATTATTGCTGGTGCTTTAGGATGTACTTATGGTACTGATAGTTTAAGTTACTTTAATAACTATGTAGGAACAGGAATTGATATTGGATTAAAATATCGTATTATCATTGCTGTAATTGCACTTATTGGTTATGAAGCTTTATTAGTATTACGTCTTACAAGAAAAAATAAGAAAAAAGTAAATACTGAAGAAGAACTTGAAAGTGATCCATTTGCTGTTGAAGAAGTTAAGGGAAAAATTTCAACTTGGCCAGTAGTAGTAATTTTCACAGTTCTTGCTATATTTATAGTACTTGGATTTATCGACTGGGAAAATAATTTCAAAATAACTATTTTTAGTGACTTCCATACTTGGTTAACTGGTTTAACTATTGGTAAGGACTTTACTTTATTTAAATATTTATTAGGAACTTCCGCTACTGCATTTGGTTCATTTGAAGTTACAACTATAACTGTTATAGTATTTATTATGTCAGTTATTGCTGCTGCTATGGACAGAGTATCATTTAATGATTACTTAGTAAACTTTGGTTCTGGAGCTAAAAAAATGCTTAAACCTGTATGTTTATATGTATTAGTTTATTCTATATTTGTTACTGCATATATGGCACCATTTATTCCAACTGTAACTAATTGGGCTTATGGTTTAACTAAGACATTTAATCCATACATTGCTACTTTAACTGCATTTGTATCATCAATATTCCATGCCGATTTAGGATACACAGGTTATTTAATAGGAAAATTTGTAAGTACAGGATATTCTGAAAGTTTATCACTTATTCATACTTTATATGTTACTACTTACGGAATTGTTCAAATTTTTGTACCTGCAAGTGGCCTTTTAATGGTTGGACTATCATATTTAAAAATTGATTATAAATCATGGTTTAAATATATATGGATGTTTGCATTATTAATGCTAGTTGCACTATTAATTTTAGCTACAATAGTTTATTATTAATAGAAAGTATTTTACAAAAAAAGAATAAATTTTATTATTTATTCTTTTTTTTAATCTTAAAATATAGTATTATATTAATTGTAAGGATAGATTTATTATGAATGAAAATAATGAAATTACAAAGAAATTAAATATAACAAGTATTTTTGCAATTATTTTTTTACTAGCTATTGTTGCTGGTGCTTCATTTGCATATTTTGGTTCATTTAGTGCTAAAGTAAATAATAAAGCTGCTGTAAATGTAACTACCGGAAAAGGCATATCAACTTCATTTGTTTCAACATCTGCGCCACTTGATTTACATGCAACACTTGCAAATATGATTAATGCTTCAGCTGGAGATGTAGTAGCAGATAGTAATAGTAATTTGAATGTAACTTTAACTTTAGGTGCAGCTTCAAGTAGTTATAGCTGCATCTATGATATAGTATTTGAATATGACACTGATAGTAAGGTTTATGGAGATACTGAAACTCCAGTAACAAATCCAAATTCAAAAGAATTAACTTTAACAATAAAAGGAGCAAATGTTGGAACCAATAATTATAGTACTGAAAAAAACTTTGCTTATGATTCGTCATGGAGTGCAAAAAGTGGAAATGTTGGTTACAAAAAAGTTGTTGTTAAAGATGCGGTAATAAAAGATTTAAATGGTACAGGTACGACTCAGTCTTGGAATATTAACTTAAAATTTTATATTTTAGCTGAATCACAAGCAAGTATTCAAGGCAAATCTTTTTCAGGTAATTTTTATGTAGAAAACATAAGATGTAAGGATGACAAATGAAAATAAAAAATTATTATGACAATTTTTATTATGTTTTTTTTGGAATCTATTTTACAATTTGTTTAGTATTTATTTCCATAATTTTAGCATTGCATGTAAATACTTTATATGTTGTTTTAGGAATAGCTTTTTTAATAATTATTCTTGGCTTAATAATATTTTTCTATTTTAGAGTATATAGAATAAATGAAAAAAGTATTACAATTAGAGCAGGTTTTATAAAAAAAGTAATTCCATATAAAAATATAAAAAAATGCTTTATAGTAAGTAATATAAATCCATTTTATTCAACATCTTACAAAAGAATTGCTTTAAGGCTTAAAAATGGAAAAGAAATTTATATTAGTCCGGTTAAAATGGATAATACATTAATGCAAATAATGAGAAAGGCTGACAAATGATAGATTACATAATAATAGGCCTTTTAATTTTCACTATAATTTTACTAATTATTTTATTATCTAGAAAGAATAATAATAGTGATATAGTTGAAAAATTAGGCAAGTTTGATACAAATATTACAAAATCAATTGGTGATTTTAAATATGATTTTTCTAAAATCTTAAGAGAGGATTTTGATTCATTAAACGAAAGGGTTGAAAGAAAGTTAACTTTAATAAATGATATGGTTAATGAAAGACTTGATAAAAACTTTGAAAAGAGTAATAAAACATTTAATTCTGTTTTAGAAAGACTTTCAAAAATCGATGAAGCACAAAAGAAAATTGATGATTTAGGAGCAGACATCATTTCTTTACAAGGCGTATTAACTGATAAAAAGACAAGAGGTACATTTGGAGAGGTTAGTCTTGAATACATTTTAAATAATGCTTTTGGTTCTTCCTCAACGGGAATTTATAAATCTCAATATAAATTTGAAAATGGATATATAGTTGATGCACTTTTATTTGCACCAGCTCCCCTTGGAACAATTTCGATTGATAGTAAATTTCCACTTGAAAATTATCAAAAAATGACTGATAGAAGTAAGACTAAAGAAGAAAGATTATATTATGAAAAATTGTTTGTTCAAGATGTGAAGAAACATATTAATGATATTAAGGAAAAATATATTATTCCAGGGGTAACTAGTGATGAAGCAATTATGTTTTTACCTGCGGAAGCAATTTTTGCTGAAATAAATGCGTATCATCCTGAACTTATTACGTATGCTTATAATAGTAAGGTATGGATAACCGGCCCAACTACATTAATATCTACATTATCTACGATATCAATGATTATTAAAAATATTGAAAGAGATAAGTATGCTAAAGTTATTCATGATGAATTAAATAAGTTAAGCATTGAGTTTTCAAGATATAAAGATCGTTGGGATAAACTATCTAAGAATATAAAAGCGGTTAATAATTCCGTAGATGAACTTTCTACGACAACAGAAAAAATTACAAAGAAATTTGATTCTATAAATAGAGTTGAAATTAAAAAGATAGAGGTGGAAAATGACAAAAACTAAAAAAGAAGACAATGCACTTATTACATTTTTAAAAGGTTTTGTAATAGGTTTTGGTATTATATTTCCAATTAGTTCATCAGTTCTTGCTATGACAATGGGAATTTACGAAAGAATTATTAAGATAATAAATAATTTCTTTTCATCATTTAAGGAAAATAAAAAGTTCATAATATTTTTTGCTTTAGGAGTTGTAGCATCTGCAATATGTTGTTGCTTACTTTTAAATATTACATTAAATAAATTTCCTGTGGCAACATTATTATTTTTCGTAGGCTTAATCCTTGGTGGAGTTAAGATGATAGTTCAAAAAACTGAAAAAAAATATTCTATAGCAAATATTTTATGTACAGTTGTTGGTGCTTTAATTCTAATCGGTATATCACTTCTTGGAAGTAAGGAAGGTGTAAGTGTAAGCACTGATTTAACTGGTTATTTAAAATTATTTGGTGTAGGAATTATTGCTGCTGGTACAATGATTATTCCAGGAGTTAGTGGTTCAGCTATACTAGTTATTTTAGGATACTATACACCACTTTTAAATATTATTTCTGAAACTGTCCATTTTAACAATTTAAATCCGAATATTTTTATAATAATTGTTTTTGGTATAGGAATGCTTATAGGTATAATTGCTGTTAGTAAACTTATGGAATATTTACTTGAAAAACATAAAATTAAAACATATTTTGCTATTGTAGGTTTTGTATTTGCCTCAATTGTGAATATAATAATTCTAATATTTGGTTATAAAATTAAAGTAGCAGAATTTATAGTTGGTATGGTTTTACTTTTAATTGGTTATGTATTAAGTGCAAAATATTTAAAAGAGGATTAAACTAATGGAAGTTATTTTGGTAAGTAATAATTTAATAGAAAATAACTTACTTTATAATGAAAATAAAATAGATAAAAAAAAACTAAAGATACCTTTGTTTAGTAAAAATAAAGATTATGCACAAAGACTTTCTTTACTAACCATGTTTAATAACACTGGTGCTATATATTCATCAACAAGTGCTAGTGCAAGAATATTTGCTCAATATTTAGCAAAAAGACTAAAAAAAGATGTTTATTTAGATGATAAATTAGATGCTCCTATAGTGGGAGATATTAAAAATAAAGATTTAAAAAATATTTATTTTATGCAAGAACATGATTTTAATATAAAACTTGAAAAAGGAGAATCGTTAAATGAAACTTGCAAAAGATTTACAGATAGTATAAATCATATTGTATATTTAAATAAAGTAAATAAAGTAGTTGTTTTTACACATTTAAGGACGATATTAAGTTATTTAATAAATCATACAAAAGTTGGTTATAACCTTGAAGATGAACTTATTTTAGAATATAATGATGATGTTGTTTATTCTGGTGATATAAATGACATAAGTATATATAAATTAAATTTTGAAGATAGCAATTTAGTAAATATTAAAAAAATTATTTTATAGAAAGGAACATGTATGAAAAAAGAAATTTATAGAAGTTTAGTATTTTGTTTTTCTATTATATTGTTCGGTATATCAATTGCAAGAGTAATTACATACATAATTAAATAACATGAAAAAAGATTTAAGTATTAATAAAACATTTTTTATAAGTATTATTTTGATGCTGCTTTCATTTATAGCAAAGAATTATACTTACACATTTAATAATTACGGAAATGTATATTTCGTTTTTTCAGCAATATATTATATCTTAGGAAAAATAGGATTACCACTTTTTATAATGACAATGGGCTATTACTTACTTAATACTGAGTTTAGTTTAAAAAATTATATTAAAAATATTTTATTTATAATTTTTATATTTGTAATTTTCACTTTTATAAATATGCTTTTTTTTAATCATAATTTAAATCATTTTTATAAATATCTCTTTAATCCGTTTAATAGTCATTTGAGTATATTATTTAATATTTTAGGTCTTTATATAATTTATCCTTTTATAAAAAGATTAGTTACTAATATGACTAAAAAAGAAAGTAAATTATTTATTGTTTTGGTACTTTTATGGAGTACATTAAACTTAATAGGTTTATTTAAAGAATTTACTTTTACTTTAGATATTCCTTTAATAAATAACTCTATGATGATAAGCTATTTTATAATGGGTTATTTAATAAAAAATGTTGATAGTAAAAAAACTAAAAATTTGATACTAAGCGTTGTTATTAGTTTAATATTATTTACTTATATAGTAATAATTACATATGCTTTATCAAAGAGTATGCAAAATTTTGATAGAACTTTAATAGAAAATAATAATTTACTGATGATGCTTTTGACTATACTTATTTATTATATAATTAATTTTAATGATAAGAGTGATATAAAATTCAAAACATTTACACCTTATTTGTTTGGTACATATTTGTTTAGTAATTTAATATTTTGTTATATAATTGAGCATTATGATTTACTAAAATATTGTTCTGCATACTCTATTATAATTTGTTTAATCGTAATATTTTTTAGTAGTTATTTTATAAGTTTTGTATTATGTAAACCATTTATGGTATTAAAGGAGAAAAAATGGAAAAAGAGATAGATATAGGTATTAGTAATAGACATGTTCATTTAAGTAAAGAGGTTTATGACATTTTATTTGATGAACCGTATAATATTTTGAAAAATTTAAAACAACCTGAGGAGTTTGTTACTGATAAAGTTGTTACTTTGAAAACTGATAAATTTAAAATTGATAATGTAAAAGTTTTGGGTCCATGTCGTGATTATACCCAAGTAGAAATTGCTAAATCTGATGCAATTAAGTTTGGTATTAATCCTCCGGTAAGAGAAAGTGGAGATTTGGTAGGAGCAGAAAAAATTACAATTGAAACTCCTAAAAATAGTATTGAAGTAAAAGCTTGTATTATTGCTCAAAGACATATTCATATTTCTAAAGAGGAAGCAAGCAACCTAGGTCTTACTCATGGAGAAAAAGTTTTAGTTAAGCTTGGAAATGAAAAATTTGGAATTATTGAAAGCTTTGTTAAGATAAAAGATAATGCCGTTTTAGAACTACATATTGATAAAGATGATGCATGTGCCTTTTTAATAAACCAAGGTGATACTGCCAAAATAATTTTGAAATAAATTATTATATTTACAGCACTAATTTATGATGTTATAATCTTTTCTGTTAAGGGAAAGATTTTTTTATGTTTAAAATAGGTAATGTAGAAATTAATGGAAAAATAATTGTAGCTCCGATGGCTGGTGTTAGTAATAAAACTTTTCGAATGATTTGTAAAGATTTTGGTGCATCTTTAGTAGTAGGAGAAATGGTTTCAGATAAAGCTTTAGTTTTTGGTAATGAAAAAACTAAAAAACTTTTAAAAATGGACGAAAAAGAAAGACCTATATCACAGCAAATTTTTGGAAGTGATGTAGATAGTTTTTGCAAGGCTGCAAAAATTGTATATGATTATATGCATCCAGATATAATTGATATTAATATGGGCTGCCCTGTACCTAAAATAGCAATGCGTTCTCAAGCGGGAAGTGCACTTTTGAAAAGTCCCGAAAAAATATATGAAATTGTTAATGCGGTTAGTAAAAGCGTTCCCTGTCCAGTAACTGTTAAAATTCGTAGTGGCTGGGATGAAAACAGTATAAATTGTGTTGAAGTAGCTAAAATATGTGAAAAAGCTGGAGCAAGTGCAATAACACTTCATGCAAGAACAAGAAATCAAGGTTATGAGGGACATAGTGATTGGTCTCTTATAAAAAAAGTTAAAGAAAGTGTAAATATTCCAGTAATAGGTAATGGAGATGTTGTAAGCTGTTTTGATGCTAAGAAAATGCTTGATGAAACAGGCTGTGATGCTGTTATGATAGGAAGAGGTCTTTTAGGAAATCCTTGGCTTATTAAAGAATGCAATGATTACCTAGAACATGGAAAATTACCTAAAAAAATATCTTTTGAAGAAAGAATTCAAATGATGAAAACACATTTAAATAATTTAGTTTTAGAAAAAGGAGAAAGTGAAGCAACAATTGAAATAAGAAGTCATTTCTTATATTATTTAAAAGGCATGCCAAATAATGGTGAAGTAAAAAATATGATTTGTAAGGAAAGAAACCAAAATAAAATAATTGAAATTTTAGATAATTATTTAGAAAATATTAGTAAGGAAAATTAGCCAAAATAAAAAAGGATCATATCCTTTTTTATTTTATTTCTAGAATTACATCATAATGCTGAAGAATTTGTTGAAGTAATTTTTTATTCATATAGTAATTTTCATCATTAAAACGGAGTATTAAATAGTCATCTTTGTTTTTATTAAGCAATGTAGTTTCTTTCTTTTCATCGATTTGATTTAATATTTCTTTAACAACATCATCATTAAGCGTTTTCTGAAAATCTATATGATAGCCATGAAGTGGATCAAAAATATAATAATAATCTGTATAGTATGCATAGACTACATTTGATTTAGTAATGTATAGATAATAATTTTTATCAATATCAGTTTCCTTTAAAAACGTACCTTTATCTTTTAGATTATTACCTTTAGTAGTTTCACCGAAATTTATTCTTACGTAGTAATCTTCATTATAAAGTTTATCAAATTCTTTTTTCTTTTCACTTCTTAAAAAATAAAATACGGTAAATATTATTAGTATAGTAATAACTATAGATATTATTAATACCACAGCACTATTATTTCTTCTTTTAGGCGTTTCTAAATCACGATTCATTTTTTACTCCTTAATTAATGCTTTAGCTACTTCGTTAATTGGTCCAGCTCCAATAGTAACTACTAAATCATTTTCTTTCACGTTTTCCTTAATATAATCAACTATTTTTTCAAAAGTGTCTAAATATATAACATTTGAATTTTTTTCCTTAATTAATGAAACTAAATCTTCTTCTTTAACATTCCAAATATTAGTTTCACGAGCAGGATATATTTTAGCTATAACAACATTATCAAAATTACTTAAAACATCAGCAAACTCATTTAAATGTTCAATAGTTCTTGAATAGGTGTGTGATTGAAATATTGCATAACTTTTATTGTGATTTGTTTTTTTAACAGAATCTAATGTTGTTTTGATTTCACTTGGATGATGTGCATAATCATCATATACCAAAGCACCATTAACTTTTCCTAAAAATTCAAATCTTCTTCCGACTCCTGTATAAGTAGCAAGACCTTCTTTAATAACGCTTATATCGATGCCATAAAGTCTACACATTGCAGTTGCTGCAAGAGAGTTATATATGTTATGAATTCCAGAAACTGATAGGCTAATTTCAGTTTCCTTTTTTCCATCTATATATAAATCATATCTTGGGTGACCAAACTCATCATAAGTGATATTTTTTGCCATATAATTTGCATTATTATATATACCATATGTTATTTTATTTAAATTGCTTATGCATTTAATTGTGTTTTCATCATCAATATTCACTATTAAATTTCCATTATTATTAAGTTTATCTGCAAATTTTCTAAATGATGCAATAATACCATCAATATTTTTAAAATAATCTAAATGATCATCATCGATATCAAGGATTATTTCACTAGTAGGGGAAAACTCTAAAAAACTATCTACGTATTCACAGCTCTCCGCAATAAAATATTTTTTAGAACCTACATGATTATTACTATTAATTATTGGAAGCATGGCTCCGATCATAATTGTAGGATTTAAGTTTGCTTTTAAAAATATTGTACTTACCATTCCGGTAGTAGTGCTTTTTCCATGCGTTCCACTTATACATAATACATTTTCATATTCTTTCATTAAAAGTCCTAAAAATGTACTTCTTTCATAAACAATTTTATTATTTTCTCTAGCATACTTTAGTTCTTCATTGTCTTCATGAATTGCTGCTGTATAAACAATGATATCAGCATTTTTTACATTTTCAATGTTTGGCACATTTGATACTTTGATGCCTTTTTCTTCTAAGTGCTTAGTAATGTCTGTTAAAAATACGTCATAGCCTGTAATATGCGTGTTAAAAGATAATAATATTTCGGCAATTCCACTCATAGAAATTCCGCCAATACCGATCATATGTATTTTTTTATTATTAAACATATAAATCTTCCTTTCTTAATTATATTATACTTTAATTTATCTTAAATTGCAAAAGAGTGACGATATAATAAAATGATTTTTTTTCCTTTTACTTCGATAAACTCTTCTTCCTTTAAATTTTTAAGTTCACGGTGCATTGCACTTCGGTCGACAGATAAATAATCGGCTAGTTCAGAATATGAAAAAGGCAAATATATAATGCTGCTTCCGTGTTTTTTGCTTTGAACACTAAAATATTCAAGAAGGCGATCACGAATAGTCTTTTTGCTTATTATTTGTAGTCTATCATTTTTTTCTACAATTTTATCATTTAATATTAAAAGTAAATTTTTTAAGAATTTATTAAAATATATTGAACTACTTTCATTCTTTATAATAAAGTCATAATCGAAAATAGTAATTTTAACATCACTGCTGGCAATAATTTCATATTCCTCATTATAAAGAAATGATAAGTTACTTCCAAATATACTTCCTTCGAAAAGATCTTCAAATACTAGGGTATTTCCATTATAGTCAGTATGAACGATTTTTGCATTGCCTTCAGAAATTATTCCAATGATATTATCTTTAAAATTTTTTGATATATTCATATTCTTCTTAAAAGTAAGCGTTATTCCTTCGAGCATTGTTTCCAATTTTTTTTGCTCTTTTACAGGTATATTGTCAAATAAATTTATCATTTACACCTCACTTAGTAAAATTTTATCATTTTTATTAAAATGTTGCAATTGCAACATTACATTTATTTATTTTGTGTTATAGTTAAAGTGGTTTTAATAGGAGAGGTAGTGAAGATGAAAATAGTTAAACGTGATGGGCATATTGTGGATTATTGTCCAGAAAAAATTGAAATGGCTATTAAAAAAGCCAATAATGAAGTTGCTGAAGAGGATAGAGTAAGTGAAATTCAAATAAGAAATATTGTAAAATATATTGAAGGATTAAAGAAAAAAAGAATGCTTGTTGAGGATATTCAAGATATTATCGAATATCGTTTGATGGCTCTCGGAAAATATGCTCTTGCAAAAGAATATATTACTTATAGATATACAAGAGAGTTAGTTAGAAAAAGTAACACAACTGATCTTTCAATAAAAGAACTAATTGATGGGGAAAGTGAGTATTGGAATACAGAAAATTCTAATAAAAATGCACGTATTGTAACTACACAAAGAGATTATTTAGCAGGTATAACATCTACTGATATAACACGTAGATTTTTGCTTACCGAAGATATAGTTAAAGCACATGATGAAGGCATTATTCATTTCCATGATGCAGATTATTTTGCACAAAATGCTTTACACAATTGTGATTTAATTAACCTTGAAGATATGCTTCAAAATGGAACTAATATTAATGGTGTAATGATTGAAAAACCGCATAGATTTTTAACTGCTATGACTATTGCTACACAAATCATTACAGCAGTATCATCATCTCAATATGGAGGATGTACTATAACTCTTACTCATTTAGCACCTTTTGTTAGATGTAGTTACGAAAGATATTTAGAAAAATATAAAAATAGAAAATTTAAAAAAGAAGATGCAGAAAAATATGCTAAAGAAGACTTACAAAAAGAAATAACTGATGGTGTTCAAACATTCCAATATCAAATTAACTCAATGACTACTACAAATGGTCAAGCACCTTTTTTGAGCGTTTGTATGTATTTGGGAGAAACAAGTGAATATAAAGAAGAACTTGCTATGATTATCGAGGAATTTTTAAAACAAAGAATTTTAGGTATGAAAAATGAAAAAGGAGTTTATATAACTCCAGCATTCCCAAAACTTTTATACGTTTTAGAAGAAGATAATATTAAAAAAGATGGTAAATATTATTATTTAACAAAGCTTGCCGCTAAATGTACTGCTAAAAGAATGGTTCCAGATTATATTTCTGAAAAAATCATGAAGGAACTAAAAGTTGACAAAAATGGTAATGGTCAATGTTATCCATGTATGGGTTGCAGAAGCTTTTTAACAACTTATGTTGATGAAAAAGGTAAACCAAAATATTATGGTAGATTTAATCAAGGAGTTGTTACAATAAATCTTCCTGATGTAGCTCTTTCATCAGACAAAGATATGGAATTATTTTGGAAAATATTTGATGATAGATTAGAATTATGTCATAAAGCACTTCAAATAAGACACAAAAGGCTTTCTAAAGTTACAAGTGATGTAGCACCAATTCTATGGCAACATGGAGCTCTTGCAAGACTTAAAAAGGGTGAAAGTATTCATGATTTACTTCATCATGGATATTCAACAATTTCTCTTGGATATGCTGGACTTTATGAATGTGTTAAATATATGACAGGACATTCACATACTGATGAATCTATTGGTAAAGAATTCGGCTTAAAAGTTATGGAGTACATGAATGATAAATGCAAAAAATGGAAAGAAGAAGAGGATATTGACTATTCAGTTTATGGAACTCCTATTGAAGCAACAACTTATAAATTTGCTAAATGTTTAAAAGAAAGATTTGGTAAAATTAAAGGAATTACTGATAGAGATTATATAACTAATTCTTACCATGTACCAGTTTTTGAAGAAATTGATGCATTTACAAAATTAAAACTTGAAAGTGAATTTCAAAAGCTTTCTCCAGGTGGTGCTGTAAGTTATGTAGAAACTCCAAATCTTGAAAATAATCTTGATGTAGTTCTTGAAGTTATTGAATATATTTATAATAATATCATGTATGCTGAACTTAATACAAAATCTGATTATTGCCAAGAATGTGGATATACTGGTGAAATATTAATTGATGATAATTTAGAGTGGTATTGTCCAAATTGTGGTAATAGAGATCATAGTAAATTAAATGTTGCCAGAAGAACATGTGGATATATTGGTGCAAATTTCTGGAATAAGGGTAGAACTCAGGAAATAAAAGAAAGAGTAATTCATATAGATAATAAGGATGCGTAAGTATGAGATATCATAAAATTAGAAAAATGGATATTTCTAATGGACCAGGTGTAAGAGTTTCAATATTTATGCAAGGCTGTGAGTTTCATTGTAATAATTGTTTTAATCCTGAAACTTGGGATTTTAAAGCTGGTGAAGAGTTTAATGAAGATACAATTAATAAAGTATTAAAGTTAAGTGATAAAGACTACATTGTTGGACTATCCATTTTAGGTGGAGAGCCAATGCATCCAAAAAATATTGAGGGAACGACTTTACTTGCCAAGGCTTTTAAAGAGAAATATCCAGATAAAAATATTTGGGTATGGAGTGGATATTTATTTGATAAAGATTTAAAAGATAAAGAAGTTTTAAAATATATTGATGTTTTAGTAGATGGAAGGTTTGTTGAAAGCCTTGCAGATCCTACTTTAAAATGGAAAGGTTCTTCGAATCAAAGAGTAATAGATGTTCAAAAAAGTTTGAAAAATAATGAAATATGTATAATTGAATAATTGACAATGTAACTTAAAGGTCATATAATTTAGATATATTTTTAAAAAATTATGAACAAGACGAAATTACTTTAATATTTTTAGAGAGTTAACGATTGGTGAAAGTTAATAATAGAAAGTAATTTGAATCACTTGGGAGTTGTTTATCTAAGTAAATAGGATAAACTGTCTAGTCCGCATTAAGGATAATTGAGTAAAATATAAAGGTGGTACCGTGCTATATGCACCCTTTTGGTACACACCTTTTTTTATTGGAGGGAAGAAAAATGTTTAAAAAGTTAGATGAAAGAAGTACTAATGAAGTAGAAAAAAGTATATTAGATACTTGGCAAAAAGAAGATATTTTATCTCTTACTACTAAGGGAGATAAGAACTTTGTATTTTATGATGGACCAATATATGCTAATGCTAAACCTGGAATTCATCATGTATTTGCTAAAACAATTAAAGATGCTTTTTGTAAGTATAATGTTATGAACGGATATAGAGTTGATAGAAAAATTGGACTTGATTGTAACGGACTTCCTATTGAGTATAATGTTGAAAAGAAATTAGGCATTAATGGCAAAAAAGACATTGAAGCAATGGGAATTGAAAAGTTTATTGAAGAATGTAAAAAAAATACAGCTTTAAATATTAGTGAAGTAAAAAAAGTTACTGATATGATGGGCCAATTTATTGATGAAGAGCATCCATATATTACTTGTGAAAATGATTATCATGAAACTGAATGGTACTTATTTAAAGAAATGCATAAAAAAGGTGCTATTTACCATAGCAATAAAATACTTCCATATTGCCCAAGATGTGGCACAGAACTTGCTAAGTTTGAAGTTGACCAAGGATATCAATTAGATCCAGTTAATACGGTAATTGTTCCATTTAAATTAGTTGATAAAGATGAATACTTACTTGTTTGGACTACAACACCATGGACACTTCTTGATAATGTTGCTGCATGTGTTAATCCGGATTATGAATACATTAAAGCACAATCTATGGGATATAAATTTATATTATGTAAAGACCTTGCGGATAAAGTTTTAGGTGAAGATTATAAAGTTTTAGAAACATTTAAAGGAACTGACTTAGTAGGACTTAAATATGAACAATTAATGCCATTTGCAACTGTTGAAGGTGGTAAAGCATTTGAAGTAGTTGCAGATAGTTATGTTACATCTACTGACGGAACTGGTATTGTTCACATTGCACCAGCATATGGAGAAGATGATAATAGAGTTTGCCAAGAAAATGGCTTTGGTTGGACTCAAAGTGTAGACCTTGCGGGTAAATATACAGTTGGTCCTTGGAAAGGTACTTTAGTTACTGATAAAGACTTAGAAATAACAATTATCAAATGGCTAAAAGAAAATGATAAATTATTTAAAAAAATAAAAATTGAGCACGACTATCCTCATTGCTGGAGATGTAAAAGTCCACTTATTTATTTTGCTAAGCCAGCGTGGTATGTAAAAACAACTGATTATAAAGATAAAATAATCGAAGAAAATAATAAAATCAATTGGTATCCACAGTATGTTGGTACAAAAAGATTTGGTAACTGGCTTGATAATATGGTAGACTGGGGAATTTCTAGAAATAGATACTGGGGTTGTCCACTTCCATTTTGGGTATGTGATGATTGTGGTAAATTTGATGTAATTGGTTCTCGTGAAGAATTAATTGAGAAAGCTGACCAAGAACTTAAATATGAAGATATAGATTTACATAGACCATATGTAGATAATATTACAATGAAGTGTTCATGTGGTGGCACAATGCATAGAGTAAGTGATGTAGCTGATGTTTGGTTTGATTCAGGTTCAATGCCTTATGCACAATGCCATTATCCTTTTGAAAATAAAGAGTGGTTTGATAAACATTTCCCAGCAGATTTTATTGCAGAGGGTATTGATCAAACTCGTGGTTGGTTTTACGTTCTACTTGTAATAAGCACAATAATAAGTGGAAAGTCTTCATTTAAAAATGTTGTTGTAAATGACATGATGCTTGATAAAAATGGCAAAAAGATGAGTAAATCTACTGGAAATATTATTGATCCTGTAGCCATTATGGAAAAGTATGGTGTTGATTCTATAAGATGGTATATGCTTTATGCTTCTCCAGTATGGACTCCGCTTAAATTCGATGAGGATGGTGTCAAGGAAGTTTATTCAAAATTTGTAAATCCTTTAAAAAATACTTATTCATTCTTCCAGATGTATGCAAATGTAGATAATATTAATATTAGTGAATGTGAAATTGAATATTCTTTACGTGAAGAAATAGATAAATGGTTACTTTCTAAATATAATAATTTAGTGAAAAATGTTAGAAATGCATTCGATGAATATGATTTAAATAAGGTTACAAGATATATTACATCATTTGTTTCAGATGATTTATCTAACTGGTATATAAGACGTAATCGTAATAGATTCTGGGGAAACAAACTTGATAATTCTAAAAAAAGTGTATACAAAACAACTTACGAAGTTTTAAGTGGATTATGCAAACTAATAGCTCCAATTGCTCCTTTTGTAAGTGAAGAAATTTATACAAACTTAACAGGTGAAACTTCTGTTCATTTAGCAGAGTATCCAGTTTGCAATGAAAAATTAATTGATAACCCTTTAGAAGAAAAAATGGATTTAGTAAGAGATTTAATTTCTATCGGAAGATATGTTCGTGAAGAAAATAAAATTAAAGTACGTCAACCTTTATCAGAGGTATTAATTGATGGAAAATATAAAGATATTATTGGTTTACTTACTTCTTTAATAAAAGAGGAATTAAATGTCAAAGAAGTAAAATATATTCAAGATGTAAATACTTATATGAATTTTGAAATTAAACCTAATTTCAAAGAAGCAGGTAAAGTATTTGGCAAAAATATGAAAGAATACCAAGCATTATTAGGAAAGTTAAGTAAAGAGGATATTGATTTATTAATTAATGATAAAGAAATTTCATTAAATATTAATGGCAATGATTATGCAATTAATAAAGATTTAATTGATATAAAATATAGTGCTAAAGAAGGCTTTGATATTGGTATGGATAATGGCAAATTTGTTATACTTAATGCAGTTATTACTGATGAGCTTAAAAAAGAGGGTAATGCTAGAGAATTTGTATCAAAAGTACAAGCAATAAGAAAAGAACTTAACTTTGATATAGAAAATAGGATAACGATTACTGTTAATGCTGATGAAGAGTTTGCTCAGTCTATAAAAGATAATTTAGAGTATGTTAAAAATGAAACTTTGGCTACGGAAATTAATTTTGTAGATTCAATTGATAAAGATTTAACTTTAAATGATTATAAAGTTGGCATTAAACTTGAAAGGAATGGAAAATAATCCATTCTTTTTTTGATAGACAAAAATGTAAAATATATTTATAATATCTTTTAGGTGACGAAAATGGATATAAATGAATTTGATTATAATTTACCAGAAGAGTTAATTGCACAAACTCCAATTAAAAATCGTAGTGAATCAAAACTACTTGTAATGGATAGAAAAACTGGTGCTCTTGAGGATAAAATTTTTAAAGATATAACTTCTTATTTACATAGTGGAGATGTTTTAGTTTTAAATGATACAAAGGTTCTTCCTGCAAGAATATTTGGTAAGAAAGAAGAAACTAATGCCCATATAGAGCTTCTTTTATTAAAAGATTTAGGTAATGATATGTGGCAATGTTTATCAAGACCATTTAAAAGGTTAAATGAAGGCACTAAAATAACTTTTTCAGATACTCTTTACTGCACAGTAGTAGAAAAACTTGAGGAAGGAATAGTAAATGTTAAGTTTTCTTATGAAGGCATTTTTATTGAACAAATCGAAAAAATTGGTTTAATGCCACTTCCACCATATATACATGAAAGTCTAAAAGACCAAACTAGGTATCAAACTGTTTATGCAAAATATTTAGGTAGTGCTGCAGCTCCGACTGCCGGTCTTCATTTTACTGAAGAACTTTTAGAAGAAATTAAAAATATGGGAGTAGAAGTATTATATGTAACTTTACATGTTGGACTTGGAACATTTAGACCTGTTAATGAAGAAGATATTACTAAACATCATATGCATAGTGAACATTTTATTATGACTCAAGATGTAGCAGATAAATTAAATAAAGCAAAAGAAGAAGGAAGAAAAATATATGCAGTAGGAACTACCTCTACAAGAACACTTGAGGCAATTATGAATAAGTATCATAAGTTTGTTTCTTGCAATGAAAACACGAATATATTTATTTATCCAGGTTATAAATTTTTGGCCATTGATGGCCTTATAACAAATTTCCATTTACCAAAAAGTACTTTAGTAATGCTAGTAAGTGCGTTTTCATGCAAAGAAAACATATTAAATGCATATAAGCATGCAATAGAAAATAATTATCGTTTCTTTTCATTTGGGGATGCAATGTTTATTAAATAGTATACAATTTTAATAAAATAGGATAAAATAAATTTATAATGGAGTAAAGATGAAAGTAGAATTTAAATTAAAATATAAAGATGAAAAAACTGGTGCAAGACTTGGCACAGTAACTTTCAATGGAAAAGAGTATGAAACACCAATGTTTATGCCGGTTGGAACTAATGCAACAGTTAAAACTTTGTCAGTTGAAGAAATAAAAGCATGTAATTGTGGAATTATTTTAGCAAATACCTACCATTTATGGCTACAACCTGGTGAAGATATTGTTCAAAAAGCCGGCGGATTACATAAATTTATGAATTATGATGGACCAATTTTAACTGATAGTGGCGGATTTCAAGTTTTTTCTTTAGCAAAACCTAAAGATATTATCGAAGAAGGTGTTAAATTTAAAAATCATTTGAATGGTGATAAATTATTTTTAACACCAGAAAAATCTATTGAAATTCAAGAAAAACTTGGTAGTGATATAGTTATGAGCTTTGATGAATGTATTGGATATCCTGCTTCACATGATTATTGTGCTGCTTCTGTTGAAAGAACTCTTCGTTGGGCAAAACGAGGAAAAGATGTTTTTAAAGGAAATAATCAAATTTTATTTGGCATTGTTCAAGGTGGAGAATATGCTGATTTAAGAAAACATTGTGCAGAAAAGTTAGTGGAAATGAATTTTGATGGTTATTCTGTTGGTGGAACAAGTGTTGGTGAAGACAAACAAACTATGTATAAAATGGTAAAAATGAGTACAGATTATTTGCCTAAAGATAAACTTCGTTATTTAATGGGCGTTGGTGATCCAATTGATCTAATTGAAAACTCTTTAAGAGGAATAGATATTTTTGATTGCGTTAGTCCAACAAGGCTTGCTCGTCATGGACATGCTTATACTAAAAATGGAAAAATAAATTTAAAAAATAGTAAGTACAAAGAAGACTTTACTTCGGTAGAAGAGACTTGTAAATGCTATGCATGTCAAAGTTACACTAAAGCATATATAAGACATTTAATAACCGCTAATGAAACTTTAGGGGCAAGACTTTTATCAATACATAATATTTATTTTTTAGAAAATTTAATGGCTGAAATAAGAGAGAATATTAAAGCTGGTACTTTAGAAGAATATAGAGATAATTTTATTTTAAATTATTATAAAGAGGGCTATGAATACAAATAAAATTGTAATATATGTAACAATTATAGCGTGCGTTTTAATTATAGGCGTTCCAGCATTTTTTAAAATAGTAAAAATAAATGAACAAAAATTAAATTTAGTAAATGAAAAGAAAGTTTGTGAAGCAGCTTATAAATGCTATTATGAAAATAAATGTCCAACAAATGTTGTGACTTTAAAAGAACTTTATGAAAATGGTTATTTAGTTTCAGAAATTGTAAACCCATCAACAAGGGAAATTATTAGTAATGATTCTTATGTAGAAATATACTTAGATCAAATTAAATTTTATCCAATTTAAAAAAGCCAATATTGGCTTTTTATTTTAGTTTAATAGTTAAAACGGCAATTATTATTCCAATTAGTATTGTAGCAAGTATTATAATAAATGATTTTGCAAATCCATTTTCATCATTAAATAGTTTTATTCCACTTATTCCCGGAGGATTTAGTGTTCTTTGTTTACCTTTGTCTAATGAATTTGCTACGCTTACATTTTCACTATCCATTTGCATAAAAAATTCTGTTAATTTTTGCTTTATAATATCTACTGCTGGGTGAGGTTTTCCATCATTTAATGATAAGTTATATTGATTATTTGCTTCGTTTATTGGACCTTCTAAAATGCTAAAAATTCTAGAAAGATTTTCATCTCTGACATTCATATTTGTATATTTTTTATAATATGAAAAATAAGTATCTAAATAATCTGTTATTGACGCTTTCATATCATCAGTAAGACTATTATAGTATAAATATTTATATATAATATTTGCTTTTATTGTTAGATTTTCAAAATAAGCTTCATCATATTTACTCATTACCATATCTCCTACTATAATTAAATTTTATCAAACATTTATTTAAAATACAATTGCTTTTTTATAAAGTATTATTGTATTATATTTACGAAGGCATTATATGAAAAATAAATTAAATGAAGATTTTATTATAAATTTATCTAAAAATAAAAATGAACCAATTTGGATGAGAGAGTTTAGATTAAATGCATATCATAAATTCTTAGAACTTGAAAATCCTAGTTTTGGGCCCGAAATTAATATTGATTTTGATGAAATTACATATTATAAAGGCTCTTTTAAAGGCCCGAGTTGTTCATGGAATGATGTAAGCAAAAATGTTAAAGATACATTTTCTTCTTTAGGTGTTATAGATGCCGAAAAAAAATATTTAAAAGGTGTTTCTAATCAGTATGAAAGTGAAGTTGTGTATCACAATATGAAAGATGAAAGTGGAATTATATTTTTATCTACAGATGAAGCATTAAAAAAATATCCTGATTTATTTGAAAAATATTTTAATAATTTAGTAAAATATGATGAAAATAAATATACTGCTTTAAATAGTGCGCTATGGAGTGGGGGAACGTTTATATATATTCCACCTTACACTAATGTTGATAGACCTCTTCAAAGTTATTTTAGAATTGATACAAAAAATTTAGGTCAATTTGAAAGAACAATAATTATTGTAGATCATGATTCATCACTTCATTATATCGAGGGATGTACTGCAAAAAATTATTCTTCATCATCACTTCATGCTGGTGTAGTAGAAATATATGTTGGCAAAAATAGTAAATGCAAATATTCTACGATTCAAAATTGGAGCAAAGATGTCTATAATTTAGTAACTAAAAGAGCAATAGTCGAAGAAAATGGATTTATGCAATGGGTTGATGGAAATATAGGAAGCAAAGTTACCATGAAATATCCATCATGCATTTTAAAAGGTGACAACTCTTCTGCTAGTTCTATAAGTATTGCTTATGCTAAAGAAGGACAACATCTTGATGCTGGGGCTAAAATGATTCATTTAGGAAAAAACACAAAAAGCACAATTATTAGTAAATCTTTAGCATCTGGTGGAGGACACAGTGATTATAGAGGAACTGTTAAGATAGGTGAAAATGCTACTAACTCTTTTGCTATTATTAAATGTGATAATATTATTTTAGATAGTAAATCATCTTCAAATACATATCCTAAAAATATAGTTTTAAATAATAATAGTACTTTAGAACACGAAGCAACCATATCAAAAATTAATGAAGAAAAATTATTATACTTAAAAAGTTTAGGCATAAGTGAAGACGCTGCTAAAGATTTATATGTTTTAGGTTTTATGTCAGATTTCAAAAAAAGTTTACCAATGGAGTATGCTGTAGAGCTTAATAGATTAATTAAGGAATAGTTTACGTAAAATAACTATTCTTTTTATTTTTAATAAATTTTAAGTTTCTTGTAAACTTTTGATTTATAATTATAATTTTTTAATTCAAAATTAAAATTTTCTTAATACAAAATTTGAAAATTAGACTTTTTTCTTTTTTTCTTTTATTTGCTATATTCTTTTTTGAAAGGAGGATAAATGAACAGCGTTGTTTTAGTAGGAAGACTTACTTTTAATCCTGAGGTTGTAAAAACTGAAAATGGTAAACAAGTTACTCATATTGTTGTAGCTGTTAATCGTAATTACAAAAACGCAGACGGCATCTATGAAACTGATTTTATTAAGTGTACTTTATGGAACGGGATAGCTGGAGCAATAGGTGAATATTGCAAAGTTGGTGATGTTATTGGCATTAAAGGAAGACTTCAATCAAGTTCTTATGAAAATCAGGAAAACAAAAAAGTATATGTTACTGATGTGGTTGCAGAAAGAGTAACATTTTTATCATCATCTGCAAAAACCAAAGATGAAGAAAACACTAAAGAAACATCTTCAAAAAAGAAAAATAAATAATAATTTTGTGTAAAAATATGTAAACTTTCAAAGAAATTATTAATAAATGTTTACCTATGGTTAACTTACTCCAAAATTGATTTTCCTTGTTTTATACTTAAACCATTAAAGGAAAGTATTATAATTATGTTAGTAGGGAAAAGATTAAAAGAAGCAAGAGAAAATTGTAATTTAAGCTCATCTGAATTAGGTAAACTTGTGGGTGTTTCAAAATCTGCAATAAGTTTATATGAAAAGGAAAAACGTAATCCTAAAATTGATACTTTGATAGAAATTATGTATACTCTTGGAGTAAGTGCAGATTATTTACTTGGTACAGATGTAATTGTTGAATATGTGGATGAAAGTGTGCAAAAGTATCAATCTTTTTCTAAAGAAGAAGTTGAATTTATTAATGAACTTCGAAAAGATAAAGATTTACAAGAAGCATTATTAACAGATCCACATAAAAGTATAAAACGTATTAAAAAGAAAATTTAATTTAAATAATTTTAAATTAAATTTTTTTATTTTTAATAAAGATTTTTTTAATTTCATATACTTTATTGATGAAAAATTTTTTAAGTTATTTATTAGTTTTAATTTTAATAGTGACAAGTTTTTACTATGCCGATAAAATATCCACATTAGTTATTAATAAAAGTGGTTTAATGAAAGAGATAAATAGTAAAAAAAGTAATTATGAAAAAGAGTATGTAAATGCGGTTATAACTGATAATTATATTGTTCCGGGAGTAAATGGTCTTAAAGTAAATGTTTTAGAAAGTTATTACAATATGAAGAAAGAAAATCTGTTTCAAAAAGATAAAATAGTTTTTAATGAAATAGTTCCTGAAGTATCTCTTGAACAAAATAAAAAATATATTATAAATAAAGCAAATTATATAAAGGGTGGTGTAGCAATATTAATTAATAATAATGATGAGGTTTTAAAAAATATTGATAAACTTGATATTACAAAACTTGTTGATACAAATTCATTTTCTAAAAAGTCGATTTTTGAACAAATAAACTATGATGAGATTAATTTTGAAAAAGTCGATAAACTTTTAAAAGATCACAATTTAAATAAAAATATATGTATTGTGGAAAGTAATATAGATAAATATTGTCTAAATAATAATTATTACTTAGTAAAACCAACTTATAAAATTAATAACTCTAATATCTATTTAAAAGATAATATTTCAAGTGGGGACATAATTTTTATTGATGATAATTTATCTTTATCAAATTTTAAACTCTTATTAATTAGTTTAAAGTATCATGATTTAAAAGTATATTCATTATCAAAGCTAATTTCTGAAAAGAAATAAGAACTTGCAAAATTATCACTTTTTTGATAGAATTAGTTTACCAAGAGAAACTTTAAAGAAAAGAGTGATAATAATGTGTAATATAAAAATTTTTGGCTTGGGCGGTTTAGATGAAAATGGAAAAAACTGTTATGTTGTTGAAGTCGATGATGACATATTTGTTTTTGATTGCGGATTAAAATACGCTACGGGTAATTTACTTGGTATAGACTACATAATTCCTGATTTTTCATATTTAATAAAGAATCAAAAAAGAATAAAAGGTGTTTTTATAACCCATGGTCATCAAGAAAATATGGGAAGTGTGTGTGATTTAATTAGTCAAATTCCTAATATAAAAATATATGCTACAAAGTTTACAAAGTTTTGTTTAACATTAGATGGCGTAAATGAGGAAAATATTGTTGAAATAAAAGCCCATAAAAAAATAAATTTTGGAAAATGCTCTATATTTCCTATAACTATGTCTCACAGCATTCCTGATGCAGTAATGTATGTTTTATATACAAGTGATGGAAGTATTTGCTATACTGGTGATTTTACAATTGATCCAGGTATGATGGGTAGTTATGAAATGGATTTAGGAAAGATTGCATACGTTGGTAAGCAAGGAGTACTTTGTTTATTAAGTGAATCTATCTTTTCAGAAAATCCAGGTCATACATCTCCGAAACATAAATTAATTGATTTTTTTAAAGATGTAATTAAACATAATGAAAAAAGAATTATATTTTCTGTTTTACCAGATCATTTATATACAATAGAAGAAATTTTTCATGCTGCAGCGGGAACTCATCGTAAAATTGTTGTAATGGGCAAAAAACTTCAAAGTGTAATAAGTTACGCAATTGCTAATAACTATTTAGTTACTGAACCAGATATTATTGGGGATTTATCAAATTTAAAAGATGATAATGTGATTATCTTGATAAGTGATGATAGAGCTAATCCTTATGCTAACATTAACAAAATTTATACTGGATATGACAAATATGTTAATTTACTTACATCAGATACAATAATTTTTGCTGAGCCAAAATATGATAGTAGTGAAAAACTATTTGTTAAAATGGAAAATGAACTTGCTAAGTATGGTTGTAATGTAATTGATATTCCAAAAAAATATTCTATTTTACAGCATGCCTCTAAAGAGGACATTATGCTTATGCTAAAACTTGTAAATCCACTTTATTATGTTCCAGTTAAGGGTGATTATCGTTATATGGTT
The DNA here is from genome assembly GCA_934096985.1 of uncultured Bacilli bacterium. Taxonomy (GTDB): domain Bacteria; phylum Bacillota_I; class Bacilli_A; order RF39; family UBA660; genus UBA6448. The sequence goes on along the minus strand of CAKONC010000002.1, from coordinate 117,600 downwards.
GGAAATGCAAATGTGGCTTTAAGCCTTGGCAAAAAAGCTGAAAATATTTTGCTTAAACAAAATGGTGATGTTATAAATATTAAAGACAAAGCTATTGATGATAAGTTTGAACATATTAATGTTGATGATATATTTATTGATGGAAAAAGTTCAGATGATATTGGAGATTTAGTCATCAAAGATAGAGAGGTTCTTGCCGAAAATGGTATTGTTTTAATAAGTGCTACAGTTTCTAAAAAAGATAAGGTTTTATTAGTGGGTCCTGAAATTGTTACAAGAGGATTTATTTATGTAAAAGATTCCAAAGAAATGATTGAAGAAATCAAAAGAATTTGTGAAAAGGTTATAACTAATAATATAACTCCAAAATATGTTGATTATAATTTAATCAGGACTCAAATTAGAGAAGAACTTGGTGCTTATCTATATGAAGAAACTGAATGTAAGCCAATGATAATTGCAGTTGTTCAAGAAGTATAAATAAGCTAAATACACCTATAATAAAAATAGGTGGTTTTTTTTATGGAATATAAAAATGTATATGAAAGTGCAAATAGATTAGTTTTTAAATTAAAAAACATATATTTTAAAATTAAGAATAAAAAACTAAAGCAAAAATTAAATTACCAAATTAAAAAATATCAAAAAATTATAAATATGTGTTTAGAAAAAAATGCTTTTGAGAATAATTTTTTTGTCAAAGTAAAGGATGACTTTTTTTGTACCTTAAGACTTTTATCAATTTCTGATAATAAGATACGAAATTTTGTAAATGATGCATTTATTAAAGAAATAAAATTATTTAAAAATTATAATTTATCAAGTTTAGAAAAATTTTATTTAGAAAATTTAGAAAAGAGTAAAATAGATTTTAAAGATATTGTTTAGGAATAAAAAATGTGTTATTATTTATAATAGGTGAAGGGTATGAAGAGAAATGCTAGTCCAGTAATTGTTGTTTTTCTTGCAGTTATTTCTTTAACTTGCATTTCTATAGGAACATCATATTCTTATTTATCTAAAATTTCAGTTTCAACGACAGCCCAAACTATTGTAACTGGAAATTTAAATGCTACTTTATCATACACACAAATTACCAATGCTCAGGTTATGCCCCTTAGTGATGAAGAGGGAATAAATCAAACAACTTATGCCAAGGTAGCAATATCAAAACAAAATGTTTATACAGTTTTTTATACTTTAAATATAGGTTATTCTACTGATTCATTATCTTCATATGGATTAACTAAAAGTGATTTATTACCACTTGAATTTGTAAGAATAGCTATATTTGATTCTGCATCTTCGACTACACCGATTGCTGGGCCTGTTTCAATAGCAGAGCTTCCTTTATTAAGTGTAGATACATCAGATCATTATAATGATGTGTATTTACTTTCTTTTGCAAATTTTGCTGCAGGAAGTGTAAATAAGACTTATTATATAAAAGCATGGCTTAATCCAGAAACTCCAGATGAGTTAGATGGTAAAGCTATTTTACTTGATGTTAATATAGAACAGGTCCCTTTAGTGGGTAAATCTTTATACAATTTAAAAGGCACTGTTAAAGTTGATGGAACCGCTGTTAGTGGGGCTACTTTATCTATTCAAAATAATACAATTAAAGCTACATCCTCAAGTGGAGCTTATACACTTTCTAATGTTCCTGTGGGAACTTATAATTTAAATATTGATTATAATAACAAATCGTATGAAACAACAGTTCATATTCAAAGTGGAGCAAGCGCGTCCGTTACTACTAGAGCTGCAACTACGTGCAGTGCAAATGAATATTTACAAAATTGTGCATACACTTACTATACAACTGTAAACAAACTGATAAAAACAAACTCTTTAACTTCGTATAGCACAGTAGCACCTACAAGTTCATATAGTGTGCCAGCATCCTACGTTATTACTGGTGGAGAATCTCTTGCTATACTTGATATAACAGGAATTAATATTAATATAAATTCCTCAACAGGAGCCGTTACTTTAAGCAAATAAAAAATAAAATTAAAAAAATTGCTTAAAGGACTTGATTTATGATTATAATTTGTGATAAATTTATAATAGAAAGGAGATAGGAAGAAGTGGAAAAGAAAAATACTTTATTGTTAACTGTTATTGCAGTAGCTACATTATTAGTTGCAGTTGTTGGAGCAACATTTGCATATTTCGGATCATTTGATATCCAAACTACAAATAGAGCAGGTGTTAACGTTACTACTGAAGCTGCTAAAGCATCTTCATTTATTGTAACTTCTGCATCTATTAAGTTAAATGTTGCTGGTGCAGAAATGTTAAAAGGTACTGGTGCTGAAGGTGTTAAAGTAGGAACTTATGATGGTAATAATGAAACTGCATCATTAACTGCTACATTAAAAGCTGAAGATCCTAAAACAACTACTACATGTACTTATGTTATTAAGTATGCATATGATAGTGGTTCTTCTATTTATGGCGCTGGTGAAACTCCAGTTACTGCTGGAACTACAAATGAGTTTCCTTATACAATTTCTTTAGGTGAAGGAACTACTGGTGTTACTTTAACTAAAACAGCAGGAACTTTTGATGAATTTAAAGATGCAACAGGTGAAGAAACTGCTATAACTGTTGGTAGTGCTACAATTTCAGCTAGCAATACAACAACTACTCAAGTAGTTAATTTCACTGTTAGTTTCTATAATTTCCCAACAATCGACCAATCAGCTTTAGCTGCTAAATCATTTGCTGGTAAATTCTATGCTGATACAAACTCATCAAATTGTAGTACAACTTCAAATTAATAGTAGTTATATTAAAAGTTAACAATTTAATAATATAAAAATCGGCCTTTTAGGTCGTTTTTTTGTGATTGTTAAATTGCTAAATTGTATTGAAAATTATATTCATTTTTGATATATTATTTATAGAATAGAGGCATATGATGAAAGATAATAAAAAACTAAAAACTCAAGTTTATTTAATACTTTTTATTTTTATGTTTTTGATGCTTGTGGTAGTAAGTACTTATGCTTATTTTGTAACAAGTGATTTTCATTACGGTAATTTTAATATTGATGTTAGATCAAAGGGGGTTGACACACTCCAAATTAAAAGTGATCATGATATAAGTTTGCGTGCCACAGATTATAATTTTATTAAGGACATAGGTCACTCTATAAGTGGTAATACAACTATTGATGTAATGCTTGATACTACTAAGGCTAAAGCTAAGTATTGTTATAATGTTTATTTAGTTATGCCAGATGAAGCTATGTTTGATTATACTAGTTATCCAAGACCAGAACTTAGTTTAAGCATACTAAAAAAAGAGGATAATGAAGATTTTACTCCAATAATAGATAATATGGATATTACTAAATATACTGGCAAATTAGATGTTCCAATCAAACTAAATATTGATAATATAAATCATGAAATATATACTACAAAAAGGATTAATAAAACTATTTCTTACAAAGCAATTATAACATTTAATTATTTTCCTGATGTAGAGCAAAAGGTAAATGAAAGTGTTAGTTACCATGCTACATTAAATGTTGACAATGTTCATGAGTGTTAGTTAATAAATGAAATGGGGGATTATGGAATTTTATAAAATAAAAAAATATATATAATACATATAATATAAAGGAAATATATATGAAAATTGAATTATGGTTAATTTGGAAAGAGCCAGTTTCTAGAAGGAGATTTAAAATTGGAATTCTTCAAAAAGACGAGAAAAAATATATATTTAAATATGTTAATCCAGAATTAGATGATGCTAGAAAAAATGGCTTTAAATTTTATCCTGGTTTTGAAGATATAACAAAAACATATGAAAGTGAATCACTATTTACTAATATTGCATCAAGATTACCTAATTCTAAAAGAAAGGATTATTTGGAAATTTTAAATTGGTATAATTTGGATATTAACTCTAGTGAAATTGACATTTTAATTGCTACCAAGGGAAGATTATTAACTGATAATTATGAATTTGTTCCAGCTTTTAATTTGAATAAGATTATTTTTGATGTAGCTGGGACAAGACATAGTAAAGATATTTTGAAATGTCGAAAAATGCTTAAAATTAATGATAAATTGTTATTAGAACCAGAAAATAATGTTAAAGATGAAAATGCTATTAAAGTACTTTATGTAGATGAAAATAACGAAAGGTATGAAATTGGATATGTGCCTAGGTATTACTCTAAAAAAATACTTGAAATTTTGAAAAATAATGTTAACTATTCGGCAATGGTACAAAGTCTTAATTTTGATTCCAGTTTTTTTGATGAAGATATTACTGCAAATGTAAAATTAATTATTAATAATTAGAGAAGAACTTAATTGTTTTTCTTTTTTGTTTGATAGACATTTACATTAGAATTTGCTAAAATATACTTGGTGATTAGTAGTGAAAGCATTGTTATTAACTGTTATTACTGGTGTTTTCTTTTTAATGGGAATACTTTTTAATAAGATATGCAAAGGAAATAAAAACATAAATATTTTATCTATAGCATTATCATTTGTAATTTTGCTATATTTAATTATTTTTGATATATTACCTGAAATAAGTGAATCATTTAACTTTTATGCTCTTTTATTTATTTTACTCGGTTTAGTTTTATTAAAAATATTAGATTTTTTTGTTCCGCAGCATGACCATCATCATAAAGATAAAAATGATAATAAAAAAGAACATGATAATCATTTGAACCATATTGGAACTATTACCATAATTGCTTTATTATTACATAATATACTTGAAAATATGGCATTATATAATGTAGCAATAAAAGATTTTAAATCGGGAATGTTTATGTGTTTAGGCATTGGTCTACATAATTTACCTTTAGGATTTCAAATTGGTAGTAATTTAAAAAAAGAAAATAATTTTAATATATTTATTCTTACCATATCAGGTCTTGTTGGTGGATTAATAAATCTATTTATAGGAAATATTTCTGAAGTTATTACTACGTATTTATTAAGTTTTACTTTAGGAATGTTAATTTATTTGACTATTTTTGAATTATTTAAAGAAGTTATTGAAAATATTAAAAATAGATATACCTATTATGGTATTATATTAGGTGTAATAATAATTATATTATTAAGGTTTATTTAGGAGTAACAATGAAGAAAATTTTAATTATAGGTGCTTCGGGAACTATTGGACTTTCCTTACTTAAATATTTATTATCCGAAGGCAAATATGAAATTACTGTAATGGATTTAAAAAATGCAAAAGTTGAAAAAAAACTCAAGAAATATCGAAAAAGAGTAAATGTAATTTATTCAGATGGTCTTGATCGAAGTTTAATTGAGGTACTTGTAAAAGATCATGATTATGTATTTAATTTAGCTACATGTTTGCCACCTCTTTCATATTATAAAAAAGGGTTATCTGATATTATTGAATACAATGTAACAGAAAACATTGTTAAAGCAATAATTTATTATAATCCGCAGTGTCATTTAATATATGCTTCTTCGACAAGCCTATATGGTGAAAATGAAGGAAATGTAAATAGTGATATTAAAGTTGATAAACTAGATTACTATAATAATGCTAAATATAAGACAGAAAAATTAATTCAAAAAAAATGTAAAAATTATACAATTGTAAGAGTCCCTTTGGTTTTAGGAGATCTTAGAACAGACTCATTTATGTATAAAGTTCATCCAGGATTAATTGAGTGTATTACCAAAGAAGATGCCTCCTATGCATTTTGTAAAATAATTGATAAAGGTGCATCTTTAAATAAAAAAATAATTAATATTGGTCTTATCAGATGCAATTATAATGATTTAGTTAATAATATATTAAAGTATCATGGAATAAGTTTTAAATATATACTAGAAAAATTATTTTTAGATGAATATTTTTATAGTCCAGTACTTAAAGATAGTGAAAAGTTTAATAATGTTTTAGAATATAAAAATGATTCAATTGAAAGTTATTATATGAAACTTAAAAGAAGAAGTAAAAATCGAAAAATAAATATATTTTTCGGAAAGATATTATTAAAAATTAAAGGGGTGAAAGATTGAAAATAGGTCTTGCTTTAGCTGGTGGAGGAGTAAAAGGTAGTTATCAAATAGGCGCTTATTATGCATTTAAGAAATGTCATATAAAATTTGACTGCGTATGTGGAACATCTATTGGCTCATTTAATGCCGCAATGATTGTTGCAAATATGGAGAAAGAATTACTTGATTTTTGGAATAATGCCGATATTGGAAAAATTCTTGGCTATGATAAAAAATATGTCGACTCGGTTAATAAAGAAAATAAAGATGAAATTGAGTTATTAAAACTTGGATTTGAAAATTTTTCTAAGATATTAAAAAATAAAGGAATAAGTATTGATGGACTTGAGAAAACTTTAAAAGACTTTAATCTTGAGGAAAAAATTAGAAATAGTAAAACTGATTTTGGACTTATTACTTATAGATTAAAAGATCTGAAACCCTTAGAACTTTTTAAAGATGATATGAAAAAAGGTTCTATAAATAATTATATAATTTCAAGTTGCTATTTACCTGTATTTAAAATGGAAAAACTCGAAGATGATAGTTATTATTTCGATGGTGGGATATATGATAATTGTCCTGCAAATATGATGCTAAAAAAAGGTTATGATAAAGTATATAGAGTAGAGCTTAAAGGAATGGGTTTTAAGAAAAAACTTATTGATAAAAATAAAGTAGTTACAATAGTGCCTACCAGAAAACTTAGTTCAACTTTAACAGTTAATAAAAAAGCCATACACGAAAATATTCAAATAGGTTATTATGATACACTTAAAGTTTTAAAAGGTTATCCCGGAGAAAGATATATATTTAAAAAGTGTCCATCTTGGTATTACAACTTTGTTTTAAAAAATGTTTCTAGTAAAGATATACTAAAATATAAAACTTTGTTTAATGCAGATACAAACGAAAAACTTGTTATTAAAATTGTAGAGTATGCAATGCAAAAAGAAGATGTAACATATTTTAATGTTTATAGTTTAAATAAAATGATAAAAAAATATAAAAAATCAAATGAAAAATATGGAGTTTATAGAATTATAAAACTTATGAAAAATTTTTAAATAGTTGATAAAAAATGATAAATATGATATTATTTAGATAATTGAAAGGGTGATAGAATGAAATTAACAATTGAAGAAGTTCAAATGAAAAATAAGCGTGTTGATGAACTAAATGCTCGTCTTGCAAGAATTAATCAAGAAAAACAATTATTTCAAGGTGGAGCTGGAAATGATGAACCTTATTTTAATTTAATTACTGAACAAGAAGAAATGACTAAAAATGAAATTGATAAAATCAATCGTGAATTAAATAGTGCTGAGATTGTTGACCCATCATTAAATAATGTAGAAACTGTAGGTCTTGGCGACAAAGTTGAACTTATTGTTACTGATGAGTTAGGTGAATCATTTACAATGGTAGTCACTTTGGCTAGTGAAGTAATGGGATTTAGTCGTGACGTTGTAAGTTTAAATTCTCCGATGGGTATGGCAATTAATGGCCAATTGATTGGTGCTGAAGTACCTTGTACAATTCCTTTAGGAAATGTTAAAATTCAAATTGCTGGTAAGGTTAAAGAACTTGATTCAGAAATGAAAAGATAATCGATAAGATTATTTTTTTTGTTGTGATTTTTAATTTAATAACTTATAATACTTGTAGAGGAAATTTATGAATGATTTATTTTTACCTGCAGATAAATATAAAGTTATTAATAAAACTATATTAAGTGATAATGATAAAAAAATCTTAATATCTTTTTATATGCCAATAATCGGTTGCAGAGCAGTAAGTTTATATTTAACTTTGTGGCAAGATTTAAATATTCAAGAAGAATGTAGTGAAGAGTTAATTCATCATCATTTAATTACTCTTCTTAAAGAAAGCAAAGAAAATGTATTTAAAGCAAGACAAGCTTTAGAGGCTGTAGGACTTTTGAAAAGTTATTTAAAAGATGGTAATGTAAAAGAATATATTTATGAACTTTATTCTCCTTTGTTACCGTCAGAATTTTTTAATCATCCTATTTTAAATATTGTATTATATAGTAATATTGGTAGTGAAGAATATGAAAAACTTTTGAGTATTCATCAAAAGAAAAGATATGATTACTCAAATTATAATGACGTTACTAAAAAGATGGATGAGGTATATAAGTCAGAAAGCTTTAATATAAGCTTTGATGGTAAAGATAGAATATCAGGTTCTATAGGACTTAATAGTAAAATTGATTATGAAAAAATTAATAATGCAATTCCTAAAAATATTATGTCTGAAAAAGCATTTAATAAAAAAACTAAAGATTTAATTGATAATCTTTCATTTATATATAATTATGATACTTTAAAAATGACAGAACTTATTAGGTCTAGCTTAAACGAATTTGGTATGATTGATAAAAAGGTTTTAAGAATAAATGCTCGAAAAAGTTATAATTTATCCTCAAATAATTTGCCAACTCTTGTATATCGTACGCAACCTGAATATTTAAAAAAAGCAAGTGGAGATAACTCACTTCATGCTCAAATTATTTCAATGTTTGAAAGTATAAGTCCATATGAATTTTTAAAATGTAAAAATAAAGGGGCAACACCTACAGCAAAAGATTTAAGACTTGTAGAAAAACTTCTTGTAGAACTTGAACTTCCCCCAGCAGTAGTAAATGTTTTACTTGATTATTGTTTGAGAATAAATAATAATAAACTTACGAATGCTTATGTTGAAGCCATTGCAGGTCAGTGGAAAAGAGCGGATTTAAAAACTGCTGAAGAGGCTATGAATTTTGCTGAGAAAGAACAAAAACGAATAAATAAAAATAAAAAAGTTGTTTCTAAAAAAAGTGAAGAACCAGCTTGGTTTCATGCACATATAGAAAGTAATGATGCTTCAAAAGAAGAACAAGATGAATTAAATGATTTATTAAAGGAGTTTAAATAATGGAGAAAATAGGACGCAATTATAATGAAAATATTTTAAAAGAGAATTATTTGAAAATTAAGTTAGATCCAAATTTTTCTGCTTTAGTTAAAAAGTTTAAAGTACCTGAAAAGGAAATTATTAATAATTTATCATCTTTTGAAGAAACTTTGGAGGAACTAAATCATTGTAAAAATTGTAAAAGTCTTAATGAATGTAAAAATAAAATTAAAGGTTATGTTTATTATCCGGAAAATAAAGAAAGTAAAATTTATTTTGGTTATGCAAAGTGTAAAAAATTAAAAGAGCAAGAAGAAAAAATTAGCAAGCAAGATGAAAATAATGAACTATTAAATGCTCGAATGAAGGACATTGATGTAAGTGATAAAAATAGAGTAGAGCTGATTAAATTTTTAAAAAAATTTTATGACGAGTATGAACCTGAAAATGGATTAAAAGGATTATATTTACATGGAAGCTTTGGCAGTGGTAAAACTTTTTTAGTTGCAGCTTTATTAAATGAACTTAAAATTAAAAAAGATATTAATTATGAAATTGTTTATTATCCAGAACTTTTAAGAATTTTAAAAGATGATTTGAGTTTAGTAGATAGTAAAGTAAGAAAGTATAGCTTAGTAGATATACTTGTTTTAGATGATATTGGTGCTGAAAATGTAACAGCTTGGGGAAGAGATGAGATACTTGGAACTATTTTACAAGCTCGAATGAATAAACATATGACAACGTTTTTTACGAGTAACTTAAATATTACTGAGTTAGAAAAACATTTATCTTTGACAAAAGATAATATTGATTTTGTTAAAGCAAGAAGAATTATAGAAAGAATTAAGCAGCTTACAATTGATATGGAACTTATAAGTAAGAATAGGAGAAATTAATGAAATTATATTTTTGTGGTTCAATGACTGGTAGTAGAGAAAAACAAGAAAATTATGAACAAATTATTAATTATTTAAAAAATTATGGGACTATTTTAAATGAATTTGTGGCTGATAAGGTAGTTAAAGATTATGAACCAGAAGTTGTATTTAACAGAGACTATAATAATATGAATAATGCAGATGTATGCATTGCAGATATTTCTATTCCATCGACTGGTGTTGGCTTTGAACTTGGAGTTTTTCATATGCTTAAAACTAAAACTTTAGTAGTATATGATGAAAATATGCCACTACCTTCATCTCTTCCAAGGGGATGTAATAACTTTATTGTTAAATCTTATAAAGATATTAATGAAGAAATTGAAATAATAAAAAACTTTCTTGAAAAATAAATCTTAATATGTTATATTTTGTTTGTAGTAATTCAATTAGTCCATTCGCGTTTTACTACCAGATAAACTGAATAGTTTAAAGGAATAATGAGAAGTCTTAAGAATCTCCTCATGAATGGCAAATAATCATACACAATTATTTGTGATTGGTTTTTGTCGTATGTTCATGAAAGGAGGTTCTTTTTTATTTTTTACAATCACGATGAATTTAAATGAAAAGGATGGTAGTTATGAAAATTTTAGAAAAAGATTTTTATGAAAAAACAAAGAATTGGGATTTTAGCAAATTTGAAATTGAAAGTGAAAAATTAACAAACTGGGACCTTTATGAAAATATAAAAAAAGTATGTAATAAAAATTCAAAAATACTAGATCTTGGTACTGGCGGTGGAGAAAAATTACTTAAAAATTATCCAGATGTAAAAGAAATAATTGGAACTGATTATTCAAAACAAATGATTAAAACCGCAAAGAAAAATCTTATATTAAGTAAAAGGAAAAATATATCTTTTAAAATAATGGATAATTTAAAAATGAATGTACCTAAAAATTATTATGATGTAATTGTTGCAAGAAACACTGTTACATCTCCTAAACAAATATATGATTCATTAAAAAATGGTGGTTATCTTTTTATTAGAGGTGTTGATAAATATGATTGCTATGAATTGAAATTAATATTTGGCAAAAAAAATGAGCCCCCAAAAAAGCCTATAAGTATAATCGATTATGAAAATGTATTAAGTGCAGGTTTTAGAGACGTAGAACTTGTGCCAATCCATGAAAGAGAATACTTTAAAAATAAAAAAATTTTTAAAAATTTTCTATTAAAAGTTCCAATAATAAATGATTTTGATGATGAAAAAATAATTCAATCAAATGAAATTGATGATGAAAAACTTGATAAATATATCGCTAGAAACACTTATAATGGGAAAATTAAGCTTATAAGAAGATACTATGGTATAGTTGCCAGAAAATAGCAAACAAATGTTCTTGACAAATTAAACCATGTATACTATAATTAAATTATCTTAGACGTATTGTATCTTTACTTTTAATTATAAGTAAGATACAATGAAAATGTCAGAGTTTTAGTAAGGAGAACATATGAAAATAACAAAAGATGAAAAGGATAAAGATAAGGTACTAGAACAAGTTCTTGCTGATATAGAAAAACAATTTGGTAAAGGTGCAATTATGCGTCTTGGTAATGAGGAGCATATTGAAATTGATACTACTTCTTCGGGATCACTTTCTCTTGATATAGCATTAGGCGTTGGTGGCTTTCCTGTAGGAAGAATTATCGAAATATTTGGACCTGAAAGTAGTGGTAAAACAACAATTGCATTGCAAGCTATAGCTGAGGTTCAAAAGAAAGGTGGAAGAGCAGCATTTATAGATGCTGAACATGCTCTTGATCCAGTGTATGCAAAAAATTTAGGAGTTAATATTAATAATTTATTATTAAGTCAACCTGATACTGGTGAGCAAGCATTAGAAATTTGTGATGCTTTAGTTAAAAGTGAAGCTGTAGATTTGATTGTAATCGATTCAGTTGCAGCACTTGTACCTCAGGCAGAAATTGATGGAGAAATGGGAGACTCTCATGTGGGACTTCAGGCAAGACTTATGAGCCAGGCGTTAAGAAAACTATCAGGCAATATGAATAAAAGCAAAACAACATGTATTTTTATTAATCAATTAAGAGAAAAAGTTGGCATTATGTTTGGTAATCCTGAAACTACTCCAGGAGGAAGAGCACTAAAGTTCTATGCAAGTGTTAGACTTGATATTCGAAAAGGAGAACAAATTAAGAGTGGAGATACTGTAATTGGTAATAAAGTAAATATTAAAGTTGTAAAAAATAAAGTTTCTCCACCATTTAGAACTGCTTGTGTTGATATAATGTATGGTGAAGGTATATCTCGAGAAGGTGAAATTATTGATTTAGCAAGTGACATTGACATAATTGATAAAAGTGGTGCTTGGTATTCATATAATGGAGAAAAAATTGGTCAAGGAAAAGAAAATGTTAAAACGTATTTAAAAAATAATCCTGCATTAAAATGTGAATTAGAAAATAAAATACGTACACATTATGGATTTAAAACATCTGAAATAAAGGAAGACAAAAAAGAAAAATAGTCAGATTTAAAATGTTTGACATTAAAGGGAATAATGTACTTGACAAAACATATATTTAAGTGTAAACTATTTGTAGTTAACGAAGGAAAGAGATTAATATCCACCTGATCAAGAATATTGATAGGTAAAAGGCCTAATGATTATATTAGCTTTTTAAGGTGGATAATTATATCCACCTTTTTAATTATGTTAAAGGAGGCGAAGCTATATAGCAAAGATTGAAGAGTTACCAATTAATAATCAAATTAAAGTTGAGGAAGTAATGGTAATAGGTCCAAATGGGGAAAAAATGGGCATAAAAAAACTAAGTGATGCACTTACACTTGCAAATTATGCTGGGCTAGATTTAGTTTTAATGAACCAAGGTAATGGTGTTGCTGTTACTAAGATAATGGATTATAATAAATTCCGTTATGAAAAACAAAAAAAATTAAAAGATGCACAAAAAAAACAAAGAGAAACAAGCAAAGAAATAAAAGAATATCGTTTATCTGTTACGATTGATGTTGGTGATTTTGAAACACGTCGAAGAAATGCTGAAAGTTATTTGAAAAAAGGACATAAAATTAAAGCATTTATTCGTTTTAAAGGAAGACAAATGGCTCATCCAGAGCTTGGATACGATGTATTAAATAGATTTGCAGAAGCTCTTTCAGAAGTTGCTGATGTTGAACAAAAACCTCAATTGGATGGTCGTCAAGCTTATATGATGCTCGCTCCAAAAAAATAGAAAGGAAGTTTATTTATGGGAAAATGTAAACAAAAAACACATAAAGCTAGTAGTAAAGTGTTAAACAAAAAGAAAAATGGTACAATTACTTTTAAAAAGAGTAATTCAAATCACAAAACTGGAAAGGATAGTGCTAAGTCTGTTCGTCAAAGAAGAGGAAAAGGCGTATTAGCAAAAGGAATGGCTCAAGGCCTTTCTAAAGTAATATAAGGGTGGTGTAATTAATGGCAAGAGTTAAAGGCGGAAATGTTGCTAAAAATAGAAGAAGAAAAGTTTTAAAAGAAGCTAAGGGTTACTTTGGAAGTAAACACAGATTATATAAAACAGCTCAAGAACAATTATTTCATAGTGGAGCTTACGCTTATAGAGATCGTAAACAAAATAAAAGAAATTTTAGAAAATTATGGATTACGAGAATCAATGCTGCTTGTAGAGAAAATGATATAAGTTATTCTAAATTTATTAGTGGTTTAACTAAAGCCGGTATTGAAATTAATCGTAAAATGCTTTCTGAACTTGCAATTGATGATCCTAAAAGTTTTTCAGCTTTAGTAGTTACTGCTAAAAAAGCTTTATTAGGTGAAATGGTTAAAGAAGAAATTAAAGAAACAGTTAAAGAAGTTAAATCTACTGTAAAAAAAGCAGCAGAAAAAGTTGAAGCTAAAGTTGAAGAAATAAAAGAAGATTTAGAATCAATGAGTTTAACTGATTTAAAAGCTATAGCTAAAGAAAAAGGTATTAAGGGATTTAGTACTTTAAAAAAACCTGAATTAATTGAAAAATTAAAAAAATAATGCATAAAAGCGTTATTTTTTTTATATTTTTTTAACTAATTTAATTTCCTTTTTAGGCTCGAATAAATATTCTAAAAAAGCATATTTTAATGAAAGTTCCATAATTTTTTTCATAACATCACAGCATTTTATTGTGTAATCAAAATTTACAAATTTTCCTTGATACATTCTAGCATCATAAATAGGAACTATATCATTTCTATATCTTTGTGGTAATTGGTAAATTCTATTATGAAGTCTATTTGCTCCAATAAAACCATAGATATTATTTAATGTATCAACACATAAACAGGTTCCTGAAAAACCTGGAGATAAGCTTGATTTTCCTGACAGAAAATCTTGCACTTTAATATAATTTTTATTTCTTTGTTTATAATAATTTAAAAGCCCAAAATAATATGCATTATCATTCCCCACAAGTGGAGTAGTTAATAAATCAAGACTTTCTCTATTAATTATGTTTTCTTCTGCTAAATTTTGTGCAAATGAAAACATATCATCAGCACTTGAAAAATATCCAGCATGTCCTGGAGCATTACCAATTTTATGACCTAATGCAATTGTTTTTGGATCATGAACAGTACCAGCTAAAATATTTTTATCTAAAGTAATAATTCCATTTTGATTTACTTTCATGCCATAATTTTCACTTGCAATATCATATGCATTTGTGGGATTTAAACATGTATGAGTCATCCCAAATTTATTAAATATTTCTTCATTTAAAAATTCGTCAAAAGTCATTTGTGATACATTTTCAACAACGTATTTTAAAGCAAGACATCCCATATCGGTATATAAAAAACTAGGGTCATGATTTTCATCTTTTTCTAATGTAAAAAGTACATTTTGAGCATCTGCTACACTTTTTTGAGCATCAATTCTTTCTTTTGTTTTAACTGGAACTCTAAATGAAAGAAGGTCTAAAATAGTAATTCCTTTAAGGCCAATAAATCTAGGCTCATATTTAGTAATGTCATCCTCAAGGTTAATAAGTCCATATTCACATAACTTTAAAACTGCTACTGCAGTAAACATTTTTGAAGTTGATGCTAGGTCATATAGTGTATCTTTAGTGACATCAATATCATTTATTTCATCACTTTTTCCTATATATAAAGTATCATTAATATTTTTACTACCATATTTTACTACCATGCTTGGAGTCATTTTTTGACCCATAACAAAACTTAACAAAGTACTTTTAATTTTACTAGATTCAAAAATAATTTTTTTATAAAACTCTAGATTTTCATCTGGAAAATCTGCAAGTAGTAAAGTAACATCACTTAGTAAAACAAAATAATCTTTGTTTGAATATATATTTTTAAATTCTGATATGGAAGTATTATTTTGATTTTTTACTAGTCTATTTAAAAACTCATCAATACTTTTTATTGTTTTATTCATAATTTTCCTTTGTCTTTCTATTATAATATATATTTTTTTTAAGTCAAATATGCTTGTAAAGAATAATTATCTAAGGTATAATTAACTTATAAAAAATAGGTGGGAGAAATGAGAAAGATTATTGCTAGTTTGGATATTGGTTCTAGTTTTATTAAACTTGTAGTTGGAGAAATTCAAAAAAACAAAGTTAATATTTTAGCATGTGTTGAAAGTCCCTCTCAAGGAGTAAAACAAGGATATATTGTCAATCCTGATAGCGCTTTTTATGCTTTGAAGGAAACTTTTGAAAAAGCTGAGAAAATTATTGGCCTACCTATAAAAAAAGTGTTAGTAAATGTTCCTAGTGATAATCTTGAATGTTTTATTTCAAGTGGTAGTGTAACAATTACTAATGAAGATAAAATAATAACCAACGATGATATAATCAAGGCAATGCAAAAAAGTGTTTATAAAAAAGTTGGTGATAACAAAGAACTTGTTTCTATTTTACCAACGAAATTTATAATAAATGATGATGAGGTTTTAGCAAATCCACTTAAAGTGATTGCAAATAAACTAACTGTTAATGTAGTAGCAGTTTTAGTTCCTAAAAATAATTCTGATAATATTATAAAATGTTTGGAGAAAATCGGAATAAAAGCATTTGACATATGCGTTTCACCTCTTGCAGATTATTATGAATTTAAAACTCCAGAAATGGCAAAAGAAGTTGGTGCTGTAGTAAATATTGGTTATAGTAACACCACCGTATCAATAATCAATAAAGGAATTCTTACTTCTTCAGAAATAATTGACATTGCATCATCATCGATTGAAAAAGATATAGCATATGTTTTTAAAACATCAAAGGCTGATGCATTATTTTTAAAAGAAAATTTAGGTGTTTGTGATATTCATATGGCAAGGCCTAATGAAAACGTTGTTATTAAAGATATTAATGGTGATGATAGAACGATTAGTGAATATGATGTAAGCGCAGTAATTATTTCAAGATTAAAAGAATTATCAGGTCTTATTAAAAAGCAAATTAACCTCTTAACAAAAAAAGAAATTAGTTATATAATAATCACAGGGGGAATAACTGCTTTGCCTTATTTTGACCATTTTATTGATGATAATTTTAAAGACTTAGCAACATATATGCAAGTTAAGGAAATTGGTGCAAGGCATAATAAATACTCAACATGCGTTGGTATGATTAAATATTATAATAGTAGATTGAAATTAAGAAATGCTGAATATTCTATATTTAGTTTAGATGAACAAGAAGAACTCGGGGGAATAGGTAAAAAAGTAAACATATCCGAAAATTCACTTCTTGGCAAAATATACGGGTATTTTTTTGATAATTAAGGAGGATGTAGATGTCAAATTTAGTAATGGATCAAGTTGCCAAAATAAAAGTAGTTGGTGTTGGTGGCGGTGGCTGTAATGCAGTCAACAGAATGATTGAAGAAGGAGTACAAAGCGTTGAATTTTATGTAGTTAATACTGACCTTCAGGTGCTTAATGCTTCTTTGTGCCCAAACAAGATTCAAATTGGAAAGAATATAACAGGTGGACGTGGTGCTGGTGCTAATCCAGAAGTTGGAAGAGCTGCAGCTTTGGAAAGTAAAAGTGAATTAGAGGAAGCCTTAACTGGTGCTGACATGGTTTTTGTTGCATGTGGCATGGGTGGTGGCACAGGAACTGGTGCTGCTCCAATTATTGCAGAAATTGCTCAAGAACTTGGATCACTTACAGTAGGTATAGTTACAAAACCATTTAAATTCGAAGGTAAAAGAAGAATGGAAAATGCTTTACTTGGTTTAGATGATTTGAAAAAACATGTTGATACATTAATTGTTATTCCAAACGATAGATTAAGAGATATAATTGATAAAACAACTTCATTTGATGATGCATTTAAAGAAGTAGATAATGTACTTCATAGAGGCGTACAATCAATTTCTGACCTTATAGCTGTTACTGGAGTAATTAACCTAGATTTTGCTGATGTTAAAACAGTTATGGAAAAAAGTGGTACGGCAATTATCGGTATTGGTTGTGCTGCTGGTGAAAATAGAGCTATTGAAGCTGCAAAACAAGCTGTATCAAATTCACTTCTTGAAGAAACTATTGATGGAGCAAGAAATGCTATTGTAAATGTAACTGGTGGAAATAACCTTACATTATTTGAAATCGAAGATGCAGTTGAAACTGTTAGAGAAGCTGCCAATAATGATGTAAATATTATCTTCGGTGCTATTAAAAATGAAAATCTTCAAGATGAAGTTATTGTTACTGTAATTGCTACTGGATTTGATGAAGACGTAAGTAATGAAACATTATTCGAAGGAGAATTACCAAAAAGAAAAACCCCAGAGATATTAGACAATGACTATGAAATTCCTCCATTTCTAAGAAGCCAAGATTAAGAACTATTAATTTAGTTCTTTTTTTTGACATTTTTTACAAAAATATATTTATATAATATTTTTGGTGATACTATGGTTATATATTTAGACCTTGTTTTATTGCTTAATTTTGCATATGATTTTTTAATTCTTTTAACAGTATCATTGACTCTAAAAAGAAAAGTTAAACTATATAGATGCATTTTATCTGCAATGGTTGGTGCATTAAGTATATTTTTATTGTTTTTGAAAATCAATAGTATTATTTTATTTTTATTAAAAGTGTTTATTAGTTATCTTATGTGCATAATAGCATTTAGATATATAAGTATTAGATATACTTTAAGTAATATTTTTTATTTATATTTAACAAGCATCATTTTAGCGGGCTTTTTATATTTGCTAAATATTGAGTTTGCTTATAAACAAGTAGGAATGATATTTGTTAATAAGGGATTAAGTATAAATTATTTATTTTTAATTATAATATCTCCGATTATTCTTTTTCTTTACTATTTAAGTAATAAGAAATTAAAAAATACATATAATGATTATTATAAATTAACCATTGTTTTTGATAATTTTAAGATAGAGTGTATAAGTTTATATGATAATGGAAATAACCTTGTTGATCCAATTACATTAAAAGGCGTAATTATAGTAAATGGAAATTTACTAAAAAAAATATATAATATTCGTTCACCAATGTATGTACCATATAAGACAATAGGTGAAAGTAGTATTATAAAATGCTTTAAACCAAGTTACATTATTTTAAATAATAAAAAAATATATAATTATTTAATAGGAGAGAGTAAAATTAATTTTACAGATGGAGTCGATGCTATATTAAATAAAAAATTAAAGGAGGATAATTATGTTTAAAAAATTATTACAAAAATTAAAATTAAAATATCAGGAAGTCTTTTTTGTGGGAGCAACTGACAAACTTCCACCACCACTTGATAAAAGAGAAGAACTTGATTATTTAGTAAGAGCCAAATCTGGAGATGAAACTGCAAAAAACAAATTAATCGAGCATAATTTAAGACTAGTGGTTTTTCTTGCTAAAAAATATGAAAGTACTGGTTATGATATCGAAGATCTTGTTTCAATTGGTTCAATTGGTTTAATTAAGGGAATTAATACCTATAAAATAGATAAAAATATTAAACTTGCTACGTATGCCTCAAGATGTATATCAAATGAAATTCTTATGTATATTCGTAAAAATAAAAAAAGTAAGCAAGAAGTTTCTTTAGATGATACTTTAAATTATGATGCGGAAGGAAATGAACTTAAACTATCTGATGTACTTGGAACTGAAAATGATTTAGTAGATAAAGAATTTGAAAAAAAAGTTAATAAAGAATTTTTAAATAGAGAAATTGAAAATCTTTCTCAAAGAGATAAACAAATTATGACTCTTAGGTACGGATTAAATAACACAAGAGAATATACTCAAAAAGAGGTGGCTGTAATGCTTGGTATTTCACAAAGTTATATTTCACGTATTGAAAAAAAAGTTATAAATAATTTGCAGTCTGTTATTAGTTAAAGTGCTTTCGGGCACTTTTTTATTGTATATAAATGATAATTATGCTATTATTTTTTTATGAGAAGTTTAAAGGAAAATAAGAAAGTTACATATATAATTTTAGTAATAATATCAATTATTCTAATGATTAATTTAGGAAGTTTTTTAATAAAAAAATATAAAGATAATTTGAAACCTAAAAATAGGGTGGAAAAAAAACTTGCAAGAGTTAGGGATGAAGACATTACTGACCTTTTAACTAGTATTTCAGATGCTAATGATTATAAAACTTGCTATAATAATTCTTTACATAACTATTTGATAAATACTTTTGATTATAAAGAAATTGATGCTTATAATATAGTTTTAAAATATGCAATTAATAATAAAATTTTAACTAGTGACTTTAAAATTAAAAAAAGTAATTTAGAAAAAATATTTAATTATTACAATTTTAACTTTTCTTTTAAAGATTTTATTGATTATTTAAAAACTAATAATTTGATTATTGAGGGTGAAAAAGATTATACATTTGACTATACAAGTAGTGTTACTTGCACTGATTCAGCATATCATGATTTAAAATTTTGGTATGGCAACTATGATGATATAAAATCAAATAAAAAAAGTAATTTAATTACCATGAAAGATATAGTATTTTTAAATGATGATACTACACAAATTTATTATTTTATATTTGAAAAAAATAACAATTCATATAAACTTAAGGATATTATAAAGCATTTTAATTGAAAAATTAATTAAAATATTTTATACTTATGGTAGGGTAGATATGAATAGAAAAGGGCAAGCATTAATTGAATTTATTATTATTTTACCAATATTTATTATGTTAATGTTGGCTGTTTTTGATTATGTAAGAATTTATAGTGAAAAAAGTAAATTAGAGAGTATTATGGAAGATGTTATTCTTGATAATAATGTTAATCCTGATATTAAGTTTACTAAAAAACAAATTGATGGTAATAAGGTAGAATATACGGTGAGTAGGGATATCGATATTTATAGCCCTATTTTATCTGTTATTATAGGAAATAATTATGAAGTATCTACGAAAAGGGTATTATATGAATAGAAAAGGACAATCACTTGTTTTATTTATTATTATTTTACCTGTCATGTTAGTTTTATTTTCTGTTTTAATAGAAACTGTTTATATTTCTTATCAAAAACAAAAATTATATTCAGTAACTAAAACAATAATTGCATCTTCACTTGAAAGAAATGATAAAAATGATATAATTAATCTATATAAAGATAATGATATTGTTTTGGAAAGTATTGATATATCAAATGATTTAGGAATAAGCATTAAAGCTAAAGAAAAAGTTAATAGTTTGATGGGTAAGATTATTAACAAAGAAAATTATACAATTTATGTAGATATTATGGGGTTTAAAAAAGATGGTAAGATGATTTACCAAAGAGGCTAGTATGAAAAAAAGTAAAGGAAAAAGTATTTGTATATTTAGTGCTAAAGGTGGCACTGGAAAAAGCATAACAACCCTTAATTTAGCGGGTATTTTTTCCATGCAAAACAAAAAAGTTTTGATAATAGATTATGATTTATCATTTGGGTGTATTGGTACATACTTAAATAAGCCATATAAAGAAAATATATATAACATTATGCAAGATTATTCTAACAATCGTTTTGAAAATATTTCTAGTTATGTAACTAAATATAATGATAATATTTATTATTTAGCATCGGTAAAAGATCCTAGACAAGGAACTAAAATTAGTCCTTCATGTATTGAAAATATTTTGGAAAAAGCTTCATTTGAATATGATTATATTTTTATTGATACTGATAGTGAACTAAGTGAAAAAAATATATTTCTTTTAGACATTGTGGATAATATTCTTCTTATAATGAATAATGATTTAGCAAATATTAAAAACATGCATAATTTGATAAAAATATTTAATGATGCAGAAAAAAATAACTATAAAATTCTTCTTAATGAAAGTAATAATTTATATAAAAATTACTTTAGCATGTATGACATGAAAAAAATGATTGGCGCAAATATTGATTATTATATAGATAGTAAATTTTTTATTAAAAATATTGATAATTATATTTATGATGGAAAAATTATTACTCTTGAACCAAAATTTGTGAAAAATTATCCTAAAATAAATAAAGTTTATATGGCTATATTTAATGATATGGAGGATAGTAATGAGTAATTTAAGAACAATGTTTGATTATGAAAAAACATATAAAGATAATAATATAATAAATGATTATGATGTGTTTAAAGATAAAAATTTACTTGATAGTCTTCGAACTAAGATTGTAGAAAATATTATAGATGCAAATTTTAAAGATACAAATAATATAACTGAGTTTATTAATACAGAAATAAACAAAGTTACTGATGGTATTGATTTATCGAATTTAGAAAGAAGTCATTTATATAATTTAATAGAAAATGAAATAAATGGATATGGTCCATTAACTGAGCTTTTAAAAGATGAAAATATTACTGAAATAATGGTAAATTCTCCGAGTGAAATTTATATTGAAATTGATGGAACTTTAATTAAAGATGAAAGTATTTCTTTTATTAATGATGAACATATTATTAGAACTATCCAAAAGTTGATTGAGCCTATGGGAAGAACAATTGATTCAACAAGCCCAATGGTTGATTCAAGGCTTAGTGATGGTTCAAGAATAAATGCGGTTATTCCACCACTTGCAACAAAAGGCCCCGTTATTACAATTAGAAAATTTAAAGCCTCAATATCAAATGTTGATGAACTTATTCGTTTAGGCTCTCTTACTGCGGAAATGGCTACATTTTTAGAAGCATGTGTAAAATCTAAGTTAAACATTTTAGTTTGTGGTGGTACTGGTTCGGGCAAGACAACACTTTTAAATATTTTAAGTGGATTTATTCCAGAAAATGAAAGAATTATTACTATTGAGGATGCTGCAGAATTAAGACTTTCTCAGCCTCATGTAATTTCACTTGAAACAAGAACTACCAATTATGAAAAAAGTGGAGAAATAACAATTAGAGATTTAGTTAGAAACTCTCTTCGTATGAGACCTGATAGAATTATTGTCGGTGAAGTAAGAGGTAAAGAAGCCTTTGATATGTTACAAGCAATGAATACTGGTCATGAGGGAAGTTTAACAACGCTTCACGCTAATGGCAATATTGATGCACTTCATAGGCTTGAAACCATGGTTTTAATGGCTAACATTGATATACCAGTAAGAGCTGTAAGAGAGTATATTTATAATGCAATTAATATTGTTGTAAATATAGAAAGACTTTCTGATGGTAAAAGAAAAGTAAGCTGTATTTCAGAGGTTATTGATATTGATAATGATGATATAAAACTTAATGATATATTTACTTTTGTTCAAGAGGGAATTACAAATACTGGTGAAGTAAAAGGAAAATTTAGTAAAACTAAAAAAACTTTAAAATGCTTAAAAAGACTTGATAGTTACGGGTTTAAAAATATTAAAAATATTTTTGATAAATAAGAAAGGTTTAAATGGAAGATGTACTTATAATAAAATTAATTATTATATTAACTTTGTGCATAATATTTATTATATGTACATTTCTTTTCGTGAACTATTTTTATTCATATAAAAACATTAAAAGAATCGAAGATTTTTCACTAAAAAATAATTCTTCACATGAACTTAGTTTTGTTGATAAAATATTAAAGTTCCTTCTTAAAATAGTAAAGAAAATAACTAGTTTAAATAAAAAATCTGTATTTTTAAAAAAATACTCTAAGAAACTCGATAAATATTTAATATATAGTAAAAACACACGTCTTACATGTGATGATTATATATCTATTAAAATTTTATATACCATGTTTGTTGATTTATTATATTTAATCACTTCGATATTAAAAAATAATCCAATTAATATATTTTTGTTTATAATTTTATCGTTTGTCTCATTTTTTATTATTGATGGGGCAATAATTATTATTTATAAAAATAAAAGAAATAAAATTGAAGATGGTTTACTCCAGGCAATTGTAATTATGAATAGTGCATTTAAAAGTGGAAAAAACATTTATCAAGCAATTAATATAGTTAAAACATCACTTCCAAGTCCAATTAAAGAGGAGTTTGAAATTATTTCTAAAGATATTAATTATGGACTTGATTTAACTACAGTATTTGAAAGATTTTATAATCGAGTTAAAGTTGAAGAGGTAAAATATATAACATCATCATTATCACTTTTAAATAAGACTGGTGGTAATATTGTAACTGTGTTTAACATGATAGAAAAGCATTTCTATGATAAACTTAAAATTAAAAATGAACTAAATTCTTTAACAAGTTCAAGTAAAATGCTTTATAGAATGCTCATATTTATTCCATTTATATTTGTTTTTACAATTTATTCATTAAATCCAAATTACTTTAAACCACTTGTTACTACAAACTTAGGATTTGCTCTTGATATAATTATGCTTATTTTATATGTTATATATATTTTAGTAATAAAAAAGATAACTAAGGTGGAAAAAGTATGAAAGTAAGTAGTTTTTATATAAGTATATATTCTTCGATAACTATTAAAAATCTAAAGGAAAAATTTGCTTATTTATCTTATGATAAAAAAAATAATATTAATTTTTTTCTAGGGGCTAGACTTATAGGTTCTGTTTTGGTATTTATCATTTCACTTTTAATTTTTTCTTCGGGATATTTTATAGCACCACTTTTAACATTTTTATTTTATGTATTATTTGAATACTTTTTCGTAGATGTAAAAATTAAGAAAAGGGCTAGAAAACTTGAGAGTGATGCAATATTCTTTTTTGAGGTTTTAAATTTAACTATTCAAAGTGAAAGAAATTTAAAGTTATGTATTAGCACAACATGTAATAATATCGATAGTACGATAAGTGATGAATTTAAAAAAATGCTTAAAGAGGTTTCTTTAGGAAAATCCTTAACCGAAGGACTTAATGATCTTATGAAAAGAATTCCTTCGAAAAGTGTTTGTAATGTTATTTTAAATATTATCGAAGCAAATGAGTTTGGAAATAGTATAGAATCAGCATTAAATAATCAAATTAACTATTTAACAGATAAAAGAATTTTAGATATTAAATCAAGCATTAATAAAATGCCTATGAAGATATCTATTGTTTCAGTTTTAATATTTTTACCACTTATGTTAATTTTGATTATTGGGCCAATTTTAATAAATTATATTTTGAAATAGAAATATAATTTTTTTTATTTTATGGTATACTATTTATAGGCATATAATATTTTGCTTTATGAAAGGTATAAACAATGAAAAAATTAATATTAATTGATGGAAATAATTTAATGTTTCGTAGTTACTACGCAACTTTTTATAGTGGGGCTGCCATGAAAAATAGTAAAGGTCTTCCTACGAATGCTTTATTTAGTTTTGTATCAATGATAAATAAAATTATTAAGGAAGAAAATCCTTTATATATAGTTGTAGCGTTTGATATTGGCAAAAATTTTAGAAAGAAAGAATTTAGTTTTTATAAAGAGGGAAGACAAAATACACCAGATGAATTAAAACTTCAGATGCCTTATGCAAGAAAAATATTATCCGCAATGGGAATTAAATATTTAGAACTTGAACCATATGAGGCAGATGATATAATCGGTACGTTAGTTAAAATGACCGAAAATGATGAAAACTTTGATAGTACAATAATATCTTCGGATAAAGATCTTCTTCAATTAATTAATTTTGAGACTGATGTAAAACTTTTAAAACAAACTGGTTATATTAGATTTAATGAAAAAAGTTTTAAGGAAGAATATGGTATTGATCCAATTAATATAATTGATTTAAAAGCCTTAATGGGTGATAGTTCAGACAATATTCCAGGAGTTAAAGGTATAGGAGAAAAAACTGCTTTAAAACTTTTAAGAGAATATAAAACAATAGAAAATTTATATGATAATATAGAAAGTATTAAAGGATCTGTTCATGAAAAATTAGTTACATATAAAGATGATGCATTTATGTCAAAAAAAATTGCTACAATCTATAGAGATGTACCGCTTGAAATAGACTTAAATGATTTAAAATATAATGGACCTGATAATCAAAAACTTTATGATGTATATTCTGAGCTAGAATTTAATTCTTTGCTTTCAAGTATTCATAAAGAAAATGTCAACGAAAAAATAAATTATATTAATGTTGATGAGAAAATTAATGTTGTTTTAACTGATATAGTTGCTCTATATCTAGAGGCCGATAGTGATAATTACACGAAAGCAAACATTTTAAGTGCTAGCTTATATGATGGTAAATTTTATTATTATTTTTCAAAAGACAATTTAAAATATTTGAACTTAAGTGGTAAAAAAGTTATTAGTTATGATAGTAAAAAAGATAGTTATTTACTTGGTAAGAAAATCGATACTCAAATTGATTATTCAATAATTTCTTATTTAAATGGATATAATGTTAAAGATGATATTTCTTTAATAAGTTTAAAATATGGTTATGAAATACTTACATATAATAATTTACTTAAACTTTATGAAAACGAAGAATATATTCAAAACGAATTACTTAAAGTAAAATTTATGTACGAAAAAAGTGATGATATAATAAATGAACTAAAACGTAATGATGAACAAAATGTTTATGAAACTATTGAACTTCCACTTTCCAAAGTATTATGTAAAATGGAACAAAATGGTATTTTAGTAAATGCTAAAGAGCTTGATAGTCAAAAGGATATAATCGAATCAAGACTTAATGATATAATTGATAAAATTTATGAATATGCTGGAGAAACTTTTAATATATCTTCACCAAAACAATTAAGTTATATTTTATTTGAGAAAATGACTTTAGGAAAAGGAAAGAAAAATAAAACAAGTTTTAAAACTGATGAAGCAACTTTAGAAAAACTTAGGAGCGCTCATCCAATTATTGATTTAATATTAGAGTATCGCGGGCTTATGAAACTTAAGTCTACTTATATTGAGGGATTAAAGGATTATATTCAAAGTGATAATAAGATACATACAATTTTTAAACAAACAGTTGCAAGAACAGGAAGACTTTCATCAGTTCATCCAAATTTACAAAATATTCCTGTGAAAGATGATTTTGGCAAAAGCATTCGAAAGGCATTTTTACCAAGTAATGATTTACTTCT
This sequence comes from uncultured Bacilli bacterium, assembly GCA_934096985.1. GTDB lineage: Bacteria > Bacillota_I > Bacilli_A > RF39 > UBA660 > UBA6448. The sequence goes on along the minus strand of CAKONC010000002.1, from coordinate 91,145 downwards.
TAGTTTAGATTATTCACAAATTGAATTACGTATTTTAGCAGATATGGCGGATAGTAAAACAATGATTGATACATTTAATAGGAACGAAGATATACATACAAAAGTTGCCGCTGATATTCATGGCAAGGATATAAGTGAAGTTACAAAAAAGGAAAGAAGTGCCGCTAAAGCAGTTATATTTGGCATTGTGTATGGAATAAGTGGTTTTGGCCTTGGAGAAAATTTAAATATTTCTAAGAAAGAGGCAGATGCATTTATTGAGAAATACTATCTTCTTTACCCTGAAGTAAAAGTGTATATGGAAAAAATGATAAACTTTGCTAAAGAAAATGGCTATGTTTATACAAAATATGGCAGAAAAAGAACTATTAGTGAAATAAGTGATGCCAATTTTATGGTAAGAAAATCCGGAGAAAGAATGGCAATAAATACTCCGATTCAAGGAACAGCTGCGGATATTATAAAAATGGCAATGATAAAAATTGATGAAATATTTGAAAAAGAAAAGTTTGAAAGTAAATTAATTTTACAAATTCACGATGAATTAATATTTGATGTAAAAAAAGAGGAACTTGAAAAAATAGTTGATATTGTTAAGTATGAAATGGAAAATATAGTTACTTTAAAAGTTCCATTAAAAGTAAGTACTGATACGGGATGTAATTGGTATGAACTTAAGTAGGAGGAAGTATGCCGGAATTACCAGAGGTAGAAACAGTTAGAAATTATTTAAAAGAAAATATTTTAAATAAAAAAATATTAAATGTCGAGGTACTATACCCAAAAATGATTGAAAATGATGTTGATTTTTTTAAGGAAGAGTTAATTAATCATTTTTTTAAAGACATCCATAGAAGAGGAAAATATTTAATTTTTGAACTTGACAAGTTTTATCTTATCTCTCATTTAAGAATGGAAGGAAAGTTTAATATAAAGTCAGTTCACGACGAAATATCTAAACATGAACATGTAATATTTTATTTTAATGATTTTTCTTTAAGATACGATGATACGAGAAAATTTGGTAGAATGAAAATAATTAGTAAAGATATTTTAAATGATTACTTTAAAAATGTTGGACCTGATGCAAATAATATTCAAAATGATGATCTTAAAGAAATACTTCATAAAATAAATAAATCCCAAAAATGTATTAAAACTATTTTACTTGATCAAAGTATAATTTCGGGAATTGGAAATATTTATGCAGATGAGATTTTATTTAAAGCCAAAATAAGCCCATTTAAAAAAGGCAAAGATATTTCTTTTGACGAGTTAAATCAAATAGTTTTATATAGCAAAGAAATTTTAAATGAAGCTATAAAGTATAAAGGAACTACTATAAAAAGTTTTACGTCTTCCTTATATCATAAAGGAGAGTACCAAAATTATTTGAGTGTTCATAAAAAAGAAAATGAAAAATGTAAAGTCTGCTCAAATATTATAAAAAGGAGTAAAATTGATGGAAGAAGTACATATTATTGTCCTTGTTGCCAGGGTGTAAAATGAAAGAGACATTAATTACAATATTATCATTCATTTTTCTTCTTATAGGGGCATATTTTGGATATAAAAAAGTAAATAATATGAATCAAGAAATAAAAATTCAAGATTCTATGCTTTTTGTAAATTACGAAGATAATAATATTTCTACGAATATAGATTTTTTTAATAAAGAAACGATTTTAAAAACTAAAATGATGGCAAAATATGAAAATTCCGTAGATAAAGATATATGTTTAGAGATATATCTTAATGCTTTAGGTGATTATGATAAAACTATTGGAGTTGATGAAGAAAATAAAGAATTAACATTTAAAGTTTTAAATAACGAAAAAGTTGTAATTCCAGAAAATGAGATTCCTTCATTTAAAAATGAAGATAAAATTAAACTTGGAAGTGTAAGAATAAAGGCAAATACAAATGAGGTATTTGACGTAATTACAACATTTTATCTAAATGACCTAGACCAAAATCATTTATCTAAAAGTTCAATTGATTTTATATATAATGTCCAATCAAATAATTGTTGACAATAAGTTTTATGAGTGTTATTTTATTTATAATTTTATAATTTTATAATTTTGGAGGGATAGTATGAACCGACTTTCAATTGAAATGCTTATTAATTTAATAAATGAATATAACCCCTTAGAAACCGAAAAAATCAAAAAAGCATATGCTTATGCAAACGAAAAACATGATGGTCAAAAAAGACAAAGTGGGGAAGACTACATAGTTCATCCTTTAATGGTTGCCTATATTTTAGCTCAAATGCATGCTGATGCAGATACTGTATGCGCTGGACTATTACATGATACTTTAGAAGATACTAATGCCTCGAAAGAAGAAATTAAGGCTTTGTTTAATGAAAGCATATTATCTTTAGTTGATGGGGTAACTAAACTTTCTACAATTAACTTTAGTAGTAAAGAAGAACAAAATTTAGCAAATACTAGAAAAATTATTACGGGAATTATATATGACCCTAGAATTATAATTATAAAACTTGCTGATCGTCTTCATAACATGAGAACACTTGATTTTAAAAGTGAAGCAAAACAAATTGAAATAGCAAATGAAACAATGAGTATATACGTTCCCTTAGCAAGTTATATTGGTGCATATCATATTAAAACTGAACTTGAAGATTTATCTTTTAAATATTTAAATCCTGGCAAATATCATGAAATTTTAGAATCTAAATTTAGATTTGAAGCAGATAATGAAGAAAGTATATTTGCAATGCAAAAGAAAATACATAGTTTTTTACTAGATAAAAATGTTCCAAATTACATGAAAATTAGAACCAAAAATATTTATGGTATATATAAAAAAATGCAAAAGGGTTTTAGTCTATATGAAATGCATGATTTAGTGGCCCTTAAAATAGTTGTAGATATGATTGACGAGTGTTATTTAAGTTTGGGGTATGTACACAGTTTATATAAACCAATAAATTTCAAATTCAAAGATTATATTGCAAGCCCTAAAACTAATATGTATCAAAGTCTTCATACGACAATTTTTGGCCTTGATAATCAGCTTTTACAAGTGCAAATACGAACTGACGCTATGGATAGAGCAAATTCATTTGGATTGACTGGATATTGGGATAATAATCATGAAAATGCAAAAGATGTGATGCTTGAAGATTTGAAAAGTAAATATCAATTTTTTAAAACACTTTCAAAATTAAACTTAGAATATCCAAATAATGCAGAATTTATATATCATGTTAAAAGAGAGTTATTTTCTGATATTATTCATGTATTTGATTCTGATGGAAGTGTAATAGAACTTCCTAAAGGAGCCACTATAATTGATTTTGCTTACAAAGTAAACTTAGGCAGTTCAGACATATTAATTGGTGCATATGTTAATAATAATTTAGTGGGCCCTAACCATGTTCTTAATAATAATGATAGAGTATACCCATTATATAATAAAAAAAGTGTTGATTTAACAAGAGAAAGAAAAAAATGTACGTAGTTTTTCTTTTTTTTATGAAAAAAACTGTAAAAAAACTTTACATAATTTAAAGTTTTTTATATATATTTAGTACAAAAATTGCTATAATAAACAATGTGGAGGAAATAGAAATGAAGTATGTTTATTTGTTTTCTGAAGGAAACAAAGATATGAGAAATTTACTTGGTGGTAAAGGTGCTAATTTAGCAGAAATGACTAAACTTGGTTTACCAGTACCTCAAGGTTTTACTATCACAACTGAAGCTTGTACAAGATATTATGATGATGGTAAAAAAATTGGTGATGACATTCAAAAAGAAATTTTTGAAAATATTGCTAAAATGGAAGAAATTACAGGTAAAAAATTTGGTGATAAAGAAAATCCTTTACTTGTATCTGTAAGAAGTGGTGCAAGAGCATCAATGCCTGGAATGATGGATACAATTCTAAATCTAGGCTTAAATGAGGATGTAGTTGAAACGCTTTCTAAAAAATCAAATAATCCTCGTTGGGCATGGGATTGCTATCGTAGATTTATTCAAATGTATTCTGATGTTGTTATGGAAGTTGGCAAAAAATATTTTGAAACTTTAATTGACAAAATGAAAGCAGAAAAAGGTGTAACTTTAGATGTTGAACTTACTGCTGAAGATTTAAAAGAACTTGCCAGAGAATTTAAAGAAGAATACAAAGCAAAAGTTGGTGAAGATTTCCCAACAAATCCTACAGATCAATTAATGGGTGCTATTAAGGCTGTATTTAGATCTTGGGATAATCCAAGAGCAAATGTTTATCGTCGTGATAATGACATTCCTTATTCTTGGGGAACTGCTGTAAACGTTCAAATGATGGCATTTGGTAATATGGGTGAGACATCTGGAACTGGTGTTGCATTTACAAGAGATCCTGCTACAGGTGAAAAACATTTAATGGGTGAGTTTTTACTTAATGCTCAAGGTGAAGACGTTGTTGCAGGTGTAAGAACTCCAGAACCTATTGATCATTTAAAAGAAGTAATGCCTGAAGTTTATGAACAATTTGTAAATATTTGCCATACTCTTGAAGAACATTACCATGATATGCAAGATATGGAATTTACTATCGAAGATAGACATTTATATATGCTTCAAACAAGAAATGGTAAAAGAACTGCAAAAGCAGCACTTAAAATTGCTTGTGATTTAGTTGATGAAGGCAAAATAACAGATAAAGATGCTGTTATGATGATTGATCCAAGAAACTTAGATACTTTACTTCATCCAACATTTGATACTGAAGCATTAAAGAGTGTTAAAGAAATTGGTAAAGGACTTGCTGCTTCTCCGGGAGCTGCTGCTGGAAAAGTTGTATTTACTGCAGATGATGCCAAAGCTGCTCATGAAAAAGGTGAAAAAGTTGTTCTTGTAAGACTTGAAACTTCACCTGAAGATATTGAAGGCATGAAGGCTAGTGAAGGAATTCTTACTGTTCGTGGAGGTATGACTAGCCATGCTGCAGTTGTAGCTCGTGGTATGGGTACTTGTTGTGTTTCTGGATGCCAAGAAATTATCATGGATGAAGATAATAAAACATTTACATTAAATGGTGAAACTTTTGTTGAAGGCAGTGAAATTTCAATAGATGGTTCTACTGGTAAAATCTATAAAGGAATTCTACCAAAAGTTGATGCATCAATAACTGGTGAATTCGGAAGAATTATGGCTTGGGCTGATAAATATAGAAGACTTTTAGTTAGAACAAATGCTGATACTCCAAGAGACGCTAAAAAAGCTCGTGAATTAGGAGCTGAAGGTATTGGTCTATGTAGAACTGAACACATGTTCTTTGAAAAGGACAGAATTGCTGCTATCAGAGAAATGATTTGTTCAGATACAGTTGAAGAAAGAGAAAAAGCTTTAGCTAAACTTGAACCAATGCAACAAAAAGATTTTGAAGAATTATATGAAGCAATGGAAGGATATAGTGTAACTATTAGATACTTAGATCCACCATTACATGAATTTGTACCAACTGAAGAAGCTGATATTAAACTTTTAGCTGACTCTCAAGGAAAAACAGTTGAACAAATTAAAGCAATTATTGCTTCACTTCATGAATTTAACCCAATGATGGGACACAGAGGTTGTAGACTTGCTGTAACATTCCCTGAGATTGCTCAAATGCAAACAAGAGCTGTTATTAAAGCTGCAATTGCTGTTTCAAGAAGAAAAAATATAAAAATTGTTCCAGAAATTATGATTCCTTTAGTAGGTGAAGTAAAAGAATTAAAATATGTTAAAAACATTGTTTGTGAAACTGCAGACGAAATTATTAAAAATGAAAACTTTGATATGGAATACCATGTTGGAACAATGATTGAAATTCCAAGAGCTGCACTTACTGCAGATGAAATTGCTAAAGAAGCTGATTTCTTCTCATTTGGAACAAACGATTTAACTCAAATGACATTTGGTTTCTCAAGAGACGATGCTGGTAAATTCTTAAATTCATATTATGATAAAAAGATTTATGAAAATGATCCATTTGCTAAACTTGATCAAAAAGGTGTAGGAAAACTTGTAAAAATGGCTGCAACACTTGGCAGAGAAACTAATCCAAATATTCATTTAGGAATATGTGGAGAACATGGTGGAGATCCTTCAAGTGTTGAATTCTGTCATAATATTGGACTTGATTATGTATCTTGTTCACCATATAGAGTTCCAATTGCTAGACTTGCTGCTGCTCAAGCCGCTATCAAGTCAGGAACGCAAAAGTAGATAAAAGAACAAAAGTGTTTTTAAGCCGTATAATAATTACGAATGACGATATTATAAGGTATAGAAATGATATACCTGAATGTAAAAATATAGTCATTAAAAAACGAATTATTCTTGATGTTTATATATAATTTTAAGACTGAGATGATTTTTATGTCGCAAATCTCAGTCTTTTTTGCATCTAAAGTAAAAATATATTAATATTTATGATAAAATATAATTATCTATTAAAAATCCAAATAGGAGGGTAATTATGAATAATAAAACTTTGATATTAAGACCAATGATGAAAATATCTGATATGGTTCCTTATTTGAAAAATAAAAACATTAAATTTGAATGTTGTTCAGAACAGGATGCTGAAATATATTTAAAAGAAAATAATAACTATTATAATGTAACATCATATAAAAATAATTTTGTTAAATATCAATGTGGTGAGCTTGAAGGAAAATATATAGATTTAGATTTTGCATATTTAAAAGATTTATCTATTATAGACTATAGAACTAGACTAGTATTATTTAAAATGATAATTGATATAGAACATTATTTAAAAATAAGAATACTAAATACTATTGAGGGAATATCAGAAGAGGATGGTTATAAAATTGTTAATTTATATTTGGAAAAAGATTTTAATGACAAGGAACGTCCTAAAAGAGTGCATGAAAGCATTAGAAAAAAAGTATCAAATGAGTATTATCAAAAAATATTTTCTAAATACGATTTAGATAAAGATACTAAAATAGAAAATATACCTATTTGGGAATTCCTTGAAATAATCACATTTGGTGAATTGATTAATTTTTTTGATTTCTTTACTAAGTATTATATTTTAGACGACAATAAATATATATTTATTTTAAGAGAAGTAAATAAACTTAGAAATGCTGTTGCTCATAATTCTTGTGTATTATGTGAGCTAGACAAAAAAGACAATACGCATAGAGTTGATACGTTAGTTATTAATTATTTAAAAGATTGTGGCATTGGGAAAGAGAATAGAAATACTAAACTTTCTAATTCTAGAATAAGACAAATTACCTATACTTTATATATGTTTAATATTATAGTAAGTAGTGATGGCGTAAAGAATAATGTAAAACACGATATTACAAAATTATTTTATGGAAGAATAATTTTAAATGGAAAATACTATAATAATAATGGACTATTGAAATCCATATATAATTATTTTGATAAAATTATTGAGAAAAATTATAAAGAAAATTTGGAGCAATAGTTTGACATAGAAAAATATTTGTGATATATTATCTATGCAAGGAAAAAATGTTAAATCATTTTTGTAAGGGGTCTATTTTAGGATAGAGCCCTATTTTTCTGCAAAAAAATTTAAAAGAAAAAACATTAAGTCAATTAGTTGAAAAGAATATCAAAGCATTCCGAACTAAACTGTGGTACAAGCCGCAATAAAAAGTGAAAAATAATAAATTAATCTATATAGAGTATTAATTTGAATTCTAATGTATATTCGAAGTATAATTGAATAAATTATAAAGAGTATACTAATTGACATTTTTGTAAAAATATAGTATATTTATATTGCACTGAAAAGTGTGAAAATGTTTTTCGCTTCTGGATGGTGCGAATAATAAATGATTCCAGGCGACAATGTTTTTCGCTTCCAGGTGGTGCGACTAATAAATGATCCTGGTTGAAAATGTAGAATAACTTCATCGAATGATGGAGTTTTCTTTTGTTTTATGATATATTACATATGGAGATGATACACATGGAAATAAAGACAGGTTATTTATATCATATTAAAGATGAATATTTCGATGTTGTAGATGATGATAGTTTAATGCAAAATCATGAAAAGGGTAAAAAGAGACCAACTTATTTTACTATTAAAGATAAAGATATTTTATGGTTTATACCAATAAGTTCTAAAGTAGATAAATATCAAAAGATAATTGATAAGAAGATAGAACGATATGGATTTTGTAATACAATTATAATTAGGAAAATAGCAGATGAAGATGCAGCAATACTTCTTCAAAATGCATTTCCTACATTAGAAAAATATATAGATCATGTACATACTGTTGATGGAGTTCCATTAAATGTTCCAACAGATTTACAAAATGAAATAAAGAGTTTGTTTAAAAACATGATTGGATTAAAGAAAAGAGGAACTAATTTATTTTTTACTGATATAGATAGTTTAAAAAAGAAAATGTTAGAAGAAATAGAATAAGTAAATAAATATAAGTCGTTTTAGTCTTAGTATATTTCTTATTCATCCCAAACTAGCTTGTAGTATAAGCCACAATCAAATCAGAAAAATAATAATTTACTATATTAAACTAAGATATTTTTGTCTTAGTTTTTTTTGATAATTTAATTAAAATGATATAATAATTATAGGTGATAGAGCGCAGATAATTGAATATAAAGAAAAATATTTAGAAGACGTAAAAGATTTGCTTGTCGAATTGGAAGAATATATTTTAACTATAGATAAAGATAACCTAGACCAATTACATCCAGAATATAGAGACAAAATGGCTCTTTTAGATTTAGAAGAACTAAAGGAAAATAATGGCAAATGTTTTTTAGCAGTTGAAAATGATAAGGCTGTTGGAGTTTTGGAGTTATCATGGGAATTGCTTGTACTTATGATAAGTATGATTATTTAGATTATAAATGTCCAAAGCAAGGAGAAATTACAAAATTAATAATTTCGAAAAATGTGAGAAGTAAAGGAATAGGGCAGCTGTTAATGCAAAAAATGGAAGAAGCATTGATTGCGAATATATTGTGATTGATGTGTTTGCTTATAATGAATTAGTATTAATTTTTACAAAAAACAAGGTTATCATACAAGGGGATTAATAGATATAAAAAAACTATAGAGTATCTTATTTGAAATAAATATGTAAGCACAATAAAAAAAATATAACTTATCTCTTAATTATAGTAATATAAGCATAAAAAAATCTTTAGAGATGTTAAAATAAATAATTATAAAGAAAATTTGAAAATAATAGTTTGACATAGAAAAAATTAAAGTATAAATTAAGCAAGAATTAAGCAAGAATTAAGCAAGAATTAAGCAAGATGCATTGATTAAAAATATAAATTGTAGTCATTTATTTGTACTAAAGTAGCATTAAAAAAGTTGAAAAATTTAAAATATGTGGTAAAATATGACGGCAAGGGGTGTTTTGTGGTAATGAGTGCTAAAACAAATAATCAAAATTTAACTTTATTAACTGAAGTTCAAATTTGGGGTGGCAGTAAAAGGCAACCATTGGAAGTAATTCAAAAATATGGTACAAAAGCAGCTATTACAGATTTGTGTATTTTAACTGGTGGTTGTTTATGTGAAGGTGAAGATTATTATTACATAGCCGAAGATAAATCTTTAACAGGTAGAACAGGTCTTTTTTGGACTAAGTCAACTGATGATGAGGACAATGTTCGTAGTGTTACTGGTGAAGGTGATAAATGCTATATATGTGTACATGAGCGTGATGGTGCTATTCGTCCAGTTTTAAAATCATCTGTAATTTTTTCTCAGGTTTTCCAAAATAGAGTGAAGGGATATAACGGAACAGAAGAAGTAGAGTATGGAGAGTATCCTCAATATGCTGCTAGTGAAATAATGCAAAATGTATTAGAGTTAGCATATAGCAAAGGAATGAATAAAACAGGAAGAAGTTATACTTTTGATTCTACAAAATGTAATGAATTTTATGAAGAGTTTAAGCCTGTAACTTATGAAGAATACGAGTATCAGGAAAAAAAATATATTCGTATAAAAGCCAACTCTGATTTTGGCAGTGAAAAATTTTTACTTTCGAATGGTATTGAATATAGTGATGATGATTATGTTTGGGTAGAAGTATCACCTGTTAGATGGCTTATTGATGATAATACAAAAACTTTAATTTCAAAAAAAGGATTGGTTTCTGGTATAAGATTTCTGGATAGGTATGTTGATTATACAGGAGCTTTTAGTAGAACAGAAATGAAAGAATATCTTGACAAATATATGTATCATGATTTAACTCAAACTATAGAATTTACTCGTGTTCAGGATATGACATCAGAAGAAAAAGCTGAACTTGAAGAGAAATTAAACCAGGAAAAGATGAAAAAAAATCCATATGGTTTAAACTTTGGACAAGTAACTGAAGAAGAAATAATAAAAGGTGCTATAGAAAGTGGAGTAGCAGTATTTTTACATGGTCCATCATCAGAAGGTAAATCTGCAAGAGTAAAACAGATAGATCCTACATGTGAAATAATATACCTTCGTAATGCAACACCAGAAAGTTTAAATGGTAAAAGTGTATATAATAGTTCAAATGGAGAAATGATAGATATTCCACCAACTTGGTTTAAAAGATTGACAGAAAAATGTGAAAAAGAGCCAAATAGATTTCATGTGGTATTTTTTGATGAAATAACAAATGCACTACCAAGTATTCAAGGTATAGCATTTAATATAGTTTTAAATAGAGAGGTAAATGGTCTTTGGAAATTACCGGAAAATGTTAGAATTGTTGCTGCCGGAAATGATATGAAAGATTCACTAGCTGCCAATCAATTAGCAGAACCATTATTTAATAGGTTTGCTCATGTATATATTAAAACTACAACCAAAGGTTGGTTAAGATGGGCAAGTGAAAATAATATACATCCAGCAATTTATTCATATATTGCTTACAAGAAAGGCAAAACGTTAAGAAGTGAATATAATGGCGTGAAACCTAATGCTGATCCTAGAAAATGGGAAATGGCTTCTAAAATGCTTTATGCAACGGGAAAGCCTGAAATGTTAAGATCCTTAATAGGTGGAGATATAACAAAGGAATTTGTACAATTTTGTAATCAAAAAGTAATAACTTTAGATGATGTTATAAATGGAAACTATACTGATAGTGATATAAAAGCATTAAATACTGCAGAAAAATATGCAACAACTATGGTACTAACGCAGGTTGATGATGATAATTTAGAGAAAGTTAGAGGATTTGTTTCAAGATTAGGAGCGGAGTTTGGAGCAATTTTTGATGCTTTATGGATACATGGTGATGAAAGTAAATTAGAAAGACTTGCAGAGGCAAAACTTGCTGAAGTGCCAAGTGAGGGCATGAAAAGATAATGGAAAATAAGAAAGAAATATTATTATCATATATTAGAGCAAACGTTGCCCCAATATTAGTTGATTTTGTATCCATGAATGATTTAAGCTGTGCAGTTACTCTGCCTGCCAATATTGATGTTAAAGAATTAAATGGCCATTATGAGGGAGTAAATTTTATGCCACCGAAATGGCTTAGTGAAATATTAAATGCAAATTCTAGTAAAATATTAATAATTGATAAAATTGATACGATTTCTAAGAATGAACAACTAAAATTTTGTGAGTTATTAGAACATAGAAAAATATCTACATTTGATTTACCTAAAAACTGTGTAATAATAGTTACTGCAAACGAAATTAATAGTGATAAAATTGCTGAAGAAATATTTTCATTAGTTGCACAAATTTGAGGGATAAGTTATGAAATATGATATAGAAGCATTAAAAAGGAAAATGCTTGTTAAATATCCTTTTTTTGGAAGCGTAGTAGCAAATGTAGATTATAAAGAAAGCAAAGATATATCAACAGCGGGTACAGATGGAAAAACAGTTTATTATAATTCTGAATATTTAGAAAGATTAAGTGTTGAAGAGCAAACTTTCGTATTTGCCCATGAAGTATGTCATATTGCTTTTAATCATATATTAAGAAGTGAAGACAAGGATCAAAAATTATGGAATGTTGTTACCGATGCTATTATTAATCAATTTTTAAAACAAGACGGTTTAAAAATTGTACCAGGATGCATTGATATAGCAGAAGCTATTAATTATAATTCTGAACAATTATATGAAAAATTATTTCAAAGTAAAAAACAAGATAAAGAAAATAATCCACAACAGCAAAATAGTAATAATCAAAGTAGAAATAATCAACAAGTTAATTTAGGTAGTAAAAGTTCACAAGGGTGTGAAAATCAATTAAATAACCAAAGCACTGACAGTTCTAAGGAAACATCACAAAAAGAAGAAACATCAAAACAAGATGTTGGACATGATACTCACAGTATGTGGGAAAATGCAGTAAAAGAATATAAAAAGCAACAAGAAAAATCTGCTAAAAAAGAAGAAAAAGATAAAACGGAACCTGAAAAGAAACAGAAAGAACTTGAAAGTATGGGAGAAAAGGATGCTTTTAAAAAGAACCTTGAAGATAAGAAAAAACAGTTAGAAGAATTAAAAGAAGCAATTGCTAAACAATCATCACAGGCTGGCACATCAACAAATAGTGATATTAGAAAAGTTAATAATATAGGTTTTGCTAAACCATTAATTAACTGGCAATATATTTTAAGAGAAACAATTAATTATGACGTTGATTGGTCTTATAAAAATGCTACCATAGAAGATGGTGTAGTTAGTGCTAATTTAGAATTTCAACCCATACCAGAAACTGAAATTGTTCTTGACACAAGTGGTTCTATAAATGAAGTATTATTAAAAAATTTTTTAAGAGAATGCAAAAATATACTACCATATACTAAATTAAAAGTTGGTTGTTTTGATACGAAATTTTATGGATTTCATGAAATTAGAACAGAAAAAGATATAGAACATATGCAGTTTGAGGGTGGTGGAGGCACTGATTTTAATATTGCAGTAAATGCTTTTTCAAGAAGAGTTGAAAATAAAGTGATTTTTACTGATGGTGAAGCATCAATGCCGAGTATATCACTTGATGCAATATGGATAGTTTTTGGTGGTGAAAAAATTAATCCAAAAGGTGGTAAAGTAATTTATATTACATCAGAACAATTAGATAAATTATGGTCATATAAAAATAAAAGTAGATCAAGATAAAAATGTAAAATAGTGTCAATTATAATGTAGTTTTCATTGTTAGGATAGAGTAGTTATAAATATAATATAATTTTTTTGAAAGAAAAGGAAAAATTTCTATGTTAAATTATTTTGAACGTATAATCATGTATAATTTATCATAGTCATATCCGACTAATATAAATCTATAACGATTATGTTAAGCTTGCATTTACCAAATGGATGTATGTATATATGTATGTCTATTTGGTTTTTTATTTGAATTAAAGTAAGAAATAAATTATGATGGAAATAAGTTTAAATAATATAAAAAACATTTGGATTTAAAAATGTTTTAGATGGTATAAATTTTGATATAAAAACAGGTAAAAAATAAGATTAAAAAAAACATAATAAAAGTAATATTATTATATTAGATGACCTGAATATTATATGGATATTTATACAAAAAAATGATTGAAATAAATTTGATGGTACAATATTATCTGCACTTCATGATAGATATTTTATTAATAAATTAGTTATCAAAATATTATATATTAAGAATAAAATTATGTTTGAGTATGCTGGAATTTACGACTAATTCACTAAACATAGAAAATAAGTAATGAAGAAAAAAATTATTTTAAATGTTTAAAAAAGTGAAAAACTATATTATAATAATTGAAATTTGTTATAAATATAAGTTATGTTTATATAAAATATTTATATATATTAAAGAAATATCTTATAATGTATAATACAAATATGGAGGCAAAAGATGAGCAAGGAATACGAAGTTACTTTACTAGAAATAGATGACTCTTTTGAAAGAAAATTAAAAAAATTAGGTGCTAAACTAGTTAATGATAGTCTTCAGAAAAGATACGTGTATGATGTTATACCAGTTAACCCAAATAAATGGATAAGATTAAGAACTAATGGTAATAAAATTACTCTTACAGTAAAAGAAGTAAAAGACAAAAATGAAATAGGTGGAACTGAAGAGGTAGAAATAGTTGTTGATTCTTTTGAAAATACGAATAGTTTATTAGAAAGTTTGGGATATGTAAGTAGAAATTATCAAGAAAATTATCGCAAAATGTACGTTTTAAATAATGTTGAAATTTCAATTGACTCATGGCCTATGATACCTACTTATGCTGAAATAGAGGGAAAAAGTGAAAAAGATGTATTAAGTGTAGTAGAATTACTAGGCCATACTAAAAAAGATTATACAACATTAGACGTAGTATCTATATATAAGTTATATAATATTGATATTATGAAAATAAAGGAATTAAAATTTGGGGAGTCAAAAAGTGAAAAAAGTATGTTGGAACATAACTAGTAAATGCAATAGAAATTGTAAGTATTGTTTTAAATTTAATAAAGAAGATTTATCTTTTGAAGACAATTTATTAATACTTGATAAATTAATAAATTATAAAGTAAATAATATTGTGTGGGCTGGTGGAGAACCTTTTTTGTATGAAAATTTAAATAAGTTACTTAAAATAAGTCATGAACATAATATACTTAATTATGTGAATACTAATGCAACAACATTAAACATTGATAATATTAAAGATAAATTAATGTATGTTGATAAAATTATCATTTCTCTTGATTTTGTAAATGATAAATTAAATGAAATTAATGGTATTGGAAAAGACTATTTTAAACATGTAAAAAAAATAATAAAGGAAATTAGAAAGGTTAATAAAAATATTAAAATTCAAATTAATACAGTATTGTTTAAAAATAATATTAACTTGATAGATGAGTTATATAATGAATTATTAAATATGGATATTAATTATCTAAAACTAATTAGATTTTTTCCTGTAAGAGGGGTAGCACAAAATAGTAAAGATTTAGCTATTACTGATTTAGAATTTGATAATATATATGTTAAGTATTGTGATACAAAACAAACATTTAAAATAATAATTCATGATACCAAAGAAATGAATAAAAAGCATTTTATTATATTAAGTTCTGGACAACTTGTATGTAGCAAAAATGGTAAAGATATAATTATTGAAAATAAATTATATTAATAGGAGGTGAAATTATGGATAATAATTCTAATTTAAATTTATACAGAATATTTTATGAAGTTGCTAAGTATAATAGTATTTCTGCAGCAGCAAAAAGCATGTACTTATCTCAGCCTGCAATTAGTAAATCCATAAAAAATCTTGAAATGGAACTTGATACAACATTATTTTATAGAACTTTAAATGGTATTGTATTAACAGAAAAAGGCAAAGAGTTATTTACTTATGTTGAAGAAGCATTTAATAGTATAAGATTAGCAAAAAAGAAAATGCTAGAAAATAAAAATTTAGAAAAAGGAGCACTTGCAATAGGAATTAGGTCTCATATTGCATCATTTTATTTAATTGATAAAATAATAAAGTATCATAAAAAGTACCCTAAAATAGAAATTACTATTATTAATAGACCTAGTAATGAGTTACTTAAATTACTTAATGATAATAAAATAGATTTTATTATTGATATAACTAGCTATAAAGATGAACTTGATAGCTATGATGTTAAAGATTTAGGTAACTTAGAACATTGTTTTGTAACATTAAATAATGAAAATATATTGCCTCAAAAAGATGAATATACTTTAAAAGATTTAAAAAACGTACCTCTTATATTACCTGTTAATCATAGTTCTCATAGAAAAATATTAAATCAATTTGCTAAAGATAATAATATTAAATTTCAAAATGTTTTATCCATAGAGACAAGTGAGCTAATTTATGATTTTGTAAAACGAGGAGAAGGCGTAGGTTATATACTTAAAAATATGGTAACAAAAGATGTTGGAAATGGTTTACTTAAAATAATAAATATAAAAGAGGATTTACCGAAAGTTAATCTTAAACTTATATGTATAGAAAAAAGACTTACTGAAGCGTCACGTCGATTTATTAATGATTATTTAAAGTAATGTATACTTTCTATTTCATTACTTTAAATTATATTGTTAAAACTTTCTGTTATAACAATAACTGATTATTATATTGGTATGAAAATTCGGCATTTTTTAAAAAAGTTATGATATGGTATTTTATTAAATGAGGTGATGCTATGAAAAATAAAGTAGTTGCAATAAGTGGGTATCCCGCAAGTGGAAAAACAACTATTGGAATGAAAATAATAAGTAATAGAGATGATTTTGTGTATTTTGACTTCGGTTCATTATTTAGACCTCTTACGTATTATTTATTAAATGTTGGAAAACTTACATATGATGAAATTAAAGTGTTAGTTAGTACTGGCAAATTAAAAGATGTAATTAATATAGAATATAAAGTTGTAGATAAAATTGTACAAGTAGGTATTAATGGACATTTTTACGATTTTGAAACTTTAAATAATCCTTTTATGGATGAAGCAACAGTAATTGTTGGCGGTATTATAGATGACAACTTAATTCATGAACTTAGAAAAATTGTTATTTCTTTAAAGGAAAGTAAAAATGTTTTAATTAATGCTAGAAGGCCTGTAGCAGCTTATCCGGAATTAGATTCTCATGTGTTCTTAACATGTGATTTTGATGAAAGAGCAAAAAGAAAAAGCAAATTAAATAATATGCCTTTAGATGCAAGTGTAAAAAGTTTAAAGGCTAGAGATGAAAAAGAAAAACAAAATGGTTTTTGGGACATTTTTCCATTTACGAAAGTAATTGATACCACTAATTTAGATATAAATGATGTATATGATTTAGTTATGCAAGAGTTTAATAAAGATATACTTTTAAATAATTTAACATTAATTTTAGGTTCTTATGAATGTAATAAAAATTGTCCGTATTGTATAGCTAAAAATAACAAAAAGTTTGCGGCTAATGATAAATTAGAAATGCTTAATGATATATTAAACGAATTAGAAAAAAATGGCTTTAGCTTTAAAAGATTTGTATTAAGTGGAAATGGTGAGCCTTCTAAATATTCATATGAACAACTAAGTCTTATATTATCAGTATTACAATCTCATCCAGAAGTATTTAAGTTACTTAGAATACATTCTTCGGGTAATATATTTAGTGAACCAGAAAAATTTAATTTGTTTAATTCATCTTTATTAAGTACGGAGTTTGAAATACTAAGAGTATCATTAGATCCGATAGTGGATATGCAGGTGCTAGGTTATGACACTAATTATTTAGAAACTCCTTGGTTTAAAAAGGGCAAAAATATAAAATGTGATATAGCATTTACTGATTATTTAGAAACCGAAGGGTTAAAAGATAAATTAGAAAAATTTTTATATGAAAATCCATCTATTAGTAAAATAAGATTCAAAAAATTGATGGCAGGAGATTTTGATAATACTAAGCAAGCAGAGTGGGTCAGAAGACATTCATTAACTGAAGAACAAATCAGTAAAATACTTGATAGTCTAAATTTAAAAAGTAATGGAAGCCTATATTCTAGTGAAGATGGGTTAATAATTTATAAACCAGTAGGGGATTATGATAAAGATTTAGTTATAAATGAAGGTATGATAAAAGATTATAGTCATCAGACATATTCTGTAAGACAACTAAAAAGGAAATATAATAAATATGAAAAATAAATTAAAATTTATTGGTACTGGAGGGTGCTTTTCTAAAGTAAATACCAATAATTCAGCATATTTAAATGAAAATGGTCATATGATTTTATTTGATTGCGGTGAAACTGTATTTCATCAAATTCTTAAAGATGATATAATTGATGAAAATGTAAGTAGAATAGATATAATAATTACTCATTTTCATGCAGATCATGTTGGCAGCTTAGGAAGCTTGATATTCTTTACTAGATTTAAGAAAATTAAAAAAGTAAATGTAGTTTTCCCTGATGTTGATATAGTAAATACTTTTTTAGATATATCTGGAATAGGTAGAAATTTGTATCATGCAAAAAAACCTAGTGAGATGGAATATTATTTAAAAGAATATGCTCAGTTACATGGTGATGTTGTTAATGAAAAGATAATTCCTATGCCTAGTTTCGGGTATCATTTAAAATTTCAAGGATATAATTTATTTTATAGTGGAGATACCTGTGTTATTAACCAAGAGATAGTTAATAAATTTAATAATAATGAAATAGATTATATATATCATGAAGTAAGTGATGATGGGTATAAAGCTCACGTAGACATAAATGAACTTGCAAATACTTTTACAAATAATAAAGATAGAGTATATTGCATGCATTTAGGGGATTCTATAGATTTAGAAAAAATAAAAAAATTTGGATTTAGGAGTGTTAGATAAATGGAAGAAAAAGAAATATGTTTAAAATCAAATGTATCTTTTGAAAACCTAAAAAGTATAATGTTTGATATGGGTTTTAAAATTCAAGAAGATTTTCAAATGAATGATATTTACATGATTAGTAAAGATATAGAAATATCACTTGAAAATAGTGATGTAATATTTAAAAATAATATTCTTGTTAGGGAAACTGTAGGTAAAAAAATTTTATTAGTTAATAAAATAAAAGAGTTAGACGAAAATGATGTGGTTGTAAATGAACGTAGTGTAAAATGCCCAATTACTGACGTGCAAGCTGGTTATAATTTTTTATGTTCTATAGGTTATAAAAAAGCCTTTGAATTAAAAGATCATAATTTATTATTAACAAATGGAGTTAATGAAATATATATCCAAGATGTTGAAGGATTAGGAACATATATAGAAATGGAACAAAAAAATTTATTACTTAAAAACACTAATGGAGATACTATTGATGAGTTAGTAAATACAATAAAAAAATATAATCTACCTCTTGATTATAATAATATAAGCGTAAAAAAATCTTTAGAGATGCTAAAAATAATATGTAAATAAAAAGGCTAGTTATTTCTTATGATAAACTTTTGTAGTATAATTATGTTGGTGATAAAATGTTAGAACAAGTAATAAGTATTTCTGTAATACTATTAATAAGTTATATAATAAATTTAATTATTGATAAATTTATTAATAAAGTAATGAAAAGGAAAAATAATAAAAATTTAAAAACTATTTTGATATTTATTAATAAGTTAAAAACAGTTATTATTTTTGGAATTGGTGTGACTTTATGTTTATCTAAATTTAAAATGTTTAAATCCTTATCTGTGACGTTATTATCTGCGGTAGGAATTTTAACTACTATTTTAGGCTTAGCAGCTCAAGAAGCTTTAAAAAATTTATTTGGTAGTATTTCACTTTTGTTTTCCCATCCTATAGAAGTTGGAGATAGAGTACATATTTTAGAAAAAGACATTTCCGGTACCGTTTTAGAGGTATCAATGAGGCATACTATCATAAAAGGATATAATAATCAAAGATATATAATTCCTAATAGTGTGCTTAATACATTAACAATAGAAAACTATGATTATGAAGATAGCAAGCATTGCACGTTTTGTGAATATGGTGTGTCTTATTCTTCGAATTTAGATAAGGCTATTTTACTTGCAAAAGAAGAACTTAAAAAATTATATAAAGATGCAAAATATGATATAAATGTCAAAGTTATTAAATGGGATACATCATCAGTTATTATTAGATGTTATGTGTGGGGCAAAGATTTAAGTGAAAGTTTTGATAATAGTTGTAAACTAAATGAGAATCTAAAGAAAACTTTTGAAGCAAACAATATTGAAATTCCTTATAACTATTTAAATATAATTCAAAAAAATTAGTTGACATAAGTTGATTAATTTTTTTATTATAACTTGATTTATTTATAATAGATGTGTTACGATTTATTTAGAAAGGATAGGGATTATGAAAAATCTAAAAAAAGTTGTTTTAACTTTAGTGATGGCTTTTGCATTAATTTTGCCTTCGATTGTATTTGCAGAAACTGTTGAAGTTAAAACAGAAAAAGAACTTACCGAAGTTTTTAAAAACGGTGGAACAGCTAAGTTAACTGAAAATTTAACTTTAAGTGGTGATATTAATCTTAATGATGGTAAAACTCTTACACTTGATTTAAATGAACATAATATTTCTACTGAAACACACAGAATTAAAGTTAATAAAGGTTACTTAACAATTACAGGAAAAGGTACAATTGATGGAAAAATGGATGGAGGTTCACCAGTTGTACTATATGGATCAGATTATGAAACTGATACGGATTATTCTTCAATTACTATTGATGAGAACGTAACTTTAAAAGGTCATTATGGCTTTGTATTTAGTTATTATGCCTATGGTGCTAAAGCTGATTTAAAAGGTACATTTATGGCAATTGGTAAAGAGATTGGACTTGACGATCAACCGGCATTTGCACTTAATGGTTTTAATCAAAGTACAAAAAATTATCCAACAATTAATATTTATCCTACTGCTAAATTTATAAGTGATGATTATGGAATTTATGCTGCAGGATATGCAAACTGGAATATTGATGGAGCTACAATTGAAGGCAAAAAAGCTGGAATTGGTATTAAATCTGGTAAATTTAATATTAAGAATGCAAAAATTTCTACAGATGGAAAGTTTGTAGAAGGAACATATAATGGAAATGGTATTAACGCAAATGGCGCTGCTATAGCAATCGAGTCAAATAACACTTATGCCGGAAATATAGATATTACAATTGATGGTGGTACTTATACTTCATCATATGGTCCTGTTATTTATCATTATTTAGCTGCTAAAGATGAAACTGATGTAGTTGAAAGTAAACTTGTAAAATCAGTTGAAATTAAAGGCGGAACATTTAATGGTACTCTTAATATGATGAAAAGTGATGAGCTAAGTGTTAGTGGTGGTTCATTTACTGATAAAACTGTAAGTGGAAGTTTAGCTAAAGGCTATAAAATGGTACAAGATGGCAGTATGTATACTATAGTTTCAGAAGACAAAGGTGAAATAATTGAAGTTCCATCTGAAGTAAATGTTTCTGAAGATGTAGACAAAGATATTGCTAAAGAAATAACTGATGCAAAAATTACTAACCCAGTTACTGGTTTAAAAGAGGCGCTTGATACATCAAAAATTGAGGGTATTTTAAATACATTAATAAAAGTTTCATTAAAATCAAAAGTTACATCATATGATAAAGATAAAAATATTTTAATATATGATATTAAGCCTTATTATGATGATGGTACTCAAGAACTAAAATTAATTCCGAATGAAGCTATAAATGGCAAAGTAAAAGTAAAAGTTGCAATACCTGCAAGCATATTATTTACACATGCTAAAGTTCTTCATAAAGATGGTGACAAACTTATTGATACAAAAGAATATGAAATTAAAGAATTAAATGGTCAAAAATATATAGAAATTGAAACTGACAGTTTTTCAACTTTTGAACTTAGTTTCTTTACCCCAACAAGTGTAGAAAATCCTAATACAATAGATGGTATATTACTTTATACTGCTATAACATTATTAAGTTTTTCTTTACTTGGAGCAACAGCATTAATTCTTAAAAAGAAAATGAATTAAGTAAGCATTTGCTTACTTTTTTTTATGTTATTTAATAACGTTTTTAGCAACATCAAGATATGCACGAAGTAAATTACTTGCGCCAAGTTTAATGCCACCAAAATATCTTATAATGACTATTAAGTGATGATCTAAATTATTGTAAATTAATTGGTTATAAATTTGAATGCCTGCGGTATTATGTGGTTCTTTATCATCAGTTTTTCCTTGTTTCGGTCCAATTATGTAAGCATATGGAAAATGTTTGGCTTTGGGATGCTCAAGTTTTAAATTATTAATAATATTTCTTACATCCTTTTCATCATTTATTTCATAAAGCATTCCTATAAATTTTGATTTTTTAATTACAATTTCATATTTATTTATTAGCATATTTCTCTCCGAAATAATTATATCTTATTTTCTTTATAAAATGTAGTATAATATTTTTAGGTGGATGTATGTTTAAAGAAGAGTTAAAATTAGTTCCTCATAAACCAGGATCTTATCAAATGTATAATAAAGATGGAATTATAATATATGTAGGTAAAGCAAAAGATTTAAATAAACGCCTTCATTCTTATTTTCGTGGAACAGTGACTGGTAAAACCGCCTTAATGGTAAGTGAAATTGATCATTTTAAATATATTGTTACTAAAACAGAAACTGAAAGTTTTATTTTAGAAATAAATTTAATAAAAAAATATAATCCTAGATATAATATTCTTTTGAAAGATGATAAAACTTATCCATACATTGAGTATATTTCAAAACCATATCCACTATTGAAAGTTTCTAGATATGTAAATGTTCAAAAAAAAGATAAAAAGGTTTTATTTGGCCCATATCCAAATGCTACTGCTGCGCGAAGAATAGTGAATTTGTTAAATCGTTTATATCCATTAAAAAAATGTTCTGGGATGCCTAAAGATGTGTGCCTTTTTTACCATATTGGAGAGTGTCTTGGATACTGCACAAAAAATATTGATTTAGAAAAAGTTCAAGAAATGGAAAATGAAATTTTATCTTTTCTACGTGGTAATGATAAAATTATTACTAATAAGATTAAAGAAAAAATGGAGTTTTATTCAGAAAACTTAAACTATGAAAAAGCTTTAGAACTTAAAAATGAACTTGATTACATAACATATATTTTAGATAAACAAAAAGTTCAGACAAACGATTTTGTTAATAGAGATGTTATTGCAAGTTATTATTTAAATGGTTATTTATCTATTCAAATTCTTTTTATAAGAGGTGGAAAACTTTTAGGTAGCCATAATAATATAATTACTACAATTGAAAATGAAGACGAAGAGCTTACTGCTTATATATATTCTTTTTATCAAAAACATGAAGTCCCTAAAGAGATTTTAGTAGAATCAAATGTAAATACTGATATATTAAATTCTTTGATTGGAGAGCATTTTATTACTCCAGTAAAAGGAAATAAAAAAAGTCTATTAGAGCTTTCTAAGGAAAATGCTAAAATAGCTTTAGAAAATAACATTGAAAGATATAAAAATGATGAGAAAAGGGTATTTGAAGCTCATGATAACTTGCGTAAGATTCTTAAAATGTCATCACTTTTTAGAATTGATGCATTTGATAACTCAAATTTATTTGGTTCTTTTTCTGTAGGGGCAATGGTTGTTTTTAAAAATGGTAAACCAAGTAAAAAAGATTATCGAAAATATAAAATATCTGTTGATAAAAATGATGATTATCATATGATGAAAGAAGTTATTTATCGTAGGTACTTTAGAGCATTAACAGAAAAAGAAGAGCTCCCTGACTTAATCATTTTAGATGGTGGATTAAATCAAATAAATGCCTGCAAAGAGGTGCTTAATATGCTAGGTTTAAATATAAAAGTATGTGGTCTTAAAAAAGATAATCATCATCGCACTAATGCACTTTTGGATGCTGATACTTTAAATATATATGATTTAACTGGGTATGATGATGTATTTAATTATTTAACTAGAATTCAAGATGAAGTTCATAGATTTGTAATAACATATCATAAAACAATACGAAGTAAGGGAAGTTTTAAAAGCTTTCTTTCAAATGTTGATGGACTAGGAAGTGCTAGAATTAATAACTTGTTAAAAAATTATGGTAGTATTGATAAAATAAAAAATGCTGATATTAGTGAACTTACAAAATATATTCCAGAAAAGGTGGCTATAGAGTTAAAAAAATTTTTAAGTGATAAATAGTGTAATTAATAAGAAACTATGATATCATAATTATGATGTTATATGAGAAAACTAATTAAATTAGAAAATAATTATGATATAAAGTTTGATAGTTCAATAAAGGAATTCATAAATCCAGAGTATATTTATCTTCCTATTGATGATGGTTTTGATTTGCTTGCATTTCAAAATGACAAAGTATTAAAAGGTGATACAGTTTTAGAAAATAGGCTAAAAAAAGTAAAAAGTCCAGTTTCGGGCGTTATTAAGGGTACTACAAAGCTAGTGTTTGATGGCAAAGAAAAAAATACTTTAGTTATTCAAAATAGTTATGAAGAAAAAGAAAAATTTTATACAAAAAAGAGGCTTTCAAGTTTTAGTAAGGAAAGTATCATAAACATGCTTTATGAGTATAATTTAGATGAAATAGCAAATATTTTTGAAACAAAACAAATAAAAAATCTTGTTATAAGTGGTATGGAAGATGAACCATATATTGAAAATAACTCATTTATATTGAAAAAATATTTGAAAGAAATATTAGAAATTACTGATAAACTACAAAATGCTTTTGAATTTAAAAATACTTATGTAGCAGTTAAAAGCACTGATACACAAAATATAGATTTATATTTAAATAAAATTGGTATGTATCCCAATATAAGTCTATCATTAATCGAAGATAAATATTTGCTTGCAACCCCGTTTTTTCTTTTGGAAAATCTTAATTTAGAGGAAAAAGATAGTTTGGTATTATCCTCAAAAGATATATTAAATATTTATAATATTCTTAAAAATAATATAGGTGTCAGTGAAACCTTTATTACGATAAGTAGTCCATTTATTACAAAAAGCAAAGTTATTCATGTTAAAATTGGTTCTTCTTTAAAAGAGATATTAAATAATAATGTGGTTATAAAAGAAAAAGATATCATGTATATTTATAATGGTTTAATGACGGGCTATGAAATAGATCCAAAGGATATAGTTATAACCAATAATACTAAAGGCGTGATTATAATTCCTTTTTTAAGTGAAGATGAAGAGCCCTGCAACTTATGTGGAATGTGCTATAAAATATGTCCTGTTAAGGTTAATCCAAAGAAGGCAATGGATGCAAAACGAAAAAGTAAAAATTGTATTGATTGTGGGCTTTGTACATATATTTGTCCTTGTAAAATTAATTTAAGAAAATATTTAAGAGGTCAAAATGAATAATGTTTATTTAAAATCAAAAAATAGTGAAAAAAAATCCATTTTAAAATTAATTTATTTATTAATACCATTTTTAGTATATGGGCTATATAAAAATGGAATATTGCTTTATAAAAATAATTTTGGAAATTTAATATCTTTATTTAGATTGCCTTTACTTATAACTATTTCTTTATTAACATCATATTTTTTTAGTAAATATAAAAAAGAAAAGTTTGTTTCATATAGACTAATTTTAAATATTTTTATAGGTATGATTACATTTCCAAATACAAATATTATAATATATTTAATTTTAATAGTTTTACTCAATATTTTATATACATATAAAAAACTGAATATAGCCACGCTTTATATGGTTATATATTCAATAATTAATATTATTATTTCAAAATATTCATATTTAAATATTTATGAAAGCTCGGTAAAACATAGTTACAGCATGCTTAATATATTACTTGGTAGTGGAAGTGGAGGAATAAGCCAAACTTTACTTTTATATAGTATAATATGTTTAATATATTTAAGTGTAAAATTTGAATATAAAAAATATATACCACTTACATCATTTGTAACATTTTATATTTTATTATTTATCTATGTATTAATTTCTAAAAATTTTAACTATGATTTGCTATTTAATAATAATGTAATATTTTCCTTTATATTTTTAAATACAATTACAATATTTACGCCATACACAAAAGGTGGAGCTTATTTATACGGATTTATCTTAGGATTATCTACATTTATTTGCCTATTTTTAGACATCAATTTAGGAATGTATATAGTTACTACATTACTTTCGTTATTTTATAATTATTTTGACAAATTTATTATAAAAAATTCTAAAGTTTAAAAAATAAAACACTGGACTAGGTTGAGCCCAGTGTTTTTAGTATATGTATTTTCTTAAATCTATTACATTTAGGAAAATTTTTTGTTTTTAAGCATAACTATGGGAAATATCAAATATTATAAAATAAATTTGACTAGAAATTATTAAATAAACGTTTTTTTAAAATATCTAATTTGCTCAGCATTTAAGTCAAAAAAAGTGAAAAAATCTGACCATTTTTTTGACTAGAAATTTTAAAAAAATTAATTACTTTTAGATTAAAAATATATAATTTTTTATCAAATTTTGACATTTTGTTTATAAATTATACAAATTTTTATAAAAATATGATAGTATTAGATTGTAATAGTACGAAGATACGGGAACGTTTTTTCCTAAATGTAATAGATTTAAGAAAAATGAAACCCGTATTTATGGGAGAAAATAAAGTATGAAAAAAAGATTTATTTTATTAATTACTGGAATAATAATTTGTTTAGGGATGTTATTATATTTTCAAGTCAGTAGTAAAAATACTTTGAAAGAAAATAATGTAGAAAATAAAAATGATTCTATGGCCATAATGATTAAAGAAGATGGTGAAGAAGAATATATTAAATCATCTTCAAATAGCATTCCAATAGGAGATTATGTATTGAATGAAGAAAAAACAACTTGTGAAAATGGTGGAAAAATTAGTGATTATAATTCGGCAACTGGTAAAATAAAAATATCTTTATTAGGAGCAGACAAGTGTTATTTATATTTTGATTATAAAGAATCAAAAGAATTATATAAATTAATTGCTAAAAGATATAACAATAATGATACTTATGTAAAACTATATAGTGAGTCAGATGCCAGCACATATGCAAATCCAGTATATTATTTTAATGGGGCAGTAGAAAATAATAATGTTATATTTGGTGGCTTTTGCTGGAAAATAGTAAGAACTACAGACACTGGTGGAGTTAAAATGATCTATAATGGTGCTCCAAGTGATGAAGTTAATTTAGCTCCAATTGAAGAATCAGAATATACAAATGTAACTAATGATGCAACATATCCATATACATTTGATAGTACCAATAAGACATGGACAAGTACAAATCATGATAATGATAAAACAGGAACAATAACTTTTACAGTTTCTGAGCCTGGAGATTATTATTTAAACTACATAATGTCTTCAGAAGCACAATATGATAGTGCATCATTTTACAAAAATGGTACTGAACTTGAAAATCATAGTGGAACAGAATCAGGAACAATAACACTTACAGAGCTTACCACATTAGACATAATTAAAATAACATATTCAAAAGATAGTGGGTCTTCTTCTGGAAATGATAATGTTGTATTTAGTTTAGGAAAAGCAATTGGTGAAGTTAAAAAATCATGTAATAATAGAGAAACAAACTCTGTAATTACTAGTATAGGAGATTTTAATAGTAGCGATTCTTCACCGGCATATGTAGGCTATATGTATAATACAGTTTACGAAGGCTCATCAGAAACAATAATATTTTCAGGCAGCTTTAGTGGCTCAAAGATAGTAGGAGATTCAGTAACATACACGTATAATGGTTTGAAATATATACTTAATAATACATCGACAGTAAGTGTATCAAGTTCAAATATAAGTGAAATGGTAGGTAAGTATACATGTGATAGTAGTTCAGCTACATCATGCTCAAGTCCATATTATATAGTGGGTTACAGTGGAACAAAAATTTATTATTATAGATTATCGGGTGGAAATACAAATGGGGCAAGTTATAGCAATAAAAATTATGTATTTGGTAACTCATTTACGTATGCAAATGGAACATATACATTAAGTGATACGGTAACAATTAATTCAGATACATTTATTGCTAATAAAACAAGCGTGAATACACATCATTATACTTGTCTAACAGATGGAACAACATGCACATCAATTTATTATATATATTATATAAGTGATGGTGAACCATATTATATAACACTCACAAATGGAAAATCCGTAGATGATGCAATAAATGAAATGCTATATGCAGATGATGTAAATAAAAATGATAGTGTGATAAAAACTGAAATAGATTCATGGTATAAAGACAATATGACAAGTTATACAAACAAACTTGAAGACACAGTATTTTGTAATGATAGAACAATATATTCAAAAGGTGGATGGAATCCAAATGGAGGAAGTACAACAACTTATTTATATTTTAAAAATTATAATACCAATTATAGCTTAGCATGTACAAATGAAACTGATAGATTTAGTGTAAGTAATAGTAAAGCCAAGCTTACATACCCAGTCGGGTTATTGTCCGCACCGGAGGTGTGGCTAGCCTATAGAAATGCTAACTCAAGTACTTATTATTTAAATATTGGTAGTATGTATTGGCTTGTTTCACCTTATTATTATGATTACTTTTATCCTAGTAATTCGTTTGTAACTAGTGGTACTGTTAGTGGTTTTTATCGATTTGATTATGTTGGCGTAAGGCCTGTTATATCTTTAAAACCAAATACTGAGTATATTTCAGGGGATGGTTCATATACAAATTCATTTATAGTAGAATAAATTAGATTATGCAATATAAAACACTGGGCTAGTTTAGCTCAGTGTTTTTAATGTATGTATTTTCTTAAATCTTATACATTTAAGAAAATTTTTTATTTTCAAGCATAAATATGGGAAATAAAAAATATTATAAAATAAACTTGACTAGGAATTATTAAAAAACCTTTTTTTAAAACATCTAATTTACTCAATATTTATAAGAAAAATTATAAAAATTTTTGACCATTTTTTGGACTAGAAATTTTTTATAAAATTAGTTACTTTAGATTAAAATATTATAAATATTTACCAAATTTTGACATTTTGCTTATAAATTATACAAATTTTTATAAAAATATGATAAAATTGGATTGTAATAGTACGAAGATATGGGAACGATTTTTCCTAAATGTATAAGATTTAAGAAAATGAAACCCGTATTTATGGGAGAAAATAAAGTATGAAAAAAAGATTTATTTTATTAACCACAGGTATAGTTATCTGCTTAGGAATATTATTTTGTTTCCAAGTAAGCAATAAAAACACTTTGATAGAAAGTAATGCAGAAGCTAAAAATAGTTCAATGGCAATAATGATTAAGGAAAATGGTGCTACAGAATATACTGTGTCATCATCAAATAGTATTCCAGTAGGTGATTATGTTTTAAATGAAAAAAAACTATTTGTGAAAATGGTGGTAAAATTAGTGACTACAATTCAGAAGCCGGTAAAATAAAAATGTCATTTTTGGGAGCGGACAAGTGTTATTTATATTTTGATTATGAATTACCATTTGGTTATATCTCTATTCTAAATAATAATGGTGGGAAAGATACAATAGAAAATAAAGGTGATGTGGATTTTAGTACAGGTAGTGCTAAACTAAATGAAATGTTTGCAATTGAAGATGAATATACCTTAGAAACTGGTAATAAATCATATTATTTTAGAGGACAAGTTACAAAAAATTATTTGAAATTTGGAAAATACATAACCGATGGCCCAATCAGAGGATATGCAAGTGCAACAAGTAAGGTAAACTATACTGAATATGCATCATTAGAAGAGTGTAATGCTGCAACAGAAAATAATTTTAATTGTGCAAATGCTTGGAATATAGGAGATGACATATATTGGCGTGTTGTAAGAATAGCTGGTGATAATAGCATAAAACTACTTTATCATGGTGCGTCTCTTCCAACTAAGGATACGTATAGCTGGCCTGAAACCATATTATTTGAGGAAAATTATAATGAAGAATATAATTCTGCTGAATATGTAGGATATCAATATATACTCGGTAATCAACATGGATATGGTGAAGATGCAATTGATAGCAATGCAAAAAAAGTACTTGATAATTGGTTTATACAAACAACATTTAATACAACTGATGCAACTTTAGTTGCTGACACAATATTTTGTAATGATAGAACAGCTCTTACTGCAGATGGAGAATATGGTGATATAGAAAATTTTCCAAGTTCTAATGCTAATTATTATTATGGTGCAGTTAAAAGAATAAAAGGGTTTCATAATAATAATGCATCAACTCCATCATTGGTCTGCCCTGATGAAAGGGATAAGTTTACTGTTAGTAATGAAAAAGGCAATGGCGCACTTACATATCCGGTAGGGCTTTTAACAATTGATGAAGTAACGTTAACCGGTCGTGCTGGATATTTACAAATGAATAATTATATGTCAAGAACAATTTCTCTAGGCGCATTTATAAACACTATTGGTAGGAGTAAGATGTATATTTTTAAAGATACTAGAACTGGAACGAATTTAACAACCTTCGTTGATCATGAAACTTTAATTGCACCGGTTATTTCATTATCACCAGAAGTAAAACTTACTGGTACTGGAACGTGGGACAATCCATATGAAGTTGTTTACTAAATAAAGCGTGTAAATATTACATGCTTTTCTTTTATATTTAAATAGTGTATAATTAACTTAAATTATAAAATATGATTGGAGGATAAGTTTTATAATAGCGCATGGCCGGTTATAGGTGACGAGGACTTACACTATCGATTTATCAGCGGATGTGTAAGCAGCTTTGCTTTAGTTGTTAAAATACTTACAAAATATAAAAATGAATTTATAACAAAATAGTATTTAAAAAGCATTTAATGAAAGGAAATATATATGTGTGGAATTGTAGGTTACAAAGGTAATCATGAAAGTATTCCTGTTTTATTAAATGGCTTAAAATCTTTAGAATATAGAGGCTATGATTCAGCGGGAATAGCTTATGTAAATGGGGGAAAAATTAAAATTAAAAAAAGTATTGGAAGAGTAAAAAATCTAGAAAATATTTTAAATGACGATAATTCAAATATCGGTATTGCTCATACAAGATGGGCAACACATGGTGGAGTAACTGATAAAAATGCTCATCCTCATAAAGTAGGAAAAATTACTTTAGTACATAATGGAATAATTGAAAACTATGAAGAAATTAAAAATAAATTAAATGTAAAACTTAAAAGTCAGACAGATAGTGAGATAGTTTGTGCTTATATAGATTATCTTTATAGTCAAAATCATGATATGCTTAAAACTTTAAGTACTCTTGAAAAGACTATTAAAGGAAGTTATGCACTTGCTATAATTAATGATGATGAAATGGATACTTTGTATGGTGTTAGGAAAAATGTTCCATTAATTCTTGCTAAAGGAGAAAATGAGTATTTTCTCGTGTCTGATATGACGGCGGCACTTAAATATACTAAAAATTTTTATTTACTTGATAATGATGATATTGTTAAAATATCCGATAAGGAATACATTTATGACAAAAATTTAAATTTAGTTAAAAAGAAACTATTTACATTCGAAGGAACTAGTAATGATGTAATGAAAGGTGATTACCCTCATTTTATGTTAAAGGAAATTAATGAAGAACCTGACGTGATAAATAATATTTTATCTTTTTATACAACAGATGGAGCATTTAATGAAAATATGCCTAACTTTAAAAAATACAAAAATATTTATTTTGTAGGTTGTGGTTCTGCATCTTATACTGCGGATATTGCTAAAAAGATTTTTGAAAAATATACAGATATTAAATGTGAAGTATTTTTAGCAAGTGAATTTAGGTATCAAAAACATTTTTATGATAAAAAAACACTAGTAATATTTATTTCTCAATCTGGAGAAACTGCGGATACTCTTGAGGCACTTAGAATTACCAAAAATGATGGAATCGATACTCTTGCTATAGTAAATGTTGTTGGTTCTTCGATTGCAAGAGAGGCAAAAAATGTTTTATATATTAAAGCTGGATGTGAAATTGCAGTTGCTACGACAAAAGCATTTACCGCTCAGTATTTACTTTTAGCTTTAATTGCTTTGAAGATGGCTGGGATAAATGATTTAAGCAATTTTAATAAAATTAATAAAAATTTAACTAAAGTTTTTGAAATTGATTATAAATCTTATGCTAAAAAAATATATAAAAGTAATAGTGCATTTTTTATCGGTAGAGGCATAGATTACGGCCTATGTGAAGAGGGTAGTTTAAAACTAAAAGAAATAAGTTATATAAATTCATCTGCTTTTGCCTCTGGAGAACTTAAACATGGAACAATTTCTTTGATTGAGGAAAAAACTCCTGTAATAAGTATAATTACTGATAAAGATTTGGCTTTAAAAACTATTAGTAACATAAAAGAAGTTCACACAAGAGGAGCTTATTCATTATTTATTACAAGTCTTAATTTAACAGGTGACTTTTATGATGATATTATAAATATTCCTCATATTGATGAAATAATTGATCCAATTTTAGTAGTGGCAAGTTTGCAACTTTTAGCATATAATGTTGCTTTATTAAAGGGTGAGGATATTGATAAGCCTCGAAACTTAGCAAAATCTGTTACAGTAGAATAAAATAGAAAATAAATTTATATAATATATATGAAAGGAAATTATGGAACTTTTTATTAGCTTTTTAGTTATAAGTATTATAGGGACAGTTTTGCATTTTACATATGAATTATCTGGCCATAATAAATATGTGGCAATTTTTTCTGCGGTAAATGAAAGTACATGGGAACATATTAAAATTGGGCTTTCACCAATGCTTTTGTGGGGATTATTTGATGGTTTTAAATATGGAAGTAATCAAAATTACTTTTTTGCAAAATCACTTAGTTTATTAATACTAATTACTATAGTGCCAGTATTATTTTATGGATATAAAATATTTACAAAAAAATCTTTTTTAATAATTGATATTTTAATATTTTATATTGCTATTTTTGCAGGTGAATGGGTATTTTACTACGTAATTAATAATTTATTGCCAAATTATATTTTAGGCTATATTGGAAGTATTTTATTATTTATAATATTTGGTTTTTATTTACTTTTAACTTTATGGCCTATAAAAAATGAATTATTTATTGATCCTATAACTAAAAAATATGGTATCAAAGGACACTCTCATAATCACGACTAGAGAAAATTCTCTAGTTTTTTCTTTTAATTTTTGATATTATGATGTTATGAAAAAGAAAATTTTAATAACTATATTGCTTATTATAAGTTTAATAACTTTTTTATATGCTTTATTTATTAAAGCAGTAAATTCAGGAACAAACTTTTATCTTATGTGGATACTTATAGGCTTATTTTTCGTGGGACTTTCTATACTAATATATTTTGATATTTTTGTAAAATATAAGCTTTTAAAAAAAATATTTATAACTTTGATTAGCATTTGTTTAATAATTTTTGTAGTTATTGAATCTCTAATCATTTCAAAGATGAATATTAAAAGTAAAAATAACTTAGACTACATAATTGTATTAGGAGCACAAGTTAAAGCTTCTGGACCAAGTGTTGTTTTAGAGTATAGACTTGATGAAACGATAAAATACCTAAATGAAAACGAAAATACTTTAGTAGTTGTTTCTGGTGGAAAAGGGATAAACGAACCAGATACGGAAGCAAATATTATGAAAAATTATTTAATAGGTAATGGTATTAATGAAGAAAGAATTATTGTCGAAGATAAATCTCATAGTACTAAAGAAAATATAATTAATAGTAAAAAACTAATAATGGAAAATAAAAGCGTTGGAATTGTTACAAATGATTTTCATTTATTTAGAGCGCTTCAGATTGCTAATAAAAACGGAATAGACGCATATGGAATTCCTAGCAAAAGCACAGTCATTTATCTGCCAAATAATTTATTAAGAGAGTTTTTTGCAGAAATTAAATTTTTAATTTTTCACTAAATTGAAAATAAAAAATGACTATGATATAATTTGAGGTGAAAAAAAGCATAAAATAAAAAATATTGATTAATTTATAAATAGTTAAGTATTTTTTTTGAAAGGAGTTTTATGTCAAAAAAAGAAAGTAAAAAATTAACTAAAGATGAAAGTTTAAAAAACTTTATTGATGAGCAAAATGAAAATGTAAAACTACTTTCGGATAATATTGATGCTTTAAAGGATAATTTAATACTTACAAATTTTTATGCTACTGCTTACGAAAAAAGTCACCTAGATATGTATTTGGGTTTCTTATCTAATTTTGATAAAGTTGATGTAGATAAAATTAATGATATTTTAAGAAAAGTAAATTATATATTTACAAATGTTGGTATAAATCTTACAAAGGATAATTTTAACTATAATTTTTGTGTAAATGATTTAATGAAATTATATTTTAAAAATAAAGAATTTAAATATGATGAATTAAATAAATTCTATAAAATTTGCCCAAATATTTTTAAATATATTTCTTTGAATTATAAATATTTATATTGCAAAAATGAGGGTGTATTTAACATTTACTACGATAGTTTATTTACTTTGGATATTGATAGAACATATAAGTTATTATGTATTAAAAAAGATGAAATTTTGTGTGAAAATTTAAATGAAAAAATTAATGACAAAGATTATAAAAATGCATTATTACTTGTAGATGAAAACACTTCTTTAGAAAGTTTATTAGAAATATATCATTTTTTAATAGAATACAAATACTTTAATTTATTAAGTTTTATAACAAAAGAATTTCAAAATATATTAAAAAATAAGAATAATAAATATCCTAAAATTAAAAATAAAATTAATAGAAAAGAAAAAATTTTATTTAAAAAAAATAATAAATTAGATAAATATTTAGAATGTAATAATTTAGAAAAAATTAATAAGATTAAAAGAAGCATTTGCAGCCTTTCTGATAGTTTGGTCAAATTATATGATTATTTTGAGATAAAAACAATTAAACAAAAAATTTATAATTTAACAAATGAAGATACTTATGAAAATGTGTTTATGCTTGCCTTATCAAATTATAATTTTTTAAACTATTTGTTTAAAGAAAATAGATTAGATTATGATAAATTTTATAATTACTTATTTGATTTAGTTTACTTCCCATATAAAAAAATAATTGAAAATAAATGGGATAGTGATGCAAAATTATTAATTTCTAATATACTTACTGAATATAATTTAAACGAAAATATATTAAACAATATTGATGAAAGTATTGCTAATATAAATCTTATAATAAAAAATAAAATGAAAAATGATGA
Organism: uncultured Bacilli bacterium; assembly: GCA_934096985.1. GTDB lineage: Bacteria > Bacillota_I > Bacilli_A > RF39 > UBA660 > UBA6448. The sequence continues at coordinate 56,198 of CAKONC010000002.1, read as the reverse complement.
CTAGTTTATCTTTTCTTTTATGTCATTTAATTCTTTTTCTATTCTTTGTACAGCCCTTAAAAGGTAGTCGATTTCTGCTTGCTTATTCAAATTACTTGTTCCACCTTCATACGGATTTCCTGTTTGCTTTGCTTTCTTAGAATTTATATTGATATTATGTCCTTCGATTCTTTGTTCAATTAATTGTTGTTGGGCTGCAAAAGTTAAAAGATATTGCCCAAATAAAATAACCCAGTTACCAATCGAGTTTAATTCATAGTCATCAAAGTCACCAGAAACTATAGCTCCCGCAATTGCAGCAACCATTGAAAATAAATTTGGATCATAGTTTTGGGGAAAATTTCTGTTCATTACAATATAAATATACTAAGGTGTCTGGGCTTTTATTATAGCAAAAAAATTTTCTTTTCATAATTTAAATTAGAAAGGAAGATACAATGATTTATTATCCATATAAAAGTCCTATGCCGCAACCTTTAAATAACGATAGACAATTTTTTGTACCATTTTTATTAGGCGGTTTAGCAGGCGGAGCAGCTGTAGGACTTACAAGACCAAGACCTATTTATAATACTCAACCAAACTATGGCTATAATCCATATTATCCATCAGGAAACTATTCATATTCTTACTACGTACCTAAATATCCTTATTAGTTAAATTGAAAATTATTGCTAAGAACATAAAATAGACAAGAATGCTTGTGCCACCATAAGAAACAAATGGAAGTGTTATTCCAATAATGGGAATAAGTCCTATATTCATTAAAATATTTATTAAAATATTAACAAAAAATATGGTTATGAAACTAATTATTAAGTAATTAGTTTTTTTGTCATTATTTATTTTTATTAAATCAAATGAATTATAAATAATTATTATAAAAAGTAGGTTAATGATAAAAAAATTTAAAATTCCAAAGTTTCCAATACAGTAGGCATATATAAAATCAGTTACACCTTCGGGAATATATAAAAGCATGTTATTAAAACCATTCTTTATTAAAGAAGTTGCATAAACGCTTGTTATGGCCATATCCATTTGATAGCTATCTTTATAATTAAAAATTCTATTTAATCTGTAATAAAAATTTTTTCCAAGCCACTTTTGAAAAACATCTTGTTTATATTTATAAAGATATATGGTAATAATAAAAAATATTAATGGTGGTAAAATTATATAAACATAATATTTAAATTTAATGTTTTTACTTAATAGCATAATAAATAAAATGCATAGATAAAAAATTACTGCTCCAGTATCTGGCTCTATAAAAACTAGCACTGAGGGAATAAATGTAATAATTATTAACTTTAATATATTTATACTTTTTCTTTCATTTACTTTATTAATATTTATTAAAAATAGGGCTAAAGCAAGTTTCATTGTTTCACTTGGTTGAAAAGAAAATCCCTTAATCTGAAGCCAACCTTTAGTTCCATTTATTTCTTTGCCAATAATTAAAACCAGAATTAAAAGTATGATATTTATAATATAAAAAATATAACTTATTTTAAAAATATTTCTTAAATTAATTTTCTGAAGAACATAAAAAATTATTAGACTTAAAAAAATCCAAATTATTTGTTTTATATAATAATTTTTATAAAGTACATTTAAATATTTTGCATTATAGATATTTATTACTCCGATACACATTAAAATGAAAATACTTAGTAATATTATTACTTTACTTTTCTTCATATTTATATTATTGTCTAAAATAAAAAAAATATCATATATTATATTAGGTGATATTTGTGAATGATAATTTACCAAATGTATCTGCGTTTGAAATAAAAAAGAAACTAAATAATTCTCAAGAAAGATTTTACGGTAAAAATGAATTACCTGGAGTAAAAAGTGATGAAAGCGTAAAGGTTAAAATTAATAAAATTTTTTCGTCGAAAAACTTTGTATACAAAAGTAGATGTAGAATTTATTTAAATAATGATATTAAAGAGTGTACGATTGTAGGAAAAATTAATGGTTATCTTTTGACTCTTAATGGAGAAAAAATAAAAATTGCAGATATCAAAAATATTGAAAAACTATAAAAAAATATATTAGACTATTTCACTAATATATTTTTTTAATGCTTTAGCATCTTTACCAAATATAATTTTAAGTTGATTATCAATTTCTACGATTCCTTGAGCTCCGAGTTTTTGAATGCCTTCCTTATCCACAAGGGAAACATCTTTTAAAATAACTTTAAATCTACTCATATTAGCATCGGCATTAATAATATTATCTTTTCCCCCTAAATAAGTTATTAATTTATTTGCTTCAATATTAAAGTTTTTCTTTCTTAATTTTAGAACTACAAGAACAATAATTGTAAGTACAACCGCAATTATTGCGTATTGCAAATATATATTCATTATCAATTCCTCCATGATAATTTTATCAAATTACTAATCATCTGTCTATATAGATTTTGAGTAAGAACATTTTATTTTTTTTCACATAAATTATAATGAAAGTAAAAGAGAGGGTGAATATTTATGAATAACACAAACAAAAATGGTAATTGCATAAATGAAATACTATCAGTAATTTTAGTACTTCAAGAAAATGCTTGTCCAGAAAATTGTTTGGATACATGTGATAGACCAATGCTTGGTGGTGGAGCTAACTGTTTAATTTGTAATACTAGACCAGTTATGTTATATACATGCGGAAGTAACGGAACTCCTTGGAGTATGCCAATAAGTAAAGATCCAATCACATGTGAAGCAGGCACACTTTCTAATACATGTTCGACTGTATTTAGAGTAGAAAAAATCGAAGGAAATTGTTGCACATTTAGAGTACTTGCTCAAAATACTGATGAAACATCTTTGAATCCTTATATTTCTACAAATTCATTTTTCACAATGGATTGCAGTTGCTTATGCTGCATAAGATGTTTAACTGACTGTTATGTTGATTGTGTTTGCTAAATAAAAAAGTCCCTAGAAATTAAAGTAAGTCTATTTGAAATACTTTAATAAAAGGACTTTTTTTATGGAATAATTTATTAATCTGGGTCATAGTATAAAAAGCTTGTAACTTCATCTTCACTAGGTTTGTTTTCAAATTCAATTTTTTGAGTTTTACTTGAGTATTTTCCAGAACCATCAGTAATTGTATATTTTATCCAGTATTGGTCAATACCTCTTGTTTCATCTACTTCATGATAAACTATATGAGTTATCTTGTAATCATCTTTATCATCCCAAACTCTTAAATGATTATAATTAATATCTTTTATACTTACTACTTTATAAACATTTTCATCAAATTTTATTATAGGAGTAGCAATATCTACAGGATTATTATGATCTTTTAAATATGTACCACTTGTATTATTTGCAATCCATCCTTTAGTACCATTTTTAAATTTTATTTGATACCAATAAAGGTTAGGGTCATTTAAATCTGTAGTAACGACTTCATAAACCTCTCCTTTATTAACTTTGCTATTACTATATGAATATCTATCTGGTTTTTCTCTTACATTTATATAATCAGTTAGAATTTCAACGTACCATCCTTTTTTTACTTCCGCTATTCTTTCTTTTTCTTTTTTTTCATCATATAATTTTTTTACAAAAAAAGCACTTCCTACAATTACACCACATATAAGAAGAGTTAAAAAAAACTTTTTCATACAATCACTTCCTTGAAATAATTTTATCATAATAAGAAATATTTTTCTATTTTTAAATTTGGGGTCATTATATTTTACATAATTTGACATTTTTAAATAAATATGCTATAATTTTGTTAACTAAGAGGGGGTTTTAGTTAATGAATAATAAAATAAAAATAGCTAGTTCAAGTAAAAAAGAACTTTTATATATTGTAATTTTTTTAACATTTTTTAGTTTATTTATAGAAATAATTAAAAATTTTCTATAATAATAAATGTGCTTTAAACTCTTGATTTAAGGCATGTTTTTTTGTATAATAAATTTAGTTTGACAAAGAAAAGGGAATTTAATGGATCATTATTTTACAAATAATAATTTAAAAAGTGAAATTAGAACTTTAAAATATTCATATAAAAATTATGATTTTACTTTTTTGAGTGATAATGGAGTATTTAGTAAAAATAGTATTGATTATGGAAGTAAATTTTTGTTAGAAACTTTTTTAAATAATTATCATGATAGTGCTAAAGTATTAGACTTAGGATGTGGATATGGCTTTATTGGTATAGTGCTTTCTAAGGTAATAATGGCAAATGTTACAATGTGTGATGTTAATAAAAGAGCCTTACATTTAGCTAAAAGAAATACTGAAGAAAATAAAGTTAGTTGTAATATTATAGAAAGTAATGCCTATGAAAATATTACAGATAAATATGATGTTATTATTACAAATCCACCGATTAAAGCAGGAAAAAAGGTAATATTAGATTTTTTAATAAATGCTAAAGCGCATTTAAACGAAGGCGGAAGTTTGTGGTACGTAATGAGAAAAGACCATGGCGCTAAAAGTATTGAAAAGATATTAAAAGAACATTATGATGTTTTAAATATAAAAAAAGATAAAGGTTTTTACGTTTTTTATTGTAAAATGTATTGACATATATAAAATATTTTTGCTAAAATTATAAATTGTTGACGTGTTTATTTTTACATAGATTATAGTCCAAAAAAAATAAGATTATGGGGTGAGATCGTGGCTTATAAAAAACAAAAATTTGGAGACTATCGCGAAAGAATTAATTTCGCAAAATCAAGTAACACTCTTGAACTTGCTGACCTTTTGGAAATTCAAAAGAAAAGTTATCAAAATTTCATTGAAAATGGAATCAAGGAAACCTTTGAGGATCTTTTCCCAGTTGAAAGTTTTACTGGTAATATTTCTCTTGAATTTACAGATTATTCACTAGAAAAACCTAGATATTCAATTAAGGAAGCAAAAGAAAGAATGGTTAACTATGCTGCACCACTTAAAGTGCAAGCAAGACTTTACATTCACGAAACTGGTGAAGTAAAAGAACAAGAAATATTCCTTGGGGATATGCCACTTATGACAGATGCAGGAACATTTATCATAAATGGAGCAGAAAGAGTAATTGTATCACAACTTGTACGTAGTCCATCTATCTATTTCAAAAGAGAAACTGATAAAAATGGTCGTAGAATTGTTAGTGGTGAAATTATTCCAAACAAAGGTACATGGCTTGAGTATGAAACTGACGCTAAAGGCGTTGTATATGTTCGTATTGACCGTACTAGAAAAGTTGCAGTTACAACTTTCCTACGTGCATTAGGTCTTGCTACTGATGAAGAAATAATTGAATTATTTGGTGATAATGAGTTTATTAAAACTACGTTAGAAAAGGATAATACAAATAATACTGATGAAGCACTTCTTGAAATATATGAAAAATTACGTCCAGGTGAACCTGCAACTATAGATAGTGCAAAGAACCAATTAATTACAAGATTCTTTGATCGTTTCCGTTATGACCTTGCTAAAGTTGGCCGTTATAAATTTAATAAGAAATTATTTATATGTGAAAGAATTTTAGGATGCACTCTTGCAGAAAATATTAAAGTTGATGGAAAGCTTGTTGCCTCTAAAGGAGATATTGTAACTAAAGATTTACTAGAAAAATTAAAGGTAATATTTAATAATGGTTATAATTTAAAAGATACTACAATTAATGAAGAATTAGATGACTTTAAGAAGATTCAAACATTAAAAGTATTTGATCGTATTGATGGTAAAAAAGTTATTACTTTAATTGGTACAGATAATTCTGTTACTGAAAAAAGACTTACAATTCCTGATGTTTATGCATCTTTATCATATTATATAGGTTTACATTATAACATTGGTAACGAAGATGAAATCGATCATTTAGGTAATAGACGTGTAAGACAAGTTGGAGAACTTATTGAAAATCAATTTAGAGTTGGTATGGCTCGTATGGAAAGAGTTATTCGTGAAAGAATGACTACTCAAGAAATTGAAAATGTTACTCCAAAAACACTTATTAATATTAGACCAGTTACTGCTGTACTTAAAGAATTCTTTGGTTCATCTCAACTTTCTAAGTTCATGGATCAAGTTAACCCTATAGCAGAACTTACTGATAAACGTAGACTTTCTTCTTTAGGACCAGGAGGACTTTCAAGAGAAAGAGCTGGAATGGAAGTAAGAGATGTTAACTCATCTCACTATGGAAGAATTTGTCCAATTGAATCTCCAGAAGGACAAAACATTGGTCTTATTACATCACTTGCTGGTTATGCAAAAATTAATGATTATGGATTTATTACAACTCCTTACCACAAAGTAAATAATGGTGTTGTAGATAAAGAAATTATATATATGACAGCTGATGAGGAAACTGATTATTATATTTCTCAAGCTACAGTTAAACTTGATGAAAATAATAGAATTATTGATGATGAAGTTCTTGTACGTGTTAATGGTGATAACGTAATCGTTAAACGTGAAGAAGTTGATTATGTAGACGTTGCTCCAAGTCAAGTTGTTGCTGTAACAACAAGCTGTATTCCATTCTTGGAATTCGATGATGCTAAAAGAACACTTATGGGTGCTAACATGCAAAGACAAGCAGTTCCACTTCTTACAAGTGAAGCTCCAATTGTTGGAACTGGTGTTGAATATATTGCTGCATCATCTTCAGGAAGTTGTGTTTTATCAAAAACTGCTGGAAGCGTAGAATATGCTGATAGTAAAAAAATTGTTATAAATAACGGTAAAAGTAATGATACATATTATTTATCTACATTTGAAAGAAGTAATGCTTCAACATGTGTAAATCATCGTCCAATTGTAAGAGCTGGTGATAAAGTACATGCTGGACAAGTTATAGCTGATGGTCCATCTTGTGATAAAGGTGAACTTGCTCTTGGCAAAAACATGACTGTTGCATTCATGACATTCGAAGGATATAACTATGAAGATGCTGTTATTTTAAATGAAAAATTAGTAAAAGATGATGCTTATACATCACTTCATATCTCACACTATGATATTGAATGTCGTGACACAAAACTTGGACCTGAAGAAATTACTCGTGATATTCCAAACGTAGGTGAAGATGCTCGTAAAAATCTTGATGCTGATGGTATTGTAAGAATTGGTACTGAAGTTAGAGAAGGTGATATCCTTGTTGGTAAAGTTACGCCAAAAGGAATGCAAGAACTTACTTCTGAGGAAAAATTACTTCATGCAATATTCGGAGAAAAAACAAGAGAAGTAAGAGATACATCACTTAGAGTAGATCATGGTGCTGATGGTATTGTCCATGATGTACAAATTTATACAAAAGAAAACTCTGATGAGCTTGCTGCAGGCGTTCAAAAAGTTATAAGAGTTTATATAGTTCAAAAAAGAAAAATTCAAGTTGGAGATAAAATGTCAGGAAGACATGGTAATAAAGGTGTTATCTCTTTAGTAGTTCCTGAAGAAGATATGCCATTTATGCCAGATGGTCGTCCAGTTGATATTATGCTTAATCCACTTGGAGTTCCATCTCGTATGAACGTTGGACAAATTTTAGAGTTACATCTTGGTATGGCAGGTAAAAAATTAGGTAGACATTATGCTACTCCAGTATTTGACTCTGCTACATGGGAAGATGTTTCTGAACAAATGAAAGATGCTAATATGAGTCCAGATGGTAAAATTACATTATATGATGGCCGTACTGGTGAACCATTTGATAATAAAATTGCTGTTGGTGTAATGTATATGATTAAACTACATCATATGGTTGATGATAAATTACATGCAAGAGCAACAGGACCATATAGTGTTATTACACAACAACCACTTGGTGGTAAAGCTCAATTCGGTGGACAAAGATTCGGAGAAATGGAAGTTTGGGCACTTTATGCTTATGGTGCTGCACATGTACTTCAAGAAATCTTAACTGTTAAAGCCGATGATATTGTAGGACGTGTTAAAGTATATGAAGCTTTAGTAAAAGGTAAACTTGTTAATCAAGCAGGCGTTCCAGAAAGCTTTAGAGTACTTGTTAAAGAATTCCAAGCATTATGCTTAGATGTACAAGTTCTTACAACTGATGATGAATTATTAGAATTTAAAGATATTGAAGAAAAAGATGATCAAGCAGGAGATACTTTACGTATTGATGAAATTGATTTATCAAACGATGAACCTCTACCTGAGCCTGAAAATCCAGGACCTTTAGAAGCGGATGAAGAAGATGATGAACCATCACTTGATGATCTTGAATTTCCAGATGATTTAGAAGATTTAGATGGGGAAGAAGGTGAAGAATAATGATAGATGTAAGCAATTTTAAAGGAATCAGAGTTTCTATTGCTTCCCCAGAAAAAATCCGTGCATGGTCTTATGGAGAAGTTAAAAAACCTGAAACTATCAACTATCGTACATTAAAACCTGAAAGAGATGGTCTATTTTGTGAAAAAATATTTGGACCTACTAAAGACTTTGAATGTAGTTGTGGTAAATACAAAAGATTAAGATATAAAAATATTATATGTGATAGATGTGGTGTAGAAGTTACTCTTTCTAAAGTAAGAAGAGAAAGAATGGGACACATTGAACTTGCTGCACCATGTTCTCACATTTGGTTTTTTAAAGGTGTTCCTTCAAAAATGGGACTTGTACTTGACATGTCTCCAAGAGACTTGGAAGAAGTACTTTACTTTGTAAGCTATGTTGTTATTGACCCAGGAAAAGCACCTTTAGAGGTTAAACAAACTATTTCTGATAAAGAATACAGAAGTTTATATGAAAAATATGGTGATACTTTTAAAGTAGGCATGGGTGCTGAAGCAATCAAAGAACTACTTAAAAGAGTTGATCTTAAAAAAGAAATTGATAAAGTTCATGAAGAACTTGAAAATACTACTGGTCAAAAAAGAATTCGTTTAGTAAAAAGATTAGATTGCTTAGATGCATTCTATGAAAGTGGTAATAAACCTGAATGGATGGTACTTGATGTACTACCTGTTATTCCACCAGAGCTAAGACCTATGATTCAACTTGATGGTGGTAGATTTGCAACTTCTGATTTAAATGATTTATATCGTAGAATTATAAATCGTAATAATAGACTTAAAAAACTTCTTGAACTTGGAGCACCTTCAATCATCGTTCAAAATGAAAAAAGAATGCTACAAGAAGCTGTAGATTCACTTCTTGATAATGGTAGACGTGGAAGAAGCATTACAGCATCTTCTAATAGACCACTTAAGAGTTTATCTTCAATGCTTAAAGGAAAACAAGGTAGATTTAGACAAAACCTTCTTGGTAAGAGAGTTGATTATTCAGGACGTTCAGTTATCGTAGTTGGACCAAGCCTTAAAATGTATCAATGCGGTCTTCCTAAAGAAATGGCTCTTGAACTATTTAAACCACATGTTATTCATGGTTTAGTAGAAAGAGGACTTGCTCATAATATTAAAGGAGCAAAAAAATTAATTGAATCTAGAGATGAATGTGTATGGGACGTAGTTGAGGATGTAATTACTGAACATCCAGTATTATTAAACCGTGCACCAACTCTACATAGACTTGGTATTCAAGCATTCGAACCAATATTAATTGGTGGTAAAGCTATAAGACTTCATCCACTTGTATGTGCTGCATTTAACGCAGACTTTGATGGAGACCAAATGGCTGTACACGTGCCTTTATCTGAGGAAGCAAAGGCTGAAGCAAGACTACTTATGTTAGGTGCTAACAATATTTTAAATCCAAAAGATGGAAAACCAATTGTTACTCCTTCACAAGATATGGTACTTGGAAACTGTTATTTAACTATTGAAAAAGCTGGAGAAGAAGACGAAGGTAGAGTATTTAAAGATGAAAATGAAGCTTTAATGGCTTATGAACGTAAAGAAATTACTTTACATACAAGAATTGCTTTACCAGTAGATTCATTTAAACATAAATTATTTACTGATGAACAAAAAGGTAAATATTTAGTTACTACAGTAGGAAAATTAAAGTTTAATGAAATATTCCCAGATTCATTCCCATATATGAATGAACCAACAAAAGAAAATATTGAAGGAATAACTCCAATGAAATATTTCTTAGAACCAGGAACAGACATTAAGACTGCAATTAGTAATATGCCTATAGTATCACCTTTTGTAAAGGGTACTTTAAAATCATTAATTGCTCAAGTATTTAAAAGATATCGTACTACTGAAACATCAATTATGCTTGATAAATTAAAAGATCAAGGATTTAAATATTCAACTATTGCAGGTATTACAGTTTCTTATGCAGATATTAAAACAACTCATAAGAAAGCTGAATTTATTGCTGAAGCAAAAGCTGCAGTTGATAAAGTAAATAAACAATTTAAAAAAGGTATTATAACTAAAGAAGAAAGACATGAAGCTGTCATTGCAATTTGGTCTAAAGCAACTGAAAACGTTAAAAATGAATTTAAAGAAATGAGTAAAGGTGATTTTGATAATCCAATATTCATGATGATGAATTCAGGAGCACGTGGTGAGGTTACAAACTTTACACAACTTGCAGGTCTTAAAGGCTTAATGGCAAAACCAAATGGTGATACAGTTGAAATTCCAATTACATCATCATTTATGGAAGGACTTTCAGTTCTAGAATTCTTCTTATCAACACATGGTTCAAGAAAAGGTGTTGCAGATACCGCTTTAAAAACTGCCGATTCAGGATATTTAACAAGAAGACTTGTAGATGTTGCTCAAGATATAATTGTTAAAGAATATGATTGTGGTTCAATACATGGTGTTGTTGTTAAAGACTTATTAAATGATAAAGATAACTCTGTTATAGAACCTTTAGAAGAAAGAATTTTAGGTAGATTTGCCGCTAAAAAGATTGTTGACCCAGAAACTAAAGCAACTATTTGTGAAGCTGGTGAAATGATTACTGAAAGCGTTGTATCTAAAATTAAAAAAGCTGGTATTACAGCTGTTGAAATAAGAAGTTCACTTACATGTAAAACAGATAATGGTGTTTGTCAAAAATGTTATGGTCGAAACCTTGCAACTGGTAACTTAGTTGAAACTGGTGAAGCTGTTGGTATTATGTCTGCTCAATCTATTGGTGAGCCTGGTACTCAGCTTACAATGAAAAACTTCCACAAAGGTGGAGTTGCCGGTGAAGATGATATTACTCAAGGTCTTCCAAGAGTTGAAGAATTATTTGAAGCAAGAACTCCAAAATATAAAGCAACAATTTCTGAAATTACAGGTAAAGTAAGCAAAATTGATGAAAGTAATGGTAAACATATTATTACTGTTACAAATGATGCTGGAAGTAGAGAACATACTACAAACTACAACATGAAGCTTAGAGTTAGTGTTGGTGATATGGTAAATGCTGGAGATAAGTTAACTGAAGGTGTTATTGCACCAAAAGAACTTCTTGCAGTAACAGATCCACTTACAGCACAAGAATATATCCTTAAAGAAATTCAAAGTGTATACAAACTTCAAGGTGTTGATATTAACGATAAACATATTGAAATTATTGTTAAGAGAATGATTAATAAGATGAGAATCTTAGATCCTGGAGATACTAAGTTTGTTGAAGGTTTAACAGTTTCATTAAAAACATTTAATGAGGGAAATAAACCAGTTTTACTTGCAGGTGGTGTTCCTGCTAAAGGATTACCAATTATGCTAGGTATTACAAAATCTTCACTTGAAACTGATTCATTCTTATCTGCTGCATCATTCCAAGAAACTACAAGAGTTTTAACTGATGCTGCAATTCGTGGTAAGATTGATGGTTTAAAAGGATTAAAAGAAAACGTTATTATTGGTAAACTAATTCCTGCTGGTACTGGAGCTACTGAATATTCAAATATTGATATAGCTTTAGAAAAGCAATTTATGGAATCTGATCCTAGTGAAACTTTAGAGGAAACACTTATGGATGAAAAACCAGTAATTGATGAAGAAAATACAGGAAAGGAAGCTGAATAAGTTTTCCTTTTTTTTTATCTTTAAATCATTTATAATATATATTGGGTGAGTTAAATGAATGATGAAGTAATTAAAAATATGCAAAAGCATAATGAAAATTTAGCAAGTTATGCTTGCACTGATGATAAAGCGGAAAGATTTGAGCCTGTAGAAAATGATTTTCGTACCTCTTTTTTTCGTGATATAGATAGAGTTATTTATTCCTTATCTTATTTAAGATATATGGATAAAACACAAGTATTTACAACAGAAAAAAATGATCATATTCAAAAAAGAATGATTCATGTTCAATATGTATCAAAAATTGCTAGAACTATTGGCAGAGCGCTTAATTTAAATGAGGATTTAATTGAAGCCGCTGCTCTTGGTCATGATTTAGGTCATACACCTTTTGGACATGTAGGAGAAAAATTTTTAAATCAAATTAGTTTAGAAGTAGGGGAAGGCTATTTTATGCATAATATTAATAGTGTTCGAAACCTTATGTTCGTAGAAAATTATGGTAGGGGCCAAAATATATCTCTTCAGGTTTTAGATGCAATTATGTGTCATAATGGAGAACTTGTATCAAATGAATATTACATAAAACCCAAAACTAAAGAAGATTTCTTAAATGAATACTATTCTTCTTATAAATCATTAGATGTTGCAAAATATTTAAGACCAATGACTTTAGAGGGATGTGTCGTAAGATTTAGTGATATTATTGCATATTTAGGAAGAGACATCGAAGATGGCATAAGAATGAATGTCATAACTTATGATGAGGTACCTAAAGAAGTTGTAAAAGTTTTAGGAAAAACAAACAGGGAAATTGTTAATACAATTGTAAATGATATAATTAATCAAAGTATTGGTAAATCATACTTAAAAATAAGTGATGATGTTTTCGAAGCTATAAAAAAATTAAAGGACTTTAATTACAAAAATATTTATATTAAAGCATATACCAAAGATGAACTTACAAAGATTGAAAGTATGTTCCGTGAGTTATTTAATCATTATTTAAATGATTTAAAAACGCATAATGAAGAAAGTACAATTTATTCATCATATTTAAATAATATGGATAAAAAATATTTAGAAAGTTCAAATGAAAGAATTGTTATTGATTATATTTCTGGTATGACTGATGACTATTTTATGAATGCCTACAATAAATTAATTATAAATAAATAAAAACTGACAATAATAAGTAAGAAGGAGAAATATGAAATATCAAACATTTGACCAAAAGTCTTATAAAATACATACTATTAAAACTGATAGATTTAAAACCTCAAGGATAGAAGTATTTTTTCGTTTTAAAGCCGATAAAGAAAAACTTCCTATAAGATCATTTCTTTCAGGAGTTTTAGGAGATTCTTCGAAAGACTATAATACAAGTAGGAAACTATCTATTCAAATAGAAAATTTATATAAATGTTTTTATTCATGTCAACTTGCAAAAGTTGGTGGAACTGCTGCCATTATTTTTGCGGTAGATTTTATAAATCCAGAATTTATAAAAGAAAAAGACTACATAAATAATGTTGTTAAATTTTTATTTGATATGATTCTAAGACCTAATACTAATAATAATGAATTTGATTTGACTTCCTTTAATAATATAAAAAACGATATTTTATTAGATATTGAAAGTATTTCAGAAAATCCAGGTAAAATGGCCATAAATAATGCCCTTAATACCATGGACAAAGATTCAATGAGTTCTTATTTAGTTTTAGGTTCTAAAGAGGATATTGAAAAAGTTACGCCAGAGTCTTTATATAATGAATATATTAAAGTAATGAATGAATCTGTTGTAGATATATTTGTAGTAGGTAATTTAAATATGGAAAATATTACTTCTTTAATAAAAGAAAATTACCATAATAATAGAATTAATAGTGAAGACTTTAGTTATAGCATAGAAAATAAACTTAGAAAGAAAGTTAAAAAAGACTTTATGGAATCAAGTTTTATGCAATCTCAACTTGTTATGCTTTATAATACTTATGATTTATCAAAAGATGAAAAAGAATTAGTTTTTCCAATATTTAATTATATTTTTGGTAATGGTGGTTTAACAAGTAAGTTGTATCAATATCTAAGAGAAAAAAATGGATTATGTTATAGAGTATCAAGTATGAATTTTAGATATGATAACTTATTATGTGAAGTAGTTTCATTAAAAAAAGAAAATATTGAAAAGGCCATTAAATTAAGTGGTAAAGCACTAAAAGAAATGCAAAAAGGCAAATTTACTGACGATGATATAAAAGATGCAATAAATAATTTAAAACTTTCTTTAGAACTTGGTAAAAATTCAGAGATGGGTATTTTAAATAACTATGAACTTAAAGTATTTAATGGAAATTATTCATTTGATGAAAAATTAGAAAAAATAGAAAAAATTACTAAAGAAGATATAATAAAAGTTGCAAATAAAGTAAAACTTAATACAATTTATAGTTTAAATGAGGGTAAGCATGAAGAAAATAACAATTGAAAGAATTAATGAAATAATTTATGAACATACTTTACCATGTGGATTAAAAATATATATTTGGCCATTTAATAAAGCAAATGATATTTATATGACACTTACTATTAGATATGGAAGTTTACATACTTCTTATGAAGTGCAAGGTAAAAAATATAATGTTCCAAATGGTATGGCTCATTTTTTAGAACATATTAAATTTAATGAAAAAGATGGTAAAACAGCTCATGACTTTTTTAATAAAATAGGAAGTTATGCAAATGCATATACAACTTATGATCATACTTCTTATGAAGTAATGTGTAATTCAAATTTAAAAGAAAATTTAAATCATTTATTATTCTTTGTAAATAATAATTATTTTACTAAAGATTTAGTAGCTAAAGAAAAGCCAATTATAATTGAAGAAGCAAAAATGACTATGGATAATCCCTATAATGAAGGCTATTTTAAACTTCTTAATAACATTTATAAAGAAGATAATCATCGCTTTTTAGTTACTGGTAAACCTGAAGATATAAAAACAATTACGATGGAAGATGCCCAAAATGTTTTTGATGCATTTTATCATCCTAAAAATATGTTTTTAGTGGTAACAGGAAACGTAAATCCTTATGAAGTAATTAAAGTTTGTGAAGAGTTTTATGAAAATAATGAAAGCACCAAATATTTAAATCCGAAGATTATATGCCCTAAAGAGCCTAAGAAAATTAATAAAAAAGAAAGTATTATTAATACAAATGTTACAAAAGAAAAAGTTTTCTTTGGGGTTAAAATTGATAGAAAAAAATTCAAAGACTTTACGGATTTATATTTAAGAATATATTTAAATATGTCACTTAACATAAATTTTGGGTCAACAAGTTTATTTAAGGAATACATTATAAATAATAGACTTGTAGATGATTTTAGTTATAGCGTATCTATAAATAAAGATTTTGTAATTTTACTTTTTGAAACATCGTCATCTTTTCCAAAAGAAATTATTAAACTTACTGAAGAAAAACTTGATAATTTAGAAATTCCGGAAGATGATTTTATTAGAAAAAATAGGGTAAGTATTGCCTCAAGTATTTTAGGATATGAGGATGCTTTTGATGTTAATAATCAAATAAGAAGTGATATTATGAGATATGATGGTATTATTAATAATGTTCCTTCGATTTTTGAAAGTCTTAAAATTGAGGATGCTCAAAAAATTATAAAAAGTATAGGTAATGAAAGATGTTATGTCATATTAAAACCTAAAAAAAAGGATAATGATTAATTTCATTATCTTTTTTTTATTATCTATTGTAGTATTCAACAATTAGTTGTTCGTTAATTTCTTGATTTAATTCACTTCTGTCAGGAATTCTAACATATTTTCCTTCAAGTTTTTTAGCATCAAATTCAACGAAAGCAGGTGTTTTAATACCAAGTTCAATAGTTTCTTTGATACCAGCATGGTTTAAACTATTTTCTTTTACAGAAATAATATCACCAGGTTTGCAAGTATATGATGGAATATCAACTTTGATTCCATTTACTAAAATATGTCCATGATTAACAATTTGTCTTGAAGCTCTTCTAGTTCTAGCAAGACCCATACGATAAACTAAATTATCAAGTCTTGATTCAAGAAGTACTAATAAATTTTCACCAGCAATTCCGTGCATTTTAGAAGCTTTTTCAAATACTTTTCTAAATTGTTTTTCAGTAAGACCATACATAACTCTAACTTTTTGTTTTTCTTGAAGTTGGATACCATATTCACTTAGTTTTCTTTTTTTATCTTTTCCATGAGCACCAGGTGCATAAGGTCTTTTAGCAAGTTCTTTTCCAGTTTCAAGAGTAGAGAAACCATATCTTCTTGATTTTTTATAAGATGATCCTGTGTATCTAGCCATAAAAATCTCCTTTCTTAAATATTACAAATAAAAAGATAGGTATTAACTTAATATAGGGAGTTTGCATTAATTTCATCTTAGGCAGAAGATTACTTTATTTCGAGGCAAACACTTTATATTAGCTAATATCACTGCCAATTTAAGTTGCAATAATATTATACTATAAATTGTATTAAAGTCAATGTTTAGGCATAAAAAAACTAATTAGCATAATAATTAGTTTTATGTAATTTGGCGTCCCCGAGTGGACTTGAACCACCGCAAAACCAGACTTAGGAGGTCTGTGCTCTATCCAGCTGAGCTACGGGGACAGAAGGAAAAAATCTTAGATGAATGTTGCTATAACTAAAAATATGCAGATTGCAAGTAAAATAAATGTAACTAGTAATAATGCATTAAATTTACTTTTTTCAATCATTTCATTTTTTTTAGTTATCGTTTTCTTTACACTTTTTGTGCTTTTTGTCATTTTTATTCCCTTTCTAAAAAAATTATATCATACTTAATAATAATTTTAAACAACTAAAAATGGGTTATATTGATAAATTTTCTTGATTATGATAAAATAACTCTCGTCATTAAGGGGGACTTATGGAAAAAATTTCTTACGAAAAATTCTGCATGCTTTTAGATAGTTTTGATGAATTTAATGAAGTAACTTTTTTAGGACTTCAGCAAAAATTTGGCTTGGATAAAGTTAAATCATATTTTGAAAGACGTGCTAATAGTTTAGATGAAGAAAATTTTATGGCTTTTGCTAAGAAGTTTCAATATTATTTTGATAATGTATGTAAAAAAGATTACAATTATTCAGTAGAAGATAAGAGAATTGATACTGTTGGTTATATAATGCTTGTTAATAATGGTAATAGTGGAAATGCTATGACACCTAACGAAGAAAAATTATTTGGCCAATATTTGAAGGATAGTAGAAAAAGCAAATATTTAATTATTAATGACCCCACTTTTAGTATTTTATATCCAAGGCTGAACATTCCAATATTAATAAAATCGATGCTTAGTGTAATTGATTACTCAAAAGCTATTTCATTGTTAAAAGAACTTAAAAGCTTGCCATATATGCTAAATGATGAAGGTATTTTAAAAGAAGATGGTATTTATATAAAAAAATATTTAAAATATTTTAGTGATAAAAGACCATGTGAAAATGAATTGAAGATTGTTTTTCCTGAGCTTAATTTTAATAATGCTACAAGCTTAGATGATAATACTTTATTTTCAGAACTAGATTTGGTAAAAAAATGTATTGTTGCTAAATATAATTTTTTTATGAGAAATTTAAGATGGGCTAATATAATTTCTACGAATCATCCATTTGCTAGAACTCGTCTAGATGAAATTTTGCAGGAAGCAAGCATTGGCCTTATTAAAGCTGTTAATAAATTTGATATTGATAGGGGCTGCAAGTTTTTAACTTATGCTACGTGGTGGATTAATAATAGTATAAATAGGGCTGTTCCTGATATAGTAAATGAAATAAGAAAACCAATAGATTTATATTTAACATTTATTAAATATAAAAAATATGTTAATTCATATCGACAGGAAAATGGCTATGATCCATCACTTGAACTAATTGCAGAAAATTTAAGTTTGACAATTAAGCAAATAAAAGAACTTATTGATGCATTTAAAGAGCCAATCTCTTTGGATGCTCCCGTAGATGTCGATGGTAAAAAGACTACATATGGTTATCTTGTCGAAGATGTTAGGTATCATACAGATGAAACGGTTATGGATAGTATGCTTCCTCAATTATGTGAAAGGGCAATGAGGGAAACTTTAACTTCAAAGGAAATAATGATTTTAAAAAAAAGATTTGGAATTGATACAGAAACTGGTAAAAAAATTCGATTAGAAACTTTAAGTGAAGAAATGGGAGTTTCAAGAGAAAGAGTAAGACAAATTGAAATTAGAGCATTAGGTAAATTAAATAAAAAAGATATTAAATATAGCTTAAAAGATTACCTTGGATAGAAAGGATAATATATGAAAATCGGTATAATATTTGCAATAGAAGAAGAAATTAATGAAATGAAAAAAATTTCTGAAATTACAAATGAATTTGAAATGTTTGGTATTAAGTTTTATGAAACACTTATAAGTGATAAAACATGTATATTAGCGTTATGCGGAGTTGGTAAAGTAAATAGTGCAAGATGCACTCAAATAATAATTGATATAATGAAAGTTGATTTTATAATTAATGTTGGTGTTGCCGGAGGCCTTTCTGATAATCTAAATGTTTGTGATATAGTTATTGGAAGCAAACTTGTTCAACATGATTTTGATATAACAGCCTTTAATCATGAAAAAGGATATATCCCAAATGTTGGCGTATATTTATCTTCAGATGAATATCTTTTACATATTGCAGAAAGTTCAAAAAAAGAATTAAAAAATACATCTTTTCATACGGGAACAATTGCCTCTGGAGATATTTTTTGTACGGATGCAAAAATGAGTCAAAAAATAAATAAAAAATTTAATGCTTTATGTGTTGATATGGAAGGTGCTAGTATAGCACAAACTGCATTTTTGTCTGGTGTACCATTTTTAGTAGTACGTGCTATATCAGACATACCTAACAATCAAAATGTAATGACTTACGAAAAGTTTTTAGAAACAAGTTCTAAAATAGTTACTAAATTTTTAAAGAAAATGATTGAAAAAATTAATATTGAAAGTTGATTTTTCTAAGAAAAGGTAGTATCATAACTTGCAAATGGGGGATTTATATGATAGATAGAATGGTTCAAAATAAAGTTCATAATTATGTAATGCCTGAAAAAAAGAATGACATTAATGTAAAAACTTTTGGAGATTTACATTATTTTAAGGGATTTGATGATAAAAAACTTGAAATAATTGAAGAAAACTTAGCTTCGAGTCCTTTAGAATATCTTTGTATGGCAGGAGATATTATTGATAGCGTTGATTTTTTAAAAACTGATAAAGCAAAAGCCGAAAAATTACTATATTGGCTTGAAGGTCTTGGCAAAAAATATAAAACTTTTGTTAACTTAGGAAGCCATGACTTTACTACTTGTGACTTTAAACAAGGAAAGTATGCTTTTCCTGAAGAATATTGGAAAGAAGCTAATCAAATAAAAAATGTTTATGTTTCTCATTATGATCCATATTATGAAGATGAAAAAGTTATTATATATTCTTTAGAACTTCCTTACCAATATTATTTTAATAGTGGAAACTGTGAAAGCAAAGAGTGGTTATTAGGTAAACTTGAAATTATGAAAAGATTTTCTTCATACATATCACATTTAGATAACTCAAAAGTGAAAATATTAATAGTTCATTCACCAATATATATGACTGATCCTGATATAATTAAATGTATAAGAGAATTTGATTTCGTTTTCTGTGGACACATGCATAATGGTATGGTTTTCCCAGTTATTGATGATATTATAAGAAATAATAAGGGAATTATTGCTCCGAATAAATCTTTATTTCCAGATAATGCTAGAGGAAGTAAGGTAATAACTATAAACGGACATGAAATTCATTTAATTATAAATGGTGGAATTACTAAACTTCAGGAAAGTGCTGGCTTTTTAGAAAAATTTAATATTTTTTATCCAATGAGCATTGATGAAGTAAAAGTAAACTCTAGAAAACTTCAAAAAAAGTAAACTTTTAAAGTAAAGTTTATTTTTTTTATTATGTCAAAAATCCTTTTTTATGATATACTACTATATATAAGATATGGGAAGATGTAGATGAAAAAAATAGTGGGACTTACTAGTAATGAAGTTATAGAAAGAGTAAATGATAATAAAGTAAATTATATAGATGAGCCTAGAACTAAAACAATAAAAGAAATTATTAAATCAAATGCTTTTACCTATTTTAATTTTATAAATGTATTACTTGGTGGACTTGTCATTTTTAGTGGAATAATTTCTGGCAAATTTTTATATGCACTTAAAAATTGTTTATTTGTAAATGTAATTGTTACTAATACCATAATTAGTACTATTGAAGAAATTCTTGCAAAAAAGACGATTGATAAATTAAATGTTATTGCAGATGCTAAGATCTCAGTTTTAAGAGATGATAATATTATTGAGCTTACTAGAGAAAATCTTGTTTTAGATGACGTTTGTTTATATAAAATAGGCAATCAAGTTGTAACTGATTCACTTATTTTAGATGGTACATGTGAAGTAAATGAGTCATTTATTACAGGTGAAGAAAAAATTATAACTAAAAAAGCTGGAGATGAGCTTATAAGTGGTTCATTTATTGTAAGTGGAAAAGTATATGCTAAAGTTATTCATGTTGGTAAAGACAACTATATTTCTAAAATAAGCAGTGAAACAAAATATATTAAAAAAACAAATTCTGTTATATATAATTCATTTAATAAAATGCTTAAAATACTTAGTATTTTACTTATCCCAGTAGGAATTTTATTTTTTATAAATCAAATGAACATTACTCATAACGTGCCAAATTCTATCATGAGTATGGTAAGTGCTTTAATTGGTATGATTCCTGAAGGATTAGTGCTTTTAACATCTTCGGCTATGGCGGTAAGTGTACTTAGACTTCGTAAATATAATGTTTTAGTTCAAGATTTATATTCGATAGAGAATTTAGCAAGAGTTGATGTTATTTGTTTGGATAAAACCGGAACAATTACCGAAGGCGTGATGGAAGTTAAAGATGTAATTCCATATAAAAATAATAAAAAAAGTAAGATAAAAGAATTATTAAGTAATTATGTTAATGCTTTAGATGATCCATCACCAACATTTAAATCTATTGAAAATTATGTTACAAATGAGCTTCATGATTATGAAACGTTAGAAACATTACCTTTTTCAAGTATTAGAAAGTATTCTGGAGTAAAATTTAAAGAGGGTGTATACTTTTTAGGAAGTCCAGAAAATTTACTAAAAAAACCCTTGAAAGAGATTTCTACATATCAAAAAGATTATCGTGTACTTCTTCTTGCAAGTGGTGAAAGCTTAAAGAAAATAGATAATTTAAAACCTGTTGCCTATATATTAATTCAAGATAAAATTAAAGAAAATGCAAGTGAAACATTGAATTATTTTAAAAATGAAGGTGTTGATATAAAAATTATCAGTGGTGATAATCCAATAACTGTTTCAAAAATTGCCGAAAGGGTTGGATACACTGATATACGAGCAATTGATATGTCCACTGTTGAAAACGAAAATATTTCTGATGTAATTGAAAACTATAATATTTTGGGCAGAGTTAAACCAGAGCAAAAGAAACTTATTATTATGGCTCTTCAAGAAAAAAAACATTTTGTAGCTATGACAGGTGATGGAGTAAATGATTGTTTGGCTTTAAAACAAGCAGATTGCTCTATTGCAATGGCAAGTGGTAGTGAGGCTGCTAAAAATGTTAGTCAGTTTGTTTTACTTGATTCAAAAATAGATAATTTACCGAAAATACTAAAAGAGGGAAGACGTAGCATTAACAATATTGAAAGAAGTTCATCACTTCTTCTTAGTAAAACTATATTTACAATAATTTTAATTTTAGCATGTATTTTTCTTAACACAGAATATTTCTTTATTCCTATACATTTGACGTTAATCACATTTTTTACAATCGGAGTTCCATCATTTATACTAGCATTAGAGCCAAATACTGACATTGTTAAAGGAAACTTTTTATTTAAAATTTTCTTAAAATCATTACCTAGTGCTTTGACTGTAGTGTTTAATGTTGTAATTATTAATTTGTTTGAAAAATCATTTAATTTAGATCCAAATTTATGTTCTACGTTGACAGTATTTTTGACTGCTACGACAGGGTTCATATTTTTAAATTATATATGTAAACCTTATAACTTTTTAAGAGGTATAATGATGTGCATTTTATTTTTAGCATTTGAGTATTGTGCATTATTTCAAAATGACTTTTTTAACATTAGCCTTGTAAATAAAGATACAATATTAGTTTTTGTAGTTTTATTTATATGTAGTATGTATATATTTGATAAATTAAAATTTCTATCAAACTATATTTTAAAGAAAACAAATAATGTATAAAAAAGGGGGTTTTATGGAAAATAAATCAAAATTTGAAAAAATCATTTTTTTAATAATAACATTATTTTTATCCTATCAAATACTTAAAGCTGCTTACTATTATTTTAAGTTAGCTTTTCTTTATGATGGAATTTTAATGAAAATCTTTTTTATTGCTCTTGCTCTTTTACTTTCATCATTTGTTCCAAGTGCCATCTTATCTTTAATGGGTAGTAAATTAAAACATAAAAATAAGCTTGGAATATTATATAGACTCGTAGTACAAATTATTACAATGATCTTATTAGCAGTACTTGTTGTTTCAAATATATTTTATTTTTTTAAAAATCCCGAAGGTAAGTGGCCGGTACTTATTACTGCAATAATTTTTTTGATAGTGATAATATTAGTTGTTTCAAAAAGCATTAATGATTATTTAGCTTTTAAAAATGATATAGAGGGTGATTAAAGTCACCTTTTTCATTGAATAAAAATAAATAGTTTGATAATCTTATTATGAAAGGATGTTTTATGAAAATAGTTTACCCAGATTATAACAATTCAATTGTAAATATAGCCTCAAGTATTGAAAAATATTTTGACTTAGATAATAAAGTTCCATCTTTAAAGTTTTTAGATAATATTTTAGAAAATGAGAAGCCTAAAAATGTTGTAGTTATTCTTTTTGATGGAATGGGATCAACTCTTATTAAAGAAAAACTTAAGGGAAAATTTTTAGATAAAAATATGATTTTAACGTTATCTTCGACATGTCCTGCTACTACAACGGCAGCAACAACTTCCATTATGACAGGACTTTACCCTTGTACTCATGGCTATTTAGGTTGGGATATGTATTATAAAAAAGAAAATGCTTTTGTAACAATGTTTACAAATACATATAAAGATACTAAAAATGTATTCGAGGATTATGTAATAAGTGATAAATATTTTTCAAATAAGACAATAATGGAAAGAATTTTAGAAAATAAAAAATACCATTCTAAAATTGTTTTTCCACTTAAATACCCTGATGCTTATACGGATATTGATGATATGTTTAAAAAGGTTAAAGAAAATTTAAATATCAAAGAAAAAAATTATATCTATGCTTATTATGTGGATCCAGATAGTATAATGCACGTAAATGGAACGCAAAGTAAAGAAACTAATGATTCTTTTTTAATGATTAATGATAAATGTGAAGAGTTTGCAAAAACTATTTCTGATACACTTTTAATTATAACTGCTGATCATGGACATAAAGACACAGAATATATTTATCTTGAGGATTATGAAGATATTTTTAAATTAATTAAGGGTAATGTGTGGATAGAAGGTAGATGCTGTGCATTTAATGTAACTGATAAAAAACTTTTTAATAAATTATTTAACAAATATTTTAAAGATTATTTCATACTAAAAACTAAAGATGAAGTAAAAAAAGAGTGCTTATTTGGTTTAAATAATGAAAATGAATTTTTTAATGATGAACTCGGAGATTTTTTGGCTCTTGCTTATTCAAATAAAATTATAAAATACAAAAGAGGTGGTCATGTATATAAATCTAACCACGCAGGATTTACCGAAGAAGAAATGCAAATTCCCCTTATTATAATAAAAAAATAAATTAATTTGAAAAAACTTTTAATACGTGTTATATTTTGAGTATGGAAAGAAAAAATATACAAAGAAAAAAAGCAATTTTAGGTTCATTTATTTTGACAAGTACAATAATTTTAAGTGGGTGCGTTAAAGACGTAGAATGTGATATAAATTATAGTCATGCCCATTATTATGAAGATGATAATGATTTTAGAAGACTTGCTGAAAGTGAAAAAGAGTATTTAGGTTCATTTAAAAGAAAAGATGATTATGTAATAATTGGTAGTGATGTAAGATCTTTACTTTTATTTGAAAGAGAAAATAGATTAATAAATATTAATTTGAATGAAACTGCTATTAAAAATATTATTTCTCAAAATGAAGATTTTACAGAATATAAATTTAGTTACTTAAGTGATGATACTATTCCAAACTATACTGTCTCGGGTCAAAATGTAAGTATTAATTATTCATGTGAACCTGAGGTTTGCTATTCTTGGACTACTGATGAAAACCACGAGGGATTAACAGGAGAAAAAAGGGTGGTTCATTATATGTACTATGGCTATAAAGTTACTATCGATGAAAAAGGTAAATTTATGTTAAAAAGAAGTGATGCAGTTGACTCTTTAGAAGATTTACCACTTGAATATCAGTACATTTGTTTAGATGATTTTTCTAAAATGGTGTATTTAGATAACAAAAGTAAAGAAGTTGAATATGGTGAAACAACTTATCAAAAAGATGATATTTTAAGAAGGGTACTATTTAAATAATATGAGTAAATTAAGTGATATAACTCCGTATTTCGAAGGTAATTTTTCTTTAGCATTATTTAATATTGGTCTTATTTCTGATAATAATGAATATATGCAAAATATTTTAGATAAAGAAAGAATTAACGCTGCTAAAATTGGGTCTATAAGTAATATATTTTTAGCTATTAAAGAAACTTTTGTTGATAAAAATAATAATGTATTTTATTCAAAAGTTGCTAATAGTGAGCTTGAAAAAAATGTAAATTTAATAGCTCAAAAAGTTAGCAATGGCTATGAAATTAATGGTTATGTGTTTTCTTCAGCTGCACAGCTTGTGGGAGTAATAAGAAATAAACTTGCCCATGGACAGTTTTCATTTGACCTTGAACATAATAGAGTAATTATTGATAATGAAGGCATAGATATAGTTATAAATATTGATAAGCTTGCAACTTTTGTTATAAGTAGTTTAAAAGATTATATGTTTATTAGTAATGGCAGCAAATATGAAAGAGACTATGTTTTCTCAGATAAGTTTAATAATGGCACATTTTCAAGTAAAGAAGAAATCCGAAGATACATCAAAACTTTTAAGGAATTTTCTATGAGAATATATAGAAAAGATGGCAAAAATATTGAGGGCTATATAGTAAAAGAATTTAATTATGTCTTTAAATTATTTAGTGAAACTAGAGATTATGGAATTTTATTAAGATTTGCAAAATCTATTGAAAAAGATTATGTAGTTTCATGGGGTGAAAGAAAAATAGACACTCAAAATATTGACACTTTAGTTGAATTTTTATTTAATACTTTGCCAAAAGAACTTGATTCTAATAGTAAAAGCACTATAATAGCACATGAAATGGCAAGAACCTTAAATGATAAATATAATTCATTTAATCCAATAAAAGCAAATCTTACAAATTTAATATTTCTTGATATGATACGTAAATACTCAACTATTGATAAAAAGACTTTGCTTTCACATATTAAAGCTGAATATCCTGATTTATATTTGAATTATGATCCACTTGCCATGAGTTTAATAAATACTTTTACTGCACTTTTTTCATTTAATTATGATAACACTTTTAAAAGTAGTGAAAATGCTTCAGATGGCTTTGACTATAGTCTTTTGGATATAAGTAAGTTTAATATTGAAAAAGAAAAAAGCCTTGGTGATGATGAAATTATTCAAAGACAAAATAAATTAAATAATGAAATTGCTAAAGTTGATGCTATGATTAATTCTAATATGGTATCTTTAGGAAAAGTTACGCAAATGGGAAATAATGTTGCTGTGCAAAAAATTAACGTTTTAATTTCTTTACTTAATCAGAAGAAAAATAACTTAAATGCTGATTTAGTAAATGCCAACGCTCAGCTTCAAGCATTTAAAAGTAATGAAAAATATTTAAAAAATGCATCTTTTATTGAGGGAATTAGAAATAGCATTGCTCATGGTAATTATCAAGTTTTATTAGGAAGTGATTTTAATAAAATAGTTATTGTTTTTGAGGACATTTATGAAGAAAAAACTACATTTAAAGCAAGCATTACTTACGAAGATTTTTATGAATTTTTATATAACTGTAGTATTGAAGTATCTAAATTTGCTTTCATGAAACAAAAAAGTTTAACTTAATTAAAAAATGCTATTTTAAATAGCTTTTTTTTATGTTAAAATAACTATGTATACTAGAAAGGGTAGTGACTTATGAATAATAGTTTAGATTATTTAAAAAATAAAGGCATTGATGTTGATGCTGGACTTTCTTTTTTAGGAGATGAAAATACATATAAAGAAATTTTACTTGAATTTAAAAATGGTTTTATTAATCAAATGAATGAAATAAGAACTTTATATGAAAATAAAGATATTGCAGGTTATGCTATAAAAGTTCATGCACTTAAAAGTAATTGCAAAACTTTTGGTATTAATGAACTTGCAAATCTTGCTTATAATCATGAAATGAAAGCTAAGGAAAATGATTTAAATTATATAAATCAAAATATTACGGCTTTATTTGTTAAAGCAAATGAAGTGTACTCCATTTTAGATGAGTTTTTTCGAGGTTAATCATGAATAATTATTTAAATTTAGTACTTAATATATTTAACTTAACTTTAATTGATATTAATAAAGATGAAGTTTCTTTACTTAAATATCAAAATGATTTAACTGTTACTGAAAAAATTAGTTATGAAGAATTTTACTTAAGATGTAAAAAAAGTATTCATCCAGATTATATAAATTTATATTTTGATAAAATAAGCATCAACAATTTAGAAAATATTGACTATACCATAGTTAATTATTTAAGACTTTCTAATTTACTTTCATATGATAATTACACAGATATAATTAAACCATTAGATGACAATAAAATTATTTTAGTATCCTTTAAAAATGAAAAGAAAACAAATGTAAGTGTTAATAGTAGTAATGAGCTTAGTGATGATGTAACTGAACTTATCATGAATATTGAAAATACCTTAGAAAGCATTAATAAAGATAATTATGAAATTAATAACTTATATAACTATTTTTCATCTTTAGTAGAGGATTTGATTCATAAAAATCCTCAGATAAATAAAAGCTATGAAAATAAGCTTGCTAACATAGTAAATAATATATCTTCCTCATTATTAATAGTAGATGATGATGATTTAACAAGAAGCATATTTAAAAAAGCTTTTTCAAAATTTTATAATATAATGGAAGCTAAAAATGGAGAAGAGGCTGTTGAATTAATTAATAATTCTTTAACAAGTAGTGATAGTAATAATATTGTAGGAATGTTCTTAGATTTAAAAATGCCTGTTATGGATGGATTTGGTGTTTTAGATTATTTAAAAGAAAAAAGACTTCTTGGAAAGCTACCTGTTATTATAGTTTCTGCGGATGATAGTAAAGACACTAAAGAAAAAGTATATACTTATGAAATTGCTGATATGATAGAAAAACCTTTTAACTTTGAAATAATTGTTAAAAGAGTAAATAATATGATAAAAATGTATACAAAAAATAATTCAATTAATGAGATTATTAAAAGTCAAGATAAATGTTTAAAAACATTCTTAAATAATTATATTTCAGCGTATTTAATAGACAATGAAAATGTTTATAATATTGCAAGTAAAGTAATAGAAAAACTACTTATTAAATATGGAAATGAAGTTGATGTTAATAGTATTTTATTAGCAAGTAAGTATTACGACATTGGTTTAAAAACAGTTCCATATAAATATTTCTCAAATTTAAATAGTCTTACTGATAAGGAAAAAGATACTATTTATTTATATCCTAAAATTGGTAGTGAAATAATTAGATTTGCTGACTTAGATGATAATATTTATGACTATGCAGTTAATATAATTAAGCTTCATAACGAAAGATTTGATGGAAAAGGTTTTCCAAATGGTGCATTAGGAAAGGATATACCATTTTATGTTTATATTGTAAATATTGGCTATGAATATGCTAACGGAGTTATTCATAAAATTGCTAAAGAAGATATTTTAGATCAAATAAAAAACAAGAGTGGCGCAAAATATGATCCTAATATAATATCATTACTTGAAAGCATTTCGGGTGAACTATAATGATTAAAAGTGTTATAGTTCAAATTGTATCATTAGGTTATTTATTTTTGCTTATTGGAGTTTTTTCTAAAAAACAAAAAGAAAAAACTTTAGAAAACAGTGTATATAAAGTTTTTTTAATTATTACATTCATAATGCTTTTACTTGATGGGATAAGTAATTATTTATTATTTTTTCCTCAGTATGAAAAAATTACTTTAATTTTATTAAAAGCTTTTATAGTAAGCACTATTATATGGTGTACATGGTTGATAATATATGTAACTTCGTTAAAAAAAGATGGGGTTAAAACTATTAAAGAGCTTTTAGGAAATAATGCATATTATTATGTACTGTTTGTTATAACTATAATTTTATGTGCAGTTTGTATTTATTTAAAATCGGATGTTTTTGTGGATTCTGAGAAATTTATTTCTTATCAATTTGGTCAAGATTTATATTTTTCTTATATAGTTAACATTATATATATAGGACTTTTGGGAATTTATTTAATAAGTAAGAGAAAAGATATTGAATTTAATAAGAAAATTGCAATATTTACTTTTATATTTTTAGGACTTATTGCAATTGTCTTACAATGGGTATTTAAAGATTTATCTATAGTAAGCTCAATTATGGCATTTGTTATGTCACTTATATATTTTACGATGGAAAATCCCGATTTAAAAATAATAACAGAACTTGAAAAAGATAAAGAAGAAGCTAATGAAGCCTCAAAAGCTAAGACGGACTTTTTATCAAACATGAGTCATGACATACGTACTCCAATGAATGCTATAATAGGTTTTTCTGAAAGTTTATTGACTGAAGATTTACCACAAGGACAAAAAAATGAAGTACAAAGTATATATGATGCTGCCTCAACACTTCTTGAAATAATCAATAATATTTTGGATGTTTCGAGAATTGAAAGTGGAAAAGAGGAAAAAAAAGAAAAAACATATGAAGTAAGAAAAATTATAATGCAACTTTCTTCGGTTATTACCGCTAAAGTTGATCAAAATAAAGTAAGTTTTAATATAAATATTAATAAAGATGTTCCTAAGTTCTTGATTGGTGATGAACTTAAGATATATCAAATATTAATGAATCTTTTATCAAATGCTGTAAAGTATACTGATGAAGGACATATCGACTTTAATATTACATCAGAAAACGTCGGTGATATGGCAACTTTAAAATTTGTAGTTGCGGATACTGGTATTGGTATTAAAGAAAGTGATTATGATAAGTTATTTATAAAGTTTTCAAGAATTCATAACCAAGAAAATTATAAATCTATTGAAGGAACAGGCCTTGGTCTTGTTATAACTAAAAAATTGGTTGAACTTTTAGGAGGAACAATTGAATTTACCTCTAAATATAAAGAGGGGACTACATTTATTGTTACTTTACCTCAGAAAATAGATTATTCTGCAATTGAAAATGCGGAAGTTAATACGCAAGCAAAAGTAAGTGTTGGTAATGTCCATTTTGATGGTTCTTTATATGATATTTTAATAGTAGATGATAATATACTTAATTTAAAAGTTGCTGAAAGAATTTTGTCTGATTATAAATTTCATATAACATGTTTACAAAGTGGAGAGGAAGCAATTAATAAATTAAAAGAGGGTGCAAGATACGATTTAATATTCTTAGATCATATGATGCCTATAATGGATGGAATTCAAACTCTTAGAACTTTAAAAAATATACCTAATATTAAACTTCCACCGGTAATTGCTCTTACTGCAAATGCTATGGTTGGAATGAAAGAATTTTATTTAAAGGAAGGCTTTGATGGATATATATCAAAACCTATAAATAGGGAAGAATTACAAGTACTTTTAAATAATATATTTTGCAAAAGATAAAAAAACATGAGTCCTACTAGGATTCATGTTTTTTTATATTTCTCTCATTTGATCTTTGTTTTTAAATGGATCTTTTTTATCTATCTTATCAATAAACAATATTCCATTTAAATGATCAATTTCGTGTTGGAAGGCTACAGATATGTCTTCACGAACTCTTATTGTTTGTTTGTTTCCCTCCATGTCTTGGTATTCTACAGTTATTCTAGCATTTCTAGGAACAATTCCTGTAGTAGGTCTATTTATAGATAAACAACCTTCACCTTCACCGACATAAATTAATTCTTCAGAAGCTGATTTAATTATTGGATTTATTATAATATGTTCTTCGAATGAACCGTCTTCATTCTTGTTTGCAATAACAAATATTCTTTTTAATACTCCAAGTTGTACAAGTGCAAGTCCCATGCCCGCTCTTAAGTCATATTTTTCTGCTGTTTTTTCATCTTGGGATGCTTTTAAATAATTTAATGCATCATATATAAGTTTTTCATCTTTTTTTGAAAGTGGAAATTCCACATCTTTTGAAGTCATTCTTAAAACTTTATTTTTTTCATCTAATATTGTAATTTTTGGTACTTTCATTTTTTACTTCCCCTTTGACAGGTCTATTTTACCAAAAAATATATAAATATGCAAATAAAAAGGAAGCAAGCTTCCTAGTTATTTGGGTTTTGTCCACCAAAGCCCCATGCTCCAATTATTATTACTAGTAGTATGAATAATACTATCCAAATTGCAGCACCTATACCATAACCACTAGTGTATCCTGCGTAAGTGCCACCACAGCAAGGAGATTGGGCATATCCAGAAGATGGATAATAACCATTATTTCCGTAGTAATACATTTTAAATCCTCCTTTATGTATCTATTATAAGATATACCAAATAATATTTTTTGTGATATATACGTAAACTATTTTTTTTAAATTTACATATTTTTCAAAAAATGTTATTATAATTATATGAATAAGGATTTAAGAAAAATAGATAAATTATTACTTTTTTTAGTTACCTTACTATGTATATTTGGCCTTGTAATGATTTATTCGGCTTCAAGTGCTTCGACTATACTAAGATATGGCAAACCCTCAAACTATTTTTTTATAAGACAATTAATTGTTCTTGTTTTTTCATATGTTTTAGGAATTATCGTATTATTTTTTCCTACAAAAAGGTATAAATTTTTGGCATATTTATATGCTATAGGATGTTTATTTTTACTGATGTTAGTACTTGTTAAAGGCAAAATTGCGGGTAATGCACAAAGCTGGTTTAGAGTAGGCTTTTTTAATCTTCAACCCAGTGAATTTGCCAAAACTGCATTAATTTTATTTATGGCTGTTTATTATAATAATTTATCTCGAAGAAATACTAAATCTTTAGCATTATATTTTGTACCTTTATTTTTAGCAACAGCTTATACTGTTCTTACTTTAATGCAACCAGACTGGGGTAGTGGAGCAATAATACTAGCTATTGCTATTCTTACTTTTTTAAGCGTACCAATGATAAAGAAAAATTTATTACGTATTGCGGAAATTTTTATTGTCGGTATTGTTATTTTAGTTTTAGCACTTCTTTATAAAGGGGGGAATATTTTATCTAGTAATAAATTAAATAGACTTAATTTTCGTAACCCATGTTCAAGATATCAAGAGGATAGTGGTTATCAAGTATGCAACGCTCTAATTGCCATATCTAATGGTGGACTTTTTGGTGTTGGACTTGGCCAAAGCTCTCAAAAATATTTATATTTACCTGAAAGTCATACAGATATGATTTTTCCTATTATTTGTGAAGAACTTGGTTCTATAGTGGGAACAATAGTAATTATTATTTATGGAGTTATACTATATAAACTTTTTAAAATAGCAAAGAAAAGTGAAAATCTACGAACGAGTATCTTAGCGTATGGAACTTTTTGGTATTTTACACTTCATATTTTTATTAATATATTTGGATTTTTAGCACTTATTCCGTTAACTGGAGTACCACTTCCATTTTTATCATATGGTGGAAGTTATACAATAAATGCTGTGCTTATGATTTTTGTAACTGAAAGGGTTGTAATTGAAAATACAAAGAATAAATTTAATAGAGAGCTTCGGGCATTATAGTTCTTGACACTTAAACTAATTATGTGATACAATACTCCCTTATCCAAAATTGGAGTTGGTGTTTATGGATAAAACAAGTGTTAGTTCATATTATTTAGTAGTGGAAGCAAGACCTAAAGAATTTATGCCTATTGATATAAATATTTTAGCTGGAACTAATGGGGTTTATTATAACTCAATAGAGGCAATCGATGCTTTTACTAAAAGGTTTACTATAGATGAAATAAGAGAATTAATAATTGAAAATAATTTGCTACCTGAAAACTTTTTAAATGGTACAATTTGTATTATTAACGAAAGGTCTTTTAGATTTAAAGTATTTACTAAAGATCACTCACTTTCAATGACTGATTTTGTTAAAGATAATATTTCTGATAAAAGACTTATGAATAAATTATTTAATATATTTTTAAAGTACGTAAACGAACCAGAATTAATTAATCAATTAAGAACATATATAAGTATGCAAAATGTAGATGGTGTACTAAGCGTACTGTCATTTCTACCTTATGGTGTTATTCGTAATATTTATTTTTACATTGAAAGTGTTATGAAAGAAGAAAAAGATGAGAAAAGAGTATTAAAAGCGGATTAATACTTTTTTTATTGAATAAAATAATTAAAAAATATATAATATTATTAAAGAAGGAATGGTTATGTTTAGAAAAAGTAATAATGAAATTGACAAAGATGGATTAAATGAAATTATTCATTTATCACAAAAACTTTTAAGAGTATTTTACATATGCGTTATTGTAGCCATTATACTAGGAGTCTTAATTGCCTGTAGAGAATTAAAACTTATGAATTTCTTTTTGGGGGTAATAAAAGTTATTTCACCACTTTTTATTGGTTTTATTTTAACTTGGCTTTTTTATCCACTTCAGAAAAAAATGGTTGATAAAGGAATGAATAAAGCGCTTAGTGCTATAATTATATTTATTTTAGTAGTAGGCTTTATTTTCTTATTTATATATATTTTCGTTCCAGTGTTATATAAACAAATTAATGATTTAATATCCATAATACCAAATGTATTTTCTAGCATTACAAATTTTATATCAAAGTCTCTGGATAAAATAGATATAAACGGACTTAATATATCTCAAGTAAAACATAGCATTGTTGAGTATGGACAAAAAATGCTTGTTTCTATTACCACAGAACTTCCTAATAGTTTACTAAATGTAGTTAAAAGTTTAGTTTCTGCTTTAGGAATTATTGTTTTAAGTTTAGTAGTTATGATTTATATGTTAATTGATTTTGATAATATTACCTTTAATTTTCAAAAATTTTTGAGAAAAAAAGGTATGGAAGATTATATAAAATTATTTGATAATATCGGCTATAATGCAAGAAAAGTTGTTAATGGAACTCTTTTAGTGGCATTTATGGTATTTGTTTGTGACACAATAGGATTTGCTTTGGTAGGACTTAATGCCGCAGTACTATTTGGTTTATTTTGCGGAATAACAGATCTTATTCCTTATATTGGACCATATATAGGTGGAGCTGCTGCAGTAATAGTCGGATTTACTCAAGGACCATTTGTTGGAATAGCTACACTCATCGTAGCTGCTCTTGTTCAACTTATAGAAAGTTATGTACTTCAACCTGTAGTAATGAGTAAAGCAATGCAACTTTCTCCGATAATGATTATTGTAGGACTTTTATTATTTGGATATTTCTTTGGTATAGTAGGTATGATTGTGGCAACTCCATGTATGTCAATTATAAAAGAAATAATTATATTTATTTCTCATAAAAGACAAAAAAGTGAATATTAAAATTCCTTGCATTGCTAAGGATAGTATGTTATAATACCTTTAGCCCAAAAGGTATGTAATCCGCTTACATTAGTTAATGATTACAGGTAATAATTTTATAGAAAGGAAGTAGAAAGATGGCTAATTTAGTTGATAAAATCAATGAAAAGCATATTCGTAAAGATGTTCCAGAATTCCGTGTTGGAGATACTGTTAGAGTTGATGTTTGGGTAAAAGAAGGAAAAAAAGAAAGAATCCAAGCTTTCGAAGGCTTAGTTGTTTCTAAAAAAGGTGGAAGTGTTTCTGAAACTTTTTCTGTAAGAAAGAAAAGTGGTTCAGTTGCTGTTACTAGAATTTTTCCAGTAAATGCACCAACTATTGATAAAATAACAGTTATTAAAAAAGGTAAAGTTAGAAGAGCAAAACTTAACTTTATTAAGAATATGTCAAAAGAATACAAAGTTAAGGAAAGAAATTAAGCTTTCCTTAATTTTATTTTATGAAAGGTTTTTATGTTTAAAATTATAAAAGAAATTCTTAGTTATGTAATAATTATTGTTGTTGTTATTTTAATTAGAACTTATATTGCTACTCCAGTTAGAGTAAATGGAACTTCAATGGTTCCAAGCCTAGAGGAAAAAGAAATTCTTATATTAAATAAAATGGATAAGTCTTTTTCTAGAGAGGATATTGTAGTAGTAAGTAAAAAAGTCGAGGGTTCTTCGATAATAAAAAGAATAATTGGTCTTCCTAATGAAAAAATCAAATGCATTAATGGAGTGATTTTTATTAATGATGAAAAATACGAAGACAAATATGGTTTTGGTACTACAACTGATTTTGATGAAATAACTTTAAAAGATGATGAGTATTTTGTTCTCGGAGATAATAGAGTTGTTTCTAAAGATTCAAGGATGCTTGGACCAATTAAAGAAAAATATATTGAGGGCACAACAAATATAATTTTATATCCTTTTAATAAAATAGGAAAAGTTAAATAGCATCTTAAGTGATGCTTTTTTTGTAAGGAGTAATAATGAAAAGATGTAAGTGGTGTAATTTAAATAATCCTAAATATGTAAAGTATCATGATACAGAGTGGGGAGTATTTAATAATGATGAAAAATATTTATACGAAATGTTTATTTTAGAAACTTTTCAAGCTGGTCTTTCTTGGGAATGTATTTTAAATAAGAAGGAAAACTTTGAAAAAGCATATGATAATTTTGATATAGATAAAATAATTAGATATGATGAAGGTAAAATAAATAGTTTATTTAGTGATGATGGTATTATTAAAAATAAAAAGAAAATAATTGCTAGTATAAATAATAGTAAGATATATAAGAATATAGTTTTAGAAAATAGTTCTTTTTATAATTATTTATGTAAGTTTACAAAGGGAAAAATTTATTATGAAAATGATTTGGTTACTTCTTTTTTATCAGATGAAATTAGTGCAAATTTAAAATCTTTAGGAATGACTTTTGTAGGAAGCATAACGATATATTCTTATCTTCAAGCAGTAGGAATAATAAATTCACATGAAATAGATTGTGCTTATCGTGATGTAAATTTTGACTATTTACTTAATGATATAACTATGTTTAAGAAAATATTAAGTGATTATTTAAAGGCTCATTTAACTGTAGAAATAAAGCTTACAATTAATAACGAAGATTATTTAATTATAACGCTAGAAAATAAATTATCTTTTCAAAAAATAAAAGATGGAAAAGAAACTTATTTTTCTTCGGTTAAAGAACTTTTTGAGGTAAATTTAATAAATGGTAAAAATCTAAATAATGAATTTAAAAATATTCAAAAAATAGAGGAAATATAAAGCTTTTTTATCTTATTACAGTTTTATATTACCATAAAATCACTATTTTTTCAATTCTTTACTTTAATGCAAAAATGTAGTATTAAGTATAAGAGGTAAAAATATGTTTAAGATAATTAATATTAAAAATATGAATTTGTTTTATGAAGAAAATGTTGAAAATGAAATAAATGATATTTTACAAATTAACGAGTTTTCTAAAAAATATAATTTATATTTAAATGAAAAGGACGCAAAGAAAATAATAGAACATAAAAATTTAATTTTAAAAGAATATGGCCTAATAGAGTGTGCAAATATTACTGATAAAATTATATATGAGTTTTATGATTCAAAATATATTTTTCAAGGAAATTATGTAAGTAGTATAAATAAAATTATTGAAATATTTTTTTTAGTTCAGCAAAGATATTATCACGCGTTTACTGATGAAGAAATAGTAAAATACTTAAGAAAATTATTTGATGAAGATTTTCATGGAGAATTAATGGTTTTTCTAGACAATGTACTTGATAAGTTCGAGGAATTATATGAAAAGTATTAAAAATGTTATATTTAACGAAAATAATTTTATCGAAGATTTACTAAATTATTCTTTAAAAAATAATTTGTTAACTCCAAATGAACTTAAAAATATACTATATAAATTTTATAAATTATTAATAATTCAAATGCAAAAAAGTGTAGGCCAACATACAAGTCGCTTGCCTATAAATGAAGCTAAAAATATTAATAATTCAAATCTTTGGGTAATTGGACTTTATATTCAAAACTTTGATTTAAATGATTGTTTGACAATATTAAAAAACTCAGATATTTATGATTTATATTTGAAAAGTCAAAAAAATATAGTAAAAATCATTGATAAAGTAAAATTGTTTTATAATATAAATGTGTTAAATAATATCTTAGATATTAATAATGAATTTTATATTGGCACATTAATTTATGGAATAAAAGGTTTTTTTAAGATATATAATTATGCTTATGATGCAGAAAACTTATGTATTAATTATGATTATGAACCTTTTTTTAAGATACCTATCTCAAAGGGAATATCTTATTTGAAATTATATTTAGAATATATAAATGCTGAAAACACATTTTGTAAAAATTTTAAAATTAAAAACATGTTAGAAATAGTATTTAAAAATTATGAAAGCATGCATATAAATATTTTTGAATATACATTTATTTTTTGCTTAATTTTAGAACTTCAAAACAAAGATGTAAAATCACTTAATGTATCAAAAATAGATTTAAAAAAATTATATAATATGGATTTAAATATAATAAGGAAAAATCTTAATAAATCTTATAAAAACCTATGTAAGAAAATTTATTTGACTTCATATGCCAAAGACTATTTAGATAAAAGTTTTCCATTTATAAAAAGAAAAATTATATTTCTTATAAAAAATAAAAGTTTTGACTATTTACTTTTTAATAAAACAAATAAAATTATTTATATATGTACTTTGCCTTGCAAAGATGAAGTTTTAGATAAAATGCTTTATGATTTAAGCAAATTAAGTGATAATGAAAAGCTTAATTATATAAATAAGAATGTAAGTTCTTTAATTGATTATATAACTATAATGGATAATCTATATCTTAGTAAAAAAGAGACATACTTATTATTTGATAATTTAAAAACATCAGAACTTATGGCATTAAAAAAATTTTTAATTATTAATAATGATGATCGAGTAAATGAACTTAATGAATATATTTGTAAAAAATCAGAAAATATTAAAAATATCATAAATAAACATTATAATGATATAGAAATTATATATGAAAATTAAAAGTAAGGAGTAAGTAAAATGTATTATCAAAAATATAATTGTCCTTTTAGCGGAATTTATTTAGAAAGTGATGGAGAGTATTTAACTGGATTGTGGTTTGAAAATTCTAAAGATGGCAGTAAACATAGTAAAAATTTATTAATGAAAGATTTACCTATATTTGAGGAAACAAAAAAAAGGCTTGATATTTATTTTGAAGGTAAAATTCCCTCATTTACACCTAAATATAAAATATATAATTTAACGCCATTTAGGAAAAAAGTAATAGATATCATGCTTACCATTTTTTATGGGAAGTTTATAACATATAATGATATTGCTAAAAAAATTGCTAAAATGGATAATATTTTAAAAATGTCAAGTCAAGCAGTAGGTGGTGCAGTAGGCTGGAATCCTATTTGCATAATTATTCCATGTCATAGAGTGGTTGGACAAAATGGTAATTTAACTGGTTATGGTGGTGGATTAAATAATAAAATTGAGTTGTTAGAATTAGAGAAAAAACGATATGACTAAATTTAAGATGCCTAAAAATTATAAGAAAGACTGATTA
Source organism: uncultured Bacilli bacterium (assembly GCA_934096985.1). Lineage (GTDB taxonomy): Bacteria > Bacillota_I > Bacilli_A > RF39 > UBA660 > UBA6448. The sequence continues at coordinate 17,890 of CAKONC010000002.1, read as the reverse complement.
TTTAATAATTAGTCTTTATATTCCTAAAATAAGAAATACAAAAGCAATTATTTTTATCATTTAGCACATTTTAATTTATAAGGATATACAATTTATTCATTTTTTAGTACAATTATATTGTAAATAAAAGGAGAAAGTATGGAAGTAATTGATTCGGAAGAAAAAGAAATAGCTGCAAATAATATTATAAGATTTGTAAATGCTGCTAATTCTGTCAAAGATAAGGAAATTGGGTTGCATCAAACATCACATTTTGATTATGTAGGAGATAAACAAGATGAAACTGGTGAGTTTTATCATATTCAATATGGTTGGCCACAGTCAGGCTGCGTTTGGGTAAAGTTTGCAATAACAAATGACAAAAAAGTATTAGATAAATCCTTATTATGTTGGCCTGAAAATGAGTATGGTTTTGCACCGGCAATTGTATCATGTCGTATAAATACTCAACCAAAAGGGAAACAACTTATGATGGGCAATTTTGCGCCTAAAAATGAAATAATGTCTGGATTATCAATAAATATCGATTTTGGAATTGATACGGGAACTGAAAGATTTTCAACTTTAGAAGAGATTGGAAATAATCTTAATGCTATAAGATTGCTAGAAATTGCTACAGGTGATTTAAAAAATGCAGAAATTTATGGCAATTTTGACTATAGAAGTGTTATTCGCAGTGATGGTTCAGTTCAATTTTGCCATGCTACTCGAGCTAAAACGGAAGAAAATAATAGAAAAATGTAATGATGATAACAATTCGTAATCATCATTTTCTTTTTTAAGCACTTATTTATCATTATTTGAAAGCATATAATTATTATTAATTTAATTATAATCTAATATATAAGTAACTTTATAATATTTATTATTTTTATTAAATATTTTATTAGTAAGAAATTTTACTAAATTTTTAAATTTATGAATATAATAATTTACTTTAGCTTATTTTTTTTGTGTAAACATTTTTTATGTATTGACAGTTGAACGCATATTCATATATAATTAAATAGTTGAACATATATTCAACCATAAGGAGAAAAAATGAAAGAGTGTAATTGCAACTGTGATTGCAATATAATACATCAAGATGCTGTGCAAAAAGCACTAAAAAATAAACCTGATGAAGTTACATTAATAAAACTTTCTGAGGTATTTAAAACTATTGGTGATCCTACGAGAATAAAAATATTATGGTGTTTAGATAATAATGAAATGTGTGTTTGTGATATAGCAAATGCCCTAAATATCAGTAAATCACTAGTTTCTCATCAGCTTGCAGTGCTTCGAAATAAAAAAATTGTTAAATCAAGAAAATCTGGCAAAGAAGTGTATTATACTTTAGATGATGAACATATAAGTAAATTATACGAAATTGGTGTTGAACATATTAATCATCAGTTAGGAGGAGAAAATGAGCAAATATAAATATAAAATAAATAATTTAGATTGTGCAAATTGTGCAAGAGAAATTGAAGAAAATCTTAATAAAAATGAAAACTTTAAAAATGTTAAAGTAAATTTTAATACAATGATGATTTCTTATGAAACAGATAAAGATATAAGTATTGAAAGTGTTAATAAATTAATTAAAAGTGTAGAGCCTGATGCTTATATTAGTAGTGAAGAAAATGAAAATAAAAAAGAATATCATTTAAGTATATTAATAATTGGTATTATCTTTGGACTATTAGGTTCTTATTTAAATGTTTCAAATACAATAAAGTTAATTTTATTAATGATTTCCTATATTCTTTTACTTTACAAAGTTGCAATAAATGCCTTTAAAATATTAGTCTATGGAAAGTCAATTAACGAAAATGCTTTGATATTAATTTCTTGTATTGGTGCATTTATATTAGGTGAAGCCATGGAAGGCATGATGGTTATAGTGCTTTATACAATTGGTAAGATTTTAGAGGAAAAGGCCATAAATAATTCCCGAAAATCAATTAAAGATTTAATGGATATAAAAAGTATTTATGCAAATAAAAAAGAGGGAAATAAAACTATAACTATTAACGTTGAAGATGTAAATATTGGTGATATTTTAATAGTTAAAAAAGGAGAGAAAGTTCCAGTTGATGGTGTGGTTATAAAAGGCTCTTCATATCTTGATACTTCTTCGATTACAGGAGAAAGTGAAAGTACAAAAGTAAAAGTTCAAGATAAAGTACTTTCTGGATTTATTAATTTAGAAGATGTTCTTGAAATAAAAGCAACATCTACATTTGAAAACTCTACAGTTGCTAAAGTATTAGAACTTTTAGAAAATGCCACTGATAAAAAGGCTAAAACAGAAACAACAATATCTAAGATTAGTAAAATATATACACCAGTTGTACTACTTCTTGCTTTAATTGTAGGCGTTTTTTTGCCGATTATAAGTAGCGTTACATATTCTCAAAGTATTTATAGAGCTTTAACATTTTTAGTAATATCTTGTCCATGTGCTATAGCAATATCTGTGCCTCTTTCTTATTTTACGGGAATTGGTGCTGCTTCAAAAAATGGTATTTTGATTAAAGGCAGTAATTTTTTAGATAATCTAGGAAACATTACAGGTATTATTTTTGATAAAACCGGAACACTTACAAATGGTTCATTTAAAGTAAATGATATTAAAATTGAGGATGACAAATATAGTAAAGAGGATGTTATTAATTATCTTGTAATGGGAGAAACATTTTCTAATCATCCAATTGCAAAATCAATATTAAAACTATCAAATAAAAAAATTGATACATCAAAAGTTAAAAACTTTAAGGAAACTACAGGAAAAGGTATATCTTATGAGATAGGTAATAAAAAAGTAATAATTGGTAGTAAGAAAGCTTGCTCTTGTGATAAAGAGGGAACTTTGCATTTAAATATAAATGGAATACATATTGCCACCGTTGATATTGATGATGGTATTAAACCCAAAGCAAAAAAAGTTATTGCTAAGCTTAAGAATTTAAATATTAAAACATATATGTTTACTGGAGATAAAAAACTATCGGCTTTAGAAATAGGCAAAAAGCTTGGCATTGATGAAATAAATTATGAAATGCTTCCTCAAGAAAAGTTTGCACATTATGAAAAAGTGCATGAAAATGAAAAGGTACTTGCTTTTGTAGGTGATGGGGTGAATGATGCTCCAACTTTAAAACGTGCTGATATTGGTATTTCTATGGGTGGCGTTGGAACTGATAGTGCAATCGAAGCAAGTGATGTAGTACTTATGAGTGATGACTTAGAAAAAATACCTTTAGCAATAAATATTTCTAAATATACAAAAATGGTTATTAAAGAAAATTTAATATTTGCAATGAGCGTTAAAATTGCTATACTTAGCCTAAGTATATTTGGACTTGCTAATATGTGGTTTGCAGTTTTTGCCGATACTGGTGTAACTCTTATTACAATTTTAAATACCCTTAGAATACTTAAGAAATTTAGCAAACAATAAAGTTTTGCTTTTTTCTTTTTAAAGGAGAAAAATATGATATTAAATGTAAGCGGAAGAACTGATATAGTGGCCTTTTATTCTGATTGGTTTTTTAATAGGCTTCATGATGGATATGTAGATGTTAGAAATCCTTTTTATCAAAAAATAGTAAATAGAATTTATTTTAAAAACGTTGATGCTATCTTGTTTTGTACAAAAAATCCCTTACCAATATTATCTAGGATTAGTGAAATTAAAATTCCCATTATTTTTCATATTACAATAACTCCGTATAATAAAGATATTGAACCATTTGTACCGGATAAAAAACTCATTATTGAAGCTGTAAAAAAACTTTCTAATATTCTTGGTAAAGAAAATGTAGTTGTAAGATATGATCCAATATTTATAAGTGAAAAATATAATTTAGATTATCATGTAAGAGCTTTTGATAAATTATGCAAAAACCTTTCTGGTTATGTCGATAAAATAATAGTATCTTTTTTAGATGAATATAAAAACACTTTGAAAAATAAAAATTATATAAAATATAGAAATTTTACGGAAAATGATTATAAAACTATTGGAATAAATTTTAGTAAAAGTGCAAGGGAAAATAGTATTTTGGTTCATACGTGTTTCGAAGAAAGAAATTTAAATGAATATGGTTTTATTAAGGGTGAGTGTATGTCAAAATCTCTTGCTTATAAATTAACTGGCAAAGTTTTTAATAAAACTTGGGTTGCAAGAAAAGAAAGAAAATGTGAGTGTGTATCAATGGTTGATATTGGCGTGTATAATACTTGCAAACATATGTGTAAATATTGTTATGCAAATTTTGATGAAAAAATAGTAAATCAAAATTTTCTAAAACATGATCCAAAGTCTAGTCTTTTGATAGGTCATATTGAAAATGATGATATTATAAAAGAAAAACTTTAAATAATTTAATCTATAATATATAATTTTTATGGAGGGATAAAATGAACAAAGAAAATTATGGAATATTTTTAATTATACTTGGAAACTTACTTTATTTAAGTAATATATTTTTTAGTAGTAAAGTAAGCTCTAATTTTGGAGATTTTTCAAGTGGTGTACTTTTAGGACTATCTATAGCCACAAATTTAGTGGGAATTATTGCCACTGTACGTAGTATGTCAAAAAAAGGAAAAAAAAATATATGACAGAAGAAGAAAAAATGTTAGAAGGCATAATGTATAATGCAGAAGATGAAAATCTTACTAAAAAACTTATGAATGCTAAAAAACTTTGCCAGTTATATAATAGTGTCGATATTACTTCAACTGAAGAAAGAAATAAAATCTTAAAGAAACTTTTTTCTAAAACTGGTGAAAAATTTACTATTATGCCTACATTTTATTGTGATTATGGTTTTAATATTGAAATAGGTGAAAATTTTTACGCTAATCATAATTTAGTTATATTGGATGCAAATAAAGTAACATTTGGAGATAATGTATTTATTGGCCCTAACTGTGGATTTTATACATCAGGTCATCCTCTTGATAAAGATGAAAGAAAAAAAGGAGAGTATGCAAAGCCAATTAAGGTTGGTAATGATGTTTGGCTTGGTGGAAATGTTTGTGTTATGCCAGGAGTTAGTATTGGAAATAATGTTGTAGTAGGAGCTGGAAGCGTGGTTACAAAAGATGTGCCATCAAATGTTATAGCCTGTGGTAACCCTTGCAGAGTAATAAGAGAGCAAAAATGATTGAGTATAATACTTTAACTAAAGAAGAATACATTGATATAATGTCTTCGGTTTCATGGAAAATTCCTTCGGAAAGACTACTTGAAATATCACTTAAAAATGGTATAAATGTAAAATATGTTTTAGATAATAATGCTATTGGAATGGCAAGCTTTGTAACTAATGGTGGCTATGCTGGTCTTATTATGGATGTTGTAGTAAAACCTGATTTTCAAGAAAAAGGTTATGGGAAAGCCCTTATTAAATCTTTAATTAAGTATATTCAAAGTCAAATGCAAGATGGTGAAGAAATGATGATTCAATTACTATCCGCACCAGGAAAAGAGAAATTTTATTCAAATTTCGGATTTAAAGTCAAAAAAGAAGTTGCTGAAGAAGGCATGTATATGTGGCTAAAAAAAGGTGATTAATATGAATAGTTATAAACTTTTATGGGAATATATAAAAAGCCAAAATAAGGAAAGTTTAAAACTTTCTTTTGGTGAAATTAAAAATATATTAGGATTTAATATAAATCATACATTTTTAAAATGTAAAAAAGATTTAAAAAATTATGGCTATGAAGTGAAAAAAATTTCGTTAAAAGAAAAGTATATTTTATTTAGTAAATTATAAGTAGGATAAATATGAAAAAAATTAAGTTTGTTATTATAATCATTTTAATATTAGTTATCATTTATCTACTATATATATTTAATTATATTCCTCATAGGAAATATGAAAATAAGGATTTTGGAATTGAAAAGTATATTAGTAATATTGACTTTGATAATGATGGAATTGATGATGAAACAGATATTTTAGAAAGCACGAAAAAATATCTTGCCACAAAGCCAAAATATAAAAGTAAATATTATATAGGTGGTTATCCCGATGATAACTATGGAGTATGTACCGATGTTGTTTCTTTTGGCTTAAAAGGTGCTGGCTATGATCTAAAAAAACTTGTAAATGAAGACATAAATAACCATAAAGAATTATATGGCATAGATGTAATTGATGAAAATATTGATTTTCGAAGAGTAAAAAATCTAAAAATTTATTTTGAAAATAACGCTATAAAACTTACAAATGATATTTATGATATATCAAATTGGCAAGGTGGAGATATAGTTATTTTTAATAATCATATAGGAATTGTTTCTGATAAAAGAAATAAAAATGGAGTTGCATTTGTACTTCATCATGCAACTCCATATCAATTGTATTATGAAGAAGATATTTTAGAGCAAAGAAAAGATATTGTGGGTCACTATAAAGTTAGTTAAAGAAAGGGTAGTATGAAATATATTATTTTATTAAGAGACACAAATATAAGTGGTAAAAACAAAATATTTATGAGTGATTTAAAGGGTAATTTAGAATCAAATGGATATGAAAAAGCTATTAGAAATATGTTCAAAATGAGTAGCTAAAATTATAAGTAATTATTAATCGGTAGTTTTTTACTACCTTTTTTGTTACAATAAAATAGGAATGTAGTTATGAGATATAAAAAAGTAAAGAAAATACTAATGTTTTGGTGTCTTTTTATTGGAATTGACGCAATTTTTGGAAGTATATGTATGTTTATTAAACCTGATGGAAGTATTCTTTATATGGAAAATCTTCTTTCTTATTTTAAATGTTTGCCTTTAAGTAATATGCTTTTTCAAAATTATATTTTTTCAGGAATTATGCTTTTAATTGTTAACGGAATTACAAATATTACGGCATTTTATTTACTTTTGAAAAATAAAAAAATTGGTATAATTCTAGGAATGATATTTGGCATAACTTTAATGCTTTGGATAACAATTCAGTTTATAATTTTTCCAAGAAATTTTCTTTCAATAAGCTATTTTATATTTGGATTTATGGAGTTTTTAGCGGGACTTATTACTTTAATATTTTATACTCAAGAAAGTTTTTCTTTTAACGAAGATGATTATTTGATTAATAGAAAATCTAAAACTGTTGTTGTATATTTTTCAAGAATGGGTTATACGAAAAAAGTTGCTTATATGATAGCCAGCAAAGAAAATAGTAATATATATGAATTAACTACAACAGAAAAAACATCAGGTACACTTGGCTTTTGGTGGTGTGGTAGATTTAATATGCATAAATGGCGTATGGATACAAAAAATATTAATTTTAATTTAAAAGATTATGATAAAGTTATCATAGTAAGTCCTATATGGGTATTTAGTTTATCTGCTCCAATAAAAGATTTTTGCTATAAATACAAAAGTGATATTAATTCTTACGAGCTTGTTTTAACCCATTTTATGAAATCTAACTTTTTAAATGTAAAAGGTGAGGTTTACAAAATTGTAGGTAAAAAATGCGAAAAATTTACATCAATATGTGTAAGATATGGTAAAATAAAAAATGTAAGGTAGGATGGTTATGAAGAAAAATTTAATATGTTATTTTTCGGCTACTGGTACAACCAAAAATATTGCACAAACGCTTTCTAGTTTGATTGGTGCTGATTTATTTGAAATAGAGCCAGTAAATAAATATACGAGTAAAGATTTAGATTGGAATGATAAAAATAGTAGAACAACTATTGAATCTGAGAATGAAAGTATTAGACCTGAGGTTAAAAGTAGGGTAGAAAATCTTGATAATTATGAAAATATAATTATTGGTTTTCCAGTATGGTGGTATAAAGAACCATCCATTATTGATACATTTATTGAAGAAAACGACTTAACACATAAAAATGTATACGTTTTTGTTACATCAGGTGGATCATCTTTTGCAGGAAGTTTAAAACATTTGAAAGAAAAATATCCAAATATTAATTTTGTAAGTGGTAAAACATTAAATAGTGTTAATAGTGATGATGTTTTAGATTGGATAAAAAAATAAAATAATATTACTGGAGTGCAAAAATGAATCCCGATACAATAAAAGATATTACTGATTTTATATTTATAGGAAAAAGTTTAGATGAACTATCCCATTATGATTTATTAATTATAAATGCTGATTGGGCTGAAGTAAGCCTTGCTAATGATATGGCAATAATGTTAGAAAAAAATATTATTGATGAAAATACTTTATTTATTATTTGTGAAGGTCATGCAAATGAAAACGTAAGAAGCGCAAGTATATTAATAGATTTATTAAAAGAAAAAGGATTTACTAATAAAATAATTATTAGTGATAAATATATAAGTAATCCTGAAATACTAAAAAATATTGATAAATTAGTTGATGTCAATAAATTTAATAAAATTCTTCGAATAGCTAAAGATTTTGTTGCCAGAAGATGGTATATGAATGCAAAAAAATATAACTTTCCCATAGAAAAATGTGATTTTTATGGAGTTGTGGATGGCAGAAATATTAGTAAAACTGATTGGTGGAAAAGCAAGATTGGCATTAACCAAGTTATGCAAGAATTTATAAATATTGGCCAGTTAACTATTGAAGAAAAACTAAGTATTAATTAAAGCGTATCATTTAATACTATAAGGAGTGTTATTAATGTTAAGTCAGAAAGAAACAATAAATGAGGTTATGTCAAAATTACAAGGCTATGCTAAAATCCCAAATGGTTTACTTACTAACAAGGAGATTTATAAGGCATTTAAAAATTATGGAATAGCTTCGAATTTAGCAGGTAAACAGTTAGCAGATGAAATAAAACAACAAATATTAAACGAGTTAAATCAAAAGGAAAACGAAGGTAAATGCTGGATAGGCAGTGGAAGCTTAAATGATGAATGGCAATTTTTTGATACAAATATTCCAAGAGATGGTAGAAAGCCTAATTATGAGTGGAAAGTTTATATTCCTATAAATCCTGCTTACTATGGCTTTGTTGCACCCGCTATAATTAATTTTTTATGTGACAATGGTATTGTTTCTAATTCTAAAATTTCTGGAAGTATAAGAAGTGATTCTATGGTTATTAATTTAGAAAATGAAGAAGATGTCACAAAATTAAATGACTATATTAATAAGAATAAAGTTGTTAGTTCTTGTCTAGGTGTTCACCAGCCATTTATTCCTGATTTTGATGGAATCGGAGTAGTTCATACATATGATGATGACACTAGTTATACAGAACGGCTATCTGATTATTTAACAAAATTTCTTAATTATTGTAAAGCACAAAATCGATTTGATTGGATCTCTATTGATGGATTTTTATCTGCCATGCAAAATTCTTTAGATAACAATATGGCCCAATATCCGGAGAAAATCAAGCAAATTATAGAACACATGAATGTTATTTTAAATGGTGCAAATTATATTCCTCACGATTCTCAAAAACAAAGAGCAGAGCGTAGGTTATAAATATATATAAGAAAGAAGAGAAATTAAATGAATAAAATTTTAGTAGTATATTTTTCATATACTGGAAATACAAGAAAAATAGCAAATTTAATTAAAGACAAATTACCTTGTGATATTTTGGAATTAAAACCAGTCATTGCGTATAATACGGACTATCAAACTGTTGTTGATGAAGAGCAAAAAATGGAAGGCACAAACCATATGCCAGAAATTAAAGACATTAATGTTGATTTATCTTTATATGAAACAATTATTATTGGTACTCCAGTGTGGTGGTATACAATTTCACCTGTAATAAGAACATTTTTAAACAAATATGATATAAGTGGTAAAAATATTTACTTTTTTGCTACAAATGCCGGTTGGCTTGGTAAAACATTTATTGAATTTCAAAAAGAATGTAAAGGGAATGTAATAAGTTCTCAAAATATTGTTTTTGAAAGTTATAGTGATAAACTTATTACAAAACAAGATGAGATTAATAATTGGATTATGGGTATAAGATGAAAAAATTTTTACAGAAAGAACATGCTATTGATATCCTTTTTTGGAGTATTATACTTATTCTTACATTAATTAATTTAGTTAATGGTGGATTTAATGAGTTTTATGAGTATTTTTCAAAGAATATCGGTTTTGAAAATTTATCTATTAATGTATATATAATATTTGCATTATATTTTTTAGTTTATATTATTATAACTATAGTAAGTAATTTACTAAGCTCTTTTTATATAACAATTATATATGTAGGAGTGAAAGTTTCTCAAAGAAAATATAAAAGTGAGAAAGTTGAAAAAGTTAATATAAATAATATTAATTATTATAGGGATATTATTAAAAAATATTCTCCTGCAGTATTAAGCTACTTGGAAAATTTTACACTTAATGAAAAAGATATTGTGGCAACACTTTTAAATCTTGAATTAAAACGTAAAATTAAAATTCAAGAAAAAATAACAATTGAAAATGATGATATTAGTGGTTTAGAGGCAAACGAAGCATTTATTTTATCGGCTTTAAAAAATAATAATTTAAAAAATATTGATATGTTAGAACTTACAAATATTGTAAGAGATGATGCTATATTAGATAAATTACTTGAGAAAAGAGCTGATGTAAAAAAGCATGTAGTTAAAATTATAATTATTACAGTAATGCTTTTTATTCTTGCATTAATTGGAACTATTTTATCGGCAAAATATCTAATTATTAAGGGCATTAATAATGAAAAAACTATGATTATTGGATTTGCTATTTTATTTTTACTTATAGTAGTTATGATTTATTTGCCTGTTTTTATAGTATCATACCTTTATAATTATGAATTATTAAATAGTTTTGATCCATATATTAGAAATAAAGTAGGTAAAAATTTACAAATAAAACTTGTGGGACTAAAAAAATATCTTTGTGATTTTAGCAACATAAATGAAAAAGAAAAAAAAGAATTAGTATTATGGGAAGACTACTTAATATATTCGGTTATTTTTGGCTTAAATACTAAAATAATAAAAGAAATATACAGTAAATTATGAAAAAAATTTATAAGTGAATATTAATTTAAAAAGAAAGGAAAATTATGATTAATGAAACAATTAAAAATTTAATAGAAAGAAGGAGTTGCAGAAATTATAAAAATGAACAGATTAAAGATGAAGAATTATTTGAAATACTAGAGGCAGGAAAATATGCTCCATCAGGAATGGGTATGCAATCCGCAAAAATGATTGTATTGCAAGATAAGAAAACAATTCAGAAATTGTCAAAGTTAAATGCTTCAGTTATGGGAAAAGACATAGATCCATTTTATTCAGCTCCAACTGTAATTGTGGTTTTAGCCGATAAAACAAAACACACATATATAGAAGATGGAAGTTTAGTTTTAGGTAACTTAATGAACGCAGCACATAGTCTAAAAATTGGCTCATGTTGGATACATAGAGCTAAAGAAGAATTTGAAACCGATGAAGGAAAAGAGCTTTTAAAAAAATGGAATATTCCTGATAACTATGTGGGAATTGGTCATTGCATTTTGGGTTATCCAAATGGTATGCTTCCACCTGCTAAACCTAGAAAAGACGATTATGTACAAATAATAAAATAAAAGTGGGAGGCGGTAAAAATAAATTATTTATTATTTTTCATTATAATAATTTTGTTTTGTATAATAATTCCAAGAAACAAATTATATTTGGGAATAATTAAAAGAAAAAGGAAAGGAGAAAAAAGAGAAATGCCACAAGAATTGATGAAAGAATTTATAGGAAAAATGTGCACAATTATATTATTTAATGAATCTTTTGGTGTGACTGGTAAAATAGTTGCTATCGAAGGCAATTGGATAAAGGTTGAAGAAAAAAATAGGGTACGTTTAATTAATGGTGATATGATAAGAGATATATCAATATTGCCTGATAAAAAGCAAAAATAAATAACCTGTAATTATTTGTAAAGTAAATATGGAAAGGTACTTAAGTATCTTTTTTTATGTTATTATAATTATTAATGTAGGAGTTTTGTATGAATTTAGATCAAAGAAAAAGAAAAATAAAATCAAAATATTTTTCTAATGGAGCATTTATTTTAGTAACTATTTTGGGTATCATTGGTGTAACACTGATTTATTTTCCATTAAAAAATATTTCTAATAATTATTCATCTGGATTTATAGCGCCAATTATTGTAGGACTTTTTTTTACTATAATATCATTATATTGCTGGTTATCATATTTTTTAAATATAGTTTTAAAACCACATAAAGATGTTTTGTATCTAAAAAAATACAAACATATAGATATTTATTTTGTTGATAGAAAAGGCAAAAAATATAATTATGATTTTGGTTATGACAATTTAGAGGAGGGTTACTATATTGTTTTAAAAACACATGATTATATTTACAATGTTTTAGAAAAGACTAATGATGGCTGGCCAATAAAAGAAAAAAATAAGTATTTTTATAATTTGTATACCACTATGGGAAATTATGAAGGCGTATTATTACTTCCCATTGTTTATTTAGCTTTTGTTATTGGAATAATTTCATTTGTAATGGGAAATGGTTTTGACAAACTTGTATCACTTTTAATGATTATATGCCCATTATATGTAATAATATATGATTTAATATATAAAATTAAATTAAAAAAGTCATCTGGCCAAGCGGATGATATTAATTTAGTAAAGTTTTCCAATATAATGCAAAAAATAACTTCAGTTATACCAGCAATGGTTATTTGTATAATATTTTCAATAATTTATATTAAGCTAAAAGAATTTATATTTAGAATAATATTTTTACCCTTTTTGTTCTGCGGGTACTGCACTTTAGGCTACTATTTAGCTATAGCATTTCAAAATCAAAGATTAAAAAAAAGCTTTTTAAAAATGTATTTAGTAATATTTTTAATATACTGGTTTGGTGTATTAATTATAGCAACTATATCTTCAATTGTTCAAAAACAAAGTGAGATGATTATATTTTCAGTTCCATTTTGGTTAGTTGGAATTTATGTAGCATACAAAAGCTTTGTTAAAAAATAATGAACTATTATGCCTTTTTAAATATATTAAACCATGCTATAATGTTCAAGGGTAAAGAAATATAATATGATAGAGTATTATTAAAAGTGGAAATTAACTTTTAGGATGAATAAGTGTTAATACTATTTTATAAAAAATATTTATAATGATTCAATAGGAGGCGAGAGTGAAAAAAATCGAAAATAAATATACTAATAGTATTTTTGAAAACATCAAACATACTGATGAACATGGCAATGAATTTTGGTATGCACGTGAATTACAAAAAGTGTTAGAATATAAGGACTGGAGAAATTTTCAAAAGTAATAGATAAAGCAGTAATATCTGCAAAAAATAGTATTTCATATGAAAATGATTGGGTTGTTGAGTTCAACAAGCCAATAAAAACTGGTAAAGGCAAAGAGGAATTTATTAAAGATTATAAATTATCAAGATATATATGTTATTTGATAGTTCAAAATGCAGATCCTAACAAAGAAGTTGTTGCTTTAGGTCAAACATATTTTGCAGTTCAAACGAGAAAGCAAGAAATAACTGAGCAAGAATATGATTTATTATCAGATGATGAAAAAAGATTTTATCAAAGAAGGTTAACAAAACAAGGCAATTATACATTACAAAAAATTGCGTTTGCTGCTGGTGTTAAAAATATGGCTGAATTTCATAATGCTGGATATAAAGGGTTATATAATGGTGAAACCGCTGATGATATTTTTAAAAGAAAAAAATTAAAATATAGAGAAGATATTTAGGATAACATGAATGAAGATGAACTAGTTGCTAATTTATTTAGAATAAATCAAACAAAACAAAGACTTATAAGAGATAAAGTACAAGGTGAAAAAGAGGCTAGAAATGTACATTATGATGTTGGCAAAAAAGTTAGAAAAGCAATTGCCGATATTGGTGGTATGATGCCTGAAAAAATGCCAACACCTAAAAAGAGTTTGAAAAAACTAGAAAAAGAAAACATTAGAAATAAAAGAATAAAATGATTTTTTAAATAATAAATTGTAAAATTAAATTACTTGTTATGAACTAAAACATGTGATACTGTAAGATAAAACTGAAAGGAATTAGTATGATAAATAGGATTTTAATGGAACTGTATGATGAGTATGAAAAGGGTAATATAAAAAATTTAATAGAATTTGTTAATAAAACTTTTCCTTCCGATGGAACTGATAGATTTTTTATTGGTTGTGTACTAATATTATTTTCAAGAGGTGGCTACAAATCTAGATATAATATGACAAGAGAAAATTTACTAGACATCGTTAAGTCAGCAAAAGAAAAAGCGGGTTCAACTAATCTTTTGGCTTTATATATCGAAAGGATAAATACTAAAAAAGGTATAAATAAATATTTAAATGATATCGTTAATGGTAATAAAATAGATGAATATGCTGATTTAGTCATTGAATATTTAGAACAATTTAAACCAAGTTTTGTATATGAAATAAAAAATAATAAAAATTATGCAAAATATATAAAAAATGATGCACTTGATAAAAATAACATTGTCGAAAAAAATGTCATTGATAAATTTTTAATGAAACAAGAATAATAAAAGATAAAGGTGATAAAGAATAAATAATGAAAATAAAACAAATATAAATTGGTAAAGAACGACTTATATAAACTCTCTTAAAACCACTTATTTTATAAGGCTTTTAATTAAAATCCTTTTTACAATTTTTAATAAAAAATTAATAAAAATTATGTAAGAGTGATTTATGAAAAACTAATATTTTAGACAAAGGAGATGATAACAATGGCAAAAGATTTAATAATTAGAAGTAGCACTGAAGAATTTATAACATTCAAACTTCAAGAAAAAGACAAAGGCATACAAGTAAGATATGAAAATGAAACTTTATGGATGACTCAAAAAGCTATGGCGGAATTATTTAATGTAGAACAACCGGCAATAGCAAAGCATTTAATTAATATCTATAATGAAAAGGAGTTAGATAAAGATTCAACTTATTCCAAAATGGAATTAGTTCAAAAAGAGGGACATAGAAGTGTTAAGAGAAATGTTGAATTTTACAATTTAGATGCAATAATATCAGTTGGATATAGAGTAAATTCGTTAAGAGCAACACAATTTAGAAGATGGGCGACAAATATACTTAAAACATTTACAATTCAAGGATATGTATTAGATAAAGAAAGAATGAAAAATGGTTCATTTATTGATAAAGATTATTTTGAAAAGTTATTAGAAGAAATCCGAGAAATTAGACTATCTGAAAGAAGATTTTATCAAAAAGTAACTGACATTTATGCTACAAGTATAGATTATGATCCTAAATCTCCTATATCAATCGATTTCTTTAAAAGAGTTCAAAATAAAATGCACTTTGCTGTATCAAAACAAACGGCAGCAGAACTTATATATAATAGAGTTAATTCAGAAAAAGAACATATGGGTTTGACTTCATGGAAAAATAGTCCTAATGGTAAAATTATGGAATCAGATGTAATAATTGCTAAAAATTATTTAAATAAAGAAGAATTAAAAGATTTAGAAGGAATTGTTAGTGCATTTTTAGAAATTGCTGAAAATAGGGCAAGAAGACATATTCCAATGACGATGGAGGACTGGTCATCTAGAATAGATAAGTTTTTGCTTGCAGATGATAGGGATATATTAAAAGATGCTGGAAAAATATCACATGAAATAGCATGTGATAAAGCATTAACAGAATTCGAAAAGTATAGAATAAAGCAAGACAAATTGTATAAATCAGATTTTGATTTGTTAGTTGAAGAAAGTAATAAAATAGTTGAAGATAAATAGCAATTTGATAGGAGAATTAAAAAATGAATGAAAAGAAAAAAGATTTAGAAAAAGTAAGTTTGGTATTGCAATAATGTTTGGAATATATTGGATTTATTCAATATTTATTCAAAAAAATTTAAATATTCAACCAATATTTAAAACTATAATTGGATTAGTCACTTTATATGTAATAGGTTTATTCTTGTTTATAAATATAACAAAGAAAATACCTAATACAAACATTAAAAAAAGTAAAGTGAATGGAAAATCAATAACTTTATGTTTTTTATTACAATTTACTGCCCTTACGATTATGAGTGTCTTAGTGAATATTTTTGCTAATATAAGTGGGCAAGAACTATCAACAGATTTAAATACATTAACACCATATATGATATTTATGCTAACCGTGTTTAATCCTATTGTAGAAGAATTTGTATTTAGAAAAGTATTTGCAGATAAATTATTGAAATATGGTGAATTGTTTTATATGATGGTTTCATCATTTTGTTTTGCGATAGTTCATGGTGTTTCTTTGGGAATACCACAAATCATATATACTTTTATACTAGGTATGATATGGTCATATTTATTCGTAAAAACAGGAAATATAAAATTACCTATATTATTACATTCATTATCTAACATATTTGGAAGTATTATAATTCAAACTTTACAAGGAATATCAATGAAAATTACAGGTATGTATTCTATATTTATGATGATGTTAGCAATTATTGGTTTAATTTGTTTTATAAAAAACAAGAAAATGGTTGAGTTGGATAATAAGAATAAGTTATTAGATAAAACAATTATTAAAGAAATGTTTACAAACAAAGGTATTATCTTTTACACTCTTTTAACTATTTCAATGATGATAATTAAAAACATAGCAAAACATTGAATTACAATTTATAAAAAAGGAAGTGATAAATAATGGATATGTATCAAAAGAGAAAAATGAGAACAGAAAAGAAAAATAACAATCAAGAAGAAAAGTTAACTAAAGTCGGAATTAACTGGGAAAGAACGACTTATATAAACTCTCTTTAAAACTCTTATTTTATAAGGCTTTTAATTAAATTTCTTTTTACAATTTTTAATAAAAAATTAACAAAAATTATAAGAAAAATTGGGTAAGAACTACTTAAAGAAACTTTTTTATAAGAAGGTGAATATTTTGAAGATAGAAGATTTAAGAAAAGATTATGATGAATTACAAGTTAAATATGGTGCTAAGGAATTAGATTCTATATATAATGGTGGATGTGAAAAAAATCCTGATATATGTTTTGTTTTTATGAATCCTACCGGAAAAAATATTGCCAGTGATAAATCTTGGAAAGGTAGAAAGTCTCCATGGTTAGGAACTAAAAACATATGGAAGTTGTTCTATAAAGTTGATTTATTAAGTGAAGAAACATTTAACAAAATTCAAGAAAAGAAACCAAAAGAATGGGATTATGAGTTTTGCGACTATGTTTACGAAGAAATTGAAAAAAATAAATTGTTCATTACTAATTTAGGTAAATGTACACAAATAGATGCAAGACCATTGCCTGATGAAGTGTTGAAAAAATATCTTGATTTATTATTCAAAGAAATAAATATAATTAAACCAAAAATAATTATTACTTTTGGAAACCAAGTTAGTTCTATTATTTTAAATAAAAAGATATCTGTATCTGAAAATAGAAAAAAATGTCACAAAATACAAATTAATAAAAACGAATATAAAGTTTATCCTGTTTATTATCCAGTAGGTAATGGCATATTTAATATTGATAAATCGATAGAAGATATAAAATGGATAATTGAAAATGAAATAAAAAAAGAAGAGTAAAATCTTCTTTGTGAAATTTTATAGAAAGTTGAAATATTAATATGACATATAAGGTAGCAGTGTATCTTTGTTTATCAAAAGAAGAATATAAGTAAAATGTATTTATATTGATAAGAATAAAAATGTTAAAATTAATATTAAATAAAAAATTTAAAAGAAAGGAGAATAATAAATGGGCAATAAAAACTTACAAATAACTAATCATGACTTTTTAATATATAGAGATTCAAACAATGATATTAAGGTTAGTGTAA